>CAWENM010000017.1:0-28199 GCA_963810465.1 uncultured Acidobacteriota bacterium | reverse complement strand
CTCGCCAGGGCTCTGGCCATCCGCCCCCAGCTGCTCCTCCTCGACGAGCCACTCTCCGCCCTCGATGCCAAGATCCGCGACGACTTGCGAGCGGAGATTCGTCGGATCCAACGGCAGCTCAACATCACCACCATCTACGTCACTCATGACCAGGAGGAAGCCCTGGCCCTTTCCGATCGCATAGTGGTTATGAGCAAGGGGCAGATGGAGCAGGTCGGTGAGCCGTTCGAGATCTACAACAACCCATCCACGGGGTTCGTCGCCTCCTTCGTAGGTCAACTCAACCGTCTGCCGGTCACCGTGGTCGATCCTGCCCTGGGCCGTCTTCGGGTCGGCCGGAGCGAGATCCGCACCACGTCATTGATCGAGTCGCCCGAGGGTGCCGAGGTGTCCCTGATGATGAGGCCGGAGGAGGTGACACTCGATGCCGAAGAGGAGAACGTCCTCGAGGGCACGGTCGAATCAGTGACCTTCCTCGGCTCGATCGTGCGCGTCCAGGTGGGAGTCGACGGCGGGCGGCTCACCGCCGACCTATTCAACGAGCGCCTGCTCGAACTGCCGGTGGCAGGAGAGACCACCCAGGTCTCCTTCCCCTCCCACGCCTGCTGGGTGATGGTCTAGAACTGGCGTGCCACGGGTCAAAGCCGGTGACGTGGTGTTCGATGTCGATGCGGTGGCGTTCGACAAGGACGGGACGCTGATCGACCTGGACGCAGCCTGGGGGCCTGCCGCTCTGGCCTGGGTGATGACGGCGGCTGCGGGTGACCCCGCTCTCGAAGAGACGCTGGCCCTCGAGCTCGGGTTGGATCTCGTCACCGGGCATCTGGTGGGGGGTGGGCTGTTCGCCGTCGGCACGGTAGGGCAGTTGTACGAGTCGACCATCACGGCTCTCTCTGAGCATGGGGCGAGCGAGGCCGATGCCAGGGCGTCGTCAGACCGTGCCCGGGAGACGTCTGCATTGGCGGGGGAGAAGGGCAACCTCTTGGCCCTCGGCGATGTGACCGGGACATTCCGATCGCTGCACGAAGCGGGTTTGCGGCTGGCGATCGTCTCCAGCGACGACCGAAGCACCGTCGACTCGGCGATCGAGGCCCTCTCAATCGGCTCGCTGCTCGACGCCGTGGTGACGGGTGACGAAGGGCTGGATGCGAAGCCGGCACCGGCCGCGCTGTTCGAAGCTGCTCGCCGCCTTGGAGTGGAACCCGTTCGTCTCCTCTATGTGGGCGACTCATGGGTCGACGCCGAGGCGGCCCGGGCCGCCGGGACCGCCGGCGTCGTGCTGGTGGGGGAGCAGCCTCTCGAGACCTCCCGTTTGGCGACGGTCGTGGTGCCCGGCGTCGATTTCCTCTACGTCATCTGAGCGTCGGGACCGACCTAGCCCATGGCAATGAGGGCGATGCCCGCGACAGCGGCTGCGACTGTCCCGATCTGGGAACGGGTGACTTCCTCGTGGAGGACGAGCCTCGACGCGATCACGGCTATCAGCACGGATGTCTCCCTCACTCCCGACACCAGCCCGATCGGCGCACTCAAGGCGGCGATCATCACCAGCAAGTAGGCCGTGCCGGTGGCGAATCCCCCGACCGCTGCTTTTCGCCAATCAGCCCTGACCATGCCGAGCATCGACCCGGGTCCCCGCATGACGAGGACGACCAATCCAAGAGCAATCGCCAGCAACACGAACTCTGCGGCTATGACCGGGAGCGCCGACCCCTCTTCACGAACTGCAGCCGCGTCCACCGACGTGTAGATCGAGATCAGCACGCCCGTCGCCAGAGCCAGTGCCAGCCCCGATCGATCCGACCGCCGCCATGCCAGCAATGAGAGGGCCCCGGTTACGGTGAGCACCCCTATCCACCCGAGGGCGGAGATCTCGTCACCGAGGAGAGCGATACCGGCGAGGGACACGAGCACCGGCGACGTGCCACGCGCGAGGGGATATACGAAGGAAAGATCGCCAACGCGGTACGCCGCGGCCAGAGTCAGGACGTAGGCAACCTGGACGCCTGTCGAGATGAGGATCAGGTCCCACACGGATCGACCGGGGAGCCCGGTGAACGCCAGTGCAGGCAGGGCAAGGATGGAGGCACCGGCGACGACGGTCCAGGCCGCCACCAGCTGGTCGTCGCTCGACTTGACCAGGAGGTTCCAGACGGCGTGCATGAGCGCCGCGAGCAGGGCCAGGGCGAGAGCGAAAATGGTCAAATCGACCCGCTCGCTGGAGTGGGGTCGCAGGCTGCCAACACCGAGTCGATTTCAGCACCCCATTGACGAAGTTCTCGTTCATTCACCGGCCTGTTACCAAATTGCCCCAGGACGTTCAGGGTGCACTCCTAGGTTGATAGGGCCCGTCGAAAGGAGCCCTGTGGAAGTCTGGAGACGTTCGAAGTGGGTCCTGCTGATGTTGCTGGCCCTTGTGCTTCTGGTTGCCTCGATATTGGGACCATCTATCCCGGCCTGATCTTTCCAGACCGATGCTCAAGACCGGCTCGCAAATGCCGATGATTCATCGGGATGGTTTCCGTGATCGCTATCGGGTTGGGAATGCCGGCATGGTCTGGGCCTTATGAGGCTGACGAGATGCGCGGCTTGAATGTGTTCGCCCTGCGTGGCGTGGTGGCAGCCGCTCTCACCACGAGCCGAGAGCCCACAGAGCCGAATTTCGAGCCGCCGCAAACCCGTCGTGGCCCAATGTCGCTGGATCAGACGTTCCCGATGCCGTTCGTCAGGTAGGAAGCGTCTGCTGCTCGAGCTGCTTATCCGGATTGCCGGGTAGGAAGCTCTCGATCGCGCTGACCACCTCCGGTGCGTCCGGCTCTGTTGTTGGGCGAAAGCGACGCACCTCGTCGAACGGGGAGACGAGGAACTTCTCGAAATTCCAGATGATGCGGCCGGCCTTGCCGGCGCTATCCGGTGTCTTGGTCAACTCGGCATACAGAGGATGCTGTGACCGCCCGTTCACTCTCACCCGCTCGAACATCGGGAACGTGATTCCCCAAGTCGTCGAGCAGTAATCCTTGATCGCCGTCTCGCTGCTCAGCTCCTGGAGGAACTGATTGCTTGGGAATCCCAGCACGCTGAAGCCCTGATCTCCATAGTTGCGTTGCAGCTCTTCGAGCTTCTCGTATTGGGGCGACAATCCGCATCTAGAGGCGACATTGACGATCAGTACCGCCTTGTCGGAGTATTCGCCCAGGGAAGTGTCCTCCCCGTCGATCGTGGTGATGGGGATGTCTCGGATGTTCATTGGTCGGGCTGGCGGGATTTGAACCCACGACCCCTTGGCCCCCAGCCAAGTGCGCTACCAAACTGCGCCACAGCCCGAAGTTGTGGATCAGCGAATCGTAGCCGGGAGGCAGACACACGAGGAATGGCCCGGCGATGCGCCAAGCGATGGTCAAGGACCACCACTGACCTGCCGATTCGATATGTGCATGCGCAGCAAGACAGCAAGGGCGATAGGTGCGTCGGCCGTATTGATCGGCATCGTCATCGCGGGGATCGTCCAAATGCGACCCGAGGAGCAGACTCCTGCCGAGATCGATGCCCCTGTGGGCACGACGGCCCCTCGCGACGCTTCAACGAGCCCGGCCGAGGTCGAAGCGTCATTCGAATACAGGGTCGGACTGCTCTCAGGCGTGACAACGGATAACTACTGGGAGTACGTGGGCGAGCAGCCGACGGCATGGAACGCCTACGTTCTCGGCCCAACCAAGCCGGCTCTGTATGCGATCGACCCTGCCTCCAACGCTCTCATCCCCGAGGTCGCCGGCTCAGCCCCTGTTCTTCCAACTTGGGACAGCGAAGGTTGGCGGGTGCGGGTCGATCTCGGTGACGAACTCGCTTGGTCCGACGGACTACCTGTGACTGCCGCAGACGTCGCGTACACGTTCGAGACGGTGCGACGGCTGGAGCTCGAAGGAGGCTGGGCCGCCTCCTATCCCGACGAGATCGAGCAGATCGTGGCCGAGTCTCCAACCGAGCTGAGGATCGAGTTCTCCGGCCGCCCGGGACTCGGGCTCTGGCCGCACGGGCTCGGGCTGGCGCCGATCATGCCCGCCCACGTCTGGGCCGCACAGACCGAGGGCATCGACACTGCCGCCGCTCTCTACGACCTCGGCGCCGACGTCGACGTCTCGGGCGGCCCGCTCCAGATCGTGACCATCACGGACACCCGGATCGAAACGGTGGCGAATCCTGGCTACCCGCACGACGGCATTCCCGACGTCGTCTACTCGATCTTCGGCGACGAGGCCGCGGCGATCGCGGCCATGAAGACGGGTGCGATCGACACCGTGCTCGACCCGAATGGTCTCTCCGACGAGGGCGCTGATGCCCTGGCGGGGACTCCCGGGGTCGCCATCGAGCGCAGCCCGGCCAATGCTGTCCGCTATCTCGGCTTCAACCTGACCCGTGACCCGATGGCGAAAGCGCAATTTCGCCAGAGTCTGGCCCTCCTCCTCGATCGAGGATGGGCGACAGAGACGGTGGTGCCCGACGCTGCCGCGGCCTACACCATGCTGTCATCCGCCAACGTCTCATGGTTCGACGAGGGTGAAGCGGCTTCTATCTCCGATCCCTACGCCCAGACACTCGAAGCCCGTGTGCCCGCCGCCATCTCGGGTCTCCAGGGTGTGGGCTACGCGTGGGAGACTCCGCCCGCCGTGGTCGATGGCAGCCTGGTGCCAGGAGCTGGGCTCACCATCGACGGCCAACCGCCTGCTCCCCTCACAATCCTGACGCCGGGCGACGAGTACGACCCGGCGCGTCCCGACTACACGAGCCGGATCGAGACCACTCTCGAGGCCCTCGGATTCGACGTCAGACCGGTGGTCACCGATTTCGACACCGTCGTCGACCTGGCGTTCACGGTGGACGAGTCTGGCATCCGCCAGTACGACATGTATGTCCTCGGGTGGACGCTGGGCAACCCCGCCCTTCCCGATTACCACCGGTGGCTCTTCGCCGGTGACGGCATCGCCAACTCGACCGGATACGCCAGCCCCGACTTCGAGGCCAGCCTGGCCCGATTCGAGCGGGCGGCAGCGCCGGATGAGGCGAAGGAAGCGTTGTGGGGCATGGAGCAGGCCCTGGCACGTGACCTTCCCTATCTGGTTCTCTATCACCCGAGTCTCATCGAGGGGTACCGAGCCGATCGGGTCCGATTCGAAGAGCATGAAGTGCTCGGTGGGATTCAGGGACGTCTGGGTGGGCTCAACGACCTGACGCCGGTCTCCTGACCCACGACAATTAGCCTCCGCGCCGTGACCGACACGGCAGCGAGCAACCGCATCCTCACCATCCCCAATTTGGTCTCGTTCGTTCGGTTGCTTGGCATCCCGGTGTTCTGGTGGGCCCTTCTGATCGAGGACAACGTCGCATTGGCGGCCTGGCTCATATTCATCATCGGCTGGACCGATTGGATCGACGGCTATCTGGCCCGTCGTCTCGGGCAGGTGAGCGAGCTAGGCAAGATCCTCGATCCAGTAGCCGATCGCCTGATGATCGCCTCGGCGGTGATCGGAGGACTGATCGCAGACGTCTTGCCGCCCTGGTTCGGCTGGGGCTTGATCACACGGGAGATCCTGGTGGGGGCTGTCGCCCTCAATCTCGCCGCTCGCGGCGGGGGAACCGTGGAGGTGCGATTCCTGGGGAAGGCGGCGACGTTCGCCCTGTACGGCGCGATTCCGGCTTTCTATCTCGCCGCAGCGGGAGCCGCCGAGTGGCTTATGTGGCCGGTGGCATGGTTCCTGGGAATCATCGGTCTGGTTCTCTATTGGTACGTCGCTGTCCTCTACATCGGGGACAGTCGAGCGAAGCTCGCAGCGTTAGAGTCCTCGGCTGACCCGGAGGAGGCTTGATGGAGATTCCCGACGATCTGCTCTACACCGAGGAGCACGAGTGGATCCGCGAGGTGGGCGATGCCCTGGTGCGGATCGGGATCACCGACTATGCACAGGACCAACTCGGTGACGTGGTCTATGTCGAGCTACCGCCAGTCGGGAAAGAAGTGGCCAAGGACGATGTCCTGGTCGAGGTCGAGAGCACGAAGTCGGTGGGCGAGGTCTATGCCCCATTTGCCGGCAAGATCACTGACGTGAACGAGAACATCTCGCAGAGCCCCGAGCTGGTCAACCAGAGCCCCTACGAGGACGGCTGGCTGGTGCTGATGAGCGTGGAAGGCGAGATGCCAACCGACCGCCTTCTCGACGCTGCTCGTTATCGGGACCTGACGGAGTAAATCGGTCGCCGGGCTCACAGCCGGCAACTCCCTATCATCTCCTTCGTGACCGATGAGCGTGCCCCCGGGGGGGAACAGCCCGAACCTCGACTAGAGGTTGACGGTGATCCCACCGTTGTCTACGTCCCGATCCAAGACCGGGCCGACCACCCCATGACCAGGGAGGAAGCCTCCAGCCTCGACGGAGTGACGGGTTATGCCCTGATCGTCGAGAAGGGGCCCAAGACCGGGATGACCTATCTGCTCCCCGAGGGAAACACGACCGTGGGACGTCATCCGGAGAGCGACATCTTCCTCAATGACGTGACGGTGTCACGTCAGCACTGCCGATTCGTGGCGGATGACGACGGTCTCGTCGTCGAGGACAGCGGGTCGACCAATGGGACCTACGTGAATGATGCCCGGGTCGATCAGGCGACACTGAAGGCGGGCGACGAGGTTCTCGTCGGAAGATTTGCCTTCGTCGTCGCCCACGGCGATGACCGATAGCCAGTCGCTGAGCATCGGAGAGGTGATCAACCTCCTTCGAGACGACTTTCCCGATGTGTCCGTGTCGAAGATCCGTTTCCTCGAATCCCAAGGGCTGATCGATCCCGGCCGCTCCGACAGCGGGTACCGCCAGTTCGACCAGGAGGACCTGGCCAGACTCCAGTTCATCCTCCAGCAGCAACGTGACCATTTTCTGCCGCTGAAGGTCATCAAGTCGAAGCTCACGCTGTGGGAGCGGGGCGAGGACCTCGCCTCGCGTACCGCAGTCCCGGCCACCAGCCTCGAGTCGAAGGGCGAGCCACTCAGCCGGGACGACCTACTCCGAAGATCCGGGCTCTCCCCGACAGAACTGGACGATCTCCTGCAAGTGGGAGTGGTGCGCCCGATCGGCGATCCCGAGGTATTCGCCCCGGAAACAGGTATCGTCGCCACGGAAGCGAAGCGGCTCATGGACCAGGGTCTGGAGGCAAGGCATCTCCGTGCCATCCGTCTCTCGGTCGACAGGGAAGCAGAACTGCTTCGCCAGCTCGCTGCCCCACTCCTCAGGGCCACCAACCCCGAGGCGAGGGCGCGGGCCATGGACCTTCTCGAGCTGAGCGGGGGATCGGTTCAGGCGATGCATCGCGCCATGCTCGAGGTCGAGCTAAAGCAACAAATCACTTCATGAACAGATCTTTTCGGGCAGTTGGGGCGCTAGCCCTCGTCTTTTTCGTCTTCGCCGTGCCCGTGTCGGCTGCTCCCTTCACCTACCCGGCACCGGTGCTCGAGACGTTCCCGGCGCCCGAGGCGCCCGACGTGACGGCCGCTTCCTGGATCCTCTTCGACGAGTCGACCGATACCGTGATCGCCGAGCTGAACGCCGACCAGGAACGTGCGATGGCGTCGGTAACGAAGATCATGACCGGGTTGCTCACGGTCGAGAACTCGTTCCCGGCGGAGACAGTGACGATCTCGGAACGCGCCGCCAATACCGGTGAGAAGGAGATCGAGCTGGTGGCCGGGGAGACCATTTCGATGGACGCCTTGTTCAAGGCCTTGATGATTCACTCGGCCAACGATGCCGCCACCGCCATCGCCGAGCACATATCCGGTTCGGTCGAGGCGTTCGTGGCGCTCATGAATCAGCGAGCTGCCGAGCTGGGCCTCACCCACACGTCGTTCGCAAATCCACACGGCCTCGATGCCCCAAACCACTACACGAGTGCGCGAGATTTGCTCAACCTGGCCAGAGTGGCGATGGAACATCCCCAGTTCGCCGAAGTAGTGATGGCCAAGAAGCTGGTCTTCCCTCCGGCTCCCGACGGCACACCTCGCACAGGGAGCTCGACCAATCTCATGCTCTGGTCGTATGAGGGCTCTCTCGGCGTGAAGACCGGATTCACAGCTCAGGCCCTCCTCACCTACGTGGCGGCGGCGGAGCGGGAAGACAGGCGTCTCTATTCGGTGCTGCTCGGCTCCGACGGTGACAGGGCGCATTTCGCCGACGCCACAGAGCTCTTCGACTACGGGTTCGAGGAGCTCGGCTTCTTCGGGGATGCCTCGACCGGCTCACCCTATGTCGCCTTGAAAGGCCGTCAGAGTCCCGACCCGCTGATCTCGCTGGAGAACATGGAGACCTACCTCCACCTGGCCGGCCAGGGGTTGATGCTGGAGAGCCCGAGCCCGCTCCGAGCCTTGCCGGAGCCCGCTCCGCCACCGATCGTCGAGGTCACGAGGAACCCGGATCCGGCCCCGAGGACCGTGATGGAGACGATGAGGTTCTGGCTTGACCTCGCCCTCGGTGTGGAATGACCGCGTTCGAACATGCGGTCGAGGTCGTGACCGAGGAAGACATCGAATCCCGCGTCGACGAGCTCGGTCGGGCCATCACCGAGGACTATGCCGAACGGGAACCCCTATTCACCGTGGTGATGACTGGCTCGATTCCGTTCGCGGCCGATCTGGTCCGGTCGGTGGACCTGAGGTCCGAGGTCGACTTCCTGGGTCTCAACCGGTTCGGGGAGAGCGGGCGCATCGGGATCGCAATGGACCTGGCCACTCCGGTTCTCGATCGGGACGTCATCCTGGTCGAGGACATAACCGACACCGGGCTCACGCTGTCCGTCCTGCGCCGGATGATCATGGACCGAGGGGCTCGCAGCGTCGCGACTGCATCTCTGATCGACAAGAAGGTGCGCAGGGTCACCGAGGTCCCCATCGAATACCGGGGGTTCGAAGTAGGGGATGAGTACCTGGTCGGCTACGGGATGGACTGGCAGGGTCTCTACCGGAATCTTCGGTCGATCTGGGCAGTGCTCGACATGGAGGCTTTCCTGAACGACCCCAGAGTGCTGGCCAGGTCGCTGGGAATGGCCATCTGAGGGCCAAGACCGGCCCGGTGATAACCTCGGTTGGCAATGCCGGGTGAAAAAGAGGCCCTCATCGCGATGGAAGTGGTGGGCGTGCGGGTGGAACTTCCATCCAATCAGCCCATCGTCCTTCTGAGGGAGTCCGATGGGCCCCGGTACCTCCCGATCTGGATCGGGGGCTCGGAAGCCACTGCCATCGCCACGGCTCTGGAGGGTGTCGTCCCGCCAAGACCTCTCACTCATGATCTGATGCGCTCGGTCATCGACGCCCTCGGGGCGCTCGCGGTGCGCGTAGTGATCACCGAGATGCGGGACTCGGTGTTCTACGCCGACCTCTCGCTCGACATCTCGGGCCGGGAAGTGCACGTGTCCTCGCGGCCATCGGACGCCATCGCCCTGGCGGTTCGCACCGGAACGCCTGTCTTTGCCTTCCCCTCGGTGCTCGACGACGCCGGCGTCGTCTTCGAGGAGGAAGAGGAGAACGAGGAGGAAGAGGTCGCCAGATTCAGGGAGTTTCTCGAAGAAGCCACCATCGAGGACTTCCTCGGAGGCGGAGGGGAAACCCCCGACTGATCTCTTTCCCCAGGTTTATCCACAGATTGCGTTGACATGGGTCCCCCGACAGGGGTAGCTTGCTCACAACGGCAGAGTTACACGGTTGTAACCCGGAGGACTCACACATGACCCAAGGGCGGGAACTGGGCTATCGCGCTCCCCAAGTTTGCAAGCTGGTCGGCATCACCTACCGGCAGCTGGACTATTGGGCGCGCACCAATCTGATACGCCCCTCGCTCCAGCAGGCAACCGGCTCAGGCTCGCAGAGGCTCTATTCTTTCTCTGACGTGGTCCAACTGAAGGTCATCAAGCGGCTTCTCGACGCCGGGATGAGTCTCAAGAAGATCCGTTCGGCGGTCACCATCCTTGCGGAGCAGTTGGACTCAGAGCGCCCCCTCGCCGACGTGACCCTCCTCAGTGACGGTCAGACCATCTACGCCGCGCACTCCGAGCAGGAAGTGGTCGATGTGTTTCGGCGGGGCCAGGGCGTGTTCGGCATCGCCATCGGCCCGGTGCAGGACGAAGTGGAGGGTGACATCCACCAATTGTTCCCCGGGGAAGATCTGGCCGGAGTCGTCGAAGCAGGAGCCACCTGATCACCCAGCGGAAATCGGCGCACGAGACCGAGTTCGCTCACAACAGTGAGCGCCAGTTCGCACTTCTCCTCGACTTCTACGACGTGCCATGGGATTACGAGCCAAGGTCCTTCCCGATCTCCTGGGACGACGACGGCACGCCAACCCAGTACTTCACACCTGACTTCTATCTGCCCGACGACGACCTCTATATCGAGATCACCACCATGAGTCAGAAGCTCGTCACCAAGAAAAACGGCAAGCTTCGCCGGCTCAAGGAGCTCTATCCGGAGATCAGCTGCAAGCTGTTTTATCAGCGTGACTACCTCAACCTGGTGGTCAAGTACGGTCTGGAAGGCCCGGAGAACCTCGAAGAGGCGCCGGCGCCCACTCGAATGCCGGGACGTCCGGCTGTGGTTCGACTCGAGGAGCGAGGCGAACGACTCATCGGATGAATCGGTCGCCCCTGCACGACCTCCATGAGCGACTAGGTGCCCGTTTCGTGGACTTCGGGGGATGGGAGATGCCGGTCCAGTACGAGTCGGTCCTCACCGAGCACCGGGCGGTGCGGAGCCACGCAGGATGGTTCGACGTGACCCACCTCGGCAGGTTCGAGCTCTCCGGGAAAGGCGCCGAGAACGCCCTTCTCCGGCTCCTCAGCAACGACGTGACCCGGATCGCCCCGGGGCAAACCCAGTACACCCTCATGCTCGACGACGATGGAGGGGTCATCGACGACCTGGTCGTGTGGTGGTGGGAGCCCGATCAGTATTGGGTGTTTCCCAACGCGGCCAATCATCATCGGGTGATGGGCGCGTTCGCTCGGGAGCCCGACTGCGATGTGCGCGATCTGCAGACCACGACAGTCCTCATTGCGATACAGGGGCCCGAGGCACCGTCAGTGATCGAGAAGCTGTTCGGTGAAGCTCCCAAGCGGTTTCGCACCGCGTCCCATCCATGGGAGTCGGGTGAAGTCCGCCTTGCCGGAACCGGCTACACCGGTGAGCGCGGGGGAGAGGTCTGCACCGACCCTCAGACCGGTTATGAACTCGCCGAAAGGCTCGTTTCGATGTCTGTTGTACCCTGTGGCCTCGCGTCGCGGGACACCCTGCGTCTCGAGGCCGGTCTTCCCCTCTGGGGATCGGACATCGACCACTCGACCACACCGCTCGAAGCCGGGATCGACTTCGCCGTCAGCATGGACCATGAATTCCGCGGGCGGACGGCGCTGGAGTCGCAGATGCAGGAAGGCCTATCACGTCGCCTTGTTGGCTTCGTCCTGGACGAGAAAGGGATCCCGCGGCATGGGTACAAGGTGCGCACCTCGGAGGGCGAAGGCGAGGTCACGTCGGGAAACCTGAGCCCGGTTCTCGAATCCGGCATAGGGCTCGCCTATGTCTCACCACCAACGGCCCCGGGTGCCAACGAGATCGAAGTGCAGATCCGGGAGCGTTGGGTAAAGGGGCGCATCGTCAAACCGCCTTTTCACAAGGAGAGAGCATGAGTGTCCGCATCGAGGGAAGGCCCGACCTCCCGGAAGGGTATGGAGTTGAGGAAGGCGGGCCATATCTCGATTGGTCGAGCGTCGAGGACTGGTTGGTTGAGGCGACCGAGTACTGGCTGGCCACCACCCGCCCTGATGGCCGGCCACATGTCGTGCCGCGCTGGGGAGTCTGGCTCGACGAGCGGTTTTGGTACGACGGATCGCCATTGACCCGGCACGCCAGGAACATCTCTGCGAACCCGGCATGCGCTCTGCATCTCGAGAGTGGCACGACGGTCACGATCATCGAAGGGAAATCGCGGTCTTCCGAGCCGATCCTGGGCGAGCTCGGGCAACGCCTCGCCGCCGAATACGCCCGCAAGTACGAGCAGCTTGGCTATGCCCCTGCTGCTGACGCCTGGTCGGGTGATGACGCCGGCGGGATGTGCGTCCTGACACCGGCAAAGGGAATGGCATGGTCCCAGTTCCCCAAGGACCTGACCCGCTACATCTTCGACTGACCCCTCTTTAGGATTCGCCGATCGCAACGAGGAGACGCATGGCGAGTGTTGCCCGGCCGGTGACATCGAAGGACATCGGGATCGAGCTGGTGAGGGACTGGGTGCCCGATGCAAAACCTCGGGCCCACGTCGTCCTGGTCCACGGCATCGCCGAGCACTGCGGGCGCTATGAGCGGACCGGTTCGCTTCTCGCCGAGGCAGGTTTCTTCGTCCGATCCTTCGATCTCATCGGTTTCGGAGGATCCGGGGGCACGCGTGGCGATATCGACGACTGGACGCGCTATCACGATCAAATCCAGAGGCACATGGAGTGGGCGCGGGAGCAAGGAACACCGGTCGTGCTCATGGGCCATTCGATGGGGGGAAATCTGGCGCTGGGGTATTCGATGACCGGCCGCCCCGCCCCTGACCTCCTGGTCCTGTCCGCCCCGGCTTTGGCCGGCGGCGCAGCCTGGCAACGCGCCGTGGCCGGACTGGCGAGGAGACTTGCCCCGACCGTGGCCCTACCGACCTCCCTGAAGGGTGATCAGCTGTCCCGTGACCCGGCGGTGGGGGAGGCATACTTCTCCGACCCTCTCGTCTTCCCGAAGGCGACGAATCGTCTCGGCGCCTCACTGTTCGAGGCGATGGACGAGCTGAACGACAGTCTCATCGATCTCGCCATCCCGACTCTCGTCTTGCACGGCAGTGCCGACACCATCGTCCCGCCCCAGTCCACCGCCGCATTGGGGGAGTTGCCCAACGTCGAGCGACGGCTGCTGCCCGGTCTACGACACGAGATCCTGAATGAGCCGGAGGGCCCGGAGCTGGTGCAGGAGATCATCTCCTGGATCGACTCCCGGATCTGACCCCATGCCCTTGTCCCGAGGGCTGGCACGATTCAACCGCGTGGTCACCAACCGCATCAGCCGGCCCCTGGCCGGATGGCTGCCCGGGTTCGCGGTGATCGTGCATCGAGGTCGGAAATCCGGTGCCGAATACCGAACCCCGGTCAATGCCTGGCTCGGTGACGACGACGTCATCGTGGCCCTGACCTATGGGAGAGATACCGACTGGCTCAAGAACCTGACCGCGGCAGACGGCGGAGAGGTCATCGCCGGCAGGCGGAGTCACCGCGTGGGTCGGCCGAGGTTGATCGGGCTTGAGGGCATGAGCCGGATGCCCGCGTTGGCCAGGCCGATTCTGTTCTCAATCGACGTCGACGAGTTCGCCTTGCTGCCCCTCAGCGAGCCGGGTCGGCCCACCTGATCAGCACTTTGCCCGAGTCCTGGGACGCCGTGGCATCGAAGGCGGCGTCGAAATCATCGACCTCGAAGCGATGGGTGATCACCGGGGAGATGTCGACTCCAGACTGGATGAGGACATTCATCTTGTACCAGGTCTCGAACATCTCCCGCCCGTAGATCCCCTTGAGATTGAGCATGTTGAAGATGACGATGCTCCAGTCGATGGGGAATGGGTCGGTCGGGATGCCGAGGATGGCCACGTTGGCCCCATGGATCGTGTTCTGAATGATGTCGTCCATCGCCGATGGGCTGCCCGACATCTCCAATGCGACATCGAACCCTTCGGTCATTCCCAACTCCCCTTGAATGTCGCGGAGGTCCTCGGACCTGATGTCGACGGGGCGGGTCGCACCCATCCTCTTGGCCAGATCGAGACGGAAGGGGTTCACGTCGGTGACCACTACGTTGCGAGCACCTGCGTGGGCCACCACAGCACATGCCATGAGGCCGATGGGGCCGGCTCCGGTGATCAGGACGTCCTCGCCGAGGACGTCGAACTCGAGCGCGGTGTGGACTGCGTTACCGAAGGGGTCGAAGAGGGCTGCGATCTCAGGGTCGAGCCCCTCCTGGTGCCGCCACACATTCGACTTGGGTATCAGCACGTAGTCGGCGAATGCTCCCGGCAGATTCACCCCGATGCCCTTGGCGTCCTGACACAAGTGGCGCCTCCCGGCGAGGCAGTTGCGGCAGCGGTTGCAGACCACATGACCCTCGGCGCCGACCAACTCTCCCACCTCGAAACCGGAGACGTTGGGGCCCAGACCGACGATCTCGCCCGAGAACTCGTGCCCGACCGTCATCGGGGCAGGAATCGTGGCCCGGGCCCAGTCGTCCCAATTGAAGATGTGCACGTCGGTGCCACAGATCCCGGTCGTCAGCACCCGGATCAGGATGTCATCAGGCCCTGGTTCGGGGATCGGGACGTCATCGAGGCGCAACCCCACCTCGTCGGCATGTTTCACCAGAGCCCTCATTGACCCGAACGTTAAATGAGCGAGCGGCCCTGTTGGCATGATTCCTCGACGCTGTGGCACGATGGCGTCGTGGACGGATATCTCGGCGGGCAGCTTCTGGTGGCGACACCTTTGCTGATCGATCCCAATTTCTGGAGATCTGTGGTGCTGATACTGCAGCACGACGAGGAGGGCAGCCTCGGTGTCGTGCTCAACCGGCCCACCATCGAACGGGTCGACGCCCATATCCCGATGTGGGGGCCGGTCGCCGCAAAGCCTGGGACCGTCCATTACGGCGGTCCCGTGGACCCACGTGTGGCCATCGGGCTCGCCAGCGGGCGGGGTGGAGAGCCCACCGGAGTGCCTGGCCTGAGCATCGTGGACCTGGAGGTGGAGCCAGGGGCGGGAACCTCCGCCGTCCGCATCTATTCGGGATACGCGGGCTGGGGTCACGGCCAGCTGGAGCTGGAGATCGCCGAAGGCTCCTGGTATGTGGTGCCGGCCTCGCCCGATGATCCGTTCGACCGGCCCGACGGCCAATGGTCCCGGGTTCTGCGCCGTCAGCAGGGCCATCTCGCCCTCGTATCCACCTTCCCCGACGACGTCGACCTCAACTGACCACCGCGTAGATGCACCCCCGGTCATCGCATCTCGTCCTACCCTGACCGGCGATGACGACGACTGCTCCCAAGCTGCGACCGAGCCTCAAACGCAAGGCGCCGGGCCTCATCGTCGAGCGGGGTCTGCGGGACAGAGGGCTCGAGATCCTGGTGGGCATGGATGAGGTGGGAAGGGGGTCCTGGGCCGGACCGCTCACGGTCGGTGCGGCCATCGTTCCCTTGGACCGTCGGGTCTACAAGATCAGGGACTCGAAGATGCTGACCGAGGACGAGCGTGAGGCCCTCTTCGACCGGATTGCCGAATGGTGCGACGCATGGTCGGTCGGCCATGCCACGCCCGAGGAATGCGACACGCTGGGAATGTCGGACGCGCAGAGGTTGGCCGCACAGCGAGCCCTTGCCGGTCTGGGTGCTGTGCCGGATCATGTCCTGCTCGACGGCAAATGGGACTTCGTCGGCGGGGCAACCCGCATCGTCAGAGGTGATCGAACCTCGCTCTCCATCGCCGCCGCATCGATCCTGGCCAAGGTGAGCCGGGACAGGCTCATGCGGGAGTGGGCCGATCAGTATCCCGGGTACAACTTCGAGGCCAACAAGGGCTACCCGTGCCCGGTGCACAAGTCGGCCCTTCAGGCCTGGGGGCCTTCGGCGATTCACCGCCGATCATGGGTTTTCATGGACTACCTCATGTGGAACGGGTTAGAGCGTTATCACCGGCCCGAGCCGCAGATGGCGCTTCCCTTCGAGGACTGACCGGCGTCGTCGGTGCCCGAGTGCAACTCACCGAATCGGACCAAGCGATGCTCCACGGAAAGAGCGGCGAGGCAGCCAGAACCGCTATGGAGCTGCTCCTCGCGGTGGGTGAGTCCGAAGACGCACCCGGTTTGCTGGACATCACCGCCGCCCATATCGACGGCGGTCTCTACCACGGGCAGGCCGGGCTCGACTTCGCCCTGAGACTGGTGGAGGGCGGTGGCCGGGTGGTGGTGCCGACGACCCTCAACGTGTCCTCGCTGGACCTTCTCCATCCCGAGCTCTACCGGGGAGATGTGGAGACCGCCGCGGCGGCGCGCCGGCTCATGGATGCCTATGTCGACATGGGCTGTTCACCGAGTTGGACGTGTGCCCCCTATCAGTTGGCCCAGCGCCCCGTACTCGGCGACCAGATCGCCTGGGGTGAGTCCAATGCGATCGTCTTCGCCAACTCGGTGCTGGGGGCGAGGACGGCCCGATACGGGGATTTCCTCGATATTTGTTGCGCCCTGACCGGCCGGGCACCGGCCACTGGTCTTCACACCGATGAGGGCCGCAGGGCGACGCTCAGGATCGATCTGCAGGTGCCAGATGGCCTGCTCGACGACGACCTGGTCTACCCGGTCCTGGGCCATCATCTCGGCCTGGTCGCCGGGACGGAGGTGGCTGTGATCGTCGGGCTCGACCGTAGGGCGAGCGAGGACCGGCTCAAGGCACTCGGGGCGGCAGCCGCCTCCTCGGGGGCGGTCGCCATGTTCCACGTGGCAGGCGTCACCCCGGAGGCAGCCACCGCAGAGGCAGCGTTGGCGGGCCGGACACCCAAACGCGCCGTCGTCATCGATGTCGACGACCTGACGCGGGCGCGGGATTCGCTGAACCATGGGGAGGGGCCGCTGGGAGCCATCAGCGTCGGCACACCGCATTTCTCGCTGGCGGAATTGGGGATGCTCGCGGCCATGGTGGAAGGGCTGTCGACCAGGGTGCCGTTCTATGTGAGCACGTCACGGGACGCCCTGACACGGGCCGAGGAGTCCGGCTCGATCGCGGGCATCGAGGCTTTCGGAGCCACCATCGTCACCGACACCTGCACCTACATCACCCCGATCATGGACGACGTCCGCGGGGTGGTGATGACCAACTCCGCCAAATGGGCCTTCTACGCACCGGGGAACCTCGGGGTTGACGTGGTCTTTGCCGGGCTCGATGCCTGTGTCGCCTCGGCGGTTTCAGGTGACCTCGTGATGGGGGAGGGGTGGTGACCGACGCCGGGTTCAGCACCCTGGTCGGCGGAAAGGCAGTGGGCGAGTTGCTTCGGCTCACCGAGCCGTTGTCGTTGTGGGGTGGTCTCGATCCCGAGACCGGTCTGGTCATCGACCGCAACCACCCTCAGCTCGGGCTGAGCGTGACAGACACGATCCTCGCCATGCCACATGGACGTGGCTCGAGCTCTTCGTCCTCGGTGCTGGCCGAGGCACTCCGGCTCGGAACGGGGCCGGCCGGTTTCGTGCTCGACTCGCCCGACTCGATACTGGTGATTGGATCGCTGGTCGCCAGGCTTCTATACGGGAGCGATTGCCCGATCGTGTGCGGCGTGCTGCCGGAGGGTTCGACAGGGCCCTGGATGATCGACCACAATCACGTCGCTCCCTTTGCTGGGCCATAGATTCCTTCTGAATGGTCATGTGTGCAGAAATCGCGCCGATTTGCCGATGGATAACCGAATGAGCGGCTTTGACGAGCTGAAGTCATTCTTCAAGAGAATGCCAGTGGCCATCTATCGCACGTCCACGACGGGCGAGTTGATCGCGGCCAATCCCGCTTTGGCCAACATCCTCGGTTATGACTCGGTCGAGGAAATGATGGCGCTTCTGCCCACGGTCGAGACGATCTACATGGATCCGGCCCAGCGTGCCGATTGGCTACAGCGGATCGCAACCGAAGGCGTCATTCTCGATTTCGACGTCCAGCTATCCCGACCCGACGGAAGCACGATCTGGGTTCGTGACTCGGCCCGGGCGATAAGGGACGACAACGGGCAGATCATGTACTACGAGGGTTCTCTCATCGACGTGACGGACAAATTCGAAGCGGGCAGGGCAAAAGACGATTTCATCGCCACGGTGTCCCACGAGCTCCGCAACCCGCTGGCCGCCATGCTCGGTCTCGGGCAGGAGCTGGCCGATCACTACGACACATTCACCGATGAAGAGCGACGGGACATGGCGCAAATGATCGCCCGCCAAGCCGACGACGCAGCTTGGCTGATCGAAGACCTCCTCGTCGCCTATCGGGAAAACCTGAGCCAGGTCTCGGTCGCGCTTCAAGAGTTCGACGTGACGAAAGAAATCGAGCGGGTCCTGGAGGTGGTCGACTACCCGATCGACATCAAGGTCCTGCAGGGCTCATCCCGAATCATGGCCGACCCCCGGCGGACCCGCCAGATCCTGCGCAACCTCGTCACCAACGCGTTGCGATATGGCGGCGAGCAGATCCAGATCAGCCTGGGCAAGGCCGGCGACCGCCTCGAGGTGAAGATCCAGGACTCGGGAAAGGCGATCCCCAATGGCGACGTCGAACGCATCTTCCGGGCTTACGAGCGGGGGAGAGGCACACCGCATTCGGCATCTGTGGGTCTTGGCCTCAATGTCGCCCGCCGTCTCGCCCGGCTCATGGACGGCGATCTCACTTACCGGCACGAGGACGGATGGTCGGAGTTCGTCCTCTCGCTCCCGTCGGCTTGATGCCCGGGCCTACCTACGATCACTGAATGCGCGTCCTCGTAACAGGCGGAGCCGGGTTCATCGGCAGTCATACGGTGGTTTCGTTGATCGAGGCGGGCCACGAGCCGGTGATCGTCGACAACCTCGTCAACGCCAAGCGCTCGGTTGTTACCCGGATTGGGCGGATCGCCGGTCATGAGCCCGAGTTCGTCGAGGCCGATGTGCGGGACCCGGACGCCATGGAGAAGGTCCTCCAGTCAGGATTCGACGCCTGCATCCACTTCGCCGCGCTGAAGGCGGTGGGCGAGTCGGTGGAGAAGCCACTCCTCTATTACGACAACAACGTCGGAGGCACCTTTGCGCTTCTCGAGGCCCTGAGCGGCGCCGAGGTGAAGACGTTCGTCTTCAGCTCGTCGGCCACCGTGTACGGCGATCCAGACCCGGCGTCGCTTCCGCTGCTGGAGTCGACACCGATCGGCGCCGCGACCAATCCATATGGTTGGAGCAAGATCATGATGGAGCAGATCCTTCGTGACGTCCAGGTGTCCGACCCGGAGTGGTCCATCTCATTGCTCCGGTATTTCAACCCCGTCGGAGCCCATCAGTCGGGCCTACTCGGCGAGGACCCCTCCGGCGTCCCCAACAACCTCATGCCGTACGTGGCCAAGGTGGCCTCCGGCGAGCTGGCCAAGGTCAAGGTCTTCGGCAACGACTACCCGACGCCGGACGGCACCGGGGTCAGGGACTTCGTTCATGTCGCCGACCTGGCCGAAGGCCATGTGGCCGCACTAGAAAAGCGGGCTGGGGAGCAAGGCGTCTTCACCTACAACCTGGGTACTGGCGAGGGACACAGCGTCCTCGAGGTCATATCCGCCTACGAGCGTCAGTCCGGCAAGCCGATCCCCTACGAGATCGTCGGGCGCCGAGCAGGAGACGTGGCCGCCAACTGGGCGAATGTGGAGAAGGCGCGCGTCGAGCTCGAGTGGCAGACAACTCGAGACCTCGATGACATGTGCGCAGATTCCTGGCGCTGGCAGCAGAGCTCTCGCTGATCGAAGCGTTTAGCCTCGCCGCTTCGTGAGCGACTTCCCGGCGAACGATCTCGTTGAGGCTGCCCGACGTTGGGTCGAGGGCGATCCTGATCCCACGACGCGCGACGCACTCCAGGCACTGGTCGAGGCGGGTGATCAAGCCGGCTTGGCCGCGGCGATGGGCGAGCCACTCACCTTCGGCACGGCCGGCATCCGCGGTGAGGTGGGTCCCGGGTCGGGGCGGATGAATAGAGCGACCGTCATCCGCACGACCGGTGGGCTGGCCGCTCATCTCGTCTCCAAACACAATGGGCCGCCCGAGCAGCCGGTTGCCTTGGGCTTCGACGCCCGGCCTGACAGTCGTACCTTTGCCGAGGACACCGCAGGAGTGCTGGCTGCGGCCGGCATCGCCGTGAGGTTCTTCCCAGGAGTCACTCCTACGCCATTGGTGGCTTTCGCCGCCAAGCACCTCGAAGCCCCGGCAGCAGTCGTCATCACCGCCAGCCACAACCCGCCCGCGGACAACGGTTACAAGGTTTATGACGGCAATGCCGCCCAGATCATTCCCCCGACGGACATCGAGATCGCCGCAGCGATCGCCGAGGTTGGCTCCGCCACGGACGTGCCTCGCATCGAAGATGCGTTCGCAGGCACTTCCGATCTCGTCACCCCGATGCCCGACGACATCGTGGATGCCTACGAGAGCGAGTTGAACGCCGCGCGGCCCAATCCGCAGACGTCCGATCTGGAGATCGTCTACACCCCGCTCCATGGCGTGGGCGGTGACACGCTGGCCCGTGTCTTCGCCTCGGCCAACCACAGTGGTCTGATACCTGTCCCCGAGCAGATCCAGCCTGACGGTGCATTCCCCACCGTCGCCTTTCCCAACCCCGAGGAGCCGGGCGCTCTCGATCTCGCCTTGGCGCTGGCGGGAGAAATCGACGCAGATCTGGTACTGGCCAACGATCCGGATGCCGACCGTCTCGCTTCGGCATTGCCCGAGGCGGGGGAGTGGCGGCTCCTCAGTGGCAATGAGCTCGGCGCCCTGCTCGGCGATTACGTGCTCCGTTACTGGCGGCATGCCGAGCCGCCGATCGTCGTCAACTCGATCGTGTCGAGCCCGATGCTGGGGCGGATCGCCGGACAGCGGGGCGCAGTTCACGAGGTGACCCTCACCGGTTTCAAGTGGATCATCAACGCCGGCCTGGCTCTCGAAGACAGGGGAGCGGGGCGTTTTGCCTTCGGCTATGAGGAGGCGCTCGGCTACTCGATCGGGCAAACGGTCCGAGACAAGGACGGCATCGGCGCCGCGCTCGTCATGGCGGACCTCGCCGCCGAGGAATCGGGCGCGGGGCGGACCGTGCTCGATCGGCTCCACGATCTGTGGGACGAAGTCGGATTGTGGGTGAGTGCCCAGCACTCCATCGTCAGAGCCGGTCCGGAGGGGCAGGCTGCGCTGTTGGCGGCCGTCGACCGACTCGGGAACGGCCCTCCTGCGGAGGTGCAGGGCATCGAGGTGACCGGGACTACCGATTATCGAGTCGGCCACGAAGGGCGGCCGATGTGGCTGGGGGAGCAGGACCTCATCGAGCTGTCATTGGGCGACACGGGCAGGGTCCTGGTCAGGCCGAGTGGCACTGAGCCCAAGCTCAAGATCTACGTCGACTTCTCGGCTCGGGTCGACTCCGATCACGTTGCCGCGCACCAGAGGCTCCTGGCCAATGCGCAGGCAATGGCTCGAGCAGTGGGGGAGTGGCTCGAGGTGTGACCGGCTGATCAGTGCGGTGGGCGCCGGAGATGCTGTCGGTAGAGGTACAGCCATCCCAGCCCATGGATCGCCACCCCGAGCAACAGCACCACTGTCACCATCGGGTAGCCGGCGATAAGCCCGGCCAGGGCGGCCACAACGGCGAAACAGACCAGAGCGACACGCACGCCGTTGAGAGGGCCGAACACGCGTCGGAGCCTACCGGCTTGACCGGTCCTCAGGTTTAACCTGCCCTGGAATGCGGCCCCTGCTCCTGGTTTCCGTCGTCCTCATCGGGGCCTGCTCCGGAAACGCCGGAGCCGTGGTCACGACGACCTCGACCACGACCACGAGCACGACAACCACCACGACGACGATCCCGACCACGACGACCATTGAGTCAGGGCCCACCGTCCCCGACGTGGCCCGGGCCCTGGTTACGCCCACGGGCGTGGTCGTCTCCATTCTCGAGGAAACCCCGACAGGGTTCCGGGTCACCACACCCTGTGGAAACGAGGCCGTTGTCCGGGAAGGCACAACGCTGGGGACTACGCAGGTGGTCATCGATCCCGGTCACGGCGGTGAGGTGGACACGGGAGCGGTCGGGGCCAATGGTCTGATGGAGAAGCATCTCAATCTCGATGTCTCGCAGGCTCTCGAGGCCGACCTCATCATCCGGGGCATCGACGTCATACTCACCCGGACGGCGGACTACGCCTCGAGACTGGGTGTCAGGGCCGACCTGGCCGATCGGGTGAACGCCGATCTGCTCATCTCGGTGCATCACAACGCACCTACACCCGGGCCTTCGTCCCGTCCGGGCACGGAAGTGTTCATCCAGAGCACCTCAGAGGCCTCGAGACGATTGGGCGGGCTGGTGTGGGGCCGGGTGATGGCTGCTTTGTCCGACTTCGAGATCGAATGGACGGCGGCGCCTGATGCGGGTGTGCTCACCGTCCTCAGCACACGTGGGAACGACGCCTACGGGATGATCAGCGGACCGCGCACGACAAGCGTCCTCGCCGAACTGGCCTATATCTCGAATCCGGTTGAAGCGGAGCTGTTCGCCACCTCCGAGTACGTGGAAGCAGTCTCAGACGCGCTTGCGGACGCGATCGAGAACTACCTGACCACCGAGGCCACCGGGGCCGGCTACGTGGCCGAGCCCCGGGTGTTCAACCCCCAGCCCGGGATCGGGGGGAGTCTCTGTGTCGACCCGGCGCTGGAGTAGGGCAGGAATCTGATGCCACAATCGGATGCTGGAGCATGGATTCTGGGAGCAGTGATCCTCCTCGGGGGCAGTGCCTTGCTGGTGATACTCGGAATGGGAGTGCGGAGGCTGATCGATTGGCTCAGGGTTAGGAGGGGGAGTGGGCCATGACGCCACTCGACAATCCACGTCATCGCCTTACTTGACCTAACCGCGCCATGACGCCACAGCCAACTCGGCAAACCTCCCTCATGTCTTACTTGACATAACGTGGATTATGGGGGTTCGTGCCGAATGGGTCTAACGGCCTGCGAGGCACGGAACAAACCTCCGGCGTCCTCCGTTGTACCAGTGCACACAACCCCATTGAAAGGCTGAAGCATGGCCACTGTGGCCCTGACCAAGGAAAATTTCGACCAGACCATCCAGGAGAACGACACCGTTTTCATCGACTTCTGGGCGGAATGGTGCGGACCCTGTCGCATGTTCGCTCCCACGTATGAGACGACCTCCGAGCAGCATCCCGACATCGTGTTCGCCAAGGTGGATACCGAGGACCAGCCGGAGCTGGCCGGCACGTTCGGCATCCGCTCTATCCCGACTCTGATGATCTTTCGGGACCAGGTGATCCTCTACGCCCAGCCGGGGGCCATTCCCGGTCACATGCTCGAGGACCTCATCTCCAAGGTGAAGGAAGTCGACATGGACGAAGTGCGTGCCCAAATGGCCACCCACGAGCACGAGCACGGCGAGCACGATGACCACGATCACGAGGATGCCCACGAGCACGCCCACTGAGGCTGCTCCCCCGGCCCTTTAACTCGCTTCTGACAGACCAGCTGTGACCGGGCTGTAACGGTTCGGATCTACGCTCAGGTTTCATGCCGATTGACACCGCCGTACTCGACGCGATGCACTCCCTCGGCGTCACCTATGAGGAAATGGACTGCGACCCGGACCTCGCCGACACCGCACAGTTCTGCGAGGCCTATGGCGTACCGCTCGAGAGGTCCGCAAACACGATCCTGGTGGCCTCGCGGCGACCCGAAGGTCATTTCGCAGCGTGCCTGGTACTGGCTACCACCCGGCTCGATGTCAACGGCCTCGTCAGGCACAGACTCGGAGTCAGGAAAGTGAGCTTCGCCGACGCCCAGCAGACCAAAGAGCTCACCGGCATGGAGATCGGCGGAGTCACCATCTTCGGTCTTCCCGACGACCTCCCGGTATGGATCGATGCCGGAGTGCTTAGCCACGATTGGGTCGTCATTGGTGCCGGATCCCGCACCGCCAAGATCCGATTGGATCCCAAGCAGCTCGAAGGTCTCGCAGGTTTCGAGATCGTTCCCGATCTCGGTCGCGAGGTATCAGTGTGAGCGGCGTGCTGCCCGCCGCAGCAGGAAGAAATAGCCCACCAGGCCGATCAGGGCGAAGCTGAACCACTGGATGGCATATGCCAGATGCGGTCCCTCGTCGTCGAACGACGGGGCTGGGGCGGCGATGGGCAGGTCACCTTCCAGATCGTCGAGCATTGACAGGTACACGGGCTCCAACTCGTAGGACACCTGTTCCTGAATGCGGTCGACGTCGACCCTGCTCATGGTCACCAGCCGGCCATCATCCGGGTCGCTCGGACCGAGGGCCCCTCGGGTTTGGCTGGGTCTGACCCAGCCGGTCACGGTCACGGTGCCGTCGGGGGGCGGTGCCGCCTCCAACGGGTACCTGATCCGCGTCGAGTGGCACCCACCCGCGATTGACCAGGACAGCGTTGCCCCCCTCCCCCAGCAAGGGCGTGATGACATGGAAGCCGGCGACCCCCTGGTGAACCTGACTCCTGATGAGGACCTCGTCGTCGGGCTGGAACACACCGGTGGCGGTGGCCCGACGGAACTCGAGGCTGTCGATGTCGTCACCCGATGCCTCGAGCAGGAGACCGAGTTCGGCCGGTGCGCTGTCGACCCGCGACTCCCCCACCGTGTTCTCTAGCCGGCGCTCGTCGAGTCTGCGGAGCTGCCAGAAGCCGAGATTGATGAAGAGAATGGCGAGGGCCACCACGATCACGTGGGCCACCATCCATCGTGGGGCCAGCAACCACCTCACCGATCAGGCGGCTAAGGGGATCTCATCGTCATCGAGCAGGGCCAGCGCCGCGGCCTCGATGCTCGGCTCCTCACGCCTGATCGCGGTCGGGACCGACATCATCGATCCGGCCGCGTCGACGGTCAGACGACCGGAATCGATGAGGGCACGGGCGATGTCGTCGGTCCAGTACCAAGGCACGAGCAACCTCCGGGGTGACGTCGAGGGGACAGGGACCAGGCCACTGTACCCCCGATGTCAATACCCGAATTCGTCAACTACTACGGGCCTAGACGGCGACGGGCTCAAGACCTTCGACGTCCTTGAGGTTCACCTGCTCGGCCACCACCTCGAGACGGGAACGCCGTCCATCGGGCGCCTCCCAGAACCGTCGCTGCACCGATCCGCAAACCCAGACTCGGCGACCCTTCTCGGGCAGCTCATCGACGAGCTCATCAGGCGGGTCCCACACCGTGACCGGCACTACATCGACTCTTCGTCTCGGCTCGTCGCTCCGAACAGTCACCAGAAGCCGGATCAGCCGGGTTCCGCTCTCGAAGGTCTTCAACTCGGGCTCGACGGCGACTCGTCCACAGAGGACGACCAGATTGAGATCCATGACACTCTCCCCTTCTCATGGTCGGGGAAGTGCGGTCGGTTCGAGTGTGCCGGACCACTGGGACAGATTCACCATGGTCGGGGTCGAACGCGGCTCTAGCCGAGTTCCTGAAGGGTTGGATCATCCTCAGCCGGGACCGTTCACAGGAGGGCGGCGCGAAGCTCGTCCACGCCTTCGAAATCTGGATCCTGCTCGTCGAGGGCGGCCAATAGCCGCCTGGCGGCGTCCTTGTCGCCGGCGGCGAGCGCCACCCTGGCCGCCACGAACCATCTGCGGAGCTCCCCCGGCGATGGTGAGGCGACGAGTCGGCCCGGTTTGATGATGTGCCAGGCGTCGACAGCCTTTCCCTCGTCGAGTAGGAAGGAGGCATAGACCACACGTGCCTCGTGGCCCACCGTGGCCGAGACGTCGAGTTCCTGGAGCAGGTTCCAGGTCTTGGTCACGTCTCCGGGCCGGCCCAGGGCGCGCAGACAGTCCATCTCCACTGGCATGTGAATCACATCCCCGGTGAGACGTCTGAAGGTGCGCAACTCGCGCAGGGCCTCTTCCCATTGACCGGTGTGATACGCGGAGAGACCGAGCATCTCCCGGACGGTGGACGATCGGGGTGCCAGGCTCTTCGCCTTGCGCAACTCGGGCAGGGCGGCTCCGTAACGCTCGTCGGCGAACTGGTTCAACGCCTTGGCCAGGTGGTTCAGTGCGGGATCACGCCGGTCCTTCGGAGTGGAGCGAAGGATCTCGTCGCGCACCCATTTCGGGAGCTGTCCTGAGCTCACCGACGTGACGGTGCGATGCTCCCGTCGCTGGCCGGTGTCGTGAGTGTCACGTCGTCGCTTGTCGCCGCTCTTGCGCTGATGTCGGTCCGGGCGATTGCTCAACGTGCCTTCCCTTGGGTGAAAATGAAGGGCCGCCAACGGTAGTCGGCGGCCCTTCGACGAAAATGCCCGGCGGTGACCTACTCTCCCAGGGGGTTGCCCCCCAAGTACCATCGGCGCTGGCAGGTTTCACTTCCGTGTTCGGAATGGGAACGGGTGGTTCCCCGCCGCTGTAGCCACCGGACAAACTTGTCAAATCTTGGGCTTCGAGTCCCGGCAACCCGAGGACTCCATAGCGAGCACAAATATCGAGGATTCATTCCAAGCCCTCGGCCTATTAGTACCGGTCCGCTGAACACATTGCTGTGCTTACACGTCCGGCCTATCAACCTGGTCTTCTACCAGGGGCCTTAACCGGTTAATCCGGTGGGAAGTCTCATCTTGAGGTGGGCTTCGCACTTAGATGCCTTCAGCGCTTATCCCGTCCGTACATAGCCAACGAGCCGTGCACTTGGCAGTACAACTCGCACACCAGAGGTACGTCCACCCCGGTCCTCTCGTACTAGGGGCAGCTCCTCTCAAACTTCCTGCGCCTGCGGCGGATAGGGACCGAACTGTCTCACGACGTTCTGAACCCAGCTCGCGTACCGCTTTAACGGGCGAACAGCCCGACCCTTGGGACCTGCTACGGCCCCAGGATGCGACGAGCCGACATCGAGGTGCCAAACACCCCCGTCGATATGGACTCTTGGGGGGCATAAGCCTGTTATCCCCGGAGTACCTTTTAGCCGATGAACCATGGCACACCCACGTGCCACCATGGGTTCACTAATCCCGACTTTCGTCCCTGCTCGACTTGTAGGTCTCGCAGTCAAGCTCCCTTGTGCATTTACACTCGTCGTCTGATTGCCGACCAGACTGAGGGAACCTTTGGGCGCCTCCGTTACACTTTAGGAGGCCACCGCCCCAGTGAAACTGCCTGCCAGACACTGTCCCTGATCCGGATCACGGACCGAAGTTAGATGGCCGTCATATGAAGGGTGGTATTTCAACGTTGGCTCCACGAAAGCTAGCGCCTCCGCTTCTTAGCCTCCCACCTATCCTGCACATCACATGCCAGACACCAATGTCAAGCTACAGTAAAGGTTCCGGGGTCTTTCCGTCCTGCCGCAGGTAGTGAGCATCTTTACTCACACTGCAATTTCGCCGAGTCTCTGGTTGAGACAGTACCCAAGTCGTTACGCCATTCGTGCAGGTCGGAACTTCATCTAATTCCACTGTTTCCAGTGGGACAGACTATGCCTTCACCTCGCACTCGCTTCGATCTGTGCCAATGAGTACCTCCGCAATCCACTCGGATTCATGAGGTGGCTCAACATGGCGATCTCCAGAAGACCATTCCTCGTTCGATGGTCCCCAGCCAGCATGCGCCGGCTGATCGTTGCAAGTAGTTCGACGTCTTGTTGCTTGTCCGACAGAAGCGGGTAATCGAGGAAGTGTGGCAGGACGACCTGTGCGATGTCGCTCAGTCGTCTCGTTTCCCACTTGATCGTTCGATCGCTTCTGTCCGGGCGAATCGAGCCGCATCCAAAGTACTTGGACACGAGCTCCACCACCTGTCCCCTGTCAGCGTTCTGGCTGACGGAGACGCTTGGTCGTACCTCCCACCCGACTTTGATGCCGGGCCTTGGGCTGATCGAAACGGAGAAGCATCCTTCACCGTCGAAATAGCCGGAGATGTATGACTGGACGTCAATCTTGACGCGAGGGCCCGCGTGTTGCGACGTTCGTAGATTTGCCACACCGATGACCGTACGGTCCGATTGTGACAGGAATCGCCGCCGATCCTCTCGGATCAGTCGTTACGGGGTCATGCTTGTCAGCAGAGGACTTCCCACGGCATTGCCCACAGCATGATCTGTTTGGGTTTCGCCGTTATGAGCGGGGATGTGTTTACCAGGGGATTGCTCCCCTGTAGGGCAGTTCTATCTACCCGACAAGGAATTTCGCTACCTTAGGCATTCTTGTTACTCCTCAACATTCGCATGTGAGTGGCCAGGTCATTTCTGCCTGACTCCCCATGTCGCCATGAGGATCGGACTGTATCTTCACCACCTAGAGGCGGTGCCTTGCGTGCAGTCTCTGAGGATCCCATCA
>CAWENM010000016.1:0-58545 GCA_963810465.1 uncultured Acidobacteriota bacterium | reverse complement strand
TTGAGCTCGTCCGGCCCGACAACGGTCACAACTCACGTCTCCGCAACTTCAGAATGGACTCGACCGTGGTGGCGATTTCGTCGGCCACGGTGGCGGCGAACTGCGCGGCACGCTCTTCGTCCGCCCAGGCCGGGTTCCCATACCAGCCTTCGTCGGCGATCTCGGTCACGTCTGTGATGTAGCCGTACACCTCCCGGGAGCGTCGCATTGCGTCCAGTTCCTCGGCACCCTCCGGCCGGCTCGGCTCTGACACACGTCCCGCATGGAACAGATCCGGGTCGTGAGCGAGCACCGCCAGGGTCTCGATGCCGCCACCATGGGTGAGCTCTCCCCCTGCGGGCGAGTAGATGCGCTGCGCCACATAACAGGCGTGTGCGGTGACGACCAGGACGTCCTCGCGGTCCTGGAGGTCGGTGGCCACTGCATCGAGCGAGGCGATGTTGCCCTCGTGCCAGTTGACGAAGACGAATGTCTGGGCCCCCATCGCGACCATCTCCTGGCACAGGTTGGCCAGATACGCCTCGAAGACATCCCGCCGCAATGAGATCGTGCCGGGATGCCCGGCATGGATCGGGGTGACGCCGTAGGGACCGGCGGGCACGACGATGGCATCGAGACGTTCGGCGAGCTCGGCGGCGACGAGCTCAGCCGCCATCGTGTCGGTGCCGCAGGGCAAGTGCGGCCCGTGCTGCTCGACGCTCCCGAAGGGCATCACCACGGTGCCCTTACGACCGATCACCTCGGAGACGTCCGGTGAAGCGAGGTCGGAGATCGATCTGCCCGCCATGCTCAGCCGATCTCCGCCGATGCCGGAGTCACCACCGCGTGCAGTGGCGGCTCGGAGTCGAGTATCCGGCGGGCTTCGGCCGCGGCCTGGCGGCGTAGAGCGAGCTCGCTCTCTTCGGTGTACCAGGACATGTGCGGCGTCAGGATCATCCGGTCGGCCACGGTCTCGAAGACCGACACGTCGGGTGGCTCCTGCTCGAACACGTCGAGCGCGGCAAAGCCCGGGCGATTGTCTCCAAGAGCGGCGACCAGAGCTCCCGTGTCGATGAGGGATCCACGGGCGGTGTTGACGAGTACCGAGCCCTCCCTCATCGTCCGCAATTCGGCCGCGCCGAGCAGGTACCCCCGGGCTGGAGGTGGGGAATGAAGGGTGACCACGTCAGAGCCGGCAAGCAGATCGGCGACGCTGAACAGACCACCGGGAGTCTCCCCAAGGGCAGTGGTCACATCGGATGCCTCGACCGCCGGGTCGGAGACGAGAACCGCCCCGAAACCGAGGCCGGCGAGGAGCGTCGCAACCCGTCTCCCGATCCTTCCGAATCCGATGACACCGGCCGTCAGACTCGAGGGAAGGCGGAGCGGTCGAAGGTCGGCGACGCCCCAGGAGCCCTCCCATAGGCGCCGGTCGGCAGTGGTGAGCCGGCGTAGCGAAGCGAGAACCAGAGTCACGGCATGAAGGGCCACAGCGTCCATGCCGTAATCGGGAACGTTGACCACCCACATCCCCAACGACCGCGCCCTCTCCAAATCGACCCCATCGACTCCGACACCGAGGCGGACGATGGCCCGACTGTCCAACTTCTCCAGGGTCCCGGCATCGAATCGGGGCGCCGCCCCGGCGAGGATCACATCCGCCCCGGCGGCAACTGCGATGACTTCCTCCATCGTTTGTCCCGGGCCCGAGACCAGGTCGACGTCACCGAGCACTCCACGTTCGACGTCGAAATCACCGAACCGCGTTCCGAGAATCGCCACCTTGGGTCGCCGTGAATCCACCGGCCGGGGAGTATAGGGCGGGGCGCGCAATCGATTGTCAGCCGTCTGACGGCTATAAAAGGGCGGCGTGGACGACATCCCATCATTCGAGCCGGAATCCCATCGTCGTCTGGAGGATCATCGGTTGGTCACGGGCGCGGGTCGTTACGTGGCAGACCTGGCACCTCCGGGGACAGTGCATCTCGCCTTCGTCCGCAGCACCGAGGCCCACGCCCGCATCATCGGCATCGACGCGACCTCGGTCGACTCACCCGACGTGGTCGGTGTGTTCACCGCAAGCGACCTCGACCTGGCGGATATCCCGGGCGACAGCACGGCCGTCCCCGCGCCCGACTTCCCGCGACCGCACCTCGCCTCGGAGCGAGTGCGATATGTGGGAGAGGCACTGGCAGTCGTGGCCGCCACCACAGCGGCCGTGGCAGCTGATGCAGCTGACCTGATCTGGGTCGACTACGAGATCCTTCCCGCCGTCGTAGATCCAAGAGCGAGCCTCGAAGACGAAATCCTTCTCCACGAAGCTGCAGGGACGAATGTCGTGAGCCGGTCGGAGCTGGCCGCGGGTGAGCCCGAGAAGGACTACGACGTGGTGGCCGAGATCGAGGTGACCAATCAGCGTCTGGCGCCGAACTCGATCGAACCGCTGGTCATCCTCGCCGTTCCCGAGGACGAGGGTCGGCTCACGGTGTACGTGAGCCATCAACGGCCACACGGGGTGAAGGCCCGGCTGTGCCAGCTGCTCCCCTTCGAAGCCGACAAGCTGCGAGTGGTCGTGCCCGACGTCGGTGGCGCCTTCGGCATGAAAGGAATGACCTATCCGGAGCACACCGTGACCGCGGCCGTTGCCCTCCGGCTGGGACGGCCGGTCATCTGGGTGGAGCGCCGTCGCGAGCATCTGAGCGGCGGCACCCATGGTCGAGGATCGGTGCACAAGGTCCGGCTCATGGGGAATTCAGCCGGCCGGGTCCAACGAGCTGAGATCGACGTCCTCGCCGACGTCGGCGCCTATCCGCACAACGGGGCCACGATCCCTGTGTTCTCCCGACTGGTCGCCTTCGGCCTGTATGACATCAACAGTGCGTTGCTGACCACCACCTCCGTGGTCACCACCACCGCTCCTACCGGTTCCTATCGCGGTGCGGGGCGACCCGAGGCCGCCTACGCCATCGAGAGAGCGATCGACGCCTTTGCCCATGCCGCCGGTCTCGACCCGATCGAGGTCCGTCTGACCAACTTCATACCGTCCGAATCCCTCCCCTACCGCACTGCCACCGGCGCCCTCTACGACTCGGGTGACTATGCGGCGGCGCTGCGACGCGCGGTCGAACTCGTCGGTCTTGCCGAGCTGCGGGAAGAACAGCGGGCGCGCCGGGCAGACGGGCGGGACCCCATCGGCGTTGGGTTCGGCGCCTTCGTCGAGCGAGCCGGCGGAGCGGTCGACGCCGGCGAGTACGGCCGGGTCGAGGTCGATGAGGAGGGAAGGGTCACTGTGCGCACCGGATCGGCCTCGTCCGGTCAGGGTCACGAGACTGCCTGGGCCCAGGTGGCAGCGGCGGCCTTGGGACTCACCCCCGACGAGGTGACCTTCATCGCCGGTGACACCGACCAGGTGGCCCGAGGCACCGGAACCTTCGCCAGCAGGTCGGCCCAGATCGGAGCCGCGGCCATTTGGCGCACGGCTCATGTCGTGCGCCAGCGAGCCATCGATTTGACGGCCGAGCTCCTCGAGGCGTCACCGGCCGACGTCGTGCTCGCCGACGGCGCGTTCTCGATCGCCGGCGTGCCTGGCACGGAGATGGCGTGGGCGGAGGTAGCGGCCGCGGCTCATGACCGCGGGATCGATTTGAGCGAAGAGGAATGGTTCGTGCCCGGCGCTCAGACGTTCCCCTACGGCGTCCATGTCGCCGTCGTCGAGGTCGCCCTGGAGACCGGAGAAGTGCGGCTCGATCGCCTCGTGACGGTCGACGACTGCGGGAACGTCCTCAACCCGATGATCGTGGAAGGCCAGCTACACGGCTCTCTCCTGCAGGGGATCGGACAAGCGCTATACGAGGGGGTCCAGTATTCGGACGAAGGGCAACTTCTGACTTCGACTCTCATGGACTACGCCCTGCCCCGAGCCGGAGATGCTCCGCCCATCACGTCGGAGCGGCTGGTTCATCCGGCGCCATCGAATCCGCTCGGAGTCAAGGGCACCGGGGAGGCAGGCTGCATCGGGGCGCCTCCTGCGATCGTCAATGCCGTGCTGGACGCCCTCGCCCCGTACGGCGTCACGGATCTTCAAATGCCGCTGCGACCGGCGACGGTGTGGGCCGCGCTGTCGGCATCTACTCTCCTGCCATAACGTTTGCGCGACATCGAAAGGCGATCATGGCAATCGATCCAGAGAACGTCACCATCATCGAGGAAGTAGCGGGTTCCGACATCCCGGTCGAGCTCAAGTACGTCGAGACCTGGGACGGCCTCTACGCCCCGATCGGACTGCGAATCCCAGCAGGACCCGGACCTCATCCCCTCGTGCTGCTCGCCTCCGGCAATGGAGGAGGGGGCATGGCCTGGATCAGAGACGCCGTCGCCAACCGGGGCTACATCATGGACCGATTGCTGGAAGAGGGGTATGCGTGCGCCTGGATCCGTTACCGCACCGAGGTCGAGCTCGGCTACGAGAACGGCGGGCATCTCATCCGGGACATACGGCAGGGCCGCGACATGTTCAACCGATCTCCCCTCGAGTACGAAGACGAGATCGCCGTCGTCGAGCAGCTCAAGCAAGACCCGCGAATCGACCCCGACCGGGTCGGTCTCATCGGGATGAGTCACGGGGGCGAGATGGTCCTCAAGATCGCCTCTGAGTATCAGGGTCTGGCGGCCGCGGTCGCCTCCGAGCCCGCCTCACATGAGTTCCTCGCCTTGAGCCCGGACAACACGGCTTTTGTCGACCCGGACACCGGTCTTCGCAACATCGAGGAGATGCAGATGATCGAGACCGAGAAGGTGCGATCACGTATCGATATGGCGAAGGCGACGGAGCGGATCGCCACGATCGAGACACCGATCCTCGTCATGGGCCGGGAAGACGATCACCTCCAGGGGATCTTCCGCACCAGCTACGACCTCCTGGCCGAGGCAGGCAAGCCCGTCGAGTGGGTCAGCTGGGACCACGACCTACACGGCTACGTCTATCCACAACGCGGGCCCGACGGCGAGTACGAGGTCAACGAGGTACAGGAGAAAGCGATCGCTGGTGTCCTCTCCTACCTCGGCAGGTACCTGCAGGGGTAGGGAAGTCAGCTCAGACCGTCGGAGACTTCCTTGTTCTCGGACTCGAGGGTGACATTGGTGCCCTCGGCGTGCCGGGACAGCATGGACGCGAAGTCCTGGTCGCCATAACCCCGCCCGACTCCCTCCATGACGATCTGATGCACCAACGCGGCCGTCGGAAGGGGAACGTCGAGTAGTCGGCCGGCCTCCAGACCCAGCTCGAAGTCTTTTCGCAGCAACTCCCAGGTGAAGGTCGGCGTGTAGTCGAGGTTCACGAAAGCCGGCGTCTTGTAACGGGTGAAAGTAGAGCCCATCACGCTGTCGTTGAGGAAATCGAGGAAGTCGGAACGGGAGACCCCAGCCGCCTCCGCTAGCAGGGTGATCTCGGCCATCGACTGCGTCACCACGCCGAGCATCAGGTTGTGGCAGATCTTGACCAGCCGGGCTTCGTCTCCGTCTCCGACGTAAGTGACCTTTCGCCCGAACAGCTCGAGGTACGGGAGAGCGGTCTCGTATGCCTCGATCGGGCCGGACACCACCGATGTGAGCCGTCCGGCCTTGACGACTTTTGGATTGCCCGATACCGGTGCCGCCAACACCGCAGTGCCCAGCTCTCCCGCACGTTCGGTGAGCGTCTCCGAGGTCGGGCCGTCGATCGTGGTCGAGTCGACGAGTATCTGAGGCCGACTATTCGCCTGTGCGAGAACGCCTTCGTCACCGAGCGTCACTTCCAGCACATCCTCAGGCCCGGCCACCATGGTGAATACGATGTCACGGTCGGCGAGCTCGGCTGGAGAGTCGACGAGCTTTGCTCCCTTGTCAGCCAGTGGTTCCGCCTTGGCCCGGGTCCGGTTATAGACCCAGAGATCCACGTTGGAGGCGAGAAGCCGTGCGACCAGGGCAGCGCCCATCCGACCGGTCCCGATCCAACCCACCCGGTGCGGATACTTGTCGTCAGCCATCGTCGGTGCACTCCTCTCGCCTCTACGGCGTTGCGAGAACGAAGGTCCGACCTCGCCTCACGCAATCGTTTGTATTATTGGCATGTTGCGACTGCCGCGCAAACAGTCAGGGGCTCACCTGGTCAAGGGAATATCAGGGCTGACTCATATAAGTGGTGCCTTCGTGGCAGTGGACCTATATCTCCACGGTGTCGTCGACGACCCCATCGCCGCGGCCGGCTCGCCCGAGGCACTGGAGCTCTCCAAGCAGTCCGTGCACGCCTGGATCACGGCGGTGGAGGCGTCGGGCACCGACACCACTGACGAGATCGCGGCGGCAGCCGAGATGTCGTTTGCCACATTCTCTCCCCAGTCAGAGGAAGCCTCCGGCTGAGCGAAACGGCCTGGATCAACGGCAAACCCAGGGTTGCAGGCACCGCTCAGCGAAGTCCAGAACCCCCGGGTTCGCGGCAATCAGGTTCGGGATGCCGGGGCGGAGGTGTTCGGCTCCCTCGCAGCGGTGCGAAACAACAAGGCCGACCCTGCGAACAGCGAGGCGAACATCGCGGACAACCCGAGGATTTCCGTCATCGAGCTGTACTCCGCTTCCTGCTTGCCGAGCAGGAGCGCGATCACCCCGACCAGGACGATGGCGGCCGCAGTGACGAACATCGCACGCGACATGCCGTCCGGTTGGAAGCGCGCCACGATGGCGCCGCTGATCCCTATGGCGAGCACCCCGAAGTACATCAGGTCAGCGGGGTCACCCTCGATGCCTATCACACCGAGGGCCGCCATCCCCCACACGAGGAAGAGTGCGGCCCCGATGGCGACCGCGATCGCGGTTCGGTATGCCATGTTGCTTGTCATGTTCGTTCCTTTCCAACGAAGAGACGGGGTCAGCTGAACGAGAAGAGCGGCGGGAGGACGACCACGACCGCTGCGGCCCAGACACCGAACACCGGCAGATACGTGGTCTGCCAGCGCTCGAGCCGGTGGAAAGTGCCGTGCCCGGTGAGGAACCTCGTCGTCAGCCACGCAGTGCCGGCGAGACTCACGAGCAGGACGAGGTTGAGGCCGAGAGCTGCTGTCCGGTTCGGGGTGAACCCGAGCTCGCCGATCCGGGACACCATCACCCCGAGGACCATCAGGTCGAGCACGAGCGCGCTAATGACGGCGACCAGTTGGATCCGATCCATCCACCCCGGCGAAGACGACGCCTCACGCGCCGAGATCCCGTACAGAACGAGTCCCAGGACCACCACCATCAGGGCGTCGAACACACCGAGAAGCTCACGATTGAAGGCGCCGCCCAGCCCGGTCAACGCGTAGACCACCGCGGCGATGGCCAGCATCAGGGCGAAAAGTGGCGTGAAGACCATGGTGAGCACGGGCGCCATGTTCTCGATGACCCGTTGCTTCGACTCGACGAGCCACGCCGCCACGATGACTGCCCCCGCAATCCCCCATGGCAGAACCCACTGGGCGATTTGATCTGGATCGCCGCCGGCCGGTTCCAGGATGGCAAAGGTCAGCCCAATGAGCACACCCCCACCGAGCGCGATAAGCACGTAGTAGATGAACCATTCGCCCGTGAATCGGACGAAGTCCATGCGCCGCTCGTGCGACCTGGTGACGCCGCTCATGTAGGGATAGGCGACGACGAACCACAAGACGACCGGCAAATGCGTCGCCGCCAGCAGCTCGGTCGATCCGCCGTCGATGAACGGGTAGACGTTGATGACAACAGCGGCAATCACAAACGGGGCAGCCGTGACCAGGATCTGATTCCAGGAGAGCCGGCGCCGAGCGGCGAAGTAGCCGGCCAGGAAGGGCAGCACGAGAAGGCTGGCGTTCCGGAGTAGCCACGATGACTGCTGCGGCGGGACTCCCGCCGCCACGAAGGCGATTTGGAACGTGACCGCGGCCGCAATGGCGAACACCAGCGCCTGACGCCACCAGCGCCCGGGCTGCTCGAGGTCGCTCGCCCCGGGGACAACGAGCTGACGCCAGAGTCGCCCACTGTTCTCCCGGGCAAACTCTCGGGAAAGCTCGTCGATGCTTCCAAGACGCTTCACGGCGATGAGGAATGCCTCGTCGGGGGTGAGACCAGCCTCCATCAGGTCGGCGATCTGATCCCGGAGATGATCCTCCAACTCTTCCAGGTCACGGCCATCAACCGCCGGGCTCTGTTGAACGAACGCACGCCACTCCTCGATCTCCAGCTCCAGCTGGTTCATGCTCAAGCCCTCCCGAAGGCCAAGGGCAGCAGGTTGCCGCCGCCCCAAACGTCGCCCAGTGCTTTCGCCACGGTCACCCACTGCCGCTTGTGCTCCGCGAGCGCCGCGTGACCCTCATCGGTGATCGCGTAGTACCTCCGGCGCCGTTCCTCGGACGGGATCCGCCACTCCCTGGTCACGTAGCCCAGCCGGTGGAGACGATGCAGCAGCGGGTAGAGCATCCCATCGGTCCACTCGAGCTCACCGTCCGAGATGTCCCGGACCCGCTTCAGGATGGCGTACCCGTAGCTCTCGCTCTCAGTGAGGATCGCCAATACGAGCGGCGTCGCCGACGCTGCCACCAAGTCCTTGTCGATGTTCACAACCGCACTCCTAGTTCTTCGATACGATACATAGAAGCACAATGTACCTTGAACCTCAAGGTGCGCGGATTCGGAAGGTCCACTTTGTCGCGTACGGTCTCGCCGCATGAACCCCACGCAACTGCCGTCGGAACCGGAGATCCTCACAACGACTGTGGGGTCGTACTCACCTATAGGGTGGATGCTCGCCTCCTCCTCGGAGCAGGCTCTGATAGACGCGACCTCCGCCGTGATCCACACGCAGAAGCGCGCCGGGATCGACCTACCCACCGATGGAGAGCTCTACCGGTTCGACCCCAATCACGCCGAGACGAACGGCATGATCGACTATTTCGTGACCCGCATGGGCGGCGTGCGAACCGAGATCGGGAGAACTGACAGCCAAGCATTCCTTGCGAAGTCCGAGACCGGATTCAGACGCAAACCGGCAGGCGTTGTCGAGGATGAGATCTCCGAAGGCACGCTCGACCTGCCAGGCGCGTGCATGCGGTCGGCGTCGGTTGCGGATGGCCCGCTCAAGTTCACGCTCACCAGTCCTTTCATGCTGGCGCGCATGCTCCTCGACACTCACTACAACGACATCGAGGAGTTGACGATGGCGATTGCCGACTGCCTCGCACGTCAGGTGCCCGACCTCCCCGCCGTTTGCGTACAGGTGGATGAGGCGAACGTGCCTGGAAGCCCGGAGCACGCGCCAATTGCCCAGGCCGGCATCAATCGGATCCTCGACGCCATCGAAGTCGAGAGCGCCGTGCACCTCTGCTTTGGCAATTACGGTGGCCAGACAGTCCAGTCGGGCGATTGGAGATCGCTCGTCGACTTCCTCAACGGGCTCCACGCCGATCACCTGGTTCTGGAGCTCGCCCACCGACCAGACTCCGATCTCGATGCCCTCATCGAGGTTGGCGACCACGTCGCCATCGGTGTGGGTGTGATCGACATCAAGGTGAACCACATCGAGACGGCCGATGAGGTCGCAGCTCGCATCGAGAAGGCCGTCAAGGCGTTCGGCCCGGGCCGCGTCAGATGGGTGCATCCCGACTGCGGGCTCTGGATGCTCCAGCGCTCGGTGGCCGACCGGAAGATCAGCGCTTTGGTCGCCGGTCGGGACCGATTCCTCGGGATATAACCGTCATAATCGCGGCGTCTTGAGAACGACGTACTGAGAGGAGAGCGGAGCGTTGGCGACTGGCAATGGGTTTGACGTTGTGATCGTTGGCGGCGGGCCTGCCGGCGCCGTCCTGGCAAATCGGCTCACCGACAACGCCGACCGAGCAGTGCTCCTGGTCGAGGCCGGGCCTGACTATGGACCAGATGTCGCAGACTGGCCGGCGGACCTCCTCTTCCCTCAACAGCAGCCCCTGACTTCACACTCTTGGGGGCTCCACGATGCTGAAAACGGGAACTTCCTCCCCCGAGCCCGCGTCCTCGGCGGGTCGTCGGCAGTGAACGCCTGCTATTGGATACGCGCCTCGGCGGCTGACTACGACGGCTGGGAGGCCCTCGGCAACCCGGGGTGGGGGTTCGACGGTCTACTGCCCTACTTCCGGCGAGCCGAGTCCGACCCGCTCGGGGGCCCACTCCATGGAACCGAGGGCCCGGTGCAGGTATGGCGGGCGACCGACTGGTCGCAAGGGGACCTCGCCTTCACCGAAGCCGCCGACTCCCTGGGATTGAGCAAGGTCGAGGACATCAATGGTGCCCGGGAACAGATGCCGTCCGTTGGCCCGGTACCAAAGAACATCGTCGCCGACAATCGGCTCAACGCCGCGCTCAGCTATCTGACGCCGGTCCGCGATCGGCCAAACCTGACAATCCAGACGGACACTCTGGTCGACCGCGTGCGTTTCGCCGGCGAACGTGCCATCGGGATCATCACGAGCACCGGAGACGAGATCGACGCCGATTTGGTGGTACTGGCTGCGGGCGCCTACTTCACCCCCGGGATCTTGAACCGCTCGGGGTACGGGGATGAAGAAGACCTCCGCGCGCTCGACATCCCGGTACGTCAGCATCTTCCCGGTATCGGCCAGAACCTGCTCGATCACCCGTTCGCGATCGACGTCGCGGAAGCAGTGATCGTCCCGGAGGCGGTGTATGGCGGGAAGATCCAGGGACAGGCGATGGCACGTAGTCGATCCTCGAGGTCATCTGGAGAGATCGACTGCCACATCTACAACGGTCAGAGCTTCGACGACGATCTGGGGCGTTGGGTAATCGGCCTGGCTGTCTCGATGGTGAACGCTCGCTCTGTAGGCGTCGTTTCGCTCACATCCGCAGATCCGACCGCGCTTCCCCATGTCGAACATCGGCACTATTCGGAAGCAGAAGATCTCGAGCGGATGTGCGACGGCATCGAGATGGCCATGGAGATCCACTCGTCCTCGCAGCTAGCCGCCGTCATCGAACCAACCGGGAAACGACGTTGGGAGTGGAGCGATCGGAAGTCCTTGGAGGAGCTGGTCCGGCAGCGTTCGGTGACGACCAACCATTGTTCGGGCACGGCGAAGATGGGACCCTCCGCTGATCCGCTCGCCGTCGCCGACGCCTCTGGCCATGTCTACGGAGCCGTGAACCTCGTAGTGGCCGACAGCTCGCTCTTCCCGACCTGTCCGCGGGGGAACATCCATTTCCCGGTGGTGGCCGTTGCGGAGAAGATCGCCGCCGGATTCACCTGAGCGGTCACCAGCCGCGGTCTCAGCCGACCGACCAGCGCCGCGTCGAGGGCAGAGGAACGTCGCCGTACCCGTGGCATCGGGCCTCGCTGAGGTGGAACTCGAATAGCACGTAGCGGTCGGGCGGCTCATAGCCCGCAGCGTCTGCCACGACGGACCACATCTCTGGATCGTCCATGGCGAGCCCGAGGCCGCTGACCGAGAACTCGCCACCTGTGCCCTCATTGTCCGGGACCCCGCTGTGCAAGGCGAAGAATCTCCGCTCCAGCAGGTCTCGCCGTTTGGGTGAGGTCGGCTCCATGAACAGGAACAGGCCGGCGCCGGCGCCGGCGAAGATCGGCGTCACCGGATGTACTCGAGGCGCCCCCGACCGACGAATCGTCGCCAGATATGCGGGTGCTGCCGTCAGTCGGTCTGCCCCGAACCGCGCCAGGTCGGGCTCGACTTTGGCGAACTCACCCCAACTGATCACCTGCGTCGACTCATTCGGGGGCGATTCTGTGTCCGACATGGCCCGATCCATGGCAGCCGAGCCGTTCTAACCCTGCTCGATGCGGATCATGTTGCCCGCAGGGTCCCGCACCGCGGCGTCGCGGACACCCCAGAACTGATCTGCAGGTTCTGACAGGACCTCGACACCCTGCGCTGCGGCGGTCTTGTCGAACGTCGTATCGAGATCATCGGTGCGGAAGAACGGGCCTGGCAGCTCACCCTTGGCGAGCAGAGCCGCGAGGGTGTCTCCGTCCTCCTGCGACCGGCCTGCGTGCGGCTGGGACAACACGATCTTGATGTCGGGCTGGCTCTCGGTGGCCAGCGTGATCCACTTGAAGCCCTCGTTCTCGACTTCGTCCTGCACCGTGAGGCCCAGGGTGTCTCGATAGAAGCCGAGGGCGGCGTCAGGGTCGTCGACGTAGATGTGCACTGTGCTTAGTGAAACGCTCATGGGACGAACCCTACGAGGGTGTGGCGACAGTTGCTTCTCCAAAACTGCTCGCTTCCGCCTCTGGGCGCCGGTCTTTGCGTGGCCGGCTCGCCACCATCGTCTGGCAGGAAGGAACGCCCACCAGCTCTCCATGGTCGCGGGCGCGGTACGCACTCGGCGTCTCACCAACGAGCTCGGTGAACTTGGACGAGAAAGAGCCGAGGCTCGTACAGCCGACCGCCATACAGACCTCTGTGACAGATAGGTCACCGATACGCAGCAGCCATTTCGCCCGCTCTATCCGCCGGGTCATCAGGTATGAGTACGGCGTCTCCGAGTAGGCCTCGCGGAAGCGTCGGCTGAAATGGGCGGACGACATCGCCGCCGTGCGGGCGAGCGCCGGGACATCGAGCGGCTCCGCGTACTCGCGGTCCATCTGGTCCCGGGCCTGACGCAAGAGACGCAGCTCGTCCAGGTCGAGGCTCACACTTCCAGCCTAGATCTCACAACTGGGATGTCCGGCCGGCGGATCCCTCGGCTGGCTCTACGCCGATCCCACATAGTCGGCGAGATGCTGACCGGTGAGGGTGGACCGGTCTGCGACCAGATCTGCCGGTGTGCCCTCGAACACGATCTGACCACCGTCGTGCCCTGCTCCAGGACCGAGGTCGATGATCCAGTCGGCGTGGGCCATCACTGCCTGGTTGTGCTCGATCACGATGACCGACTTCCCCGATTCCACGAGCTGGTCGAGAAGACTGAGCAGATGCTCGACATCGGCAAGATGCAACCCGCTGGTCGGCTCATCGAGGACGTAGGTCCCGCCCTTCTCCGCCATGTGGATGGCCAGCTTCAGCCGTTGGCGCTCGCCACCCGAGAGTGTCGTCAGCGGCTGCCCGATGCTCAGGTAGCCCAATCCCACAGCCGACATCCGTCCCAGGATGGCGTGGGCGGCTGGCACTTTGGACTCACCTTCGGAGAAGAACTTCTCCGCGTCGGTGACAGACATCTCGAATACCTCACTGATGTTCTTGCCGCCCAATTCGTATTCCAGAACTGCAGCTTCGAACCGCTTGCCATCGCACACCTCGCACGTGGTGGCGACCGTGTCCATGAAGCCCAGCTCGGTGTAGATGACACCGGCGCCGTTGCAGTTCTGACAGGCACCGTCGGAGTTGGGGCTGAACAGCCCCGGCTTCACATCGTTGGCCTTGGCGAACGCCTTCCGAATCGAGTCGAGCATCCCGGTGTAGGTCGCCGGGTTGCTGCGCCGCGACCCGCGAATCTCGGTCTGATCGACCAAGACGACACCCGCTTCATCCTGCATGGAGCCCTGGACGAGCGAGCTCTTGCCCGACCCGGCGACACCCGTGACGACAACGAGCACCCCGAGCGGGATGTCGACATTCACATCTTGCAGATTGTTCCGATTCGCATTCCGAATCTCGAGGCCCTCAGTCGAGGTTCGGAACTCTGACTTGACGCCTGACCGGTCGTCGAGATGCTTGCCGGTCAGCGTGTCGCTGCTCCGCAACTCCTCAACGGAACCCTCGAAAACCACCTCGCCGCCAGCCGTCCCCGCACCGGGGCCCAGATCGACGATGTGGTCGGCGATCTCGATGGTCTCCGGCTCGTGCTCCACAACGAGCACCGTGTTGCCCTTGTCGCGCAGCTGGACCAGCAAGTCGTTCATACGTTGCACGTCGTGAGGATGGAGGCCGATGGTGGGCTCGTCGAAGACGTAGGTGACATCGGTGAGCGGAGATCCGAGGTGGCGGATCATCTTGGTGCGCTGTGCCTCACCGCCCGACAGCGTGCCCGAAGGACGGTCCAGGGAGAGGTAGCCGAGGCCGATCTCGACGAAGGAATCGAGCGTCTCCTGCACTGCGCCGAGCAACGGCTTCGCCGATGGTTCGTCGAGCGCCCTAACCCACTCGGTGAGATCGCTGATCTGCATGGCGCAGAGGTCGGCGATGCTCTTGCCGGCGATCTTCGACGATCGGGCTGCCTCGTTGAGCCGGGTGCCTTCACAGTCGGGGCACGCCGTGAACGCCACCGCGCGTTCCACGAACTCCCGGACGTGCGGCTGCATGGCGTCGACATCTTTGGACAGCAACGACTTCTGTATCTGTGAGACCAGTCCCTCGTAGGTCAGGTTGATTTCGTTGATCCGGACCTTGGTCGGCTCCTTGTAGAGAAAGTCGTCGAGCTCCTTCTTGGTGTACTTGTTGATCGGCTTGTCAGGATCGAGGAATCCGGACTCGGTGAAATACCGCACCGACCATCCGCCAGCCTTGTAGCCGGGAACGGTTATGGCGCCCTCGGCGAGTGACTTGTCCTCGTCGTACAGCTGGGTGAGGTCGATGTCGCTGACCATGCCCATTCCCTCACACCGCGGGCACATTCCGCCGTGGTAGACGACGTTGCGCACCGTGATCCGCTCCCCCTTGCCCTTGTCGACAGTCATCGCGCCGCTCGCCTTGCGGGTCGGGATGTTGAACGAGAACGCGGGCGGAGGCCCGATGTACGGATCACCGAGGCGGCTGAACAGAAGGCGAAGCATGGCGTTGGCGTCGGTGACGGTGCCAACTGTGGAGCGGACATTGGCGCCCATACGATGCTGGTCGACGATGATTGCTGTCGTCAGGCCGTCGAGGACGTCCACCTCCGGCCGTGCCAGAGTCGGCATCAAGCCCTGTACGAAGGCGCTGTAGGTCTCATTGATCAGCCGCTGTGATTCGGCGGCGATCGTGTCGAAGACCAGTGAGCTCTTCCCCGATCCGGAGACCCCGGTGAACACCGTCAGCCGGCGCTTTGGAATCTCGATACTGATGTCTTTGAGGTTGTTCTCCCTGGCCCCGGTCACCCGGATCAAGTCGTGGCTGTCGGCTTCATGCATGCGACTCACCCTAAATCAGTGTCAGGACCATGGCTTCTTCGATCCTGCTCGCTTGGGGCGGGACACTCGTTTTCAATCGGATGACGCCGCACCGAACCAGGTCGTAAGTGCTCGCGGCAGCTCTGAGTCGGTGAGATCTCCCACCCAGGCGACATGCCCGTCAGGTCGGATCAACACCGCCGGGGGCGCAGCAACCTCGCCGAGGACCGGGAGCTCCCATGCACCGTCGTTCTTGGCCTCGACCAACCGGACACGATCCGCCCATGGAGCGATGTCGAAGCCGCCGGGGCCACCGAGGTCGAGGAGCACGGGCCGGGCGTCGTGCAGCAGGGCGAAGACACGCGTGGGACCGTCGGCGGTGTGCAGGTCGAGATCGGGCATGCGCCGCCCGAGCAGCGGGTGCCCCTCTCCGAGGTCGTAGTGGATGTCGAGCGCGGAGATCATCCCGGCGATGCGCCTGCGCGGCTCGTCCATGCTGAGCATGTCGAGCACGGTGGCTCGGAGCGCCTGGCTGCGCTCGTCGATACGGGCGAGGGCTACCTGCGCCATGGTGTTTTGCAACACCCGGGCACCGACCGGATGCCGTTCGGCGTGGTAGGTGTCCAGGAGGCTCTCGGGCGAGGTCCTGTTGACCACCTGGCCCAGCTTCCATCCCAGGTTCACCGCGTCCTGCACACCGGTGTTGAGGCCCTGACCGCCCTGCGGGCCATGGACGTGTGCGGCATCGCCTGCGAGCAGCACGCGTCCTTCGCGGTAGGACACGGCCTGCCGGGTCATGTCGGTGAATCGGGAGATCCAAGTGGGGCGGTGCACCCCGTAGTCCGTTCCGTAGGCGCCGATGAGCGCCTCGCTGAGGTCCTCCATCGTGGGCTCGCTGGCGTGCTCGATCTCCTTCTCGAGCAGCACCACACCGTACGGCCCTCCTCCCTCCTCCCGATTGACCGGACCGATGCCACCACCCTCGGGCCGCATGCCGATCTCCGGCTCCTCATCCATCTCGACCTCGGCGATCATGAAGCTGGCCGACGCATCCCACCCAGCGAACTCGATGCCGGCGGTCTTGCGAACCAGACTGCGTCCTCCGTCGCACCCGACGAGGTACTCGCCTCGGATGGTGGTGTCGTCGGACAACTCGACCTCGACGCTGGTTTCATCCTGGGCGAACCCCGCTGCCTCGCGTCCACGAAGGATCGGGACCCCGAGCTCGTCGACCCAGCCGGCCAGGATGGGCTCGATCCGGTTCTGCCAGAGCGCGAGGATGTAGTTGTGGCGCGTGGGGAAGTCGCTTATGTCCAGGAAGGTCCCGGCGTAGCCCACGAACGGATGCGTTTGGCCCTCCGCGAGGAAGCGCTCCGCGACGCCTCGCTGATCGAGCACCTCGATCGTGCGCGAGTGAAGACCCCCGGCTCGCTTGCCGTCGAGATCTTGACTTGTGCGTCGTTCGACGATGACAGCGTCGATCCCCGCCAAGGCCAACTCGGCCGCCAGCATGAGCCCGGTCGGGCCGCCACCTGCGATTACGACCGCATGTTCTGTCATTGCGATACCTCCAGCGCCGCCGCGACCGGCTCACTTCGGCGGCCAGTCGAGGCCCCCTCCCTGTCACATACCCTGGCAGACCCTGTGTCGAATCAGTCAGGCGTTTCCAGGTCGGTCAACCCCCGACAGCATCCGGGGTCTCGATCGAAACTATGAGAATCGTGGCCGTGGCGGTTGCAACGGTCACGTCCTCGTCGGCTAGTGAGGCTTCGACAACGACGATGTCGTTGGTGCGTTCGAGGATTCGAGCGCGGCCGATGAGCCGCCCGGGACGTGCCGGCCTGAGGAAGTGGGTGGAGAGGTCCAGCGTCTTGATGAACTCTCCGTCGCCAAGAGTGGAGAGCACAGCCGGACCGACGGTGTCGTAGAGCATCGCAGCGAGGAATCCTCCGAGCACGTCGCCGAAAGGAGTGGTGAAATCCTGGCTCGCGTGAAACGCGACCTCTATCGACTCCTCGGAGGAGGAGATGAACTCGAAGCCGAGCGTTCGGGCCGCCGGCGGTACCGGTGACCGCCCCTCCACTCCATCCCAGAACGGCCCGGACCTCGTAGGTGTTCTCACAGGACCACGGTACGAAGAACCGACGCCTGGAGTCTTGGACGGATTTAACCCTGCTTGCTTCCCTCCGCAAAGGCAGTCGGAGTGAGACCGGTGAACTGCCGGAACTCGCGCACGAGATGCGACTGATCGGCGTAACCCGCCTCGGCGGCGAGCCGGGCCCAGCCGAGGCCCCCAGCAACGCGGCGACGTGCGCTCTCGAATCGGATCAGACGGGCGGCCATCTTCGGCGTCATGCCGACCTGGCGTTTGAACCGCGTGATCAAATGTTTGTGGCTCCACCCCGTGTCGGCGGCCAGTTGGCCAATCGGTCGCCGACCATCACTCTCCACCAACATCGTCAAAGCGTGACTGACTTCAGGGGAAGGTCGAGGGCCCTGATCCATACGCTCCAGTAGGAACGAGTCGACGAGCGCGAACCGTTGCTGCCACGTCGGGAGATCGCGAACCTGTTCACCGAAACGTCGACCATCCGATCCGAGCACGTCGACTAGATCCACCGGCTGACCAGGCAACTTGTCGAGAGGCAGACCGAGGATCCGGTAGGCGCCCAATGGCGCCAGCCATAGTTCGAGATAGGAGGGAGCACAGGCGCCGGCGACTGTGGTGAAAACGTCGTGCGGCCCGTTGACGAATACCGGTGGCCGCAAAGCCGAATCCTGGATCTTGACGATCACGGGCACGCTGGCAGCGGCCGGCAACACAAACCCTCCCTTGGGAGCGGTCGCGTCGTTGAATCCGGCGTATTCACGGGCGACCACCTCACGCAGGAGCACGGATGGCCCACCGGATGTGCGCGGTGATCGAGCGCTTTCGATCGGCCCGTTCGCAACTTTTCTCATCTGCATTCGATACCCCGGACGCCACCCCAGCCAAACGGCTCGCCATGGATCACGGCGCCGGTAGGTGAAATATGTTCAAGACAGTTCAGTTGGGCCTCGGTACTTTCCAAGCCGAACATCTACGGAAAGGAAACCATGAGCTACGAGATGCCTCCGATCCCCGAGCCGGCCACCGATCTGAAGTCATTGGACGCCCTTGTGGGCACCTGGAAGCTCACCGGTGGCGCCGAAGGAACCATCCGTTATGAGTGGATGGAGGGCGGCTACTTCCTCCTCCAGCACGTCGACCTGGTCCAGGACGGCCAGACCGTACGGGGACTCGAAGTGATCGGACACAACCGGCCATTCATGGAGGAGCCGGACACCGAGATTCGGTCTCGTTTCTACGACAGTGTGGGCAACACGCTCGACTACACCTACGAGCCGCTCGACGACGACACGGTCAAGATCTGGGCTGGCGACAAGGGCTCCCCGGCCTACGCCATTTCCAGGATGAGCAGCGACGGCAAGACGTTGTCCGCAGAGTGGGTCTACCCAGGGGGAGGGGGTTACCAGACCGAGGGCACGCGGGTTTCTTGACCGGGAAGCCGAACACGCCGGCGATATGGAGAAGCCCCCTGGCGATCGGGGGCTTCTCTGATGGCCACCGGCCCCGGCCTTTATGTCATGGCTACGCGCAGCGTCTCCAGGGCATCTCGCTCGGCGTTGACGGCTGCGCGGATCGCCTCGGAGAGGTCGGAGAACAGGTCCGCTATCTCGCCTGGGCTGATTGGGTCAGTTGAGGCGAGAACGCCGGCGATCCCTTCCGCTGCTTCGAGAGCCGCGTCGTCGCCGATGTCGCCCCGCTCGACAGCATTGCGGCGTACCCGACTCAGTCGGGACGCCTCATCCACGGCCGGCACGGAGCGGCACACCGCCGCGACCTCAAGCCAACGCTTTGCCGCAACCGCATATGCGCTGGCGGGCTCAGACAGGTCGATGTCGATGAGTTGCCCCGCATGATCGAGAAACTCGGCGTACTGGCGGCGCAGGGTTCCTCCGAACAGCCCGCGGTCATCGACCTGCTCACCGATTGAGACCAACGCATCGACCAGACCGACGCCGTCCGCGAAGACCTTGGACCAGGACTTGGCGTTCTTGGTGTCGGTAAGCATCTTGGCCCACTTGTCGAATGCGGGCAGCGAGAACGAGGTCGACTTCTCACTGAGATGTGCCAGCTGCTCCTCGAGACCGGCTCGCACCCCAGCAACAAGGTGTTCCTCGTCGAGCTCGGAGGCAGCCGGGTCGGCGACAACCAGGCGGTTCTTGTAGGACGGGATGCGTGATCTAGCCGCGGCAAGGTCGTCTGTTCCAATGGTGAGTCGTCCCGTGTTCCGGTCGTCAACCAGGTAGCGATCGCTCTCTTTGCCGTAGACGGTGATCGGGGAGCCCCACCATCCGGACTGCTCCGCTGGAAGATGCCAGTAGGGCAGGTCGGCTGTCGACACAAACGCAATCGCCGGGATGCCATCGTCGAGTGCCTGATCGAGAAGGTCCCGGGCCTTGGCGGCGCTAGTGGTCTCGTGTTTCTGGACGGCCACGCCGAGGCGTTGGCATACCTTGGCGTACCACCTGTCGGGGTATTGCCACTGGTTGCGGTACCCGATCGTGACCACCTTGCGATCGGTGCCTTTCGTGGCGTTGAACTCCCACAGGATGTAACCGGCCCCGAGGCCACCACCAACACCCAGCACCAGCCCCTCGGAGATCGGCTGTCCGGTGACAGGATCCGCGATCCCACGGTTGGCGAAGGCGTTGGCAAACGCCGACGTTTCGGGATCGCTGCCTCCTCGGAGCTCGTACTCGGAGCTCGGGCGAGCGTTGAGAACATGCCGGCGGGCAACCATGTACTTCTCGCCGGTGCGGTTCATACGGGAATGGACCAGGGACTTGAGCTGTCGCTGACGGGTCATCATTGTCTCCTCTGCGCGTCGATCCCCTCGAGGAGACCCATGCTCTCTCGACCGGGGACAGACACGTCGACAATGCGATCGTCTAGTCCTTCCGACCGCCGATGACATCCAGTCACCTTCCCCCGCGCCATGTCGGATCGCATGGGGACCCGATCAGCGAGTGAGACGAGGCGGTTCGCCGACAGACACCATACCCAAGCTGCTTGATCCCGGTGCAGCGGATCCCGACGCTCGAAAGGGTGGACGAAAGCGTTTGTTGTAGTGACAATTCGTCCATGGCTCAGAGAAACCGGTCCGTGCTCCTGCAATTGACAGGCTTGTCTCGTTGCCGTGAGTCGTCAGCCGGGGGTGTGCCTGCGGTGGCCGACCGCATCGGCGATCGCTCCCCCGGAGAACGCCCAAGCGCTGCGGCGAGCGCGGCTGCCTTGATCTCGGTTCCCATCATTCCTCCTCGGTCGTAGGTAAATCCGTTGCCAGGACGGTCAGCTGCTTCGAGCCCGGACCAGCCGCACGCCGGTCGCCAGGAGCCACACGAGCCACGCGGCGAAGCCAAGCAGCCCCACGAACAGGAGCGCCGAGCCGTCCGCGATCGCGAGGCTGCCCACTCCGGCGGTGAGCAGCAGGGCTCCGCCGGCCACGCCGAGCAGGCATTGCCACGGCGGCGTCAGCCGGCTCGCGTGCGCCGCCAGCGCAGCGCCGATGAACGTCGTCGCGAGCGCCGGCAGCGCCAGCGCGAACGCTGCTGCGTGCACCTGCCAGGCGAGCTCGAACGCGGGGCTCGGCTCAGTGAGGCCGCCGGCGGAGAGCACGAGCCCGATCTGCAGAACGTTGACAAGTGCGAAGATCGCCGAGAAGGTCGCACCGGCGGCGACCGCGACGCGCGACCAGTCCGCGCCTGCACCCCCGCGACGCCCGACGAGCCCGTGGAGACCGGTGACGAACACGAGCAGCAGCGGGAGGTACACCGCCACCAGGCCGACCGCGATCGCGACCGCGCCGCGGTTGTGGTAGTGGGCGAGCACCTCCTCGATCGGGTCCCCGAAGGCAGGGGCCCCCGCTCGGGCCAGCACCGCGTTCTCGATCGCCACCGACGCTCCGAACGCGATCGCCGCGGCGCCGACGACCCGGTCTCGAAGGGCCCGGCTCCAGGCTTCCGGCGCGTCCTCCAACCCTCGTCGATGCTCCTTGTCTGATCTCGTCGCGTTTCGCATGTTCTTCCTCTTATGAATCGGATTACTTTGTACACTCTACGATTACTTAGTAAACTAATCAAATCGTGAAATCGGAAGCCAACGCCCCTCGCCAACCACTGACCAAGGAACGGGTCCTCCAAGCCGCGGTCGATGTCGCCGATCGAGACGGACTCGGCGCCCTCACCATGCGTCGACTGGGCACCGAACTCGGCTTCGAGGCGATGGCGATCTACAAGCACGTCGCCAACAAAGAGGAGATACTCGAAGGCATGCTCGAGCTGGTCATAGGCAGGATCGAGATTCCGGAAGAGGGCGCCGACTGGAAAGACGCCATGAGACGCCGAGCGATCTCGGCGCGGGAAGTGCTCACCCGCCACTCATGGGCGATCGGACTGCTGGAGGCCGGTACCGCCACCGGCCCCACCTCCCTGCGCTACTTCAACGCCATACTCGGGAACCTGCGATCCGCAGGGTTCCCCATGGAACATGCCGCCCACGCCTTCTCGCTGCTCGACTCTTACGTGTACGGACAGGTCATCCAGGAGATCAGCCTGTCCTTCGACACCTCAGAAGAAGCCACCGAGACGGCAAGATCCACCCTCGAGCAGACCACTATGGACGACTACCCGCATCTCGCTGCGATGTACCAACACGCCCTCACATACAGATACAGCTTCGACGACGAATTCGAGTTCGGCCTCGACCTCATCCTCGACGGGTTGGAACGAAATCGCTCTACGCCGCCCAGCTAGCCACCGAATCCGGGGCTGGCCTGAGCCCCGATGCAAGCGGTTAGGCACCCATGTGAAGCGGTTGGGCACGCTCCTGTGGGATGGATGTGGGATGGCGTCCGGCATAGGCTCCTCCACGGCCGGACGCAGACAAGAGAAAAACCCAGGCGGTGCCTGGGTTTTCCTGGAGTAGCGGGGGCGGGATTTGAACCCGCGACCTTCGGGTTATGAGCCCGACGAGCTACCAGACTGCTCCACCCCGCGTCGAGGTGTTGACCCAAGTGTACGACCGCATCGGGTTTGTGCCAATAGGTCACCGACCGGCCAGGTCGGCCCAGACATAGTCGACAACGGCATCGATCTCCTCCGGGCTGAGACGCGTCTCGAATCCGGGCATCCGCCCTGGGACTCCGGTCGAGACGAAGCCCACCACTTCCTCGATCGAGTCGAAACGGGCCAGCCCGCCCGCCAGCGGAGGCCCGACCCCACCCTCGCCTGCGGGGCCGTGACATCCCGCACAGTTGGAAGTGAACAGTTCGCTGCCCGAGGCCATACGGGTTTCGGCAGGTTCGGCGCCTGTCGGCGGGACGGTGAAAAGCAGCATCACGGTGACCGCCGTGGCGATCGCTACCAGGAGCTGAAAACCGTTGACGAAACGCTCGAACATCAGATCCCCGGAAAGGCCACGGTGGTGAAGAACCAGAGTGAGGTGGTCAGCCATATCGCGACCAGGGTCGTGAACACCACTCCTCCGACAACGGGCAGCGACCAAGAGGGTGTCTCGTGGGAGCGCACCAGCGTCACCTTGGCCGCGAAGGCGCCGTAGAAGAGACAACCCAGGACCGAATGGGCGAAGCGACGCAGCTCGGTGAAGTCGGGCTCGAACCCCAGTGCCCAGAGACAATGGAAGGCGACCGGCAGGCTGAGGGCGAAGGCGATCGTCCCGGAGAGTCGGTGGAGATCACCCCACCACGAAGGCATCTCCTTGGGGATCTTCACCTTGCCCCACATTCGCAGCGCCGAGTACAACTGACCGCAGGCGAAGAACAGGATCAGTGTCGTCGTCCACGCCTTGAAGCTGAGGGTGTTGGAGAAGAAAAGAGAGATCGTCTGCTGACCGGCGGGGTCGTGAACCGATCCATACACCCCGATCGCAATGGCCACAGCCCCTCCCAGGAGAAGCGCGGTCCAGAGCGCCCGGTCGGTGGCAGACCTCGTCGTCACGCTTCGAAGCTACCGCCTGAGGATTGGTTGCTCGGGTCCCCATCAGGGGTAAGACCAAGTCACCGGGTGACAAATGTCCATCGGCCCTATGAGGCGTCCGGCTTGCCCGGAGACATCGACATCGTCGAACTGCACAAAGGATTGGAGACCGAAATGGGGCAGCATGACTACACGGGCAAAGTGACTCTGGTGACCGGTGGCGGATCGGGGATCGGAGAATCCTGTGCCCTGACCTTTGCCCGATCAGGGGCCCAAGTGGTCGTCGCCGACTACGACCAAGACGGCGGGGACCGAGTGACCGAGACGATCCGAGCGGAGGGCCTCGATGCGATTTTCGTCGAGGTCGACGTCTCCAAGCCGGAGCAGATCGAGGCGATGGTGGCACAGACGGTCCAGACCTACGGTGGCCTTCACGTCGCTGTCAACAACGCCGGCATAGGAGGCGCTCAGGCCCTCACCGGCGAATATCCAATCGACAGCTGGCAGCAAGTGATCGCGGTCAATCTGAGCGGGGTCTTCTACTGCATGAGACATGAGATCCCGGCCATGTTGGAGTCTGGTGGCGGCTCCATCGTCAACATGGCGTCGATCCTGGGCAGTGTCGGGTTCGCCAATTCACCGGCATATGTGGCGGCGAAGCACGGCGTTGTCGGTCTGACGAAAACAGCTGCGATCGAGTATTCGGCTCAGGGAGTAAGAGTCAATTCGGTCGGCCCCGGTTTCATCAACACCCCTCTGCTGGCGGACAACCTCGATGCGGACAGTCTGAAAGCAATCGCCGGGATGCACCCCATCGGACGCTTGGGAGAGCCCCAGGAAGTGGCCGACCTGGTTGCGTTCCTCGGGTCCGACGAGGCTTCCTTTTGCACCGGCGGCTACTACCTGGTCGATGGCGCCTACACCGCCAACTAGGACGGCAAGGACATGGAGAAATCCGGTTTAAGACTTGGCCTCCAGGGGTAGGGGACGAGCTTGTCGCGTGGGCGTCCGGCGGGCCGGGCGACACGTGTCCCTGGAATGGAGGACATATGGACCGGAGACTGCGCAAGACGAAGACCATCGCAGCAGCGATAACTCTGGCGTTGGCTGTTGCCGCCTGTGACAGCGCCGACCCGACCGACCCGACCGACCCGGCTGATGGCGTGACAACCACCCTGCCGGCCGATACCACGACTGCTGCCGGCTGACGCCGCCGGTAGCTGTTGGAGGGCGCCATCCCGGTGGCGCCCTCCGGCGCGTCCTGACATCTAGCCCTGCCACCCAGCCGGCTCTAATCCGCCCCCTCGACCCAGCCGGTGATGCTGGCCACGTGGCCATCCGGATCCCGAAAATGGGCGGCGAACAAGGTGCGCTCCCCGTCGGAAGTGACCGCCCTCGGCTCGACTTCGAAGGGGACGCCCCGGTCCCGCATCTCCGTGACGATGGCATGCACATCCTCGACTTCCAACACGATCTCCGTGTTCGATGTCTCGTCTTCGAAGACCAAAGGCTGATTGAGGGTGAGCTGACTGTCGCCGATGGCGAAGAATGCGAACTCGTCGCCGGACCACCTCAATTCGAGTCCGACCAGGTCGCGCCAAAAAGCAACCGACTCCCCGAGATCGGAAACACGGAGGATGATGTTGCTGAGACGCACAACGGGAAACTACTCCCGATCGTGGGCCTCAGCTCAAAGATCGTCCCACCAGATGGCGGCGATGGCGTAGCCCCCGACCAGGATCATCAGCACCGCAGCAGCCCCCGCCACCAAATTCATAGCCAGCTCCATGGCGCCATCATGCCGGAGGACCCTGACAGATTCCATAAGGCGAGCGGCCTGTTGAGGACGCTCGCGGTCTAGCGGTAGCGCCAGACGATGCGACCCCGGGTGGGGTCGTAGGTCGATACCTCGACGTCGACGGTGTCGCCGGGGAGGACCCGGATGCCACGCCCGCGACGCATCCGCCCCGAGGGCTTGGCCAGGAGCTCGAGACCACCCTCCAACTGCACCTCGAAGGTCGAGTCGGGCAGCATCTTGAGCACCGTGCCCCTCATCCGTATGTATTCGTCTTCGTCTTTCGCCATGTTCTTCCTGGAGGGGAGAGGGCCAGTGTAGGAGGGCGCCGGGCCCTGTCGGGAATGCGTCAGGCTGCGGCGAGCCGGAGACTGGACACCGCGGCTATCCGCTCGAAGTCGCTGTCGGCCGCCAGGAGTGGGACCTTCTTCCCAATGGCGACTGAGGCGATGACGAGGTCGTTGGTGTTGGCGGGGTTGAAACCCTCCCTGCGGCAGCGGCTGTAGAGCTCGGCGGCGATCTCGTAGTCGAACAACGGACGGGTTGGCAACATCACGCATCGATTCATGAGACCCCAGATCCGACTCCTGTGGTCCGGCAAGCCGGCGCCGCAAAGGAGTTCCATGATCACCACATCGGTCGTGGCCAGCGTGTCACCCGCTTCGATCATCGATCGCACTCGGATATTGATGTCAGACCCGGTGCTCCTCAGGAACTGGACCCAAGCCGAAGTGTCGACCAGGGTGGTCAATCCCACTCCTCGATGATCACCTTGCCGCGGATCTCATCGAGGTCTCCGTCCCAGCCCGATCCCTCCATCGCCAACGCTTGCTCTTTGGTCATGACCCCTCCGACCAGTCGTTCCAGGGCGAGCTGGACCACCTCGCGTTTTGTCTTGAGCCCGTAACGACGCATCGCCATCTCGACCAGCGCGTCGTCGAGCTCGATGTTGGTCCTGCTCATCTACACCAGCATACACCAACAGGTGTATCAGCTAGGAGACCGGGACCTTTCTCCCGGCCTCCACCGCATCGGCCAGGATGGCCTGGGCCTCCTCGATGAGACGCTCGGCCTCGTCCACCCAACGCTGGTACTCAGCCAGATCGCCTGCGGTCAGGGCCTGGTCGGCTGCCGCAAACGCTGACGCCGCTTGGGCCAACAACTCCTCGACGGTGCCTCCGTCGGGAGTGGGCTCGGTAGGTTCGGACGGTTCGGACGGATCGTCACCCTCCCCGAACACCAGCTCCAGTGCGCCGTCCAGGGTCTCCGACCACTCGACCTGGTCTCGGTAGACCACGATCACACGCCGGAACTCGGGGATACCTCCCCCTTCCGCTTCGAGGAAGATTGGCTGGATGTACAGGATCGAGTCTTCGATCGGGACCACCAGGAGGTCACCTTTGATCACGACCGATCCTTGGTTGTCCCACAGAGTGAACTGTGACGAGATCTCGGCATCCTGGTCGATGCGTTGACCGACCTGCTCAGTCCCATCGACCGTTTGACCCTGGGGCATCCTGTAGTCGATCAGCCGCCCATACCGGCCGGGGGTGGAGTCGGCAACGAGGAAGGCAGACATGTTGCGTCGGTCGCGGGGCGTGAATGGTTGGAGGAGCAGATAGGACAGATCGTCCTCGCCGGGCAGCTTGGTCAACAGGTAATACGGCAGGATCTCGGCCCGGTAACGCAGCTCGCCTGTGGTTTGGTCACGGGTGTCGCCGAAGAGCAGGTCGGCTCCGAGCGACGCCGGATCCCGGTTGATCGTGGCTGGGTCGGCCGGCAGTGACCAGGCGTCGTTGCCACTGAAGAGCTCGTTGGGATCGGTGACGTGGTACTCGAGATAGAGCTGACCCTGGACCCGGAACAGGTCCTGTGGGTAGCGGAGATGCTCGACGAGGCTCTCCGGCATCTCGCTGAACGGGGTGAACAGCCCCGGATAAGCCTGGTTCCAGGCCCGCGCTATTGGGTCCTCGGTGTCGACCAGGTAGAGAGTGACATGCCCGTCATGGGCGTCGACCACCGCCTTCACGGAGTTGCGCATGTAGTTGATGCCGGGCCGAAGATCGGAGGACCGGGCCAGCCGGCCAATGGCTTCGGGCTCCAGCGGCTGGGAATAGGGATATGACGACGAGGTGGTGTAGAGGTCGACCACCCACAGGATCTCACCGTTGTCGATGACGGGGTAGGGGTCGTCGTCGAGATGAAGAAACGGCGCCACGCTTTCGACGATGTGGCTCACATTCCGCTCGACGAGCACGCGGCTGTCGGGACGGACCTCGCCCGAGATGAGGAGGTTCAGGTCCCGGTAACGGAAGGCGAAGGCGATTCGCTTCCAGATGCTGTCCAGCGTCACACCGGCGTCGCCCGCGTACTCGTTGTATGCGGACCCTTGCTCGTCCGCCAGCGGGAAGTCGACCTCTTGGGGCTCCTCACCGGTGCGCACGATCACCGGCCGTCCCTCCTGGTAGGTCTCCCCGAAATAGACCCTGGGCTCATCGAGCTCCAAGGCCTCGACCGCCGCCTGGGGAGGCACGTCCCTGAGCAGGAAGTTCGGCTGCCCGTCCTCGGCCACCTCGTTGGCCACGTTGACCACTGCCCCGAATCCGTGCGTGTACAGAAGCCGCTGGTTAAGCCAGTCATCACGAGGCAGGTTCACTTCCTCGAGCTCGCGTACCGCCAGCATCACCTGGGTCGGAATTCCATCGTTGAGGTAGCGATCGGTGTCGACCACCGACAGCGTGTAGTAGTTCCGAAGTTCCTGAAAGCTCTGATATGTGCGAGGCAGCACCGAAGGGTCCCAGATGCGCAGGTTGTCGATCGTCAGTTGGTTGGCCTCGATATCGGCCACCTCGAGATCGTCGGCCGCCGCGAAGTCCCGCACCTCGACCTCGTCCAGCCCCCAGGCCTCCCGGGTGAACTGGATGCTGTTCTCGATGTAGGGGCCTTCACGTGCCTGGGGCTGGGGGTTCACCTGGAGCCGCTGGATGATGGCCGGGTAGATGACCGCGGCCGCGATCGCCACCACCAGCCAGGATCCGACGGCCACGAGGGCCAGGCTCCATCCGGGGCGGAAGATGTTGACGATGAAGAGGACCGCCGCAAGCACGGCCACGAGCATGAGGAGGCGATAGGCCGGCAAGCGTGCCGTGATGTCAGTGAACCCGGGCCCGAAGAATTGGGTCGCCACCCGGTCTGACAAGAGAAGCTCGTACATGTCGATGCGATAGACGACCGCCCGGACCAAGGCGATGAGCGCAAGCATGATCGAGATGTGGGTCTTCGCCCGGCGGGTGGCGGTCAGTCGCCGCCCACTCAGACGCAAACCGCCATTGAAGTAGTGGCCGATGGCCGTCACCACGGTGGCCAGCACGAGCAGGTTGAACACCCAGTCGGTGACCGTCTCCAACAAAGGCAGGCGGAAGATGTAGAACCCCACGTCGAGGGAGAAGATCGGATCGAGAGTCCCGAAATCCTGGGCGTTCATGAAGAGAAAGACCTCATCCCGCCACGAGGAAACGGTCAGTCCGAAGAGAACGGCGAGCCCGCCGGTCAGCCAAAAGCGGATCTGGCGGATCCGCGGCTCGACCCACTCCCGGAATCGCTCGATCATCTCCTCTTCTTCGGTGAGGTCGAATGGGGCCCATCGGGGCGACATTCGGTCGACCAGGCGAAGACTCACCCATAGGACGAGGAAGGCCACAGCGATGCCCACTGCGCCGAGCAGGATCGAAAGGCCCCACCGGCGCTGCCACACCTCGTCGAAGCCGATCGAATCCAGCCAGAGGTAATCGGTCCAGAGCGTTCCGAGTGCGGTCAGGGCGAGATACAGCGCCGCGACGGCGATCAGGATCAGGGTGATAGGCCGCCGTCTATCCGACCGGTAGTCGGTTGGAACCCTCGTGAACATTGGCGGTGAGGGTAACGGTTCGCCCGTGCTTGTTTCTGTGGCGGTACTTACTACCCGCCGGTGTACACCAGCGTGCATTCACACCCGGCATGCACGGGCGGCAGGTGCGACTCGGGCTCTGCGGCGGCCCCGCGGCAGGCACTGCACGGTGTGCCGCTGGCCACCCACTCCACAACGTTCTGGTCTCCCACCGAGTCGACCAGGCCGCGGTGGTAGCCGACGAGTGCGAGTTGGCGCACTCTCCGCTCCGCCTCGTCGGTGCGCCAGCCGCGGAACACCCTGGATGTCGCCGATTGTTTCTCGCGTTGCCCGTCTCCGGCATCGATAAGGGCGGACGAGACTGCTCCGGCCAGGTCGTCACCAAAGGTCTCTGCGGCGTTGGAGGGAGGCGTGTCCTTCCGCTTCAGCTTCGAGCCCGTCATCTCCTCGGCCGCGGTGTGACCGGCCGAATAGCTCTCCGCCCAGAGGCCCTTCAAGTCGGCCTGCATCATCTCGGCCAGAACCCGGCTCTCAGGGTGCCATGTGTCGTCGAGACGCAGGCTGTCGAGGGCTACGTTCTGGGCGTCGGTGACCGCCTTCTTCACCCCTCGCAGCGCCCGGTTGGTGATCGGCAAGAGCCTGGCGTCCCGTTCCTCGATGACCTCGTTGCGTGGTGCGCTCATCACCGGCCGGGCCGCCTCCACTTCGACTTCTTCGACTTCGGGACGGGCTGCGGCGGTGTGGACGGTGATCGTCGCACCCGGTGTGCCCCGGAGTGAGGCGAACAGAGCGCCCACATCGTCGGGACCGGGTTGAGGTTCGGGTTCTGGCTCCCTCTCAGGCTCGACCCTCGCCTGCTCAACCGGTTCTGGCTCGTCGATCTCCTGCGGGGATGGCTCCGGCAGCGGCTCTTCCTCGTCTTCAGGCTCGTCGAAGGGATCGTCCCGAAACTCCTCCTCGACCTCTCTCGCCGGACGTGGGGGCTGGTCCAGGATGGTGCTCGAGGATCGGCCGGGTGGCCTTTCGGCGGGGGGGATGATCCTCACGGTCTCCCCCAACTGCCACGTCTCCTCGTCGGGCTCCGTACGGGCTGGGACGACTTTCACGCTCGTCGATTCCGCGGAGAGATCAAGATCCTCCCGACGCTCCTCCAGCGACCCCTCGAGCCGGCTCAGCGTCGAGCGCACCGTCTCGAGCTCGAGCATCAACTCCTCGCGCCGTTCCTCGAGGGCGCGAGTTCGCTCCTGGGCGCTCTCCGCCTGACGGTAGGCCTGCTCGATCAGGTCGTCGTGACGTTTCTTCGCCTCAGAAGCGAGCTTCTCGGAATCCATCATCGAGGCCCGGATGACGTCCTCGGCCTCGCGTCGAGCCGTCGAAGTCAGGCGATGAGCCTCGCGCTCCGCTTCTCCCATGACGGAAAGCACGTCTTGCTCGGCCTCGCCACGGATGCGACGCGCTTCAGCCGAGCTCTGATTGAGCAACTCGGTGCCCGTCGCCCAGGCGTCACCGCGGAGCGCCTCGGCGTCGCTCCTGGCCTCCTTGCGCGTGGCCTCGACTTCTTCCATCGCCTCGGACCGCCAGCGTGCTGCGTCCATCGTCGCCCGCTCCCTCATCGAGTCGGCGGCCTCTTTGGCCGACTGCAACACCGCCGCCACCTCGCGACCGAGACTCTCGAATTCGGACTCGAGATCGCGGTCTGCGTACTCGCCGAGCTTGCCGGCGAGCCGCTCTCGTTCCTTATCGAGCTCGTCCACATCGGCGGCGATGCGCTCGAGGAAGCTCGAAACCTCATCTGGGTCGAGGCCACGCCGGACGGCACGGAACTCCGCCCGCCGGATGTCGTCGGGGGTGATGTCAGAAGGCATCGGCACTAGAAGATACCGATCGGGCAGGATTTCGCCCGGGTTTGGCCGATCAGGTCAGGCCTGGTCCAGGCCCTCGAAGAAAGCGATGGCATCCTGCAAGGTCCCTATCGACACGATCTCGATGGAGTTCCGGGGTGCCGTCAGGGCTGCCTCGTAGTTGTCGGCCGGCACCAGGATGTACTCCGCCCCCGCCGCCTCCGCCCCTACGACCTTCTGACGAATGCCACCGATCGGACCGACGGCGCCGTCATAGGCGATGGTCCCCGTCCCGGCCACGATGTGACCCTTGGTCATCTCGCCCGGGGTCAGCGTGTCGATGATTGCCAGCGTGTGCATCATCCCGGCAGACGGTCCGCCCACGTCTCCCGCTTCGATCGACAGTGGGAACGGCGGTTCGCTCAGCTCACCAACAGATACCCCGATCATGGCCCCGCCTTCGGGACCGTCCCGCTCGGCGAGTTCCACCTGAAGAGTCTGTGGCTTCCCATCGCGGGTGACACCGATATCGATCACGTCCCCCGGCTCCAACCCTTCCAGCAGGTCGGTGAGATCGGTGCTGCGGACGATCTCGGTCCCGTTGAACGAATCGACAGAGTCGCCTATCTCGAGGACATCCGCTGCCGGGATATCGGGGACGAGATCGATGACCAGGACGTCGGAGGGGATCATCTCGTAACCAAGGTGCTCGAGAGCAACGGTGATGGCCCGGGTCTGGGAGTCGTCCATCTGCTGGAGTACCCGCTTGCGATAGTCCTCATCGGTCTCGTCGGGCTGACGAAAGGCTTCCCGGGGCACGAGGTCGATCGAAGGGTCGAATCCGGCGATCATGGCCTCGAACAGATTGACCTCCTGACTGACCACCGTCAGCATCAGGAGCTCGCCTTCGGGGGGGAAGGTGTCGACCTCGTCGGCGACGATCGCATCGGCGGCGTCGGACACGGGGCCGGAGGAGAAGGCCAGGTAGGGCAGTTCGAGATTCCATGCACCGAGAACGAGAGCTCCCACGACAAAGAGGGCCCCGACCAGGTAGAGGGGCCAGGAAGATCCGCGTTCTTTCCTTCCCTGCAGGGGGAGGTGGCCCGGGGGGCCGGAGGGGGTTTTCTGGTCTTCCATGATGAAAGGGTAACGGTGGGCTGCGGGCGACGGTCCTAGGTCTTTAAGGTGGCAGAGGTCGGGTTTGTAGGAGATAAAGATGACATCGGCAGTCATTGCCCAACGCGTTGTTCCCCGGTCCCGCGTCAACTCTGTGCTACTCGTGTTCGGGGCCGCCGCCCTGACCGCATTGGCCGCGCAATGGGAAATCCACCTGCCGTTCACCCCGGTCCCGGTAACGGGCCAGACGTTCGCCGTCCTTCTGACGGGCGCCGCCCTTGGCATGACCCTGGGGGCAGCCGGTCAAGCGGTGTATGTGGTGGCCGGGGCGGTTGGGTTGCCTGTGTATGCCGGGGGGACCGCCGGCTGGAGCACGGCCACTGCACAGGGCAGCGCCGGCTATCTGATCGGGTTTATCGTCGCCGCGGGCTTTGTCGGCTTCATGGCCGAGCGACGCCAGGACCGGACGTTCCCCACCATGTTCACCGCCTTCATCGCCGGGTCGTTCATCATCTATGCCTTCGGTGTGATCGGCCTGATGATCCTTCTCGACATGACGTTCACGGAGGCCGTCGTCGCCGGCGTCGTCCCGTTCGTTCTCGGTGACATCATCAAAGCCGCCGCCGCCGGCCTCCTCCTCCCCGGAGCCTGGAGGTTGCTCGGGGAGTACCCGCGGCCGTAACCGCGTACCTGAGGTTTATGGCGCCATATATGGCGCTGGACGGACACAGAAAGATCGAGACCGGAATCCAAGTCATTCTCTGTCGGAGTAGCGCCACATTTGGCGCTACGTACCTCAGGTAAGTCCTAGGCCGTCTCCACCTCTTCCCCGAGGTAGGCCTTGACCACGTTGGGGTTTTGTTGGACGGAGGAGGGGGTTCCTTCGGCGATCGGCTTGCCGAAATCGACTACGAGGACGCGGTCGGCGATGTCCATCACCAACCCCATGTCGTGCTCGACGAGGATGATTGCGATGCCGAGCTCGTCCTGGACGTCGAGGATGAACCGTGCCATGTCCTCGGTTTCCTCCAGGTTCATCCCGGCGACGGGCTCGTCGAGCATGAGCAGCTCTGGGTCCATCGCCAGGGCGCGCCCCAGCTCAACCCGCTTCTGGATCCCATAGGGAAGCAATCCCACGGGATATTTCCGCCACTGCTCGATCTCGAGGAAGTCGATGATGTCCTCGACGATCTCCCGGTTCTCGATCTCCTCCCGTTTCGCCTTCCCCAGCCAGACACTCCCCGCCAGCCACGAGCTACGCATCCGGACGTGTCGCCCGGTCAGGAGGTTCTCGATCACCGTCATATGGGGGAAGAGAGCGATGTTCTGAAATGTCCGCGCGATTCCGCGCTCGGCCGTCTCGTTCGGCTTCACGCCCATCAAGCTCTCGCCCTTCCACCGAACGTCGCCGGACTGCGGCTCGTACACCTGGTTGACAACGTTGAACAGTGAGGTCTTGCCGGCGCCGTTGGGACCGATGATTGCGAAGAGCTCGCCATCGTCGACGTGAAAGGACACCCCGGCGACCGCCTTGACCCCCTTGAAGGCCAGATGGATGTCGGTCACCTCGAGCAGATGGTCGTACGATTTAGGCCCGGAACGCTCCGCCCGACGCTCCAGCAACTTCCCGCTCATGAGAAAAGTATTGCCGTGGAGCGGCAGCCCCGGCCGACCGGCGTCTGTTTGGCCGATGAACAGTGGTGTTTTTCCCCGGCTTCTCGTGGCCCCCAGCCGCGCGGGAGCGGGTCGTCTCGGAGCCGAACGGCCAAAGTCGGCCGGCAATCAAGAATGTCTTTCACGAAAGCCATCTTTTCCTGCGCTTGTAGTGCTTCACGTCGCGGAACGACTTCTGTTCCCCGGTCGTGTGCAGCCCCAGATAGAACTCCTTGACGTCCTCATCCCTGAGCAGCTTGGCCGGATCGCCATCCATCACCATCTTCCCGGTCTCCATGATGTAGCCGTAGTTGGCGATGGCGAGCGCCATATTGGCGTTTTGCTCGATGAGAAGCACTGAGGTCCCTTGTGAGTTGATCTCGACGATGATGTCCCGGACCTCCTGGACGAGGAGGGGGGCGAGCCCCAGTGAAGGCTCGTCCAGGATGAGGAGCTTCGGGTCCTGCATGAGTGCCCGGCCAATGGCCAACATCTGCTGCTCGCCACCGGACAGATAGCCGGCAGTCGCATTTCGCCGGTCAGCGAGCTTGGGAAAGAGGGTCAGGACCCGCTCACGCGACTCCTTCACGCGGTTGGCGTCGCGATTCGAGTACGCGCCGACCTTTAGGTTGTCGTCGACGCTCATCTCGGCGAACACCCGCCGGCCTTCCATCACCTGGCTGATCCCGCGTCGAACCCGCGCGGCCGGGTCCTCCTCGGTGATGTCCTCCCCGTCGAAGGTGATCTCGCCCTTGGTCACATCGCCCTCGTGCATGTCGAGAAGCCCGGTGATGGCGCGAAGTGTGGTCGTCTTGCCGGCGCCGTTGGTGCCGAGCAGGGCGACGATCTTGCCATCGGGCACCTCCAGGGAGATCCCGCGCAAGACCAGGACGACGTCGTTGTAGACGACCTCGAGATTCTCTACTGCAAGCAATTCGATGACATCGGTCTTGGGAGGTGATGGTGGCCCCGAGGGGGGCCACCATCACGACCTGCTCAGCCGAGGCTGAAGCAGGCCTCGGTGAACTCGAACGCCTCGGCGATGGGCGAGGTGTAGTTCGATTCCACCAGCGTCGATCCGGTCGACGTGCCGTCGGCCAGACCCGCCGGATCGGGACGCGAGATGAACTGCGCCCTTTGAACCCGCTCGTTGGGCTCACCGACGTAGGTCTCGTCGGGAGCCAGCCCGCCAAAGGAGACCGACTCGAGGCCCTTGGCCGCGGCAAGCACCCCGGCCTGGGTCAGGTCCCCGGCGTCAAAGGCGGCCTGCAACGCCTGGTGCAGGATCGTTGCTTCGATGACCCCTTCGGCGTAGTAGTCGAGCGGCGGCGCCCCGGCGGCCGTCGCCAGGTCGCGCACCGCCGCATTGCCCTCCGACTCCGCGGCCCACGGCGCGTAGTACGCCGAGATGTAGAAGTCGTTGGACAGCGGCTCGGCGATCGGGGAATCCGGGCCTACCAGGGCCGGGTTCCAGGTCGGGCCGGCGCCGGACCACAGGGCTCCGGAGAATCCGGCAGCCAGGGCCTGGCCGTAGATCGACCCGAACGGGGTCGGCGATGTGGTCACCCACACCAGCTGTGCGCCCGACGAGGCGATTCCGCCGGCGACCTCGGCCAGCGTGGCGTCGTCTGCCTGGTTGATCAACCCGGTGCCGTCGTACACGATCTCCAACCCGAGCGCCTCCGCGGCCATCCGAGCGCCTGCGTTCGAATCCTCGCCGTAGTCGCCGGGACTCGACGCGATGGCGATCGTGGTCGCATCGGGCGCCTGGAGGGTCAGGTACTCGATCATGTTCATTGCCTCGATGCAATAGGGCACGCCGTGCGGCACGAGGTTGGAGTTGATCGCCGGGTCGGACCAGCCCGAATACCAGGTGAGCGGGATGGCCAGGATCCCGTCGGTCTGGAGTTGCGGGTTGATCGCCATGGTCTGTGGCGAGCCGGTGGAGTGACCGAACGCCACCACCTGGGTCTTGAGCTCCTCGTAGAGCTGGACATGGGTGGCCGGGTCATATGCGGTGTCGCGGGTCTCGAGCTGGACCTGCAGATCGCCAATCCCGCCGTTCGCGTTCACATCGGCCCAATACATCTCTTGACCTGACACGATGACCTGGACCAATGGGGCGAACGGGCCGCTCAGGTCGGAAAGGAGCCCGACGGTGATCGTGCCCGCCTCCAGGTCGACACCAACGTCGGTGGCCACCTCTCCCGCACCTTCCTCTGCTGCGCTGGTAGTGGTCTCCTCTACCGGGGCCGCGGTGGTCGTCGGCTCCTCCTCTGCGGCCGCGGTCGTGGTGGTGTCGCCACCCCCGCCGTCACCACAGGCGGCGACAATCAGACCGAGAACCAAGAGCAGAGCCAGCCACTGGGGCTTTCTTCTCATTCGTTCCTTCCTCCTCTGTTTCTTGTGAGGGCGAGAGCCCTCCTTGTGACCGCTCAATATGTGAACGGCCAACCTTTCCAGTAATTGCGGATGCGAAGCCAGATCCCGAACAAGCCAAGCGGCTCGAAGATGAGAAAGCCGATGATCAGTAGACCGTATAGGACGAGGTTCAGTTGGGCGACCGATAACCCGGGTCCTACACCCGCAAAGGTGTTGATCAGCCCGAAGTCCGTCTGCGTCGTGGCGATGAACACGTTGGCAATGGCACCGAGAATCCCTTCGCCTTCGAGGGCCACGGATTGCAGCCACAGGGTGAAGTTCTGCACCACCCTGGGAAGGAGGACGACGAACGCCGAGCCGAGCAAGGCGCCGCTCACGGTGCCGGCGCCGCCGATGAGGATGATTGCGATGAACTGGACTGAGAGGAACAGGTTCCACTGCTCGGGTATCACCCGGGTCAGGAACGAGGCGAGCAAGGCCCCGGCGATCCCCGCATAGAACGACGAGATCCCAAAGGCGAGGAGCTTGTAGGCAAACTCGTTCACCCCCATGATCTCGGCGGCGATGTCACGGTCGCGGATCGACATGAACGCCCGCCCCACGCGTGTGCGTTGCAGGTTCTTGGCCAGGAGGGTGAAGGCAGCAGCGAGCAGCGCGAGGAGGAAGAACGTCTTGGCGATGCCCGGGACCTCGACACCGAACCAGACGCTCGGTGTGGTGAAGTCGATCAGCGGAGGCTCCTCTTTCCATATCCGGAATTGGAGCCTTGGGAAGTCCCGGCCCACCTGCGCGCCCCCTGTGAGGGAGGCCCAGTTCCGGAAGACGTAGTCCCCGATGAAGACGAGGCCCAGAGTGACGATGGCTAGATAGAGGCCGCGGACCCGGACCGCGGTCGGCCCGACCGCCACCCCGATGAGCGCCGCCACAATCCCCGCCGCCGGGAGCCAGATCCAGATCGGGAGCCCGAGACCGAGGAGTGGGCCATCAACAGGGCCCCCGAGCCACACCGCGGTGTAGGCCCCGACTCCCATGAAGAAGGCATGCCCGAGTGAGACCTGGCCTGCGAGCCCGGTGAGGATGTTCAACCCCAGGGCACCGATGGCGAAAATGGCCGTGGTTGCCAGCAGGCGGAGCCAGTCGTCCTGGCCGAGGAACTTCAGCCCGGGGATGACCTGGAAGGGAATCGAAACCAGAACGAGGAGGAAGAGGCCGAGAATCACCTTCTTCGAGGTGGTGTTGAGCAGACCCTGGTCCGTCTCGTACGACGTGTACAGGAGCGGGCGCCCTCTCAAAGCGCATCTCCGATGCGCTGTACCAAGTACTCAGTAACAGGTACCAGGTACGCCGGGGATGAGCGCCAGCTCATACCCGGCGAATCTCCGGGGTCCCGAACAAGCCGTAGGGGCGGATGAGCAACACGAGCATCATCAGCAGGTAGCCGACGATGCCCGGAAAGCCGTTGCCCAGGAACTCGAATCCCAGATAGGTGTTGGCCGCCGACTCGGCGATTCCGACTGCGAAGCCACCCACGACCGCCCCCGGGATCGAGTCGAGACCGCCAATGATCACGGCGGGAAAAGCGCGAAACGCGATGAATGCCGTGGCCTGGTCGACCCCGGTGGCCCGGCGAGGGAACACCGAGTAGAACAGACCTGCCACTGCGGCCAGAAATGCGCCGATCGCCCAGGCCACCGAGAACACCCTTCCCACGTTCACGCCCTGGGCGCGGGCCGTCTCCTGGTCGAAGGCGGTTGCGCGCATCGCCACTCCGGTCCGGGTCCGCAGGAACAGCGCGATCGCCACCAACAAGAGAATGGTGACAACGATCTGGATCACCTCGGACCAGGCAATGATGACCCAGCCGAGGTCGATGACATTGAGCCCCCATGGGGCACCGACCGGGCGAGGCTGGGTCCCGATGAAGTCATTGGTGATGGTCCTCACCACTATGTCGATGCCGAGGGTCACGATGGCGACGGCAAACAGCGCCTCGCCCACCATCGGGCGGAGAAATACGCGCTCGATGAGGACGCCGAACAGAGCGGCGACGACGAAGGCAGTCAGGACATTGGCGGTCCACTGCGCCCATTCGGGGAGGCCCGTGAGATATCGCCCCGGGAAATCGAGAACCGTGGCGAAGGCGACGACGAGGAACGCTCCGAGCCCGGTGAGGGCGCCGTGGGCGAAGTTGATCACCGAGGTCGCCTTGAAGATGATCACAAAGCCCATGGCCAGAAGGGCGTAGATGGCCCCGAAGCTGATCCCGTCGACGAGCATCTGCGCAAAGGCATTGCCATCCGCCGTCGCTTGCGCCAGAACGACGAGACCGGTGGTCACGACCGATACATGTCCTCGATCAAATCACCGAACATCGAGGTCATCGAGCTCCGCTTCAGCTTCTGGGTGGCGGTCAGCTCCCCATCCTCGTGGTCGAGCTCCTTGGGGATGAGGCGAAACTTCTGGATGTTCTCGACGTGGGAGGTCTTCTCGTTCGCCTCGAGGACGACGCCCTGGATCAACTCGATGACCTGCGGTTTGGTGGTCAGATCGCGGTAGGTGGTGTAAGGGATCTGTCGTCGGGTGGCCCAGTCTCCGACCACGTCGGATTCGATCGCGATCAGGGCGGAGAGGTACTTGCGCCCGTCGCCGATCACCATCGCCTCCTTGATGAAGGGCGAGACCTTCAAGGAGTTTTCGATCTCGGACGGCGAGACGTTCTTCCCGCCCGAAGTGATGATGATGTCCTTGATCCGGTCCACGATCTTGACGTGGGTGCCGTCGACCCACTCCCCGACATCGCCCGTCCGCAGCCATCCGTCCTCGGTAAACGCCTCCGCCGTCTTCTCCGGCTTGTTCCAGTAGCCCTTGAACACACCAGGATGCCGGGTCTGGATCTCGCCGGTCAGCTCGTCGATGCGCAACTCCGTCCCCGGATAAGGCACCCCCACAGTTCCCACCTTGTTGGCCCCGGGGAAGTTGCACGTGGCGACGGCGGAGTTCTCCGTCATGCCGTAGAGCTCGAAGAGCGGCACCCCCATCCCGAGGAAGTCCCGCAGGACCTCGGGTGCGATCGGCGCCGCCCCGCTGGCGGCGTAGCGGACCCGGCGCAAGCCGATCCGCTCCTTGATCGCCCGGAACACGATCGGGTATCCGATCGCATAGAGGAACCGGCTCAGAGCTGTGTGCTCGCCTTCGTTGGCCACTCGGAGGTCCCCGATGCGTCTGGCGAGCTTCATCCCGATCCCGAACCAAAACCGCTTGAACCAGGTGCCGTCCCGACCCTTGATGGCGATCGAGGCGTGGATCCGCTCCCAGATCCGGGGCACGGCGAAGAAGATCGTTGGTTGGATCTCGCGGAGGTTCTGCTGCACGGTTTCGATCGACTCGGCGAAGTTCAGCGAGGGCCCCCGCGACACCGACGACCACGTCGAGAAGATGCGCTCGGCTACATGACACAGCGGCAAATAGGTGAGGATGAGGTCATCGGGACCGATGGGCTTGCCGTCCGGGGTCCGATTCTCCACCCCTATCAACACGTCGGCGTTGAAGGCGAAGTTGGCGTTGGTGAGCATGGCGCCTTTGGGCGGTCCCGTCGTCCCCGAGGTGTAAACGAGGGTGATCACGTCCTCACCTGTCGCCTGGGCCATGATCTGCTCGACCATGTCAGGGTTGGCCTCCCGATGGCTTCGGCCGAGTGCGAGGAAATCGTCCCAGGACAGGAACCGCTCGTCATCGCGCCACTTGCGAAAGCCTCGAGGCTCGATGTGGATGATCTTGCGCAGATCGGGCAGCGAACCGATGACTGCCATCACCTTGTCCGCCTGTTCCTGGTCCTCGGTCAGATGCACCACGGATCCCGAGTCGGAAAGGAGATACTCGACCTCGGCGGCGGGATTGGTCGGGTACAGGCCGACGGTGATAGCCCGAACCGCCACCGTGGCCATGTCGAGGATCACCCACTCGGGACGATCCTCGGAATGGATCGACACCCGATCGCCCTCGTAGACGCCAAGTGCGAGAAGACCGTGCGCGGCTTCGAGGACCGATTCCCAGTATTGGGACCAGGTGATCTCCTGCCAGATCCCGAAGTCCTTCTCCCGCATCGCCACCATGTCGGGAAAGTCCCGAGCCCACTCCCTGACGCAGGCGGGCGGTGTCTTGAAACCGACGTCAGCCGACGGCGCGCCGGCTCGCTCCAGGACGGTCGTCATCCGGTGTCCTCCTCAAAGACGACCGGACAATATCGACTGGAACCGAACTTTGCCGGACCGATCAAATTTGGGCCATCCCCGAACCCAGGGTTCCCACCACCGCTGAGCGAGGTCCAGCGCCCCGAGTTCAACCCTGGGTTCGCAGGTCTACGAGCCCGCGCTCCATTCCGAGCCGCCTGGCCAGTGCTCCTTCTTCCAGATCGGGGCACGGGTCTTGAGCTCGTCGATGATGAAGCGGGCCGCGGCGAAGGCGTCCTCGCGATGGGCGCTGGACACCGCCACCGCCACCGAGGCCTCACCCAGGCTCACCGTGCCCGAGCGATGCTCCACGACGGCACTCAGGATCGGCCAGCGGCCGGCCGCATCATCCACGATCTCGCGGATCTTTGGCTCCACGAGCTCTGCGTAAACCTCGTATTCGAGATGCGTGACCCCCGACCTCTCACCGGAGTGATCGCGCACCGTCCCCAGAAAGAGCACCGTGGCACCTGAATCGGTCCTGCCCACCTCCTCGACCACCGTGGCGATGTCGATCGGGTCGGCGGCGACCGAGACCCTGATCGGTTGACGGGCGGCATCCATAGAATCCCAAGCCTATGACAGACATCGGCCCACCCGGGCCGCAGCTGTGGGAGGAGCCCGAAGAGAGCCCCGACGGTTACGAGGACTTCCCGCCGCCCCCTGAGGCACCGACCCGCGCCCGGCCGGACACATGGACGGTCGTGCTGGGCGTCCTGGGCGGGGCACTTCTCGGAACGGGGGTGACGCTGGCGATTCTCGGCTTCACCGGCGTATTCGAAGAGCCGCCTGTGCCCACCAACCCCCCACCACCGAGCCTCACTGTGCCCCCGCCCACCAGCGCTCCGGCGGTGATCGCCGACGCCGGCAACGCAACCGACGTGGCGATGAGGGCGATCCCCAGCATCATCGCAGTCGAGACTTCAAGCGCTCTCGGTGAAGGCGGCGGCAGCGGCGTCTTGTACTCGGGGGACGGTTACATCATCACCAACCACCATGTGGTGAGCGAGGCTGACGAGCTCGCCATCGTGTTCTCGGACGGCGGCCGCTGGGTCCCTGAGATCATCGGCATGGACGACCTCACCGACATCGCTGTTCTACGGGTGACCCGCCCCGACCTGACGCCCATCGAGGTCGGGTCTTCGGGATCTCTGATCATCGGGGAGCGAGCCGTGGCTGTGGGCAATCCTCTGGCTTTGGAGGGCGGGCCATCGGTCACCTACGGCATCGTCAGTGCGCTCAACCGGTCGCTGCAGGTGGAGTCCGGCGAGACGCTGTTCGGCCTCATCCAGACCGACGCTCCAATCACCCGTGGGTCTTCCGGGGGCGCCCTCCTGGACAGCGCGGCCCGGCTCGTGGGCATCACCACCGCGATTGCGGTCTCCGATGTCGGGGCTGAGGGGCTCGGGTTCGCCATCCCGATCGATACTGCCATCGACGTGGCCAACGATCTCATCGAAGACGGAGTCGTCAGCCATGCCCAGCTCGGAATCCAGGGCGAGACGGCATTCGCCGAAGCGAACGGTGCGGAGTACCCGGTCGGAGTCCAGGTGACGAACGTGACGTCGGACTCCGCCTATGACCTCGGAGGCGGCCAGACCAACGACGTGATCACGGCTCTCGATGAGGTCCCCATCACCTCCATGGACACACTTCTCACCGAGCTTCGCACCAGACGCGCCGGGGAGACGGTGACCATCGCCGTGACGCGTGCAGATGCCGCCGCCGACCTCGCCGTGACGCTGGACGGCCGCCCATGAGCGACGATCTCTTCTCGAAACTCTTCGATCTCTTCGATCAGCCGGGACCGATCAATTGGAAGCTCGCGGCCGAAGTCGCCCGCCACCTTTCCGGGGAGACGGAGCCGGTCGAGCCCTGGGCGGCCGAAGAGTTCAGGGAGCTGGCACGGCTCGCCGAGTATCGGATCGAGCAGATCGCCCCATTCCGGGTCGTTCCCGCACCCGATGTACTCCCCCTGGATGCCCGCGGGTGGGCAGAGCGGAACCTCGAGTCTTACGGATCGCTGGTCGAGCCATTCGCCTCATCGGTGGGCTCCGAAGGCCCGGCCGCACCTCTCATGGCCCAATTGGCGCCGGCGATCATCGGGCTGCAGGTGGGATCGCTCGTCGGTTCGCTGTCGACCTGGGCGGTCGCCTCATTCGACGCCGGTCTCCCCCAGGACCACCCCGGGCCCCTCAGTGTCGTGGTGCCGAACATCGAGGCGATGACTCTCTCTGGCTCGGTCGATGACAAGGAAATCCGTTTGTGGATCGTGGCCAACGAGGTGGCATTCAGGGCGGTCTCCCAGCTCCCATGGATCCATGACCATGTTCATCACCTCGCCACTGCCTTTGCCGATGCGGTGAAGATCGATCCCACCATGCTCAGCGGGCTGATGTCAGGCGGATCGGATCCCGAGGCGATCGAGCAGGCGATCCAGGACGCCGGGGGGTTGGAAGGCCTGATGGGCGGCGAGGAGGCCGAGGCCCCACGTCTCGAGCTCGAGGCCTTCCTCGGGGCGATCTCAGGATGTGGGCGTCTCCTCGCCCGGCGGGCCATCACCGAGCTCTCCCCGAATTTCGACACCGTCACCGACCTCCGTGACGAGGCGCGGGAGACAACCGAGGCCGCCCCGACGATCGGGGTCGGTCCGGTCCCGCCCGAGGCGACACGTCTCGGCGACGTGTTCAACCAGGAGGTGGAGCGTCGCTATGGAGAGGACGCTCTCGAGACCCTCTGGTCGGACCCCACGCGGATGCCCAACGCGGCCGAGCTTCGCGACCCCACCGCCTGGGCGGCGCGTGTCTTGCTGGATGGGTGGACCTGACGGTGCCGCTCGAAGTCGGGACGGCGGCCCCAGACTTCACGCTGGTCAGCCAGACGCGGGAGACGATCTCGTTGGACGACCTGAAGGGGAAGCGGTCCATGATCGTCTTCATGCCCTACCCCCACACCCGGACCTGTGAAGCGGAGGCATGCGAGATCAGGGACAACTGGGCATCTTTCGAGGGAATCGATGCCAATGTCGTCATGATCACGACACATGCCGGGGCTACCAACCGAGATTGGGCCGAGGACAACGACTTCCGTTTTCCGATCCTCTCGGACTACTGGCCCCATGGCGAGGTGTCCCGGGCCTATGACACCTTCGACGAGACGTTTGGCTACGCCAAGCGGACGACCTACATCCTCGATTCCGAAGGCGTGATCAGAGATGTGATCGCGTCAGACGTCCTGGGCGAGGCTCGCCCGTTCGCCACGTATCTGCCTGCTCTGGAGTCGATCACCTAGCCCCCGATCACCTACAACAGGTGAGGCCGACAGCGGCCGAAGGCGATACAAGAGTCGGTGTGGCTCATGGGGTACACCGACGCGATCAACGTCGGTTTGCGAGGATAAAAACGTGACGGCGCGTCTCGTCTCTCCGGTGAAGGCATGGTGGCGGTCGGTTCGACCAGGCCCCGGTGAGCTGAAACAGGAGGCCGTGGCCGGGCTGCCCGGGGCCATCGGCAGTGTTCCCGATGGCATGGCTTCGGCGGTGCTGGCCGGGGTGAGCCCGGTGTTCGGTCTCTACGCCAGCTTCGCCGGCCCGATAGCTGGTGGTCTCTCCGCCAGCACCCGGCTCATGGTGATCACAACCACGACAGCGTCGGCATTGGCCGCGGGATCGTTCCTCGCGACGATCCCCTCTGAGGACCGGCCGGGCTCATTGTTCCTGTTGGTGATATTCGCCGGTGCCCTAATGGTGCTCGCCGGGGTGCTCAAGTTGGGCCGATTCACCCGGTTCGTCTCTCATTCGGTGATGATCGGCTTCCTCACCGGTGTCGGCGCCAACATCGTCTTCGGCCAGCTTCCCGACTTGACGGGGGTCGACGCGGAGGGCGCCACCTCATTGACCAAGGGCCTCTATGTGATCTTGCACCCGGGCAGCATCGATATCGCGTCGCTTCTCGCAGGTCTGGGCACCATCGTCCTCATCATCGCCCTCGGGAGAACCAAGCTGGCCCCCTACAGCTCCATCATCGCCCTCGCCATACCCACTGTCCTGGTCCTCGGAATCGACAGCGTGGCCAGGGTGGAAGACATCGGTGATATCCCCAAGGGAATCCCGCTACCTGCTCTGCCCGACATCAGCCTGATCAACGGCGACTTGATCCTTGTCGCCTTCGCCATAGCCGCCATCGTCCTGGTCCAGGGGTCCGGCGTTGCCGAGTCGGCGCCCAACCGCGACGGCTCGATGTCCGATCCGAACCGGGACTTCATTGCCCAGGGAGCCGGCAACATCGCCTCCGGATTCTTCAAGGGGATGGCGGTGGGCGGCTCGGTGGGCCAGACCGCCCTGAACATCAGTGCCGGGGCTAGGGGGCGTTGGGCGAGCATCTTCTCCGGAGTCTGGATGCTGGTGATCCTGGCCCTTTTCTCCGGAATCGTCGGCGTGGTAGCGATGCCCACCCTTGCCGCAATTCTGATCGTCGCCGCAATCGGCTCGTTCCGGGTCGGTCAGATCCAGTCGATCCTCCGCACCGGCCCCACCTCGAGGATCGCCTTGATCGGAACCTTCATCGCCACCCTCGTCCTGTCGATCCCGCAGGCAGTTGGGGTGGGCGTCATCATCTCGCTCCTTCTGCAGCTGAATCAAGAGGCGATCGACCTGCGGGTCGTCGAGCTGGTGCCGCAGCCGACCGGATCTTTCGCTGAGAAGCCTGCTCCCCAGCAGCTGTCCAGCCACACGGTGACTCTCCTCGACGTGTACGGCAGCCTGTTCTACGCCGGGGCAAGGACCCTTCAGGCACGCCTCCCCGAGATCGGCGGCGCCGTTGCACCCGTGGTCGTGCTCCGCCTCCGCGGTCGCACGATGCTGGGGGCGACCGCCTTCAAGGTGTTCAGCGACTACTCCGAATCCCTGCGGGCAGCGAAGGGCAAGCTCTACCTGAGCGGCGTCGACCCGGCGCTCATGCAGCAGTTCTCCCACGCCGGGCACGTCCATGCCGCCGGCCCGGTGGAGATGGTGGAGGCCACTCCCAATCTTGGCGAGTCGAGCCTGGCCGCATATCACCAAGCAGAGACATGGGTGATCGAGCACAGACCGCCGACTGACTGAGCTGAGCCTTTACAGGGGCCGGGGCGAGTCGGCCCCGCCGAACAGATTCCGCCACAGCTTTCGGAACAGACCTGGATCCTGAGGGGCGGGAAGACCGGAGAGCACACCTTCGTGCATGTCGGGCGGCAGGTCCCCTACCAACGCCATGCCGCCGGACCGGGTCTCCCAGGCATAGGTGACATTGCCGGCGCCGAAAGACCGAATGTACGCCTGTTCGCCGACGATGACCGGCGAACCGCTCCCGGCGGCGACGGTGGCCGGGGTCTGGAACACGGCAAACGAGAAGAACCCGTCCGAGTAGTAGGCGAAGGTGAATCCTTCTTCGTCCTGGTAGACGTCGAGTCTCTCGAAATGCCCAAGTGTCTCCGGGAGACTCGACTCCACGCCGCCCTCGGCGGGCTCGACACTCGGGGCCGGCTCGGCATCGTCAGCCGGCGGCGTGCCCGGGTCGAAAGTGACGAAGCGGCGCTCGCAGAAGACGCTCCCGTCGGCATTGAAGGTCACGACCCGGAGCAGTGCGCCGGCCTCGACATCGAACACCAGCTCGGCGCGTACCACCCCGTCACCGGTCATCCGGTACATCGTCGCCGCGCGGCCCAGGTACTCAGTTGCCGTTCCTTCGTCGACGGAATAGCGGGGCTCAGGCTCCTCCCCGCCGCCTTCGACATTGGCGCTGCTGACCACCGCTCCCTCGCGGACCAGCGTCCAGCCACCGAACCCGGATGCAACCTCCACGTCAGGTGCTACCGGATCGCCAACATGGAGCTCACCACTGGCTTGGCTCAACTCGATGACGGCGTTGCGAGCACCGTCGGGTGTCGAGCAAGTGATGGCCTGCTCGGCTGTGTAGGAGGCCTCCCGACTCTCATCGAGCAATTCGTCGAGATCGGCCGCGAGCGCGGTGGAGGCCGGGAGCATGACCAGGACGACAGCAAGAGCGATCGCTCGTCTCACTCCAGGATGTCCCCCAGGTCGGGCACGACCACCTTGGCCGGCCCGAAGGCAGGATCGAGTGAGGCGCGCGCCCCGTAGCGGCTGTTCAGCTCCTCGAGGGCGACCGATGGCGTCGAGGGGGTGACGATCGCCGCGATGGCGATGACCAGGGCGACCACAGCAGCCGCGGCGCCGACGAGGAATCCCTTGTTCCGCCGCAGAGGAATGACCTCGGCGTCGGCTTCGGGGATCAGACCGGGTGGCAGCTCGAGCAGAGGCAGCGAACGAACCGCAGAGCGGACCACCTGCATCTCCTGCAATTCACCAGCGCACTTCCCGCACGTGGCGAGATGGGCCTGAAGCTGGTCGATCTCTGCTCTGGCCAGCTCTCCATCCAGATAGGCACTGATCTGCTCTCCGGCGTGGCTCATATCAATGACTCCCGGAGCAGTTTCCGGCCGCGGTGGATTCTGCTCCGCACCGTGCCCACCGGGACCGCCACGGCACGTGCGATCTCCTCATAGGAAAGACCGACGATGTCACAGAGGACGACGGCCTCCCGAAACTCGTAGGGAAGCTCGAGAAGTGCCTTCTGGACGTCGTCACCAATCGAGATCCGCGAGTATTCGACATCGGCGGACGGGCTGCTGGCCAGCTCCCAGCGATCGACCTCGTCAGGCAATGGGGCGGTGGGACGACGGTTGCGTCGTCGCACCTCGTCGAGGAAGGCGTTCCTCGTGATCCGCCAAAGCCAGCCCTCGAAGCTGCCCGGCTGATAGGAGGCCAGGCCCTTGCGGACCCGGAGTAGGACTTCCTGGACGAGATCTGCGGCGTCGTCGCTGTTACCGGTGAGCCGGTAAGCAAAGTTGTAGATCTTCCGCCCATAGACACGCGCAACCTCTTCCCAGGTGAGTGGGACGGACTCCATCTCGAAGCCGCTAGCTCAACAACGCCACGACGGCGCGTTGGGGTTCCAGCGCTTAGTCCGTTTTTTGCACGTCCGGAGCAGACGTCTCGGGGGCAGGCTTATCCGGTGCCGGTACCTCCGAGGCCTGAGCCTCGTCGGCTTCCTCGGAGCCCTCCGATACGCCCTTGCGGAACTCCTTGGCAGAGGCCCCCAGGGACCTGGCCAAGTCGGGCAGCTTCCTCGCTCCAAAGATCAATAGAACGATGAGCAGAACGATCAGAAGTTCTTGGGCTCTCAATCCGCTGAACAAATCTAGCCCTCCTTTGGTCGCATCTTACCCACTGCCTGGTTTGAGACAGGACGGAATCATCCGAGGGCCATCGAATCGATGAACGCCTGACTTCGCTCCCTGGTGATGAAGCGGATCCGCCGGTCCTTGTCCTCGATGTCGTGCGTGATGAATGGCCCGTACTTGTCGCTGATGAGCATGCCCCGGTCGGCGCCCGACGTTGCGAACTCCGCCACGAATTTGCGCACCGTCTGCTCGCTCAGCTCGGGATGCTCGCCCGGGCGGTAATTCTCGGTCCTGATGAAAGTGTTGATGTTGGCCTTGGACGCCATGTAGACGTCTGGCTCCCCCTGCGCGGCCACCTTGTACCCGAACAACTCGAGCAGGCCCAGCACGAACTCGGGGCCGCTGACGACATCGGGATCGACCCCGCGGGCCCGCAGGCCCCGATCGAGGCCCAGTGGCACCTTGAGCTCGTCGCGCAACGGGCCCAGCTCATCCGATGGGACCCTGACCGCGGTGTCGTAGCTGACGGAGTGGTCGACCTCGAACTGGGAGGCAAACGGGTCCCGCGCGATGTGCGTCAGGTTGAAGACTTCGCTCTCCATCGGGGGAGGCAGCTGACCGGGCGAGGGAAGCGAGGTGCGACCGATCTCCCGGACCTCCTCCCTCCCGGCGAACACGACGATCTCCGTTACATCCGAGATCGGGAGCGTGTGACGTTTCTCCCTGACGACCTCGACGGCTTCGTCGACGAGCAGGTCGTTGAGCACCTGGTCCTCCACGTCCGGCAACGGGACATCGAAGGACACCCTCGCCTCGTTGCCATGCACATGGAAGTCCCGGACCGGGGCGGTGCGGATGGTCGGCTCCACGTCGAGAGGTGGTGCGGTGCGCAACCAGGACTTGTCCTCCAGATCGATGTTCGCCGCCCTCTGTCGCTGCCGATACAGGCTGAAGCCGATCACGAAAAGGACGATCACGACGATGAACGCCAGGCCTACACCCTCCATCGACATTCCCTCTCTCTCACTACGGCCACGATTCTACGGGCCTCGTTCGGGCCCGGAGGCCGGGTCGTCCCCAACCGCCTCCATGTCCCCGAGCCAGATCTCGGCGGTTGGCTCGTCGGCACCTGCGTTGAGCCGCTCGATCATCCGGTCCTTGGAGGTGATGGTGCCAAAGGCGGTCACCACGTCGCCGCGCAAAAGGACCGTGTCGCCACTGGGCACCTGGACCTCTCGCTGGCGCCGGATCGATACCAGGGTCGATCCCTCGGGCCAGGCGACCTCTCGTATCGAGCGGCCGTCGGCCATCGATCCCGGCGGGATCCGGAACTCGTAATACCCTGCGCCCGGGTCGGTGCGCTGGGCCAGGCGTGCCCGCTGCATCTCCCTGTCGGTACTGGAGCTAAGCGCCTCGTGATAGGCGCGGACGGCGTCCTCCCGTCGGAAGACGCCCACCAGCATTTCGGGGTCTTCTTCAGCGACCACGGGAAGCCGACCAACGCCGAGCACGGCCATGCGCTCCAGGGCTGTGGAGACCGGAGTGCTCGGCACCACGGTGACGGGCCGATGCGTCATGGCATCGATCACGAAGTCCTGACCAGGCCCGGCCCGGGCAATGTCCGACATCGTGATGATCCCGACGAGACGGTCTGCCTCGATGACCGGAAGCCCGTGGGACCGCGTCTTGTGCAGCCTCTCCTCGACCTCGGCCAACGCATCGCCGGTGGCGCAGACCTGGGGCTTGGAGGCCATGACCGAGCCGACGTCGATGGTGTCGAGGAGGTCGACCTCACCCGTCTTCCTAACGTTGATGCCCATGTGGTCGAGGACCATCGTGTAGATCGAATCGGGATGGAATCGCTCGGCGAGGAAGGTGCCGAGCGTCGCGGTGAGCATGAGCGGCAGGATCAACTGGTAGTCCCTTGCCCCGGTCACCTCGAAAACCATGAGGATGGCGGTCAGCGGCGCCCTCCCCACGACGGCGAACATGGCAGCCATCCCGACCACGGCGAAGGCCCCCGACTCGATCGGAGATGGCCAGATCTCGCCGACTAGCAAGGCGAATCCGGTGCCAACGGCAGCGCCCATGAACAACGACGGCATGAAGGCGCCACCTGATGCACCTGACGTGGTGGTGAGGCTGGTGGCGACGGCCTTGCCGACGGCGAGGAGGATCAGCATCCACCACACCGAGGAGCCCACATCACCGGCCAGGAGATCGTTCATGACGGTCTGACCCGTTCCGAACAGCCCCGGCTCGATGAAGATCAGCCCGGCCACCAGGAGGCCGGCGATGAGGGGGCGGAGAAAGCCGAGGGCGCGGGCGCGGGGGCGAAGAAAGCTGTCAAGACGTCCGACGCCGTTGAGGAAGAGCACCCCGATGAGGACTATGGCCAGGGCAAGACCGGCATAGAGGATGAGCTCGCTGAATCCCTGGAGGCGGTAGACGTCGGTTTGGAGCTCCAACTCGGCACCGACGATCGTCCTGGTGGTGACGGCGGCGGTGATCGACGCTATGACGATGGCCGACATGTGGCGTGCCGCGAACGAGGAAAGGATCACCTCGAGAGCGAAGAGCATCCCGGCGATCGGGGCGTTGAAGGCGGCGCCGATCCCCGCACCAGCGCCGGCGGCGACCAGCGACCTCACCTGATCTTCGCCGAGATTGAACCGACGCGAGATCACCGAGCCAACCGCTGCCCCGATCTGGACGATCGGGCCCTCGCGGCCCGCCGAGCCACCCGTGCCGACAGTGGCGGCCGTGGCCAGGATCTTCAGCGGGATGACGCGGCCCCGCATCCTGCCGCTGTGCACCTCGAGTGCGGCGACAGCCTCCGGCACACCGTCGCCGGCGACCTCAGGCGCGAATCTCTTGGCGAGAAACCAGGCGAAGAGAAAACCGGTCGGGACAGTGAGGAAGATCCAGGGATGACCCTGGTCGATGGCGAAGGGAAGGAAGAACTCTTCCAGCCAGTCGACGAGATAGATCAGCGCTGCAGCCCCCAGACCCACTCCCACCCCCACCAGGGCGGATATGGCGAGGAACCCACCCATCTGTCTCTCGGCGAGGACGCCCACGGCGGGGAGACGGCGGATGCTCTCCAACGGCTTGGTCACGTGCAGGCAGGGTATTCCCATCCCGACGTTTCCCGGTCTCTCGTCACAGAATGGACAGGTGCAGGTCCGTTCCCATGTGCTGCGACCGATCGATCCGGAGAACCCGTGGAATCGGGCCGTGCTCGTCCTATCCGTTGTCGTCGGCCTCGTCGGGGCCTACCTCACCTTTTTTCAGGATGGAGCACCTCTCCTCGCCATCGCGGCTGGAGGCACGGCCTTCCTCTCCTGGGCGCTGGCCAGAGAGCTCGATCCCGATCGCCAGGTTCCCGCTTTGGTGCTCTCGGTCATCGGCGGGGCCTTGGCACTGGTCGGGCAAGCGACCGCCATCCTGCCCTTCACCGCGTTGCTCATGGCGGCGAGGCTGGTCGTGGAGACGACCGGGCGGCGCCCCCTTCCCACCGACCTGGCCGGGTTGGCTGTACTCGCCACCGTGGTCTCCTTCACACCACTGGGATGGGTGATGGGCTTTGGGCTGGCCGTTGCGATATATGTCGACGACCGGATGGCCGAGGAATCCAATCGGACAGCGCTGTTTGCAGCACTGGGGGCTGCCATCGGATCATCGGTCATGGCCAGCCTCAGCATGGCCTTCCCCCGGACTCTGCCCACCATCGATCCGCTCGTGACCGCCGCACTCGGTGTCCTCGCCCTGATCGCCGTGCTCCGGGAGCCTCTCGAGCCGGTCTCCTTCGTCGACAGCCGGACCAAGAAGTTCCTGAGCCGGGACCGGCTTCAGGCGGGCCGTGTCCTCGCCGGGGTCTTGGTGTTCTTCGGTGTCGTCGTGTCGGGAGTCATGGCCCCCGCCGTCGTGCCGATGGCCCTGGTCATAGCCACCGCCCTCGCCTCGACCGAGGTGGAGCGTCTGCAACGAGCAAGCCCGCCCCCCGGGTAGCGTGGGGCGCATGTGCAGATCGATCAAAGTACTCAGAGAGGGTGCCACCCCTGCTCCCACCGAGGAGATCGAGGCGGCGGCGCTTCAGTTCGTCCGGAAGATCTCCGGTTTCAGCCGCCCGGCCGGCCACAACGAGGATGTCTTCCACCAGGCCGTCCACGAAATCGCCGATGCCTCGATGCGTCTCCTCGACGGGTTGGAGATAAGAGGGGCGAAGGCCTCCTGATACCTGGGTACGTAGGCCCGGATGTGGGCCTACAGCGACACGAAAGACAGATCCCGACGGCAGTCGCCTTTCTATGTCCTCCCAGGCCCACATATGGGGCCATGTACCTCAGGTAAGCGCTTGGTCCAACCCTGCCGGCACCCGGCTCGGGGCCATGATCGAGTCGACCAGGCCGTATTCGACTGCCTGCTCCGCGGTGAGCCAGCGGTCACGATCGGTGTCGCGAGTAACCGTCTCGACCGTCTGGCCGGTGTGACGGGAGAGGATGACATTCATCTCCTCCTTCTGGCGAACGATCTCCCTGGCGTGGATCTCGATATCTGAAGCCTGACCCTCGAGCCCGCCCCCCATCAGATGAGGCTGGTGGATCAGCACGCGGGCGTGGGGCAGCACATACCTCTTTCCCGGTGCCCCGGCGGCGAGGATCACCGCTGCCGCCGAAGCGGCCATGCCTATGCAAGCGGTCATCACCTCGGGCTTGATGTGCTGCATCGTGTCGTAGATGGCCATCATCGAGGACATCTCTCCTCCGGGCGAGTTGACGTAGAGGGCGATGTCCTTGTCGGGGTCCTCGCTCTCGAGATGGATCAGTTGGGCAACGATCAGGTTCGCCGTGTCGGCATCGACCGCTCGGCCGAGGAACATGACACGATGCCCCAGCAGCCGTGAGTAGATGTCGTATGCCCGCTCTCCCCTGCTCGTCTGCTCGATCACGGTCGGTATCAGCATCATCTCTCCTTCGTGCAACCCGTTGGTTGCGGATAAGCCTAGCACGACGCGCAACTGCTAAGTTGCAGGTATGCAGGAAGAGCGTTTCGAGGAGCTGGCCGGTGATATCACCGTCGAACGGTCCGTCACACTCCCGGCCGACCCGGGCACGATCTGGGAGCGTCTCACCGACGAGAATCTCGTTGGTGACTGGATGGAGGGCGATGTCTCGATCGACGCACGCCCCGGTGGCGCCATAACGATGACTCCGGAGGACGGAGCCCCGGTCTGGGGCACTGTCGAGGAAGTCGTTCCCGGTCGTCGCCTGCAATGGAGCTGGCGAACCGATGACGGGCTCCCCACCCAGGTCGAGATCGAGTTGGAGCGGGTGGAGGATGGCACCACCCTCACCGTCCGCGAGACATTGCTCCCGTGGACGATCACCGGTCTCCCCCCGCAGTGGGGTGGGCCCCCTTTTCCGAGGGCTTCTCTGTCCGCAGCGGCCTGATGATCCCCCACGACGTCTTCGCCGCATTAGCCGACCCCACCCGTCTCGAGGTCTTGAGCCGTCTCGCCAACGGGGGACCGGCCACTGCCACCGAGTTATCCGCCGCCATGCCCATCTCCCGCCAAGCGGTGACCAAGCATCTCGCCGCCCTGGACGCCGCCGGTCTGGTCGAACGACACCCGGCCGGACGGGAGGTGCGCTACACCTTCGACCCGGAGCCCCTGGGCGACGTGGTCCGATGGGCCGAGAACGTCGGCGATACCTGGGATCGGCGTCTCGGGCGGCTCAGCCGCAGCGTCGAGTAGCTAGGCCAGAAGCAGGGTGCCCACTCCGAGCCGTTCGGCGTTGAGGAGGGCGAGGTGGGCAGCGGCGACATCCTGGGCAGCCACGCCGACACTCTTGAACACCGTCACGTCCTCACCGATCTCGGGGCTCGTCCCCGCCAGCAGCTCCCGCAACGACGTGTTGGGGAGCCTGCCTGCCTGGATCAGATCACCCGCCTCTTCGGCGGCCGCCGACAGGTCATCGACCACCACGTAGGCCCTCTCCAACAGGTCGGGGGCCAGCTCGGCCATCTCCGGCGTGTAGGCGCCGATGGCATTGACATGGGCGCCTTCCCGAACGCTCGACTCGAAGAGAATGGGCGACGTCGCCGGGGTGGCGCATGAGACCACGTCAGCCTGAGCGGCAGCCTCGGCGGCATCGTCTACGTGCTCGCCGCCAACCATCTCGGCGAGCATCCTGGCGTTGACCGAGTTCCGGGACCAGACCAGGACGCGATCGATGGGCCGCACCGACCGCACCGCTTCTATCTGGTCGAACGCCATCGCCCCTGCCCCGAGCATGGCGAGCGTGCTGGCGTCGTTGATCGCAAGCAACGCTGTCGCCAGCCCGCACACCGCTCCGGTGCGGATCGCGGTCAACGTCGGCCCGTGGACCAGGCCCAGAGGAGTCCCATCGGGTGCGAATACGACCACCAGGCCGGCGGGATCTCCAGGCACGGTCGAGACCACCTTCACCGCGATGATGTCATCGAGCCTCCCCGGCATGACCAGCGAACTACCGACGATGGTGCGGAGCGGGGTCTCCGCCTCGGCAGAGAAGGCGTGTTCCATCGCACGGATCGCATCGGGCATAGGGAGCGCCTGCCGGGTCTCGGCAGAATTCAGGTACCGCATCAGGCCAGGACGTTCTTGACTGCCACGTCGATCGGCTCCCGATCCACGGAGAGAAAGCTCATCGGGACATCGGTGTCGAACTCGATGGTGGCGCCGGTATACGCCTGGGCGACGAGCGATCCGATCGAGGGGGCGAGCTTGAACCCGTGGCCCGAGAAGCCGTTGGCCACCCAGAGTCCGTCGACACCCGAAGGACCGACGACGGGGTGGACGTCCTCCCGGTTGATCGTGTACAGACCGGCTACACCGGAGACACCACCCCTTGCCTCCAGCCCCGGGATGCGGTGATGAAAGGCGGCCAGCTTCATCTCGGTGAATCCGGCGTCGGGGACCCGCTTGTAGTCGTCGGGATCCTCGATCACCTCTTCCTCGTCTTCGGCGAGCACCGAACCGACGAGGACCTGCTGGCCGCCCGTCTCGGGTCTGAAGTAGATGCCGGTCGATCCGTCGGCCCCGACCGGGACCGGGCCGAGGTCCTGAGGCCAGGACCGGTAGACGGTCTGGATACGGGTCGGGGTGAGGGTCCATCGCAACTCCGCACCGGCCATGGCGTTGAGCTGGTTGCACCATGGCCCGGCGGCGTTGATCACCAGGTCCGCAAAGATCTCGGTGCCGTCTTCGAGACGGACTCCGGTCACCCGGTCGTTCTCCTTCAAGACCTCGGTCACCGTGGAGTTGAACTCGACGCTGCCACCCAGACGACGGGTGGCTTCGATCAGGTCCTGGTTGGCTCCTACCGGCTCGGCGTAGCCACCGAGACTCTCGTAGAGGAATGCCTCGCCAGGGGCGCACTCGTGCTCGATCTCACCCGTCAGATCGAAAGGCACCCCGCAGGTGGAGAGCGACGGGAACAGCTCGGTCACGTCGTCGGGACCGATGGCCTCGGCCTTGACCCCCTCCGCGGTGAGCTTGTCGGCGTCCGACCCCACCCGGTCCCGGCTCTCCCCCATCATCCAGAGGACACCGACCCGCTGCAGGCCTGACCTCGGCTGGTCCAGACCGGTGAACTCGGCCCAGTTGCCATAAGCCTCCTGCCCGTGGAAGGCCAGACGGACCACCTCGGGATGGGTGTACCGACAGCGACAAATCGAGGATGATGCACCGGTCGAGCCTTCCGCCGGGCCCTTTCCCTTGTCGAGAGCGACGACGCTGCCCACGCCGTGACGGGCCAGCTGGTAGGCGATCGACGACCCGATGATGCCGGACCCCACCACGACCACGTCGGCCGTGCGCTTCATGGAACGGCGACCCGGTAGTCGCCCGTTTCCTCGTCCCAGGTGAGCTCGATCTGGCCCTTGGTTGCCGCCGCCTTGCAGAACTGGAGGAATCCCGAGTAGCCGAACTTCTTCTCGGAGAAGGTCGGATCCTTCTTGCGGAGCTGGTTCTTGAGACCGGAGAGGTACACCGGAGAGCTCTTCTTCGACAGGTCCGTCACCACCTCGACCAGCTGCCCGAAGGCCGCGCCCTCACCGGATCCCTCAGACGGGAACTGGACTATCGGGTCTCCACGTCCTGGCCCTTCCGACGTCTCGATGACACCCTGGGACTCCAGATGGTTGAGCAACTCGCCGAAGGCCCGGAATCCGTAGTCGGCTTCGCTGAAGGTGGAGTCCTTGCGAAGGAGCGCCCGCTTCAGCGATGAGGCCAGGACCTCTCCGCCACCGCTTCTGAGGAGACCGGAGAGCGTCGTTGTGATCAACGATGCAAGCTCCGGGGTGGTGGAGTCGTCGACCTGCGCATCTTCTTCGGCCGGCGCCGTGACCCGGGTCGGCTCGACGCCGTCGAGGTTCTCGTAGAAGAGAAACTCGTCACAGGCCGGCGGGAGCAACGCCGACGTCGAAGCCTTGACCCCGACTCCGATGACCTTCTTGTTCAGCTCGCGCAGCTTGTGCACGAGGGGGGTGAAGTCGGAGTCCCCGGTGCAGATGACGAAGGTGGTGATGTAGTCGCGCTCGAAGGCGACCTCGATGGCGTCCACGACCATCTTGATGTCGGCGGCGTTCTTGCGGCTGGCCCCCATCCGCTGAGGGATCTCGATCAGCTCGATGTGACTCCGTGTCAGCTTCTGACGGGCGTCGGAGAACATCCCCCAATCGGCGTATGCCTTGCGGGTGACGACACGACCCCGCTCGGCGAGGGCATTGCCGATGGGCTCGAAGTCGAACTCCATCCCTCCCAACGCCTCCCGAACGCCGATGGCGAGATTCTCGAAATCGACGAACAGGGCGATGCGCTCTTCTTCCATCGGGCCAAGCGTAGGCGAGCAACAAACCCGTATCTGATCGTGGATTCACCGCCCTACATGGCGTAGCTTGCAAATCCTTCGAGGCCGAGGGCAGGTGATGGCGTACTCAGAGCTGAGGGTTCACGGCATGTCCGGGACCCCACCACGCGATCTGTTGTATTCGGACCCGGTCAGCTACGACCGACGTGACCCATTCGCCCGCATCTACGAGTCGAACCGCGATGGGCGCGAGGTGAAGGCGTTCCACTGGGGCAGTCTCACCTCTGGAAGCCGGGGCACGGCCTTCTGGCTGCTTCTAACCCCTTTTATGCTGGCCAACCTGGCCGGGTGGATGGCATCGACCAAAGCCTGGGTCCAAGCATTCATCCGTCTCACCAGTCTGTTCCTGACCTGTCTCCTCGTGGCACAGGGGGCGGTGGTCATGATCAGCTATGTAAACGAGATCTTCGATGAGCAGAGCTACCACGCAGCTGCCGTGGCGGGCGGTTCGGGGCTCCTGGCCCTGCTCTTCTTCGCGATCCTCTGGCGGCTGTCGGCTCGCTCACTGGTCGAGTACATGACACCCCTGGACAAGCTCCGGACATTGTTCGGCGTGAGTGAGGACACCCTGAAACCGCCTCGAATGGGCAAAGACGAGGAGGACCTCCAGGTTCGTGATCCCGCCCCGACGGCTTCCCTGATCGACCCACGCATGTGGGTCCGTCAGTCGATTCTCTTCCGTCTCCGTAGACAGCATCTAGCGGCAGGCATCCTGGTCATCGTCATCGCGTTGGAGCTCCGGCCGGATCGGTCTCTCCTCCTGATCCTGGCTCTGGTCGTCGCGACACTCGTCGTGCTCGACACTCTCCTGATCTCAGTCGGCAACGGCTTTGCGAACGCGATCCGAACCTTGTCGGCGCCCAAAGTCCCCATGACGATTGCCCTCCTCGTGGCTTCGATCATTGGACTGTTCCAGCAGCCACTGCCAGTCGGACCCTGGCCGCACACCCATCAGCTCGTCCTCTACATCGCGATATTGGCCGGCCTCTCGTCGCTGGGCACCCTCCTCACTCAGCTGGCCGAGGGGCATTCCAACTGGTTGCTCGGTTTCCTTCCGATCAGCGCGTTGGCGATCAGTGCCACAATCGGAGGCGCCATGGGCGTGGCCGCGGCCCTGTTTGCCGAGCTGGCCTCGTATCGCTTTCTCGGCGCGCTAAATCCGTTCCAGCAGGGGAAAGCTTTCTACATCGAAGACGCTGCTGTCATGGTGAACGGAGGGGCGTGGACGGTCGAGTCGATGCTTTGTTTCCTCCTGGCCCTAGCGACACTGGCCGCCGGGGCAGGGTGGACACGTCGCAAGAAACTCGCGCCGCGCACGGAGGAGGGGCAACAGGGCCAGGTAGCCACATCAAAGGACGGTTGGAAGTGGGGGGTGATGAGGCAGATCACTACCAAAGCGGCCTGGATATTCGGAGGGGCCGGGTTGACCGCGGCGGTCCTTGCGGTGACGGCCGCCGGCATTGCCTGCTTCCAGGGCGAGCCAGGCTGTGACCCAACGCTGCTCAATCCGGACGCGATCAATCAGGGTCTGCCCCTCGTCGCCGGTCTGTTGGCCGCTCTTCTCACTGTTGCCCTGGCTCGGGCGGTGTGGCCGGTCAGCCGGCCCCTGGGCGCCCTCATCCTCCCCATCGGCGCCCTCGCCATCTGGCTGGTCTTCGACACGCAGTTCAACTCTTTCGTATGGACGGTGCCAATCATCGATCTGCCGGTGCGCCCGGCCCGCTTTCTCGATCTGTCGGTGGTGGTGATCGTTTTTGGACTGACCTTCTTCATCGTCCGCAGCATCGTCGGTGGATTCGGAGACCCGGAGAAGCGAAGACGTGTGGGCATTCTGTGGGACACCGGATCGTTCTGGCCACGCTGGTTTCATCCTCTCGCCCCGCCTTCGTACTCGCCCCACGCAGTGAGGACGTTGAATGCCGCCTTGGCAAGTGAAGAGAGCGAGATCCTCGCCGCCCACTCACAGGGATCGGTCATCTCCTGTGTTGCCCTGGCCCAACCCGGCGCCCCTCTCCCGCGGGCGTTCGTCACCTATGGGTCTCCGCTCGGGATCCTCTACGACCGGCTCTTCCCCTATGCGGGGGTGAGGGCCCTCATCGCCTTCGTCGATGCACGATGGGGCCCCACATCGCACTGGGTCAATCTGTGGCGGAACACCGACCCGCTAGGCGGCGACCCACTACCCGGCATGAACGGGAATAGGGAGGTCGGACACGGGATTGGCCATTCGCAATACGAGCTCGAAAACGACTACGACGTCGCCAGGGCTGACGCAATCACCGGAATGACTCGATCCTCACCGAGTGGTCCGACTCTCTGACTCAACGCCTCTCCTACCCTTTGGTCTTGTTTCGGCCCTCGTAGCTCAGGGGATAGAGCACCGGTTTCCTAAAC
>CAWENM010000015.1:0-80227 GCA_963810465.1 uncultured Acidobacteriota bacterium | reverse complement strand
GAGGCGACCTGCCAGTCCGCTGGGGCGAAGTGAGCGGTCTGGATCAGACTGGTATGGCCACTCTTGCTTTCGACTTCAAACTCGAGCCAGGCCTCGCCAGGCAATCTCATCTCGGCGACCAGCAGAAGGCGCCGGTTGTCTTCGAGGTCGGCTACCCGCCAGAAGTCGAGTGTGTCACCTCGCACCAAAGCAGGGCGGGGTCCCGATTTCGCTGGAGGCCGACACCGCCCACCACACGGTCGATCAGACCTCGAAACCACCAGGCCCAACCGGCGGCGTAGTAGCCAACTTCGCCTCCTATCCGTGTAACTGCCCAGTAGACGTCCGCTGCCCGGAGCGGCCGTTTCCACCACCTTGCGGTCCCGCAGCCAGCGGGCACCGGCCCAGGCCGGATCGGTTGGCAGGCTCACCGCCGGATGCTCCACAGCCTCTTGCCAGCGGGTTTCATCGGTGTTCCCCTCCACCCTTTCCAGGGCGTCAGAAACGGCCTCGCGATACGTGCTGAGGGGACGCTCGACTAACTCTGTTGCCGCGTTCTCGGTGACAACGACCTCGGTGATGAGGCTGTCTATGAGGGTGCGGGCGATTCGGGTGGGCACTGCGGTGACGAGACCTACCCATCGTGAGGAGAGCGAGGGGGAGAACATCGGCACGGGCAAGATCAGGCGGCGCCGAAGACCTGCCTCTTGGGCGTAGATCTGCATCATGTCCCTGTATGTGAGAACGTCGGGACCGCCCACCTCCAGCATCTGATGATCGGGCAGGTCGTGATCGAGCAGTCCGACAAGAACTGCCAATACATCCCTGGCAGCGATGGGCTCGCATCGAGTCCGAACCCAACGAGGCGTGATCATCACCGGAAGCACCTCGGTCAGATGTCGAAGCATTTCGAACGAGACCGAGCCCGACCCGATGATCACCGCCGCCCTGACCTCACTGATGCGATCGGACCGGCGGCGAGAACCCGACCTACCTCTTGACGGCTGGCCAGATGGCCGGAGAGGTCGGTCGAGCCTCCCAGACCACCCATGTAGATGATCCTCCTCACGCCTCGACGTTCCGCCGCCCGACGGAAGTTCTCGGCAGCTTGACGGTCACGGGTGGCAAACCCCTTGTCGCCGTCCATCGAGTGAATCAGGTAGTAGGCGGTGTCAATCCCCTCCAGAGCGGCGTCCAACGATGCCGGCTCCAGAGCATCGGCCACCGCCACCTGCACCTGCTTATGCCAGGGGTGGCTGCTGAGACCCTCGGGGCTTCGCACCATGCAACGCACCTGATGGCCCGCCGCCAGGAGTTGGGGCACCAGGCGACCCCCCAGGTAGCCACTGGCTCCGGTCACCAGCAATGTGGATCCGGAAGTGCGCGCGGGGTCAACCGGCGATGGCTCCGGTGATGCCTTCTCGTAATGTCGCAGAGCATCCTCGTTCGTCATCCACTAGTAATTCGGCGCCGAACCTGGTGGTGGATGGCATCTGGTCGAGCGACAGGTTCGCTGTCTGGTTCTGGCCGCGGACCTTCGCTGCACCGTCTGGTGGGGGCATGGAGTGATCGGGCCGTGGCCCGACCTCAGTCGAGTGCTTTCGGAGAGGACTTCTACCCGACTCTCAAGCTCAGAGCGGCTGCTCTTGCATTCGATCGTGACGAAACCTGCGTTGATTGATGGCAACATCGCCTGGGATGGCTGGCAACCACAGTCTTCCTGGACGTGAACGGTGAGCCTCCGGATCTTGGCGATGACGAAGCATTTCAGATTGTTCTGAGTGTCGCCGAGGGACGAATCGGCGTTCAGGCCAAAGCCGACCGCCTCACCACTCGAAGGAGGCCTGAGGGATAGGAACAACCAACGCGAAGTCCTGAGTGCGTGTGCATCGAAGCCGCACATCAAGTCTCACTGTCAAGGCTCACCACATCTCACGTCGCTGGTCCCACAGACGCTCCACAAGACCCTCAGATAAGCCTAAAAGCCCTGGTCACAGCACCTCCTTCCGGATCTCTTCCCAATTTCGATCCCGGACGTGAGGCCTTTCCCGGGCTCTTGGTGCAAAAGGGGAGCGGATCGGCTGGGGAGAGCGACCCCACCAAGTACCAGCAGTGGAGTTATCCGGTCGGGGGAGAGACGCTGAGCATCGACGAGTTCGTGATCTGGGCGGCACCGAAAGATTTCGATGAGGACAAGACGATCAGCTTCAACGTCTATGTGCTCGACTGCGGTGGCAGTTGTCAGGTTCTCGACAGCTCGAGGGTGACCGTATCCGGTAGTGGATGGAGCCAGAAGACGGTCGCGGTCGATGTCACCAACTACACATTCGGGGCCGGTCGGAGCTTGAGGGTGAAGGTCGTGGTGGACAACGATTCAGACGACGACGGGTGGTTCGCCTACGCAACTACCACCTACCCGGCCAATCTCGCCCTCTCCTCACCGGCCGCCACCACCACCACCACGACAACTGCGCCAACCACCATGTCCACCACAACAACCCCGACGACCACGTCCACCGCCGCCATGGCCACGACCACCACGTCGGCCACGACCACATCAACCTCGAACCGTGTTTCCCCGGTGGCTCCCACCACAATTCCGTTGGAGCCCGGCACGCCGTCGACCACTACGCCGCAGACCGAGGGCGGCGTCTCCACTACCTCCACGACCCTGCCGGCTCTGGGTGGCACCGACTCTGGGGGACCTCCGACCGATCCACCGGTCGGGCCGAACGATCTCGGCTCGGAACCGTCAGCCTCTCCCCAGCCGGGCGGCTTCACCCCGGTGGTCGCATCGCCAGCCCAGGACGAACTCGGTAATTGGCTGGCACAGGCATCCGGGGAGACCCGAGCCATCACACCCGAGGAGGGACTGATGGTGGCCTTCAGCACCACGGTCGAGACGATCCGCACTCATTGGTCGTTCGCGTTGGCGCTCGGAGCCCTCACCGCCATCCTGTTGCTGATCGGCAGCCGCCGCGATCATGAAGACGAGGCCCTGGTGATCACCACTCCTCTTCCGCACCGGTTGTACGGATCCGACTGGAACCCGAGCCCGGACCGTTGACCACGGTGACGTTGGCTCCATCATTGGTTGGGTCGAGAACAGTGAGAGTGCAGCGACAACCCCACCGCTTCTCCGCGTGAGTTGCACGGCCATGTCACCTAGCGGACGCCCGGCCAGGATCACCGCTGCCGGCCAAGACGGCCACGAGCCCACAAATCCTACAAAGAGGTTGGCACGGTCTGAGGGCACCGTCCCGACCACGAGACTCTGCGTCAGCGTCGACCGTCATCGCAAGGACCTCCCTGAGGACGGGCGTCCATCTCAGAACGGGCGCAGCGAGACGGCGATCTGCGACAGCGCCACGCCAGAATCATGCGCGGCCCATACCCAGTCCTCCTGGGCCTGGGTGAAGGATTCCCTGGGTCCCTTGCACTCGACGAATATGGCAGAGCTGAGGGATTGGCGATCGTTCCAAGCGACAACGTCGGGCATGCCGCCTGCGCGAGAGGCGATCTTTGCGCGGATCGCCTCATTGAGGGAGGCGAGCCAATCCGGCATGGCCGGCTGAGAATTCTCACGGAGCCAGGGTCGCCAGATTGTCGGGATGTGCTTCGTTCCGAATCCGCTGAACCAGAAAGCGTGGTCCCGCACCATGCGAAGGCGCTTCGCGACCTCGATTTCGTTGCAGCTCCTCAGTGGCTCGGTCCCGTCGAGTGACCTGACCTGCCCGCGGCCTTTGCCGAAGTGCTCATGCCAGGGTCCTATCGGTCCGTCCCAGCGCTGGAACTCAAACTCAAGGTGCTCGATTTCCGGAGGCGGAGCGAGACGAGGCTGGTGGCGCTTGCTGGCCGCGAACGGTCGGAAGCCAAGCGAAGTCGCTCCGACGATCCCAATCCACGTCGCTGTCAATGCCGCTGCGACGCTAGCGGGCGACAACTGTCTGAGCGCGCCTCGACGTCCCTCCCTCGGCGAGTACCGCACATACCTGGTGTTGATCGGATTCCATGGTGGTCGGTGGATCGTTGGCTAACCGACTGGTTCTGTGGCGATCCCCGTGGCCTAGCTGACCCATTCTTCGTCAACATGGCTTCTGGTTCGTGACGCCTTGTTCTCCCAGATGTCCTCCCAGATGTCGATTAAATGGCGTGCGACGGCGGGTGAGAGGCCCGGTCTGCCCACACCGAATAGCCAGACCACGCCAAACCCGATCCGAGGGCCAGGCTGCCGAGAACGGCCAGGAACCACAGTGTGGGTGATGCAAGCTGCGCGATCGCAAAACCGACCAGATTGAGTGGCGCCCCGACCGCGATAAGGACGCCCGACCATCGAGGGAAGACCCTCGACGTGGTCATGGCGGACCCCAATATCACATAGCCGGCCATGAAGCTCACCGCAGCAATCCCGTTGAAGACCACAACCGGCTGATAAAGAATGATCTGGTCGAGAGTCTCGGGCGCCTCCGAGGCCAAAACCGGAGCGATGAAACCGAATTGGCTAGAAATTGCGAGCAGAGTGGTCCCTGTGAAGGCCGTCAAGAATCCGATGAGTCCCGACCGTCCCAAGTGCTGCGATTGCTTCCCGTAGACAGCCGGGAGACCAAGAATGATCAGCAAATACGAGACGACGGATATGGCATGAGAACCGACCAGTCTCGGCTCAGTCTCAAGGATGGTGACCGGTGTCTCTTGTGAGGGATGTAGCACCGTCGCCACGATGTAGAGCAGTCCTCCGGCCGCCAAGGCGATCCCACCCCAACGAATCAGAAGAGCCAATTGGTCTTCTCCGTGTGTGGCTGGTGCTATCCGGTCTTCCAACCTCACTCCTCAAGGTCCGCCAACCCAAACGGAGTCTGCCAATCCTAGAGTAGGGGCCAGGCGCTATCAGTTTCGACCCGTGGATCCTCACCCGGTTATGGAAATCACCCAGCGCAATGCTGCGTCTGCCACGGCCATCGCGGGTGCGTCATCCGATTGTCATGGCTGACGCTCCGGTCTAAAAATGAGCGCCATCGCTGATAACTATTGGGAGCGAGGCTCCGATCGTTGCCATCTTGGCCGAGCTATCCACTGTCCGGACGCGTGGACTTTCCGTACAGACTGGTAGTCCGGCGAGAGTCCCCAGAAATCATCTTGCCTGGTCTCACGTCGTTCGTGCCGTGGCCGCGCCACAAGACCCGCTAACGGTGCCGTTTCCCCTGGTCAGAGGAGTTTGACCACATCTTTCGCAACGAGGTGGCCACGGGTTCAAGTCCCGTCAGCTCCACCGAACACCTGGTCAGGGCGATTTTTTGGTCGCCTCGCCCGCCGCGTGGATTCACGATCCTTGAGCCTCGAGCTCCACGGGCGGCCCACAAGCGCTGATCGCACAGCACCTCATTTCTTACGAGGTGCTTTCTCACTCCGTCTTACATTGGCAGATGTATCCGACCTTCGCGATCTCCGAGAATTAAAGAAGCAGAAACCCCCCGGGTCTGGCGTACCGGGGGGTTTCTGACGTTCGGGGAGCCTGCTGGAAGCAAATTAGGTGAAGACGCTTACGCCGCCTGGTCCCACTATCAGACCAACAACGATCAATACGATCCCCCATAACATTTGACCGCGAATGATGGCCGCGATCCCAGCGATCACCAGGATCACCGCGATAATCCAAAGGATTGTTGCCATTGATAGTCCTCCCAGACTTGAAGTGTCGCTCACGTACCCAGCATGAGGGGCCAACAAACAGCGATCTCACTACTCGTGACCCCAAGAAATTCCGTACCTCTGGCAGGAAACGACGGGAGCCCCTTGGGGCCGCTCCCCCAAACCCCAAGGGACTCCGTCGATGTGGAACCGAGCCAACAGCGGATATGGCTCCTGTTCAGTTCCTCATTTTCCCGAATGCCACACCACGCGAACTAGAGCGCGAAATGTTTCCTCGACCATGGACTCCAAACGTCTGGCCTACCTCGAGGTGTTCTGACAGAGCGCGCAGACCTGGGATCTGAACGGGCAGCTCTTTTCCCTACGTGAAGATGCGGGTCAGGGACCACTCCGGATAGTCGCGGTTGCAGCCACCAATGATTCCGATCGTCTCGGGTCTGCTTCCCGGTTTGGGTGCAAGGATGGCGGGTAACGGAACGCCGCCGAACAGGAGGAAGCGTGGCAGACAATCCAGACCACCCGGTCGCCGAGTGGTCAGACGACCAACTGCTCGAGGAATACCGCTCCCTGACCGCCAACCTCCCTGATAGGGCCGGCCAGGGCGGCCCAGACAAGTCTGCGATCACTGAAGAGATCTTGCGACGGGGATTGTCGTTACCCGATATGCCGACCGCCGCCAAGCTGGAAACCGTGGACTGGAGCGGTCAGACAGGAGGAGAGGATCCCGGGTCTGGCGCTCTCCCAAGATCTTTCTAACGACGTGGCGCGCTTGGCCAATCCTGGCGTGCTCGGCGTCCTCATCGGCCGACTGATCCGGCGTTGACGTAACCGGGTAAGGCACTGATAAGGAAAGGCCAACGAACCCTCGGGTTTTGTCGTTAGTGGTGAAATGATCTTCGAACGGCGCACCGTGATGCCGATGCCGGGTCTTTCCTCCTCGTGGTGGGTGCTTGTCGACGTGCGTATTCCTCCGGGAGACCACGCCCTGAGCGAAGCCGGTCAGGTGACTGGGCGAGCTACGGGCCCGGAACGATCCGGCTCCCCGAGGACGCGGCGATCAACATCAAGAACCGGTCCTTCTCCCTCGTCGCCGAGATCGACAACCCCGACGGCGACGCCGAAGGCATGCTCGTCACCCTCGGCGGTGAAACCGGCGGCTATGCCCTGTTCGTACTCGAGGGCAAGCCGACCTTCGTCTACAACTGGCTCGGCGTGGAAAGGTACCCGATCACCTCTCCGGAGCCGCTGCCCCAGGGGGAAAGCACGATCCGCTTCGACTTTGCCTACGACGGTGGCGGTCCCGGCAAGGGCGGCGCAGGCAGCCTGTTCGTCAACGATCAGGTCGTGGCCGAAGGTCGCATCGACAAGACGGTGCCGGTCTACTTCTCAACCGACGACACCTTCGATGTCGGCGAGGACTGGGGCACTCCAATGTCGGATACTTACGAGCCACCGTTCACCTTCACGGGGAAGATCAAGAAGGTGACGGTCCAAGCCAAGTCCTAAGGGAGTTGCAGCGCATCCGGTCCCCGAGCACGCAGCATGCGTAGCGTGTGGCCAACGATCATCGGACGAAGGTGACTGGACCCGGGAGGATGTGATGAGGCCGCTCGCAGTCCCCCGGACCTCTTACTTCGTGGCTACGGCAGGCCAACCACGGGTGCGCAGGCCAAGGGACATTTTCACCGCAACGATGGGTCTGCTGTTGGTGCTGTGGGCAGTGCTCACGATCGACCAGCCGCCGAGCTGGGAGCAATCGCTTACGGGTCTCGTGCAATCGGGCCCGCCATGGCTGCAAACGCTGCTGGAGAGCGGCTACTCGTTGAGCCTGATCTATTGCCTGGTACTCCTCGGGGCATTGTTGTTCGGAGGACCCGAACGCCGCACAGCCCTCAGGGATGTGACCATCGTGGCCGTCGGGGCAGCCGCTCTCGTGATCCTCCTCTCGTTCTGGATCAATGACGCATGGCCCTATGTCCTGCCCGAAATCGATCTCGAGGATCCCGTGCCCCGATTTCCGGTGATGAGGGTGGCAGTCGTAACCGCGATCCTCATCGTCGCCAGCCCCTACGTGACACGGCCCCTCCGCCGCTTCGGCTGGCTGGCGATGGTCACCACAGCCTTCGCCTCCATCAGCCTCAGCTATGCAACCCCGTCGCACACGATTGGCTCGTTTGGAATCGGGCTGTTCGCGGCAGGGCTCCTGTTGGCGTTGGCCGGCTCACCTCGCGGCTACCCAAACCCAGAGATGGTTGCCGCCGCCCTGACGAATCTAGGTGTCCCGAATCGAGATATCGAGGCCGCCCCGTACCAAACCTGGGGCGTTGTCCGCTTCGTGGCGACCGACAACGGCGGCGAGAGCGTGGAAGTAAAGGTCCATGGTCGGGATGCCTTCGACTCCCAACTCGCCGCAAAAGTGTGGCATACCCTCTGGTACCGGGAGACCGGGCCGGCAGTGAGCAATTCCCGCCTGCAGGCGGTCGAGCACGAGGCACTCATGACCGTCATGGCCAACGCGGCCGGCGTGAGCGTGCCCCGGCTCGCTGCCGTGGGGGAAGCCTCATCCGAGATTTCATTGATCTCTTTCCGAGACTCGGGAGTCGCTATCCCGGACCTCGACCCCGAGAGCCTTGCCGATGACCATCTTGTCGGTGCCTGGTCTCAAGTCAGACTCCTGCACGATCACTCCATGAGTCATGGCTCGCTACGCACGTCGGCGGTGCATGTGGGCCCGGAGGGACCGGTCATAACCGATCTCGCGCTGGGCTCCCTCGCCGCCAATGAAGCTGACCAGGGGAGCGATATCGTCGAGCTTCTCTTCAGCCTCACCGCCTCAGTCGGGGAGGAGAGAGCGGTTCGCAGTGCCGTCGAGGGACTCGGAACCGAGCGATTGGTCGCTGCCCTGCCCTATCTGCAATTGGCAGCGGTGAGCCCATTATCTCGTCGCATGGCGGTGCAGCCGAAGGACTTAATGACAGCCTTGCGCGCCAAGGTGACAGAACTGACGGGAGCTCAATTGCCGGAGCCGGTCAAGTTGCGCCGCGTGACCGCCCGAAGCCTGATCATGTCGGTGCTGCTGCTCCTGATCGTCTCGGCGCTGATCTCCGCTTTCACCAGCGTCGATTACGCCGCGATCTGGGCCGTCCTCGAGACCGCGGACTGGCCCGTCATCGCCCTTGCCCTGATCGTGGGGCACACCCAATTCTTCCCACAAGCAACCGCGACCATGTTCGCCGTCCCCACCAGACTTCCTTTCTGGCCATTGCTGACCCTGCAGACAGCAAGCCAGTTCATCAGTCTGGCGATCCCCAGCGTGGCGGGCCGGGTGGCGATGAATGCCGCCTTTCTCCGCAAGTTCGGAGTCTCGGCGACCGAGGCGGTGGCGCAGGGCGCCATCGACGGCTTCTCCGGGTTCCTGGTCCAGGTGGCGATCATGATCGTCGTGCTGATCGGAGGTGATGTCGACTTCAACCTCGACATCGACACCACCGATGTGCAGTGGCTACTGATACTCGCCGTGGTTGTTGCGCTGGCGGTTGGTGTCGTCGTGGCGGTCCTGCGGATCGAGGCACTGCGTAAGAGAGTCGTGCCGGTAGTGAGCCAGGCCTGGGGAGCCCTGATGGTGGTCTTCAAGCAGCCGACACGGGCGTTTGGGCTGTTGGGCAGCAACTTCGTCTATTGGAACATCCTCGGGATCACTCTCTGGCTCGTTCTTCAATCCGTCGGCACGGATCTGAGTTACGGGTCGGCCCTATTTGCCGCGGCCGGCACCAGCCTTCTTGCCGGGTTCGTGCCCATTCCAGGTGGCGTCGGTGTCGCCGAGGCGACGATGACCGCCCTCTTGGTCACATTTGGCGTCGACGAGTCGACTGCATTCGCCGTCACCGCTGTCTACCGGGTCATCACCTTCTATCTGCCTGCTATGGAAGGGTTCTTCGGGGCGCGCTGGTTGGAGCGGAACGAGTACATCTAGACAGGAGATCGAGAAGTGTCCCATTTGCACAACAGGGTCTGCACATGACCGCCCTGGCGATCCTCGCCGCGGTGTTCATCGGTTACTCCCTTGTCGCCGCTCGTCTCGATAAGTGGTCGATCACCGCTCCCATGGTCTTCGTCCTTGTCGGTGCCCTCATTGGGCTGGCGGCTCCCGATTGGCTCGGACCGTTGGGCGACCCCGAGACGGTGAAGCACATTGCGGAGCTGACCCTGGCGCTTCTGCTCTTCGCAGACGCTTCGACGCTCCGGTGGCGTGAGTTGCGCGAGGACGGTGGTCTTCCGATCCGTCTCCTCCTGATCGGGTTCCCACTCACGGTGCTCGCTGGCTTCGGGGCGGGCGTATGGCTGTTTCCCGCCGCCGGATGGGCGGCGGCCGCCCTGGCCGCCAGCATCCTCGCCCCAACCGACGCAGCCCTCGGGCTGGGCGTGTTCACCAACCGGTCGGTACCGGGGCGAATCCGGCGAGCCCTCAATGTCGAGAGCGGGCTGAACGACGGGATGGCCACGCCCTTGGTGACCCTCTTTCTGGCCGTGCTCGTCGCTCAGGAGGGAACCGGCCCTGAAGACTGGGTCAGCGAGTCCCTCCGTGAACTCGGGATTGGCTTCCTGGTGGCCCTTGTCGTCGGTTGGGTCTCGGGACGACTCATCCACGCCGCCCATGATCACGGTTGGACCTCTCCAATCTCTGAGCGCCTCGCCGTCCTCGCGACGGCGCTGCTCTCTTATGGCGGCGCAGTAGCGGCGGGCGGCAACGGCTTCGTCGCCGCCTTCGTCGCCGGCATCGTCTTCGCAGTCGCCTCGAGAGGAAAGCTCCACGAGCCTGTCGAATTCACCGAGGACCTCGGTATGTTCGCCTCGTTCCTGGTCTGGGCCATCTTCGGGGCCTTGCTCCTTGCCCCCCAACTGAGAGGCGAGGTGTCGCCCACGGCGATCATCTACGCAGTGTTGAGCCTCACCCTGGTCCGGCTTGTGCCCGTCGCCCTGGCGATGATCGGAACGGGCCTGCGACCGGCCAGTCTCCTGTTCATGGGGTGGTTCGGTCCCCGCGGATTGGCTTCCGTCGTGTTCACCTTGATCGCGTTCGAATCGCTCCACGAGGGCGGGATCGCCCCGGACACCTTGATCGAAATCGCCACGTGGACCGTCTTTCTCTCGGTCATTGCTCACGGAGTCACTGCCGGGCCGCTGGCCACCAGGTACGGGAGAAGCGTCGCCGACCAGCCGGTCGAGCAACTCGACGCCGGTGCCCACCTCGGCGACCCCGTTCCCCGAGCGCTCAGCGAGAAGGCGTCGCCGTCGACGAGTAAATGATCGGGTAGGGTCGAAAGGCCAAGCCCCGGGATCGCCCATAACCCTGATCAGGCGATGCGGGTGTGGGAGTCCACCGTTTGGATGGACGCTTTAGCTGCTGCGTGTCACTGAGGAGATGAGAATGCAAAACCAACCCGACCGTCACCTGCGCGCCTCTTTGCCGATTCCGGATCGACCGGGTCACGGCCTGACCACCTACGACGCGAAGGACCCAGATACCAGCTACGCGCCAATCCAGCCGCTGCTCCCGCCCGAAGGCGCACCCAATGTCCTGGTGATCCTCCTCGACGACGTCGGTTTCGGCTCTTCCAGCGCATTTGGCGGCCCGATCAACACCCCGACCGCGGAGCGGCTCGCGGCCGGCGGCACCCGATACACCCGCTTTCATACGACGGCCTTGTGCGCCCCCACCCGACAAGCGCTGCTTACAGGGCGAAACCACCATTCCGTGGGGATGGGGGCGATCACGGAGCTCGCCACATCGGCCCCTGGCAACAACTCCCTGCGCCCCAACACCAAAGCGCCCGTGGCAACCAGTCTCAAGTTGAACGGCTACTCGACTGCGCAATTCGGCAAGTGCCACGAGGTGCCGGTCTGGCAGTCCTCGCCCATGGGCCCATTCGACGCCTGGCCATCAGGGGGTGGAGGTTTCGAGTACTTCTACGGGTTCATCGGCGGCGAGAACAACCAGTACGACCCCGCCCTCTACGAGGGGACTACACCGATCGAGCCGCCCAAGACCGCCGAGGAGGGGTATCACCTCACCGAGGACCTCACCGACAAGGCTGTCGGCTGGATCCGTCAACAGAAGGCCCTCATGCCGGACAAGCCGTTCTTCGTCTATTTCGCCCCTGGGGCCACACACGCTCCGCACCACGTCCGGCCGGAATGGTCGGATAAGTACGCCGGCAAGTTCTCCGACGGCTGGGACCGCCTGCGGGAGACCATCTTCGAACGGCAGAAGGAGCTGGGCGTCATCTCGGCCGATGCAGAGTTGACGCCCCGCCATGCGGAGATCGCCGGCTGGGACGAGATGGACGAAGAGCTGAAGCCCGTCCTCGAGAGGCAGATGGAGGTCTATGCCGGCTTCCTCGAGCACACCGATGTCGAGGTGGGACGGCTCATCGACGCGATCGAGGATCTGGGAATCCTCGACGACACCCTGATCTATTACATCATCGGCGACAACGGTGCCTCTGCTGAGGGCACGATCAATGGTGCCTTCAACGAGATGGCGAACTTCAACGGGATGGCCGCTGTGGAGACCAAGGAGTTCCTGCTTTCGAAGATGGACGAGCTCGGGACTGAGACCTCGTACAACCACTATTCGATCGGGTGGGCATGGGCACTGAACACGCCCTACCAGTGGACCAAGCAAGTGGCGTCGCACTGGGGTGGCACCCGAAACGGGACCATCGTGCATTGGCCCAAGGTCATCACCGACGGCGGCAGCATGCGTCACCAGTTCAGTCATGTGATAGACGTGGCGCCCACGATCCTGGAAGCCGCCGGGATCCCCGAACCGGCGTTCGTCAATGGTGTCATGCAGTCACCGATGGAAGGAACCAGCATGCTCTACAGCTTCGCCGAAGGCGAGGCTCCGGAGCGGCACGACCTGCAGTACTTCGAGATGTTCGGCAACCGGGGCATCTATCACAAAGGCTGGAGCGCGGTGACCAAGCACAAGACTCCCTGGGTGCTGGTCGGCGGAAACCTGCCCGCTTTCGACAACGATGTTTGGGAGTTGTACGACGGGAGCTCAGACTGGTCTCAGGCGAAGGACCTCTCCGCGGAAATGCCCGACAAGCTCCACGAGTTACAACGTCGCTGGCTGATCGAGGCCACCAAGTACAACGCCATCCCGCTGGATGATCGCTCCGGTGACCGTCTCAACTCTGACGTCGCAGGACGCCCGACATTGATTCGCGGTAACTCCCAGTTGCTGTTCGAAAACATGGGGCGGCTCTCCGAGTCGAGCGTGCTCAACATCAAGAACAAATCCTTCTCGATCACAGCCGAAGTCACGATCCCCGACGAGGGGGCCGAAGGCGTGATCATCGCACAGGGGGGTCGTTTCGGAGGTTGGAGCGTCTATACCCGTGAGGGAGTTCTCAAGTTCACCTACAACGTGCTCGGGTTGCAGGAATTCACCGTGTCAGCCACCGAGCCGGTGCCGACCGGCAAGCACCAGGTGCGCATGGAGTTCGCCTATGACGGAGGTGGGCTGGCCAAAGGTGGCACGGCGACGCTGTACCACGATGGGAAAGCCGTTGGAGAGGGACGAGTCGACCTGACGCAGCCGATGGTTTTCTCTGCAGACGAGACCACCGACATCGGGAGAGAGACCGGGACGACGGTGTCCTCGGACTACACCCCGGCCTCGAGTCGCTTCAACGGGCGGATCGAGTGGGTGCAGATCGACATCGGCGCCGACGACAACGACCACTACATCGACGACGAGGAGCGCCTCCGTATCGCCATGGCACGTCAGTGAGCTCCCCGTGGCGGGAAACGCCGGATAGAGCGGCCGTGACCAGCGACGGGACCCGTGACCGTGAGTTTGGGCCGAATTCCGAGTTCTTGCAGGGCGCAGCTGCATACGTGAGGCTCCTATGACAGCAGCGGGCCGGGAGGGCGAAACGAACAACGAGGGACGCTCCCCGAGACGGTCCGCCCGGCTCACTGCCTGGCTCGGGATCGCCCAGGCGATCCTGCTTATGGCCTCGGCCTGGCTTCTCTCGTTGATCCCCGGCCCTACCGTGTCAGATGAGGAGTTCGTCGAGTTCTACGCGTCGGACAACCGCCGACTCGTGGTTCTTCTGGGCATCTACCTGATGCCCTTCGCGGCCATCGCCTTCCTCTGGTTCGCGGTGGCCCTGCGGGTATGGGTCGCCCAGACCTCCACACGACCTCAGGATGCTCTCTTGTCGAACGTGCAACTGGTGAGTGCGATCCTCTTTGTCGCCCTGTTCCTGTCTAGTGCGGCGGCTTCCACTGTGCTTGCCGTCACGGTCGAACTGGCCGACACCCCAATCGAGCCGACCACCGCTCGCCAGTTTCCTCAATTCGGCACGGCCCTTCTCCTTATATTCGCGATGCGGATGGCGGCGATGTTCATCTTCACCACCTCCGGGCTGGCCAGAGTCCATGCCGGCCTGCCTCGGTGGTTCGTCTGGAGTGGATATCTGGTCGGGTTGTTCCTACTGCTCAGTTTCTCACTGAATCCAATCCTGGTACTGGTGTTCCCCATTTGGGTCCTGGCGCTCAGCGTGATTCTCTTGCTGAAGTCTCGACGGCTTCCGAAGGGCCAGGTGTGACCCCCGAGATGGCCAGCGTTGAACTGGTCGAACAGCGAGACGAGGAGCTCAAGAGCACCGGGGTACGAGATCTTCATCGGGTTCCTCTCCATTCTGTCCATCCTCAACGTCGCACTGATGTACCTGGCCGACGATCCGAACCTGGACACGGTCATCTACGCCCTTCCGTTACGACAGAGGCACCCGTAACGATCCCGTAGCGCTCGACTCTTACCCTCGTGACGACCCGAGGACTTCGACCAAAAGAGGTGGCCGCGATGCGTGTTTCTCGATTCTCTGCGAGGTTTTCGTTCCTGACCGCAGCCGCACTGATTGTGTCCTTGCTGGTGGTTTCGTGTGGAGGTGGCAACGCTACCGACCCCACTACGACCACAGGGGCCGAGGTGGCTGACACTGTCAGCCCCACTACCGCCTCCGCGCCGGTCAGCACGACGACCGCGCCCGAAACCACCACAGAGGTCGTCAGCGACGCCACTGACAGCTTCGCTGGAGTCGTCGACATCGGCGGGCGGGGCCTCTACCTCCGCTGCGCTGGATCGGGTAGTCCGACCGTGATCATGGAGGGCGGCGACGAAGACACCAGCCACTCCTATGCCTTCGCCGGGACCTCGATCTCAGCCGTGACCAGAACCTGCGTCTACGACCGGGCCAATCTGGGCCAGAGCGATCCTGCTGAGGGACCACGCGGGCTGTCGGAGCTGGTGGGGGATCTCGAAGCTCTCCTCGAAACGGCCGAGGTGGAAGAACCGTACGTGTTGGTGGGCACCTCTGGGGGCGGTTATATCACTGCTGGATATGCATTCGCTCACCCCGACGAGGTGGCGGGCATGGTCTTTGTTGAGACTCCATCACCGTTCATAGACCCGCCACCGGAGATCGTCGAGGTGACAGCCTGGGACCACCCATCCAACGTCGAGAATCGGGACTATCTACAGGTGGAGAAAGATGCTTGGGCGGCACGTACGGAAATCGGTGACATCCCGGTGACGGTCATCTCCAATGACTACGGGCCCGATGCCGAGCCGGGCGCGCGGACCAATGTCGAAGACCAAAAGGGCTGGCTGGTGTTGAGTCCCAGCGCGAAGCAAATCGTGGTGACCACCGGGCACGCGGTCGAAGAGGCAGACCCCCAACTGGTTATCGATGCCATTCTCGATGTGGTGGCTGCCGCTAACTGACTAGCAACCTGGTTCTCGCCCGTTGGTGGGATTCGAACCCGCGATGGCACGTTCCGATGCTCAGTATCGGTCGCGCTCATCGATATCCGTGCCGTGCTTGGTTGTCGAACGACTTGCCCATTGATGCATGCCTGTCCTCTGTTACCCGCATCTTTCAGGCGACGGGGCGCCTTCCGCTATCGGGTGAACACCCCATTTCTGTACGGAGGGCCAACAGGGTTTTGACCGCATCTTTCGCAACGAGGGGGCCACGGGTTCAAATCCCTTCAGCTCCACCCGTCTCACGCCGCTCGTCCCACAGTCGCGCCGAAACGCGACTTGCGGGAAGAGGAGTCCGCAAAAACGGTTGGCCCGATGTTGGAAGCTCTCACCCGTTCCCTCCTTAGGTTCCTGATCCCGGTTGAAGCCAGCCTTGGACCAGGGTTTGGTTGAGCGGAGGTCCCCTGACGAGGAGGACCGTGGTCGCGTATCAGCGGTTTGAGGGGCAGGCGGCAAGGGCTACCATTCGATGGTGCGGACTGTGAACCTCGAATCATCTCTTATCGCCAAGGGATCGCGAGTCGGCCGCGCTTTGGTGGGCTTGTGCCGCTGTACAGGCTCGGGTCACGAATAGCAGCAGCCGTCTGTTTCGGGCCCGAGTGATCGACTGATTCCGCGATGCCTCCACGTGCTGGAGGGCGTTCATCTGACAGTTACGAGGTACTCATCATGTCTGTGACCGACCAACTCCTGACCAACAACATCTCCTACTCGGAGAACTTCGACAAGGGCGACCTACCGCTTCCCCCAGCAAAGAAAGTGGTGGTCTTGGCCTGCATGGATGCGAGGCTGAGCCCTTACGCGGCTCTGGGTCTTGAAGAAGGAGACGCCCACGTGATCCGCAACGCGGGTGGCGTAGTAACCGACGACGAGATTCGATCCCTTGCAATCTCCCAGCACCTGCTCGGCACCGAAGAGATCATCCTGATTCATCACACTGATTGCGGCATGCTCACGTTCACTGATGACGATTTCCGGCTCCGCCTACAGGAGGAGACCGGGGTGAAGCCCTCTTGGGCGGCCGAGTCGTTTGCTGACTTGGATGATGACGTGCGGCAGTCGATCGCTCGGATCAAGACCAGTCCTTTCGTGCCGCGGACAGAGTCCGTTCGGGGCTTCGTCTACGACGTCGAGACAGGACAATTGCGAGAAGTGGTGTAAGAGGAAGGAGGGCGCACTCTGCCCGTTGGGTCAGCCCGGAGATTTCCTCGGGTTGCCAGCGATTTGGTGTGTGCCCTTCTCCCGGATGCGAACGTCCTGGCAAGAGTGAATGTCGATTGGCTGTGGGCGGGTAAGCCCGATTGGCACCGATCGATGCAACCCCTGCCAGGACGCCTACCTGCCGATGGAAACTGCGGTTTCATCGCCGGTTGACCTGCCCGTAACAATCGCAAAGCAGTCTTCGCCTCGCTCACCGGTGGTTGTCTAGCTCCCGATCGGACATCGCTGACAGGTGGGTGGGGTCCGAGGTTGCTCGGATCCGGGAACAGAGCGAGGGGTCGGGCCGGCTAAGACTTGGAGTCCTCCTCCTCAAGGTCGGAACAATGCCAGGAACCGACCCCTCGTCTCGTCAGGAGACGAGGTGCTCCGAGAGGTCTCAACCTCCTCTCATCGAGTCCCACGTCTGGATCTGAAGCGGCCCACTGTGATTGGCACCAGGGCCGAGCTTGGAAGGCCTGGCTCGATCCGGATGACATCTGTCATATCGAATTCGTGATCGATCTCACTACCCGCCGCACCCGTCGTTCCGCATGATCGGTGTCAAAGGAGGTAGTACATGGAACATGTGCTCGAAGTACGAGGGCTCGTACACCGATACGGTGAATACACGGCCCTCGCCGGAGTCGATCTGACTGTCAGGTCGGGGGAGTGTGTCGCACTTCTCGGCCCGAATGGGGCCGGTAAGACGACCCTCGTCCGCAATGTGATCGGGTTGATCGAAGGCAACGCCGACCTCATCGAGGTGGCTGGTGGCAACCCTCGTCGCGCCGAGACCCGCCGCAGGCTCGGTGTCGTCCAACAGGCGGTCGGCTTTCCGCGGTCACTCACCGTCGGCGAGATCGTCGGTGGTGCGGCCGCTCGTCGGGGTTGTCCCCCGGAAGCAGCCAGCCAAGCCATCGCCGAGATGGGCCTGGCCGGCCTGGAGAAACGACGGGCGGCCAAGCTCTCCGGTGGACAGCAGCAGCGGTTGCAGCTCGCGATGGGGCTGGTGGCGGATCCGGTTCTGCTGGTACTGGACGAGCCCACCGAAGGACTCGATGTGGAGGCGCGGCGTCGGTTCTGGAAAACGATCCGGCGACGTCTCGACAACGGAGCCGGTGTGCTGATCACGACGCATCTCGTGGACGAGGCGGCCGCAGTCGCCGATCGGGTCGTCGTTGTTGATCGCGGACGAGTGGTCGCGGAAGGGACGCCAGACGAGCTGCGCAGGACGCTCCCCGACCGTCGGATCGAAGTCCGGACGAAGGTACCGGTGAGTGTGATCAGAGCGCTCGACTCGGTGCACTCGGTGGAGCTTCGTGACGGCCGCACCGTGATCGCAGCGACCGACAGTGAGCAGGTTGTCACGCACGCTGCTCGACCTCGACCCCGACGCCAACGATTTGACCGTGGCGACGGCGAGCCTCGAAGAGGTCCTCGTCGCACTGACCCACCATGAGGAGGTAGCAGCATGAACACAAGAATCTTTCGCACAGAGGTACGAGACGAGCTCTTGGGAATCGTCAGGGAGCCAACCGCTCTCTTCTTCTCGGTGCTCGTGCCAGTGGCATTCTTTGCCCTGTTCGCAACGATGTTCGCCGGCGACGGCGGCTTCGGGGTTGAGTCGTTGGCCACGTACGGGGCGTTTGGTGTGCTGTCCGTGGTCCTGATAAACCCTGGTATCAGCCTCGCTGACGCCAGAGAGCGAGGCTGGCTTCGCGTCAAGAGAGCCGACGGCACGCCGCTTGGCGTGACGCTGTCCGCCAAAGTCACCGCAGCACTGCCTTACGCGATCGTCACCCTGGCAGGGATAACCCTGGTCGCCCGTCTCACCGCTGGACCTCTGGACGTGCTTCAGGTGCTGCGTGTCATCGGTGTGCTGGTACTCGGAGCGCTGCCATTCAGCCTGTTCTCCCTGGCTGTTGGGGCGAGGTTCAGCCTCAACGCCGCCATATCGGTGCTCAACGCGCTGTTGATTCCGTCGGTGATTCTCTCGGGCCTGTGGTTTCCGCTCGAGATGCTCCCGACGTGGCTCGGAGATATCGCGGTGTATCTCCCGCCCTATCACCTGGCGCAACTGGCGCTGGCGCAGGTCGAAGGTGGACCAGTGTGGGGTCACGTTGCCTATCTCGTGGGCACAACGATCGTGGGAGCGATCGCAGCAACGTTGGCGTACCGTTCCGCGGAAGTGTGAACGACACGACCATCAGACTCGGGAACTCGGAACGCCTCGACACGAGGCGTTCCGGTTTCTCGCGTTGGGCACCCCTGGTCTTCTTCGCATTCATCCTCATCGGACCGATCTTCTCTCCGGATGCCGGTCCCGAGGATTGGCTCTTCGCTGTCGGAGTGGTTGCCGTCGCCCTCCCCACCTTTGTCGTCTCGGAAATACGAGGCTGGGATATCGGGGGAGCAACTGTCCTGATGCTGCTGGCACTCGGAACAGCACCCTTCGACTCGACAGCAATCATGGCGCTGCCCATCTACGCCGCCGCTCTCCTTGCCAGGTCAGCCACCCAGGAGACGCTCCGACTCAGACTGTCGGTGATCACCGTCCTGACTCTGACCGGCTTCTTCTTGAGTTCGATCCCTTGGCCGTTTCGGGTCTTCTTATTCATCCCGGTGATCATGATCTGGGTCATTGGATCCGCCGTCTTCCATGATGTGTCACGGGACCATCGCGCTGTGGCGCTGCGGGCTGAGAACCGCCGAGTCGCTCATCTCGCCACCATCGCCGAGCGGGAACGGATGGCGCGCGACGTCCACGACATCGCAGGCCAGGCCCTCACCGCCATCATCGTGCGAAGCCAACTCATCCAAAGACTGGCCCCATCGGACCAGCGCCGCGCCACAGAGGAAGCCGATGAGGTGGAACGCATAGCTCGCGACGCGCTGTCTTCGATCAGGCAAAGCGTTGCTGGATGGCATCAGGCGTCGCTGGCCGACGAGCTCGCCGTCGCCCGCGATGCGCTCGCAGCGGGAGGCACCGAGTTGGAGACGCTCGGAGACCTGGAGGTAGATCTCGCACCCTCGGTCGAGAACGTTCTGGCGTTGGGACTTCGCGAGGCCGTCACCAATGTTCTGCGCCATGCCAACGCCGGCAGGGTGGAGGCCCGAATCGACAGCCAGGACGGGGGAGTATCACTAACGGTGACTGACGACGGGATCGGACCCACCAAGGGAACCGGGTCGGGAATTCAGGGCATGCGCGAACGTGTGATCGCCGCAGGGGGAACCCTCACGTTCGGACCCGGAGTGACAGGCGGGACAGAGCTAAGGATCGACATGCCATTCGGTGGAAGTTCTTCATGATCCGCGTCGTCCTCGCCGAAGACCAGGCCATGGTGCGAGGAGCCTTTGCGGGACTCCTCGACCTCGAACCGGACATCGAGGTAGTCGCTGTCGCCGAAGATGGCGAGCAGGGTTTGGCAGCTGTCGCAGAGCATGAGCCGGACATCCTTCTCACCGACATCGAAATGCCAGGAATGACGGGACTCGAGCTGGCTTCTCGTCTCAAGGACCATCCGACGGTCCGAGTCGTGATCGTGACCACCTTTGCCCGAAGCGGTTATCTGCGACGTGCGCTCGATGCCGGGGTGTCTGGATATGTCCTCAAAGACTCACCGATCGAAGATCTAGCCGACACCCTCAGGCGGGTGGCAGCAGGCAATCGCGTGATCGCCCCGGAGCTCGCGGTGTCCGCATGGACCGGCAGCGACCCCCTCACTGACCGGGAGCGAGAAGTCCTTCGAGAGGTCGGTGAAGGACATCCCAACATTGAGATAGCGCAAAGACTCCACCTCGCCGAAGGAACCGTGCGCAACTACCTGTCGTCCGCCATCGTCAAGCTCGGGGCCAGAAACCGTACCGAGGCGTTCGCCAAGGCCCAGGAAATGGGATACCTCTAGCCCAGGGCGTGCTCCTGGAACGCCTGACGTCTCTGTTTGAGGGGTCTTGGAAGCCCTGGCCGACCGACTCGAGGACCGCTACCGGTTAGCGATCCTCGGGTCAAGGGCTGGCGTTCTGTGCCGGGCGGGCGATGTTGGGTAGTCCCACTCGGCGATCTAGGAAGTCGAGAAGGTGCCGGTCGAACTCCCAGGGCTGTTCGAGCTGGCAGGCGTGCCCGGCGCCGACGAGTGTGACCAGCTCGGCATCCGGCAGCACGTCACGAAGGGCGTGGGCCCGCTGATGGGCGGCGTCCTCGCTTCCCGTCAGGATCAGCACCGGCGTCTGCACGTCTGCGAACCAGGGAGGATCTCCCTGGATGAGCGCGTCGAACATCGCCAGGATCGTGGGGACGTCGGCCGCATCGTTTCGCTCGGTCCACAACTCGGCCATCCACTCCGCGAGCGGATTGGCGCGAAATGCGGGTGAGAAGTCTTGGAGGGCATAGGCGTTCCGGTATTCGACTCCGTTGCGACGGTATGCGTCGACATGGCGCTGCAGGTGGGGTTTCTCGGTGGCGTAGCCGGCTCCGGATACGACTACGGCAGCGGTGCGTTCTGGGAATAGGTGCTGCATGTGCAGGACGACGTTGGCGCCGACCGAGCAACCCACCAATACCACTGGGTCGTCACCTTCCGCGTCGGCCGCGTCCCAGCACGCCTCGGCCAGGTCGAAGAGGGTGACGCCCGGCCGTGCTCCGGGTGAGCGTCCGTAGCCAGGCAGGTCAACAGCGACACATCGATACCACGTTGACAGATGGGCAAGCTGGTACATCCACGCGGCGTTGTCCATGGGGTTCGGGTGTACGAAGACCACGAGCGGCGCCGAGGCCGGACCGGTCACCTCCCGGTACAGCGCTCCGTCGACGTTCGAGGCCATCTGGTCGCCTCCCAAGGCTGGGGCCGGCCCGAGATTCTATGTTCGATGCCCGGATCCCTACGGCCACCAGCCGCAAACCGACGACCGGCAGAAGATGCGCTTCGCGGAAGCTCATCACGACTTACGCCGCTTGTTCCACGGCTGCCACAGACCTGTCACATGTGCCGCTTTCGCCAAAGGGGGCCGCGGGTTCAATTCCGTCAGCTCCGCGACAGCCCTGGTCGAGGGTGTGAAATCGGGGATCCCAACGCGGGGAACCGGAGTGGCCGGCTTTCCATCTTGATCGACGTTTCCGCCGAGGACGTACCATTCCGCCACTCACGCCCCGGCACTGAAAGCTGAACGCGCACTAGACCGCGTTGACGCAAACGGGAGGAACGAATGGGGAAAATCGTCGTGAGCGACAACGTCTCCCTTGATGGAGTTGTCGAAGATCCGGCTGGCGACGAGGGATTCAGGCTCGGCGGCTGGGTCGGCAAGATCAGCGACCGCCCAGAGCTCGCCAGGCTAACCCTCGACGAGGCCCTTGGTGCCAACGCCCTGCTGCTGGGTCGGCGGAGCTACCGGTGGTTCGCTGCCCGATGGCCCTCCCGGAGCGGCGAGCTGGCCGACAGGATCAACACACTGCCCAAATACGTTGTGTCTTCCACCCTCGAAGATCCCGACTGGAACAACTCCACGGTGCTGACGGGCGACGTCGTGAAGGAAGTCTCCAAGCTGAAACAGGAGCTAAACGGAGAAATCGTCATCTGGGCGAGCTTCCAGCTGGTGCGCACCCTCATGGAGCACGATCTGGTCGACGAGCTACGGCTCAAGATCTACCCGGCAGTGCTCGGAGCCGGCGAGCGAATGTTCGGCGAGACCAGCGACAAGAAAACCATGCACCTCACAGACATCCGGTCTGTCGATGGCGAGGTCGTTTTCCTCACCTACGAGCGAGCGCAGGCCGTCTAGCGCAGATCTGCGGCAGCAGATTTAGCTATCGCGAATGGGTCTTGACCTGCGGCCCCAGTCGACTGTGCGTGCCCTACATCACCGAGTGAAAAGCGCCTGCTCGGGGCGTCGCGACGGTGCCCGGTAGGCTCGCCGGCATGAGGACGCACGACTACCTCAAGGCGCGGTTGCTCTACGTGCGTCAGGACTTCGATGCGGCGCTCGAGAAGCTCACCGACGCGGACCTGCCTTGGGGCCCCGCGGAGGACATGCCGTCGATCGCGGGTCTCCTCGTCGAGATCGCGAACAAGGAAAAAGAGCTGATCGCCTGGCTGCAAACTGGCGAATGGCCAGACGACGACCCTGACGCATTCGAGGAAACGGCGACACTCGCCGAAATGCGCTTGGTTTTCGCGACCTTGCGAGAGGAAACGCTGCTGTATATCGACTCGTTCGATGAGGCGGGCCTGGAGGAGATAGTTCCGTGCCCTGAGCAGTGGTGGGAGGCCCTTCGCCTGGAAGCCTGCCCGCGCAGCGAGATCTTGAGGAACATCGCCGCGCACGAGTGGTATCACACGGGGCAGTTGATCGTTTACCAGTCGATGCGCGGATGAATCCTGACAATTTGACCTAGCGCGGTCGCGCACGGGCCAGATTCTCTTCCGATTACGCACAACACATTGAAAGATCACATGATGCGAAAACTCATAGTCCAGCAGTGGGTTACCGTCGACAACATCGCTGCGGAGGAGGACGGTGGGCTCAGCTTCGTGTCAGGGGAGCCCTTTTCCGAGACCACCAACAGTGCGTTCAAGGCAAGCGTGATGGGGTTTATCGACTCGGTCGACACGATGATTCTCGGCGCGAGTACCTACGCCCAGTCCAAGGACTACTGGCCGTACGCTGACGAACAGGGCGAGTACGGCGAGAAGCTGAACAACCTCACCAAGTTCGTCGCCTCGTCGAAGCTGGATGACGCACCTTGGGGCGACTTTCCCGCCGCGACCGTGACGCGCGACCCAGCCGCCACCATCCGGGAGCTCAAGGAACAGAGCGGCAAGGACATCTGGCTGTGGGGGAGCTTGACACTCATGCACTCCATGCTGGACGCCGGCCTCGTCGACGAAGTTCGAATGCTGGTCTGCCCAGCGTCACGTGGCAAGGGAACGCGCATTTTCGAGGATTGGCAGGACCTAAAGCTGGTCGAAGCCACCCCATTCGAAAACGGCGTGGTACTTCTGCGCTACGAGATCAAGAAGTAGGTGGCATGACGATTGCTCTACCGCCGCGTTGCGTGATGACACGCCCAACTTTCGATAGATCGAGCTGATCTCGGAGTTGGCCGTGTTGCGGGACACGAATAGGCGCTCCGCGATTTCGCCGATGGTCAGGTGAGTCTGGAGATATGGCAGCAGCCGGAGCTCCGCCGGACTCAGCGGCGTGCTGCCGGTTGCTCCGATGTGGGCGCTGGCGGTGAGGAGATCGCGAAGTGCCGACACCTGGTCAACGAGGATTCCGAGGTGGTGAAACGCGCTCCAAAGACACCAATCCGGTTCCGTATATCACCCCACGTCTTCGTACTATCCCGCCCGTGACTGCCGGCTCCACCCATCCAATCGATATCGACGCCGCCCCTGTTCGAACGCTTACGTTTCTCTTCGCCGATGTGGTCGGGGCTGTTCACCCGGACCCGGTCAGGCTTGGCGAGATCATCGAGACCGCCACAGGGAGGAGCTCGGGCAAGATCGGGTCCACTGCCGATGGTCGATCGGTCTGCGTGTTCGAGACTCCCCTCGACGCTCTCGACGCCGCCCACATGATCCAGGTCGAGGTCTCGTCGGATCAGAGATCAGGGGGCGATGCTTCCACCTGTCAGATTGGGATCCACACCGGTCGAGGGTCGAGGGGCGCTGCGGGATATGCAGGGCCTGACGTGGACCTTGCCGCCCGAGTTGGGGCATCGGCTCAGGGCGGCCAAGTGTTGGTCTCCTATGCGACTCGGCTCCTTGTCGAGGATCATGTCGCTCAGAACGGTTGGATGCTCGTCGACCTGGGGTCATTCGACCTCGATGGAACCGCCGACACGGAGCGTCTGAGCAGGGTCGATTTCCCGGATACACCCTTGGTGATGACTCCACCGAGGGCCAAGCCTCACGTCACTTCCTCGATCCCGACAAGCGCCCAGCCCATTGTTGGCCGCGTTGCCGATGTCCAATCGGCGGCCGAGCTACTCAGGCGTGATGCCGTGCGCTTGGTCACCGTCACCGGGCCCGGCGGGACCGGGAAGACCCGGCTTGCCATCGAGCTCGCCCACAATCTCGATCCGGAATTCCCTGACGGAGTTTTCTTCGTCGACCTGGCCGCGGTGCGCTCTCCGGACCAGGTCCTCCCCACTGTGGCCCGCGTTCTAGGTGTTTTGGAGAGCTCGGGGCGCACGATCATCGAGGGCCTCGTCTCGGTGGCCGGGACGGCGCGGATGCTGCTCGTCCTCGACAACATGGAGCAGATCCTCGCCGCAGGCCCGGATCTGGGCCTATTGCTCGAAGCACTACCCGGCGTCAAAGTCCTGGTAACCAGCCGGGCTCCTCTTCGTCTCTCCTGGGAGCACGAGTATCCGCTTTCGCCCCTTCCTGTCCCTTCCGAGAATGCCGGGGCCGAGTCGATTGCCGGGTCCGATGCCGTCGCCCTGTTCGTGGAGAGGGCACGCACCGCGAGGCCAGACTTCGCCTTGACGCCGGACAATGAGCAGGTGGTGGCCGCGATCACCCGCAAGCTCGACGGGCTTCCGCTCGCCATCGAACTGGCCGCGGCCCGACTTGGTGTGTTCACGCCCGACGAGCTCCTGCAGCGGCTCGATGATCGATTGGCCGTGCTAGATCACGGCAACGTCGGCCTTCCCGAGCGGCACCGGACGCTGCGCGACGCCATCCGATGGAGTCACGAGTTGCTCGAGGAACCCGAGGCGACGATGTTCCGACGGCTCGGGGTGTTCTCCGGTGGATGGTCCTTGGACGCCGCGCTGTTGGTCGCTGTTGACGACGAGCTGGACGAGGGTGCGGCGCTCAGCCTTCTCGAAGAGCTGGTCGCCAAGTCTCTGGTGGTCTTCGCCATCGACGACGACGGTGAGCCCCGTTATCGCATGCTGGAGACGTTGCGCGAGTTCGCCCTGGAGAGGCTGACCGAATCGCGTGAGGAAGAAGACATCCGCCGGCGTCATCTTGCTTGGTGCCGGTCGCTGGCTTCCGGCGTGGAGGAGACGGTGGCGACGCCACGATTCCCGGCGTTGCTCGACCAGCTGGACCGTGAGCGATTCAACCTGCGCGAGGCTCTCGGCTGGAGCTTGCGGACCGGCAACGAGGTGGAGCAATCCCTTCTCATCTGCGGGAATCTCCCGCTCTACTGGGACACGCGGGGGTATGTCCCGGAGGGCCTCAGATGGTCGACCGATCTCCTTGCCGCTGGCGAGCCGACTGCGACGCCAGGTCGGGCGATGACCCTGGCGACGGTGGGCTGGTTGGGAATGCTGGCTGGGGACCCTGTCCTCTCCGAGGAGTCACTTTCCGGCTCCGACGACATGTGGCGCGAGCTCGACGACGACGGGCAGCTCTCCAGATCCCTCTCCATGCACGGGATGACGACCTACAACCTGAACGACTACGACCGCGCCGAGGCGATGTTCGACGAGTCTTCTGATCTTGCCCGCAAGGCAGGTGTGGAGTGGATATCAGATGCCTGGTGTGTGTACGGGCTGGCTCATATCGCTCTGGCCCGCGGCGACATGGTCACCGCCGACCAGCTGCTTCGGGCGACGCTGGATTACTCGAAGAGTCGCGGCCTGACCTGGGGTATCGGGCATGCCCAACTCAGCCTGGGAGTGCTGGCGTTCATGACGGGCGACATCGATCAGGCCATGGATCGAATGGCGGAGAGCCTGCTGATTAGGGAGCAACTGCAGGACGCACGCGGCATCTGTGATTGCCTGGGGATGATGGCTGTCTTCGCCTCAGTCACGGGAGACCACCGGTTCGCCTCCGTCCTGCTTGGAGCCGCCGAGGTGCGCCGGGAGGCCACCGGTCAGATCGCCGTGCCCTGGATGCAGCCGATGCTGGCGGAAGCGACCACAAATGCCGAACGGGCGCTGGGGCCGGAGTTTGCCAGCGGTGTCTCAGAGGGGCGAGCACTTGCCGCCAGCCGAGGCGATCCATCTCGCGGTCGAGCACATGACGGCTCTCGCCTCGAGCTCGGCCACCAGCGCCGTCGAATAGGCCCGGCTAGCCCTCCGCAAGGACGTCGCGGAGCTTGGCCGCGAACGCGTCCGGCTCACCCATCTGGCCGTACTCGCCGCCGAGAAAGCCGCCGTGGCCGCTAGGGAAGACGACGACCCTGGTGCCCAGACGCTCAGCCACGCCGAAGGCGCCGCGGTTTGCCATCGTGCCCTCCTCGTTGCCGGCTGCCATGACGATCCGCGTGGGCGCGGCGCGCAGGGCATCGAGGTCCGGCTCATACCCGATGGAGCCGACGAGAGCCAGCGCGAGGAGGGGATCGGAGCGCGATCCGTCGTCGTCGGCCGGCATGCCGAATATCTGCGGATCCGGTGCCGGCTGTTGGGCGAAGTCGTCCGGGAACTCACCCTGGTGACTGACTACGGCGATGAAGTGAGCCATCCCCGCTCCCCACCCGAGCTGCATGTAGGTCTCGTGGACAGCGCGAGAGGCCGCGAGGGCGGCGTCGCGGTCGGAAAGGACAGCGGGGAGAGGAGGTTCGTGCGCCACGAGCGTGGCCACGTCGTCGGGATGCCGGGCGACGAGCGCCAAGGCGTTCACCGCGCCGCCGCTGCTGGCGAACATGTCGACCCGCCCCACTCCGAGTTCCTCGATGATCTGGTGCAGGTCGTCGGCGTGCTGATCGGGCGTCGGCGGGCTCGTGGGCTCGGTCAACTGGCTGCGCTCGCTCCCGCGCGGGTCATAGGTGATCACGGTGCGGTCGGTGAAATGGCCCGCGAGAGTGCCAAAGCCGGGGGCGGCCATCGGCGAGCCGATCAGGAAAAGGGGAGCGGCGTCCGGCGAATCACCCGGCCTGACGTCGTAGGTCAAGGAGGCGCCCGGCGCCTCGATGGTGCGCGTGGTCTCCTCTGTCAGGTTCATCGTGTTGCTCCTTCTTCGGCGAGGATGGCGTCGATCTGGCCGACGGCCTGGGTCATACCCTCCTCCTGGCCCATGGCGAGCACCTGCTCCATAACCTCGGTGTTCGGGAAGAAGCTCGCAATCGACATCCGGGTCCGGCCCGGGGTGATCTCCTCGATCGTCACCCGCATCTCGCCCTCCCCCATCTCCGTGTTCGGTGAGCCGTCGTCGTCGGCGAAGCCGTCGCGGACGACGAGCGAGTGCGGGGGATCGACCTCCTGCACATCCCAGTAGCCCCGCGGCTGGTCGCCCTCTGGGCCCGTCATGTGGTACTCCACGCGTGCGCCGGGCTTCAGGTCGTGCTTGGTGAAGGTGGCCGGGTAGGTCGGCGGGCCCCACCAGCGCTCGAGCTGACGGGGGTCCGACCAGAGCTGCCAGACCCGATCGGGTGAGGCGTCGAACTCGGCGTCGAGTGTCATGCTGAGGGTGTGCGGATCCTTGCGGACAGCGGTGACGGTCATTGGCCTGTCTCCCTTGTGTATTCGTTGACGAGCTGGGTCATCCGGTCGATCCGGCCACGCCACAGCTCCTCGTACTGATCGAGCAGACGACGCGCCATGCGCAGCCCCTCGACATTGGTGCGGACGACTTTTCGCCGCCCGATGCGGTGCTTGGTGACGAGGCCGGCCCGCTCGAGGATGGCGACGTGCTTCTGCACCGCCGCGAAGCTCATCGGGTAATGGCTCGCCAGCTCGGCGACTCCCTCCTCCGAGTCGATCGCGCGGCGCACGATGTCCCGGCGGGTGTGGTCCGCCAGGGCGCCGAACATACGGTCGAAGTCGGGAGGGGCGATCTGCATTTATACAACCATATGGTTGTACCAACAGATTGTCAAGTCACCCCTTCAGGAGGGTGAGCTAGGCGGGAGCGGACTCGCGTTTGGACTGCTCATAACGATCGGAGAGATTCCGGTAAGGGCGAGAGTTCAGGGCGATGATGGTCACGGCGACGCCGATGAAACCGGCGACGATGAAGATGAGAGCCATGCCTCGCTCCGGTCCGGTCCCGAACCAGCTTCCGATGGTGTCTGCCCCGGATCCGTCGGTCATGTAGGGGATCACCCAGGCTTGGGCGATGGGGCCGATCAGAAACGTAGTCAGGGGTGAAGCCGCGGTCTCGAGGGTCTGGGCAAAGCCAAAGACCCGTCCTTGCTCCCGAAAGGGGACCACCTTCTGGATGATGGTCTGCTCCGATGCTTCCGCCACAGGCATCAATGTCATGAAGATGAAGAACCCGATCGCAAGCGGGATTATCGAAGATCGGATCGGAAACAGGATGGTGATCGTCCAGAGCGCCACATTCACCAAAAGGAGGCTTCTGACCGGGTTGGCGCCGAGACCCCTCGACGCAACAAGCACGCCGCCGACGATGAAGCCGAAGCTCGTGATGCTGAGCACGATCCCCCACACCTCCACCGAAACCAGCTCCAGCCCGTAGGGGTCCATGAGAGCCATGAACACGCCGGCGAGGAAGTTGTTGAACGTGCTGAACAGAAGAAGGGCCAGGAGCCCGGGCACTAAACGCACTGCCCGCATGGCCCCCTCGAAGTCCGCAGTCGTGGGACTCTCGACGTCGGAGCCACCTTGACCCGCCGTGTCGTGTTCGATTCGGATGGTCAGCAGATGGGCTGTGACCAGGCCGGCCACGGCCACTGTGATGAACAGGCTCGCCCCCATGCCGAGGAGACCGATTGCCAAGCCACTGAAAACCGAAGTGAGGGCGAAGGCGACACCATTGGCGGTACCCACCAGACCGTTGGCCCGGTCATGTCGTTCGGTCGGCACCAGCAAGGTGACCGTCGTCGACAATGCAATCGACCGCAGATTTCCAGCAATCGCCCCGGCGAGGACCAGTACCACGAATACCCAGGTCCATGGCTCAGACAGCGAAGGGATCGATCCTTCGGGCGCCACGAAGTAGACGAGCGTCGCCAGCGCGAAAAACGCCAGGGAAGCGACGCTGGAGAGCATCATCGAGGTCTTTCGGGTGTGACCGTCGACGAAGGTGCCAAAGAAGATCCCGGAGGCTGCAAACAGAAGCATGTAGACGCCGCCAATCACCGAGGTGGCGATCACAGAACGCGTCTCGAGGTACATCCAAAACACCAGGGCGAACCAAAGGAAGTTGTTGGCCGTGACCGCGATCAGCGTGTTGGCCACCAACAGGTGGAATGTCCGGAGGCCGCCGCCATCTGCACCCATCGCAGGCGATTCATGCCCACCTTGCATGCTCATCGTTCCAGTCGCTCCTCTAGATCGGGGCGTCGCACCTCATATACCAGTGTCGGCGCCACATGAACCAATAAGACGGAACGTGACGGTGAATCTCATCGGTGGACAGCGCTGTTCGGCACTCGAGCGCGATGGTTCGTTTCTAGGCCGGGTTGTCGAGCGGTCGAGTGAGCCCTGGTTCAGTGACTCTCGGGTACGGATTGTCCGTCACCGATCGTGCTCTCGCGAATCCTGAGCTCGGCGCGGAGGGGGATGACGACAGCCGGGGTGGAGCCGCCGTTGAATTCAGACCACAGCCGCCGCACCGCTTGCCGCCCCATCTCCTCGAGTGGCTGAGCCACCGAGGTGAGCGTCGGAGCAAACCAAGCGGCTTCGTCGATGTCGTCAAATCCAGTGACCGCAACGTCCTCGGGAATGCGCAGGCCCCGGCCTCGCAGTGTGTGCATGGCACCAAGCGCCATCCCATCGTTGGCGGCTACCACAGCGTCGAGATCCGGGCGTCGATCGAGAAGCGCGCTCATGGCGGTGGCGCCACTACCGGGAGACCAATCACCCTCTTCGCAAAGTCCGGGCTCGGGCTCGAGTTGGTGCTTATCCAGGGCGCGCTGCCATCCCTCCCGGCGGTCGTGCGCCTCATGCCAATTGGCAGGGCCGGAGATATGGCCGATTCGTGTCCTGCCGATCGATACCAGATGATCGACGACCTCCTCGATGGCGGCGGCGTTGTCGACCAGGACGCTCGAATACCGGTCCGATACCCCTGCCTTGACGAACACCACCGGCTCACGATGCTCGGGAAGCGCTGCTCTGATGCGGTCGACAGAATGCCCGACATCGGGTACCGACATGATGATGCCATCGACATGACGCTCGACCAGCGCGGAGATGGCAGGTCGTGGATCGTCGAGGCTGTCTCCCTCGGGAAGCTCGGCGATGAGCACGGTGAGCCCGAGATTGGCTGCCTCGTCGACGATTCCTGCCAAGGTGAGAGTGGTGCCGGTGTACTCCATCCCGGCAAGGAGCACACCGATCGCATTGCTCCGCCGGGCAACGAGGGTTCGAGCCACGGCACTCGGCCTGTAGCCCAAGGTGGCAATCGCGCCCTCGACTCGTTCTCGGGTGTCCGGCGCCACATCGGGCCGGTCGTTGATTACGCGAGACACGGTCTGTGTTGACACGCCAGACAGAGCCGCCACGTCTCTGATCGTTACCCGGTGGCGCGACCCCAGCATTACCTAGCTCCTCTGGCTCATCGACGAATCGGTTCCCGACTCGATGACGGAATGAATGTTATCGATAACGGGACCGTTAACAAGGCTCAAATGGAACCGAGTAGACAGGATTCCTACCCTATGTTAGCGTTCCCGTTAACGATAACATAGCCTCCACATCACCGCCAACGACCCCGCCAAATGAGGCCAGTACAGGAGGAGATCATCAACCACCAGACAGACAGAGTGCTTATCCCCTAAGAAGAAGCGAAACCCGATCAATGAGGAGGAAGACATGAGATCGCTGAGAAACCGGAAACGACAGTTTCTGGTGCTATCGACGGTGCTCGCAGTGGCACTAGCCGCCTGTGGAGGCGGCGAATCGAGCGACACCACCGCCGGCGGCGAGGGAGCCGCCACCACCGCAGGAGAAGCGTCCGGAGAGCTCGTCACGGTCGGCTTCGCCCAGACCGGCTCCGAGTCGGGCTGGCGCACGGCCAACACCAAGTCGATGGAGGCCGCCTTCTCGGAGGAGAACGGCTTCGAGTTGATCTTCAACGAGGCTGACAACGACCCAGCCGCACAGATCGCTGCGGTTCGTGGCTTCATCAACCAGGGTGTTGACGCCATCGTCATCGCACCGATCGTCGAGGACGGCTGGGAAGACGTGCTCCAAGAGGCGGCGGACGCTGGTATTCCGGTCATTCTGGAGGACCGCACCGTCACCGCGCCGGAGGATCTTTACGCCACCTGGGTCGGTCTTGACTTCAAGCGGGAGGGCACCTACGCCGGAGAGTGGGCGACCGAGACCTTCGGCGACACCCCGACCAAGATGGTCGTCCTCGAGGGCACGACCGGCTCTGCGCCTGCCAACGACCGCGCCGAGGGCTTCGATGAGGCCACCGCCGGCTCCGCTATCGAGAAGATCGACTCGCAGACCGGTGATTTCACACGTGATGGCGGCAAAACCGTCATGGAGGGCTTCCTCCAGGTGTACGGGGTGGATGGCATCGACCTGGTCTACGCCCACAACGACGACATGGCCCTCGGTGCCATCGAGGCCATCGAGGCCGCGGGCGGCGTTCCCGGCGAGGACATCCAGATCGTTTCGATCGACGCTGTCCATGACGGCATGCAGGCGCTGATCGACGGCAAGATCAACTTCATCGTCGAGTGCAACCCACTCCTCGGAGAGCTCGCAGCAGGTCTTGTGAACGACGTGCTCGCGGGGACAGAGGTCGACAAGCGCTACTACGTCGACGATCAGACCTTCACCGCAGAGCAGGCTGAAGAGGCCCTCCCCACTCGGGAGTACTGAGCTGCATGGGTTAGACCCACGTAGATAGGTTGACAGTGGCTGACCGGGGGCCGGTAGTTGCCGGCCCCCGGTCGGGTACGCCATCACAGACCGAGGTGAACGTGTGACCTGGCTCGCGGACACAGCGAACCCCCCCATCGTCGAAATGCGGGGAATCACAATCAGCTTTCCTGGTGTGCTCGCCCTCGACAACGTGGACTTCTTCCTTCGTCCGGGAGAGGTGCACTCCCTCATGGGTGAGAACGGGGCGGGGAAGTCCACGCTCATCAAGGCGTTGACAGGCGTCTATGCCGTAGACAGTGGATCGATCGACGTCACCGGGACCAGCCAGGTCTTCCGCGGCACCTCCGATGCAGAGGCGGCGGGCATCTCGACCGTGTACCAGGAGATCAACCTGTGCACGAACCTCTCGGTGGGCGAGAACGTGATGCTCGGCCACGAGCCACGCAAGGGCGGTCGGATCGATTGGAAAGCCGTCCATCGACTGGCAGCCGAGCATCTCGAAGGCCTGGGGATCTCGATCGATACCCGGTCGCTGCTCTCCAACCACTCGATCGCCATACAGCAACTGGTCGCCATCAGTCGCGCAATGGTGCTGGACGCCAAGGTCTTCGTTCTCGACGAACCGACCTCCAGCCTCGATCGTGGTGAGGTCGATCAGCTCTTCACGGTGATCCGTGACCTGCGGGACAGGGGTGCGGCCATACTCTTCGTCAGCCACTTCCTCGACCAGGTCTACGAGATCTCCGAACGGATCACGGTTCTTCGCAATGGCAAGCTGGTGGGCGAGTATCTCGTCAAGGACCTTCCACGCCAGGAGCTGGTGACCAAGATGATCGGTCGGCAGCTCGACGACCTCGAGGCCATATCCTCAACCGCGGCCCGTGCAATCGACCGCACCAACTTGCCAGTCCTCGAAGCCACCGGTGTGGGCCGACGCGGAGTGCTCGAGCCAGCAGACCTCGATGTGTTCGAGGGCGAGATAGTCGGCATCGCTGGTCTCCTTGGCTCCGGGCGCACCGAGCTGGTTCGGCTGCTGTACGGCGCCGACCGGGCCGACTCGGGCCACATCGAGGTCGCGGGCACGCCGGCGAAAATGACCTCGCCCCGCCATGCAATCGACCACCGTATCGCCTTCTCATCTGAGGACCGGCGTGCGGAGGGCATCGTGTCCGATCTCACCGTTGCCGAGAACATCGTGCTCGGCATCCAGGCGCGCAAGGGTTTTCGCAAGATCCGCCGCGAGAAGCAGGTGGCGGTCGTGTCCGAATACATGGCGGCGCTCGACGTGCGACCCGCCGACCCGAACATGATCGCCGGCAACCTCTCGGGAGGGAATCAACAGAAGGTGCTCATCGCCCGCTGGCTCGCCACGGCGCCGGAGCTCCTGATCCTGGACGAGCCGACTCGAGGCATCGATGTCGGCACGAAGGCCGAGTTGCAGCGCAAAGTCGCCGAGCTGTCGGAGCAGGGCCTCTCCGTGATCTTCATCTCGTCCGAGCTCGAGGAAGTGCTGCGGCTCGCCCAGCGTGTTGTAGTGATGCGAGATCGCAAGTGCATCGGCGAGCTCGACTCCCAAAGGTTCGAGCTGGACGGTCTGATCGATTTCATAGCCAATGAGGACAAGGGAAGCGCAGCTTGAGCCGCGTCATGAAGCACCGCCTTTTCTGGCCGCTTGCCGCGTTGGTCTCTCTCATCGTGATCAACACCGTCGCTCGCCCCCAGTTCGCCAGCATCACCGTTCGAGACGGCCGCTTCTATGGCGCCCTGATCGACATCCTGCGCCAGAGCGCCCCACTGATGCTGGTGTCGTTGGGGATGACGATCGTCATCGCCACCCGCGGCATCGATCTGTCGGTCGGAGCGGTAATGGCAGTGTCGGGAGCGGTAGCGCTCACGATCATCGATGGCTCCGCAGATCCCAGTGATCCCGGAGTGGTAGCGCTCGCCGTGGTAGTCGCGATCCTGGTCTCGCTCCTGCTCGGCGTGTGGAACGGGTTTCTCGTCTCCCTCCTGGGCATACAGCCGATCATCGCGACGCTGGTGCTGATGCTCGCCGGCCGCGGAATGGCACTTCTGATCACGGAAGGTTTCATCACAACCGTGAACAGCTCGCCCTTCGAGTTCCTCTCGACCGGATACCTGCTCCTGCTGCCGTTCGCGTTCTTCATCTGGGTTGCGGCGTTCGCCGCAGTGGGGTTGATGGAACGACGCACTGCACTCGGCGTACTGACGGAAGCCGTCGGGATCAACCCCGAGGCGAGCCGACTCGCCGGGGTCCGCTCGACAGGGATCATCTGGAGCGTCTACGCCGCCAGCGCGGTGCTCGCGGGTATCGCGGGCATCATCTATGCCTCGAACATCAAGGCGGCCGACGCCAACGCGGCGGGCCAGTTCATCGAGCTCTATGCCATCCTCGCGGTGGTGCTGGGCGGCACTTCGCTGATGGGCGGGAAGTTCACTCTCGCCGGCACAGTCGTCGGCGTGTTGATCATCCAGACACTCGAGTCCACGATGCTGTTTCTCGGGGTCCCGCCAGCGGAGAGCCCGGTGTTCTTTGCCGTCGTCGTCGTGGTGGTGGTCGTCATCCAATCGCCGCGCCTGCACCGCTTCGTGCGAGACGCCGTCCGATCGGTGCGGTCGCGCGGGATGGCCGAACCCAGCGAGGATGCGGGAGTGGCGTTATGACGAGCATCCAGGTCGCCGGCACGACGACTCGAAAGCCTGCTGGGGTTTACGAGACTTTCATGAGTCGGCGTGCATCGCTCCTCCCGACGCTGGCGGCGGTCGCCATCCTGATCCTGCTCTTCATTGGGGCGGAGATCTTCGTCAGGGGCGACTTCATCACTCCGAGAAACATCTCCGCGCTTCTATTGGACAACGCATACCTGTTGATCCTTGCGGTCGGCATGACGTTCGTCATCGTCACCGGGGGCATCGACCTGTCTGTGGGCTCCGTCATGGCGTTCACCGGTATCTGGTTGGCGCAACTACTCGCTGCGGGCACGCCGCTGGCGATCGCCGTACCGGTGGTCTTGCTCGCCGGCGCACTGGTGGGCCTGCTCATCGGGGTGCTGGTCCAGTTCTTCGAAGTGCAGCCGTTCATCGCGTCGTTGGCAGGCCTGTTCCTCGCTCGCGGTCTTGCCTTCGTCGTGAGTCTTTCGTCGATCAAAGTCGAGGCCACGGAGGTGCTGTGGCTGCAGTCGACCCGCATCCAGATAGGCGACTTTTACATCACACCGACCGGCATCCTGGCGCTGGTCGTGGTCTCAATCGGGGCCTGGGTGATGCAGTTCACGCGGTTCGGGCGGACGACTTATGCAATCGGCGGCAATCAACAGGCAGCACTGATGGGTCTCAATGTGGCGCGCACCACGGTGTCCGTTTATGTGATCTCTGGTGTGTGCGGAAGTCTCGCTGGTCTGGTGTTGACCGCATATTCGGGTGCCGGATATCCCCGCAATGGCATCGGCACGGAGCTCGACGTGATCGCCGCCGTGGTCATCGGTGGGACCCTGCTCGCCGGAGGCCGGGGTTATGTGTTGGGCTCGATGGTCGGTGTCTTCGTCTACGGGACCATCAAGACAATCATCGCGTTCATGGGCGCCAAGCAATCATGGACGCAGATCATCATCGGCGCGCTGCTTCTGGTGTTCATCGTGGTCCAGCGTGCGATCGTCGCCCGCTCGGACCGACGAAGCCGAACCTGAAAGCCACGTCCCCGCCTTGGATCAGTCCGGCACCCGAAGGCGCGCCGACTCACCGACTACGACCAGGGCGCCGGTAACGACCAGGAGAAACAGCCCGGGCAGCATCAAATGAGGCGCCTGCCGGATGTATCTCTGCGCTTCCGCCAGCAACACGCCCCACGAGACGTCTGGGAGCTGAAGCCCGGCGCCGAGAAAGCTCAGCAAGGCTTCGGCCCCGATCGTGAAGGCGATCGTGGGAGGGATCACGGCGATGACGGAGCCGAGAGAACCCGGTAGCACATGTCGCACGAGCAGGCGTGGGGGTGAGGCACCCAGCGCCCTGGCCGCATCCACGTGTGCTTGCTCAGACTCGCGAGATGTGGCTGCCCGGATCACCCGGGTGTAGATGGGCCAAGCCGCAATCCCCATGACGATCGCCACGAGTAGCACGCCGCGGTCATCGAGAGCGCTGAGGATCACAAGCCCGATCAGGATGATCGGCAGGGCGGTGACCAGATCCACCAGTCGCCCCACCAGGGCGTCGACCCAACCTCCGACGAAGCTTGATGTGGTGCCCACAGGTATCGCCACCGCCAGGGCGAGAATCGTGGCCAGGACCCCTACGAGCAGGGAGTTGCGGGTACCTGCCATCGTCAAGACCAACAGGTCGCAGCCTTGGAGGTCGAAACCGAACACATGCCCGGGGAACGATGGGGGATTGAGCGAGCGACTGAGGGAGCAGCCGCTGGGATCGAGGCCGGCAGGTGCCTCCGAGAAGATGGCCAAGACAGCCGCGCCTGAGAGCACCAAGGCGGCGCCGACCGTCACCCACCTCGAGCGGGCGGCGCCGAGCAGTTTCGATCTCAACTTGGCCTGTCGCTTTCGAGTCTGAGACGCGGGTCGAGGATGGCCGCCACGATGTCGGCGGTCATGCCGCCGAGGATCGCCAGGACCGATATCACCAGCACACCACTCACGACGACGGCACGATCACGCCGCGCCACGCTGTCGAGGATCAGGTTGCCGATGCCAGGTATGTCGTAGATCGCCTCGACGATCACCACTCCCGTCAGGAGATACCCGAGGCTGGCGCCGAGGTAGGCAATCACGGGGCCGGCCGACGCCTTGGCGGCATGTACTCCCACGATCCGCAAATCCGAGTGCCCGCTGGCCACTGCGAACTTGGCGAAGGTCGACTGGAGTGTGTGGAGCATCTCGCTGCGAAACAGCAGGACAACCGGACCGGCGAGCATCACAACAAGGGCGATCATGGGCAGCACGTAGGCCTCCGGTGTGCCGTCGAAGGGGTAGGGGAACCAACCGAGCCCCTGGTACCCCACCGTGAAATACGACCGAAGGGCCCACGCCGTGAAGATGACCGGTGCGGCCGTTGCCGCAACCGCCACCCACCAGGTGAGGGTCGAGACCAACCTGGAACGCCGGAGCATCGACGCCACCGCGACGCCGTAGGCGGTGGTCAACTGCAGGACGAGACCGATTCCGATCAACAACGCTGTCGTCGGGAGAGTCGCACCGACCACCCTGGAGACTGGTTGCGGGTTGAAGCTGATGGTCACACCGAGGTTGCCCTGCAAGAGCTGGGTCAGATATGCCAGATACTGGACGGGGTAGGGCTGGTCGAGGCCGTAGCGGGCGCGTAACTCGGCCAGCTCCGCCGGTGAAGGCGGCACGAAACCAAAAAGAGCTCGGATGGGGTCGCCAGGGATCAATGACACTCCGGCATGGACCACGAGGGTCAATGCCAGCAATGTGACCAGCGCCTGAAGCACCCGCCGGCGCGCAAACGACCCGATCGTCACCAGGTCAGCCCGAGTCGACTCGAACCGATTTCACCCTGACCTTGAGGGTGTCTGGGACTTCATGCGTGACATTCGTCGGCTCCGGGGGTGGACTTACCCGGAGTCGGCATCGTACAGCCGGGCTGGGTGTGGGCTCACCGATCCAGGGCCCGTTGGCTCAGCGAGAATCGTCGCTCGCGCCGGCTAGCTCTGTTGTGAGCCAGGGCTTGATGACCGGGATCACGTTGTTGGGCTGCATGGCCTGGGCGTGATCCAGCCCCTCGAGCAAACGCACCGACCAGCCGGCCGCTTCGAGCTCGTTGCGATTGGCTCTGAGCGGCCCAGCGATGTCTACGTGAGCATTTCCCCACCGCTCGTCATAGACGATCTCGTCCTCGCTGCCGGCGAAGCACAGCCGGGGACAATCGAGTTGGGACAGGATCTGGCGATCATCGAAGTCTTCGAGACTCTCGTACAACGTGAGGAACTGACGGGCCTGAGGCTCCGGCATGCTGAACTCGACGGTGGACCAGTCGCCCGGTTCCGCAGCCTCTTCGGCGCCGGGTGGTGGCGTGGGCCCCGGTTCCGAAGCCATTCGATGGGTGGCGGCCGTCACGTCGAGCATCTCGGTGTATGGCCCATCCAGAGGTGGGAAACCTCCCATCACGAGCGCCGTCAGTCGGTCCGTCCTGATTGCCATCTGCAAGCCGGCGACGGCGAGCCACGAGTATCCGTAGTAAGCAAATGCGTTGGCTCCCGCCGCGTCGGCGACTGCAAGCACATCGGAGGACATGTTCGAAGGGGTGAGCGTGTCTGGCTTGGGTGTCGCCAGCACATGTCCCTCGTAGTCGAAGGCGACAACGGTGACGATGTCCCGCAGACCCTCGATCAGCGAGCGGCCCAACGCCGGGTCCGCCCCCCACTTCTGCATCTCCTCTGCGGCCTCACCCTCTCCCGGAGTCGGGTTGACGGGTATGAGCAGGAACGGGCCCTCACCCTGGATCTCGATGTCCAGCTCGCTGCCATCGTGCATCGTTGCCTTGGTCATCATTCCTCTCCTCTAGGCGCCCTATCGATTTCGCCATCGACTGGAAACAGTGTCGAAACCTACGGGCGCGGTCGTGTTAACGACTTGTTCGACAAGCAGAAACACTGCTGAAACAGAGCCTCGGAACGATGCTCCCGCAACGACCAACCCGGCTGGGAGGAGTGCTGATGGATACTGGTGATGCGGCGTGGGTGTTGGCGTCCTCGGCCCTGGTGTTGTTCATGACACCGGGTCTGGCGCTGTTCTACGGAGGCATGGACCGGACGAGAAACGTCCTGAACATGTTGATGATGAACTTCTGGTGTCTGCTCGTCATCCCCATCGCCTGGGTGATCGTCGGTTACTCGTTGGCACAATCGGGTGACGGAGCTTTCCTGGGGAACCTCGACCTGGCCTTCCTCTCTGGCCTGGGCATAACGGGCGAAGACGGCGGCTCGACTCTGTTGATAGTGACCTTTCTGGGCATGTTCGCCGTGATCACGCCGGCCCTGATCTCCGGCGCGGTGGCCGATCGCATGAAGTTCTCGGCTTGGGCGATCTTCGCCCCGGCCTGGTTGCTTCTGGTATTCAGCCCGGTTTTCAAGTGGGTGTATGGGGGCTGGATCGCAGACCGCGGTGGGCTCGACTTCGCGGGGGGCACTGCTATCCATGTGAACGCTGGGATCGCCGCACTCGCCGCGGTGCTCGTGCTGGGCAGGCGAAGGGGCTGGCCGGGCCAGGGGCACCCGCCCCACTCGATGCCCTTGGTGATGCTGGGTACCGGGATCCTCTGGTTCGGTTGGTTCGGATTCAACGCAGGCTCTGCCCTGGCCGCCAACGGGGTGGCGGTGCAGGCCTTCCTGAACACATTCCTCGCCGCCGCAGCAGCCGGGCTGTCATGGGGGTTCGTGGAGAAATTCCGGGACGGCAAATTCACCAATCTCGGTGTGGCGTCGGGAATCGTGGCCGGTTTGGTGGCGATAACTCCAGGGGCCGGTTTCGTTGCCGGGATGTCGCCTATTTGGATCGGGTTGGCAACCGGCGTCATCTGCTGCTTCGCGGTCGGGTTGAAGACCAGGGCCGGTTATGACGATGCCCTGGACGTCGTTGGGGTCCACTTCGTAGGAGGCCTCGTCGGCTCGCTGGCCATCGGTCTCTTCGCCGACCCGGTGTACTTCGGCGGCGAGTTCATGGCTGGCGCCTTCTACGGCGGTGGGCTCGAGCTCCTCGGTGTGCAGGCCCTGGCCAACGGAGCGGTCATCGTCTACAGCTTTGTGGTGACGGCCCTGATCATGCTGGCCCTGAAGGCCACGATCGGTGTTCGGGTCTCCGAAGAGATCGAGACCAGCGGCCTGGACCTGGCCGAGCACGCAGAGACGGCCTACAGCACCGGTAGCGCCACTATGGCCGGGCACTGAGAAAGGACTGGGGAATGAAACTGATCATCGCCTTCATCAAGCCCTTCAAGCTGGAGCAGGTACGGGACTCGCTCAAGACCGCTGGTGTCTCCGGGATGTCGGTGAGTGACGTCTCCGGGTTCGGCCGCCAGGGAGGCCAGACCGAGGTCTATCGGGGCGCCGAGTATGAGGTGGAGTTTGTGCCCAAGGTGCGGCTGGAGGTCATCGTCACCGACGAGTTGGCGGCACCGGCCGTGGCGGCCATCGAGTCGGCGGCGCACACCGGGGAGATCGGCGACGGCAAGATCGTCGTCGTGCCGGTCGAAGACGTGGTACGCATCCGTACCAGTGAGAGAGGTGCCGACGCCATCTGATTCCGGGGAAACCCTCCTTCACGACTTCATCGACCTCCGTGACTCGCTGCGACGGCATCGCATCGGTGATGGAGGTCGTGAAGTGTGCGCGGCCCTGACGGCGGGCCTGGACAAGACGGTGTCTGACCTGGTTGCCCCGGGAACGACACCTATGGCGGTGGTCGCCCTCGGTGGCTACGGCAGAGGTGAGCTGAGCCCGTATTCCGATGTCGATCTGATGCTCCTCCACGACGGTGGGGACGCCGCGGCTGCTGCCGCCGACCTGTTCCGCCCCCTCTGGGACGCCAAGCTCCGAGTGGGCCATTCCGTGCGCACGGTCCGAGAGGCCTCGGAGGCTGCCCGAGAGCGATTCGACACGCAGACGACGCTCCTGACCAGTCGTCTCGTTGCCGGTTCCGAAGAGCTGTTCGAACGGCTGATGGGAGCCGTCACCCGGGTGACGAGTGCGCGTCCGCTACGTCGCTACCTGGTGGAGGCCGAGCGAACCCGGCGGGCCGAGGCGCCGTATCGGCTGATGGCCGTCGATATCAAGACCGGCCGCGGCGGTCTGCGAGCCTTGCAGGGTTTCGAGTGGGAGCGTCGGCGCCAGGAGCTGATCGGCAAGTTCTCCACGCAGTATCAGCAAGAAGAAGAACAAGCGCTCGAGGTTCTCCTACGGGTTCGCAATGCACTCCATGCCGTCACCGGCAGAGCACACGATGTGTTTTCGCCCGAACTGCGCGAGCCGGTTGCCCGATGGCTGGGACAGGGCACATTCGAGACCGCGGGCGACCTGGTGGCCGCCATGCAGTCGATAGACCGACTCGCCGAGCGCAAATGGCCAGAGATCGTGGAAGAGCGACCGGTGCCTGTGGGCCGAAGGGTTTGGTCCCGGATCGCCGCTTCGACCGCGTCGGTCAAATCCGACATACCGCCGACGATCGACGATCTCGACCGACTCCTGGAGAGCGGTGAACCCGGGAGAGCCACCTTCGACCGCCTCTGGGAGGGAGGACACCTATCGAATGTGCTCCCTGAATGGGGCGTCGTAGCCTCCCTGCCCCAACTCGAGCCCTTTCACCAACACCCTGTTGCCGCACACCTCTGGCGAACCGTGGCAGAGATGCAGTCGGTCCTATCGGACAAGGGTCCGCTCGGCGACATCGGACTCGAGTTGGACCAGCCCCGCTTGCTGCGTCTGGCCGCATTCCTCCACGACATCGGCAAGGGTCACGGTGGAGAGCACGCCGCAGTCGGCGCCGGGATCGCTGCCGCGTTCGCCCTGCGAATGGGGCTAGACGCCAGAACTACTGATCTTCTGGTAAGCGCGGTGAGGCATCACCTCCTTCTGCCGATGACTGCCACCAGACGTGACCTGGCCGACCCGGCGGTGATCGACGAGGTGGCCTCGGAGGTGGGCGGCCTCGAGTTGCTGCAGGTTCTCTACTTGCTCACGATCGCCGATTCCAGGGCTACAGGTCCCTCGATGTGGAATGACTGGAAGGCGAGTCTGCTCATGACGCTGTTCCTGAGATGCGCGACCAAGTTGGGCGCCGAGGAGCCTGCCGTGGCAACGGGGGCCACCCGGCAAGAGGTGCTTTCCCGGGCGGGCGGAGCGGTGGGTGCGATGGCCGCCCATCTCGACGCCATGCCCGATGACTATCTGCGAAGCCTCTCGGTCGAAGAGGTGCTCTGGCATCTGGAGCTCGTCTCCGATCTGCTTGGAGCGTCCAACGTTGGGGTTCGGGTCGGCGAGCCAACCGAGACAGTGGCGGTCGTTGGCCCGAGCCTCCCCGGCTTTCGTCGGACCGTGGCCGCCGTGTTCGCTGCCAACGGGGTAGACGTGCTCGAGGCCCGGCTGTTCGGCAGATCGGACGGGATGGTCGTCGACTCGTTCCGTGTCAGGGACGACCGCACCGGTGGGGTGGTCCCGGGGGAGCGGTGGGAAAGGGTTCGCGTCGATGTCGAAGCCGGTCTTCTCGGGCAGCTCGACACCGACGACAGGGTCGCCGCCCGCGCCGCCTCATATCCCGTGTCCGAAGTGTCCCGCCCTCAGCCGAGTGCCCGCATCTCGACCGATACCGCCACAGGCGATCTGGTAGTCGTGGTGAAGTGCTCGGACCGCATCGGGAGACTGGCTGAGATCCTCGGGGTGCTCGACGGCTGTGGTCTCGAGATCCGTCTCGCCAAGCTCGACAGCCGAGAGGGCGAAGTGATAGACACCTTCCACGTTGGCACAGGTCCGTCGATGGCTGATGTCGACATGACCGGGCTGGAGCAGCGGATCTCCCAGAGTGTGACGCCGTGATCGTCTCGGCCACCGAACCGGGACGAGTGCTAAGCCGTTACAGCGCCTTATCTTGACTGCAAGCGTTTAGACCGTCATGCTGTCGGATACTTGACAGCGCTCATCAAGAGCGGTGGAGGGACAGGCCCTGTGAAACCGCGGCAACCGATTAGTTCGGTGCCAATGCCTGATCGATGAGATGCCTATGGCGGACCTCCGCCTCGGGCGCTCGCATGAGCGTGTCGAGACGATGACATAGGAGGCCCAGCCGTGCGACAAGTCAGAGACCGAACCCCCGGATCCTTCCGGTGCATGTGTTGTCGACGCTCTCGGGTGGAATGCCCGGGCGCTCGACGCCTGTAGCTCACCGCCACCACCCGAGAGCACCTGATCGCTTCGCGGTGCTTCGACGTATCCGAACACGCACAAGGAAGGACTATCTCAATGACCACTACCTACCTCAACGATGTCGACCTCCCGACGGTCGGCGCCCTCGTCCAGGCGATCCAGGAAGACCCAGACAAGGGACTGACCACATGGAAATCCGAAGTCACCTGGGATGGCGCGTTCCGGACTACGGCCCGGTCGCGTGATCTGGCTCCGGTCGCGTTCGATGAGCCCCCCGGCTTGGGCGGCACGAACACGGCGCCCAACCCCGTCGAGCAACTCCTCGGAGCCCTCGGCTCCTGCCTCGTCATCGGCTATGCGGCCAATGCCACCGTTGCTGGCATCGAGTTGAAGGATCTTCGCATCGAGCTAGAAGGCGACCTGGACCTGCAGACATTCCTCGGCCTGGCCTCAGGGAACGCGGGATTCTCCTCGATCGGAGCCAAGGTCCACATCGAGGCCGATGCTGAGGAGCAAGAGATCCTCGCCCTCCACGAGAAGGTGATCGCCTCCTCCCCGGTCGGCCAGTGCTTGTCGAGGTCAGTGCCTCTCGAGGTCAGCCTCGCCTGAGCAGATCATCATCACGGCCCGGGCTCCTATGCCCGGGCCGTGATCAGGTATGGGAGTCACACCATCATCAGCGAGCCTTGCGGCGTCGTCCGCTCGCTGGCAGTCGCCTGGTACACACGATGACCATCGGAGTAGACGTTGGTGTTGGGGCAGCCATCGACCTGGTAGTTGACCCGAAGCGCCCTGGGTATCAGCTGCTCTCCGCCTAGGGCGATCGCCACAGGCTCGGACCATGCGACGACGCTTCGTGGATCGGAACACTGACAGAAGAGCTCGGTCCAGACCACGACTCGACCGAGGTGGTCACCGCCGGCGTGGAGGTCGCGGACGACAGTCGTGACACCTGTGTCGAGATCGGTGACCTCGCCCCTCCAGCCCACCTCCGGTGAGGGGTAGATCCGGAGGCGGTACTTTCTCACGGCCAGCCAGGAAAAGTCCCGGGTATTGACGTCCTGTGGAGTGCTGGGGAGGGACGAGCCCGAACCGGAGAGAATCGTGCCCTGGGTGGCATAGCCTCCCCAATTGATGGCGGTGTGGTCGGGGAAACGGGGATTCCATTGCAGGCCCAGATGTCCTGCCCCGTGCGAGCCGGCGCCGTCGAGAAACGACGCCTGTACGGCCCAGAAGTAGAGACGGTCCACCGACGGCGGCTCGAGGACTTCGAGTGTCACCGCCACCTCCCGGGCGGGTGGGGCGAGATCCCAGGAGAGGTGGAACGAAAAGCCCATGTCCATATACGAGCGGCATCAGCCGCCCTGGACACGATACCGGCGACCGCCACATCGTCGGGTCGGACCATTCCACGAAGTTGGTTGACCTAGGCGGTGGCCATCGAGCCTTCGGTCACCTCGTCCTTGTGTGCGGCGAAAGCGCCCAGGACTTCGTCTTTCTCTTGTTGCGGGTATTTCGAAGGCGTCGAGCGTCCTTGCCAATTCGGCGGCCACCTCGTCGAACTCGGCAGGTGTGATCCGGAATTCGCGATGAGCCTCCTCGAGACCCAGCGTCGTGCTCCCCGGCTCGGTCGGGGTGTACTCGAACGGTCCGCCGGACACATTGCATACCCACAGAGTTCGCATGAACTTCAGACCAGGAAGCCGGCCCAGGTTGTTCGTGTGCCACTCGCGCAGAGCCGGATTGCTCGACTGCTGGCCGACAATGGGGTTCTCGATCAGGGCATCACTGAATTGGTCCACTACCGCCGCAATGGCGAATACGCCACCCAGCCTGTCGTACAAGCTCGCGTCCGTCATGACTCCGTCCTCCTGGTAGCGGTCGGGCGACCCCAGTCTCTATCGCCAATCACCTTTAGTTTTACATCAGATCGCATGAGGAGTCAACGGGCGGTCACCCGCTTCGAACTCGTGGCATGATTTTCCCGTGACCGAGCCCCAGCAAGACAGTCAGTCACCTCTTGGCTCGGATGAGGCTGCGCTACAGCAGTTCCTCCTCTTTCTGGGTAGTGCCCTGACGGCGGCGGGGGAAGCCGTGAACGAAGTCGAGGACCATCTCCAGGCGGTGGCCGCGGCCTACGGGGCGACCAGAGCCCGGTTTGCCGTGTTGCCCACTTTCGTGGTGGTCGCCCTCGACCCGAGTCGTCCCGCCACTCTGGAGCCGACTCCCCAGCTCAGAGGCGTGCTCCGGCTCGACCAGACGTCCGCCCTCTTCGACATCCTGAAACGTGGGACGCGGGCCGAGATCGATCCCGCTGAGGGAAGCCGCCAGGTGCTCGAGGTGATCGCCCGACCCTCCAAGTATCGGACCGTGTCCACATTGGCCGGACACGTAGTACTCACCGTTGGGATATGCCTGATCCTCCAGCCGACATGGTCGGACGTGGCCCTGGCAGCGCTTTTCGGCCTGGTGGTCGGCCTGCTCAAGCTGGTCGGGATCCGCTGGGTGCCGCTACAAACCTTGATGCCCGTCGCCGCGGCGTTCATCGTTTCAGCGCTCACCTTCCTGCTCGCCAGTCAGGGGTGGGCCAACGCCAACTTGCGGACGATGATCCCGCCACTGGTCACCTTCCTTCCCGGAGCCGCCCTCACCATGTCGGTGATCGAGCTATCGGCCGCACAGATCGTGAGCGGTGCCAGTCGCCTCGTCTCGGGTGGGCTGCAATTGGTCCTGCTCGCATTCGGGATCGTGAGCGCCGCTGAGGCTTTTGGTCTTCCGTCGGCGGAGGTCCTGGTGAATGCCCCCCAGAACCTGATCGGCTGGTGGGCGCCTTGGCTGGGGATGGTCGTGTTCGGGATCGGAGTCGCGGTGTTCCATTCGGCGCCGTCGGGCTCGTTGCCCGGGCTTTTCCTCGTCCTTCTGGTGGCCTTTGTCGGTCAGCAGGTGGGGAGCGCGTTCTTCGGTGGCTACGTCGGCGGATTCATCGGCGCAACCGCGATGACAATCACGGCACGTCTCGTCGAGCGAACCAGGTTCGGCCCTCCGGCCCTCGTTTCGTTCCTTCCCGGGTTCTGGCTTCTTGTCCCTGGAGCGCTGGGCTTGATCGGGGTCACCGAGTACATAGCATCCGGCCCAATAGTCGGGGTGCAGGACTTCCTGGGAACGGTAGGCGCCATGGTTGCCATCGCTGTGGGAGTCCTCTGCGGATACTTGCTGGTGGACTCGGTCAAGCCCTTGTACCGCCACACCTTGCGCCCGGCCCTGGATCTCCTCCCCTTCCAGCTGATGCCGTCGAGCTGGGACGCGGCCTTCGGGGAACGTGAGGCCGATCGCGGGAAGCGAAAGCAAACCAGACGCGACCGTGGTGAGGAAGATGCATAGGATCGCGATTCGTGACGCAGTCTGACCCGACGCCTGCATCCGCCGGCACCGATGTCAAGGCAGGTCTTGGTGTTCTCCTGGCCACCTGCATCTCGGCATTGGTGGTGAACGCCAACACCTCTGCGGTGTCGATTCTGCTTCCTTCGATCGGAGAAGATGTCGGCGCACCGGTGAGCACCCTGCAATGGGCGGTTACCGGCTATTCGTTGGTAGGGGCGGCGTTCATCGTCACGGCTGGCGCTCTCGGCGACGTCTTTGGCCGCCGCCGCATCTTTCTCGGCGGCCTCGCCCTGTTCATCGTCTCCTGTGCCTTGATCGCCATGACCGACACTGCCGCCGGCGTCATCGGCGGCCGCGCCATCCAGGGGGCGGCGGGCTCGACGATCCTGGCCTGTGGCCTGAGCCTGCTCACCGTTGCCTCCTCCGGGTCGGAGCGCCTGAGAGCTGTCTCACTATGGGGAGCGGCGTCGGCGATCGGCGCCGCCGCCGGGCCGCTGGTCGGCGGGGTCCTCGTCGATACGGCGGGATGGCAGGCGCTGTTCTGGATCGACGCGGGGATCGCCGCTCTCTGCATACCGATGACCTTGCGCCGGGTCGAAGAATCATTGGACCCGAACCGCTCCCGCAGCATCGATTGGCTGGGCACCTTCCTCGTCGCCGCGATCCTCGCCCCGTTCATACTCGCGGTGAGCAAGGGATCCGAATGGGGGTGGACCTCACCGGAAACACTCGGCTCGTTCCTGGTCTCGATTGTGGCCGCGATCGCCTTCGTGTACGTGGAACGCCGCTCGGATTCGCCATTGGTCGACCTCAACCTGATGAAGAACCGGGCCCTGATCGGGGCCACGCTGGGGATCCTGATCGGAGCGGGCACGATCAACGGGCTCATGTTCGTCTTCAGTCTCTACTTCCAGGACCCGGCGACACTCGGGATGACCGCTCTTCAGGCCGGTCTGGCCACGCTCCCCGCCACAGTCGGTCTCGTGATCCTGGCCCCACTGGTCCCGAGGTTCGCCACGAAGATGGGCACCCGACAGGTGGTCGGTCTCGGTTTCATCATCATGACCGTCGGTTTTGCAGTGCTCATCGGGATCTCTGCGTCGTGGGAATACGCTGCTTTCGTCCTCCCCTTGGTCGCCGTCGCCGCAGGCATGGCCCTGTCCAATGGGCCGTGCTCGGCGGTCGCCACCAGCGCGGTCCCCGAGGAGCAGGTCGGGTCCGCCTCCGGGATATCCAACATGGCCCGCTATGTGGGAGCTGCGGTGTGGACAGCGGTGGTCGCCACCCTTTACTCCAGTGTCAGCGCAGATCGGGTCGCAGCGGGTGCCTCGACGGGCGATGGCCTGGCAGCCGCGGTCGGAGCGGCGGCCGTGTTCCTCACCATCACATCTGCGGCCGGGATCCTCCTGGCTTGGCTGGCCGGACGGCACCGTCCCCCGGCGCCGATGGCCGTGGATTACGCCGCCGCTGCCACCGCCAGCACCCACACTCTGCCCACTCCGCACCCGTCCTCTGCAGAGCGGGTCGGGGCCGGGACCTAGGCGCGATCACGAGTATTCGCTGGTCTGGAACGCGTCGCGGAGGCTGAGGTCGCGTTCGGGCCCTGGCAATGGCGGTCGGGCGCCGGGCTTCAACGCCGTCGGCTCCGCATGCGCCCGGCCCCGACCGAGGAGAAGGCGGCAAGTACCTCATTGTCCCCGTGGGTTCGACGGGCCGATCCCGGACGGCTACTACGTATCGGAGACACCCTCTCGGATCAACCTGCTCGCCGTGCGGGGCCTGCTCGTCGACGGCAAGCCTGACGCGCCGACCAAGAACTTCCGCGAGGGGTCTGCGCGTCTACCCGCTTTCACAGGCGGACAACCCGCCGCCGATGGAGTTCATCTCCCTGGGCGGCAAGGAGTTCAACACGATCCACGCCAACGACGTCTCCTTCTACGACGAGCTCGATGCCGTGATCCAGCGCGAACCGATCGGCCTTATCGACCCCGAGACCCGTGGCCTGCTCGCCTCGATCGGCATCATCAAGGGTTCCCCGTTCGCCCCCGACGACCGGATGCGCAATCTGCTCACCGAAGCCGCCAAGGTGGCCAACGGCACCGCCCGGGCCATTGTGTTCAAGACTCGTGACCCCGACGCGGCCAAGTACCCGAACCGGAAATGGAAGACCGGGTTCGTCGGCAACGACTACAGATGGCTTCGAGACGACGGCAACGGTGGCCGCAACCTCGACGCCAGGACGTTGTTCTTCTATTTCGCCACCGTGAACACGCCCGCCATGGCGCTCGAGATGCCCGGCGTCGGATCGCAGTACGCGTACACCGAACACGACAGCCAGGGCGAGTACCTCGATGGGGCGAAGGACTACCAACTCCTAATCCCGCCGGATGTTCCGGCCAGGACTTCGCCCCGGACGAGCCGGCCGATGAAGCCGGTGTCCTCGGCGAAGACCGGCCCGGCACATGCACCGATCAGTACGCACATCGAGGCGCCGGAGAACCAGGTCACCAGTGAGAGGGCGATGCCGAAGAAGCCGAACTGGGCCTCGTTCCCTGACACCACTTCGGGCATCCAGATCGTGGCGGATGCGGAATAGGCGGTTATCGCGAAGCTGGTGATCACCGCCGGAATTAGGAGCACTCGTGGCCGCACCTCGCCGAGCAGGAGGAGCCATGACGTGAACCACCACAGCCCGGTCATGGCGGCGAGCGCGACCATGACGAGGAGCAGCGACATTCGGTCCGTGAGCGGATGCGCCGTGGATAGCGCCGAGCAACACCAGGCAACCCGTCATCGCCAGCAGCCACGCAGCCCCACGCCAATACCGCCCGACTCTGACACCAGGGGGACGCCGCCACGCACGCAGATACATGCGCTGCAACGCGGTCGTGAACGAGACGGCGAAGAGCACCGTGAGCACGAGACCGAGAAAGCTGGTCGCTTGTCGAACATCGTCCGCCGAGGCGAAGGCTTCTCTCGCGAGCATCAGCGCATCTCCCCGTAACCCGACCGTGACCGTCACGCTGGTCACCATGGCCGCGCGTGCTGCGGGTGGCAGGTAGGCAGCGACAACGATCAAGAGAGGAAAAAAGGCCGCGAACCCCTTCCCGGCCAACGCGATGCTGCGATCGACGAACTCGATCTCGAGCATTCGCTCCCACACCCGCCAAATCAACGATCGTTCCAACAATTTTTCAGCCGGCCATCAGCTAGTCCACCAACCTTCGCCGGTTCCGATCATCTCGCGACGAGCCGAGTCGTCACACAGAGGGTGTGAATCCTGCGTAGCTCACAATCAGCAGCGCCTACCATCGACCAGGCCAGCGATGTCGTAGAGCTCCTTTTTTCCGTGTCCCTGCTTGTCGGCGAGGAGAGGGCGGTCAGCACTGCGCTTCAGGGGCTGGAGCGCGATCGGCTGGTCGCCGCCCTGCCTTACCTCCAGGTGCCGGCCGTGAGCTCGGCCACACGGCGCCAGGTGGAGAAGCCCACTATGTCCAGGTGCCGGCCGTGAGCTCGGCTACGAGGCACCTGGTGGAGAAACCCAAGAAGGTGACCTCCGCCCTCAGCTCCCAGGTCGCCGAGCAAGCCGGTGTCGAAGTTCCGGAGCCGGTGAAGCTGCAGCGAGTAACCCTCGGCGACCTGGTCACCGTGGCCTTGAATCATCCTGGTCGGTTTTTTATATTATTATTATTATTTTATTATATATTTTTTTTATTTATGGCCGGTGTTGAAGTTCCGGAGCCAGTGAAGTTGCAACGGGTGACCCTGGGCGACTTGGTCACCGTGGCCCTGATCATCCTGGTCGGGTCGGCGCTGGTCCCTTTCGCGCTGGTCCCACTTTTCACCAGCGTGGACTACGCCGAGATATGGGCGATCCTCCAAGCGGGAAATTGGGCTCTCCTCCTTCTCGCCTTCCTTGTGGGGCATGCCCAGTTCATTGTCCAGGCGACGGCCACGATGTTCGTGGTACCGATGACACTGCCCTTCTGGCCGTTGCTGACCTTGCAGACTGCGAGCCAGTTCATCAGCCTGGATTTTTTTTTTTTTTTTTTTTATGCCGTGCCCAGCGCGGCGGGCCGAGCCGCCATGAACATGGCATTTCTCCGCAAGTTTGGCGTTTCGGTGACAGAAGCCGTCGCTCAAGGGGCCATCGACGGGTTTTCGGCGTTCCTGATCCAAGTGGTGATCATGATCCTGGCGATCGTGGTGGGGGATGTCGACCTGAATCTCGACGTCGACACCTCCGAGGTGCGATGGCTGCTCCTTCTCGGAGTGATCGTCCTGGTCGTGATCGGAGTGGTCCCCCTTCATGACAAGGTGATGCCCGTCGTCTCTTCGGCCTGGGCCGCTCTGCTGGTGGTGTTCAAGCAGCCGAACCGCTTGGCATTGAAGTTTTTTTTTTTTTTTTTTTTTTTTTTTTTTTTTTTTTTTTTTTTTTTTTTTTCACTTTACTCCTCTACTTCTTTTATATCATCATCATTTACTACCTTTATTACATATTCTTTCTTTTGCACACCAATTTCTTTGGGCTCGCTGGGGAGCAACTTCCTCTACTGGAACGCGCAGCAGCTCACCCTGTGGCTGATACTCGAGGCCATCGGGCAGACATTCCCTACGGGTCAGGCTCTGTTCATATCGCCGCCGTTTTTTTTTTTTTTTTTTTTTTTTTTTTTTTTTTTTTTTTTTTTTTTTTTTTTTTTTTTTTTTTTTTTTTTTTGCTCCAATCTCCTGGTCGGGATCATGCCGGTCCCGGGTGGGGTCGGTGTGGCCGAGGCGACCATAACTGCTCTCCTGGTTCTGTTCGGGGTCGAAGAGTCAGTGGCCTTCGCCGCAACAATTGTCTTTCGGATCATCACCTTCTACCTGCCGGCAGTCGAAGGATTCTTCGGGTCCCGATGGCTGGAGAAGCACGGCTACATCTGAGAGTTCGGCGAACTGTCCTTTCGCAGCGGAGGTCGGTGTAGGGGTAGGGTCGATGTGGTCCACGACGCTTCACCCCTTGAGGAGGCATATCAGACATGACGATTGGACCTATTCAGGGGTTGGTGATTGGTTTCCCGGACAACGAGATGTTCGAGGGTCGGATCGCCGAGGAGTTGGCACGTCTCAGTGATGTCGGACAGATCCGGGTGATCGATGCCGTGTTCGTTACCCGTGACGGCGACGAGATCGATGTGTTGTCGGTTTCCGGTCTCGACGATGAGCAGAGAGCCGAGCTGCGTGCCGTGGTAGGCGCCCTGGTCGGACTGGGGCTTGCCGGTGAGGAGGGTGCCGCCGCTCTGGCGGAGGCGGGCGCCGCAGTGGATGTCGATGCTCTTACCGTGGCCGAGTCGCTTGCTGCCGACCTGATCGATGATTTGCCTGATGGCAGTTCTGCGCTTGTGCTTGCTTTTGAGCACCTGTGGGCAGTGCCGCTGCGCGACGCGGTCCGTGATGCCGGTGGTGTCGTTCTCGCCCACCGCACCCTCTCTGCTGAGGATTTGATCGGACTGGGGATGTTGATGGGTTATGCAGCCGAGCTCGAGGCGGAGCAAGAAGCCGCTGAGGCTTCGGCCGAAAGCTAGACCCCATTCTCCTTTTGAGCCGGGTGACGAGTTCACCCGGCTCAACTGAGGCCGCGACGAAAGTCTTTCCCGGTGTCAGCCTCGATCTACTACGTCGGATGACGCATTGCAGGGCGAATCCGACGTAACTTGCTAGGTCACGATCTGAGCAGACCCGGGAGAGACACGATCAAACCACTCGCCGTTGGGCCTTCCGCATACTTCGTCACGTCCGGAGGCCAACCTCGGGTGCGTCGGCCGAGTGACGTCTTCAAGGCGGTTCTTGGCCTGCTCCTGGTCATTTGGGCCACAGCCAACGTCGACAGCATCTCGTCATGGGCGCAGGCGCTGACCGAGCTGGTTCAGGCGAGCCCATCCTGGGTGAACCTTCTCCTCGAGGTCGGATACGCATCCAGCCTGATCTACGTATTCGTCGTTTTCGCTGGGCTGGTCGCTGGGGGTCGAGAGCGGCGACCTGCCCTGCGCGATCTGGCGATCGCGGGCGTGACCGCAGCGGTCTTAGTGGTGATTCTCTCGTTCATCATCAACGACGCCTGGCCTTACGTCTTTCCCGAGATGGGACTGGAAGATCCGGCGCCGAGATTTCCGGTGCTGAGGGTGGCGATGGTGACCGCCATCCTCGTGGTGGTCGGTCCCCATGTCACTCGCCCTCTCCGACGTTTCGGCTGGCTTGCCATAGCTGCCACTGCTTTCGCATCGATAAGTCTGGGTTATGGAACCCCGACCCACATCATTGGCTCCTTCGGGATCGGTCTCTTCTCGGCCGGTCTGCTCTTGGCCATCGTGGGGTCGCCGCGGGGATACCCCGACCCCAATTCGGTGGCCGCGGCCCTCTCCAGTCTCGGTGTTCATGTGCATTCTCTCGAGCCCGCCCCGTACCAGACGTGGGGAGTCATTCGTTTCGTGGGTAGGGACGACGACGACGCGATCGTCGACATCAAGGTGCACGGGCGTGATGCCGTCGACTCGCGGCTCGTAGCAAAGGTCTGGCACACGCTGTGGTACCGAGAATCCGGTACAACACTCGGCTATTCACGACTCCAGGCAGTGGAACACGAGGCCTTGATCACCATCGTGGCGGATCGCGCCGGAGCGCGGGTGCCGCAACTGGTCGTCGTGGGGAGCCCCACGTCAGAGATCTCTCTCATTTCGTTCCGGGGCACCGGCACCGCTTTGGCTGAGATGGACCCGGGCGACCTCACCGACGACCTGCTCATCCAGATGTGGGACCAGGTGCGTCTGATGCACGGGGCATCCTTGAGCAACGGCTCCCTGGATACGTCGGCCGTCCAGGTGGGCCCGGATGGCCCCATCATCACTGATTTCGCCCTCGGTTCACTCTCTGCGGATGATTCCGATCAGGCCACCGACATCGTCGAGCTTCTGTTCTCGCTCGCAGTGGTGGTGGGGGAGGAGCGCGCGGTCCGCACCGCACTACAGGGACTCGGGCGCGATCGACTCGTTGCCGTCTTGCCCTACCTCCAAGTGCCTGCGGTCAGCCCCACGACCCGGCGCCTCACAGAGAAACCCAAGAACCTGATGTCATCCCTGGGTTCGGAGGTGACCAAGGTCACCGAGTCCGAGATGCCGGAGCCAATGAAGTTGCGCCGGGTCACAGCGAAAAACCTCATCATGGCGGCGCTCCTGTTCTTGGTCGCATGGGCGCTGATCCCGCTGTTGACCAGTGTCGATTACGCCGAGGTATGGACGGTCCTCGAGTCGGCGGATTGGCCGCTGCTCGTGTTCGCCCTCATCGTCGGGCATGCTCAATTCTTCCCCCAGGCCACGGCAACGATGTGCGCCGTCCAGGTCAGGCTCCCTTTTTGGCCTTTGCTGACCTTGCAGACTGCGAGCCAGTTCGTCAGCCTGGCAATACCGAGCGCGGCCGGCCGTGTAGCGATGAACACCGTTTTTCTAACCAAATTCGGTCTCCCTGTGCCAGTGGCGCTCGTTCAGGGCTCCATCGACGGCTTCTCCGGGTTTCTGGTCCAGACGGCCATCCTCATCCTCTTGCTGCTCTTCGGCGACGTCGTCCTCGCTATCGACATAGACCCTGCCGATCTGCCATGGCTGCTGATACTCGGCTTGGCAGCCCTGGTCGTGATCGGGTTGGTGGTCGCGGTCCTGAAGATCAGGGCGCTCCGGGACCGTGTGGTCCCCGTGGTCATCGAGGCGTGGGGTGCCTTGAAGGTCGTGCTCCATCAGCCGTCGCGAGCGTTCGGGCTGTTCGGCAGCAACTTCGTCTACTGGAACGTGCTCGGAATCACTCTGTGGCTCACCTTGCAGGCCGTGGGGAGTGACCTCAGCTACGGATCAGCCCTGTTCGCTGCCGCAGGCACGAGCCTCCTCGCCGGTTTCATGCCTGTGCCCGGAGGCGTCGGTGTGGCGGAGGCGACCATGACTGCTTTGTTGGTCTCGTTCGGTGTCGATGAGTCGACGGCCTTCGCGGTCACCGTGGCCTACCGCGTGATCACGTTCTATCTACCGGCTCTGGAAGGGTTCTTCGGCGCCCGTTGGCTGGGGAAACACGGATACGTATAGATATCCAGGTCAATCGTGGGCCATCATGTCGATGGCCACTGTGGCAGTGAGTATCAGAATCGGGTCCTGACCGGGCTCGATTTCGACCCCGTACGTGTCGCGAACCCGGAACCACTTCTTCGACACTTCGGCGACCTTGTCACCACCGTTGGAGATCTCGTATTCGTGGTCGACGAGATTCCCCTGAGCTTCGAGTTCCACCCCGCTCGCAGTCGTGATCGAAAATCTCTCCCGCAGTGGCGTGATCATCGCCTTCTTGATCGTGGCCATGGTCGACCCATCCGGAGCCTCGACCTCCATGACCTCTCTCACTCGTACCGGGCGATCCTGGATCTTGGCCACTTCGTTGCCTTGTGGGTCCTCGAATACGAGTGTGCTTCGAACCCGAAGCGCCTTTCCGTTGACCTTGAAGGCCCGCTCGCCCCGATCCGTCTCGATCCAGAAGTCGTCCCCGATGGAAACCAGCTTCTCCCGCATCTGATAGTGCACGGCGTTTCCCCCGACACCGAACTCCTGACGGTCCTCCTGACGCTCTTCTCGCCGATCCTGCCGTCTGCCGCGCAATCCCATAACCAGGCTCCCGTGTTGCTTGCATCCAACTCAACGGCCCGCGGTCGCTCAAGGCATCACACACACTGGGCGAAATGTCTGGCGCGCTCAGCTTGGCGGTTCCACACCACCCGATTGCCGCACGGTCAGGGCACGAGGCATGGCGGGGTCCGGATGGGTCCCGCCTGCGAGTTGTTCGACGGGCTCGTCGGCGACCCGACGGCCATACCAGGTGGCGAGCGGCCCGGCCGTGAGCCCATGGGCGATCACCGATAGGAAGACGGTCCAGGTCGCCACCTCGATGAGCCTCTCGGAGGCAATGTCCCCGTGCTCGAGGGTCTCGAAAGCGATCAGGGTGAAAACAACGGAGGCCAACCCTCGGGGCCCGAACCACCCCATGAACACGATGGTTGCGGGTCGGAGTTTGGTGCCGATCATGGCGATGGCCACCGGCAACATGCGCACGAGAGTGAGGCTGACGACCGCATAGAGGATGGGTATCCACGAGACCTCGCCGCTCAGCTGCGGAGCGAGCAGAAGCGCGCCGAATATGGCCCACACCAGGAACGAGGCGAATAATCCGAGATCGTCGGTGAACTCGACCGGTTCTCGGAGACGGCCCCTGGAAATGGCGGCGAACACGAGACCTGCCACGAACGCAGCGACGAAGCCGTTCCCGCCCGCCGCCACGGCACCGCCGTAGGACAGGAGTGCAGTCGCCAGCACTGCGAGTCGCTCGGAGACATGGGATGTCCATCCCCGTGCCTTGGCGTGATCGATCAACCATCCCGCCCCCGACCCGACCAAAAGGGCGACAAGCACTCCGATAGCGAGGTCTACCGCCGACTCGGTCAGCCAATTCGCCGGTCCGACTCCCTCTTGAGCGACGAGCTGAGCCAGGAACAAGGTCACCAAAGGCGTTGCCATGCCATCGTTCAGCCCACTCTCGACGTTGAGGGCGCGGCGGATTCGCCCCGGGACCGCGGGGTTTGTGAAGACCCCGAGACCCAGTGCCGCATCGGTGGGGGCGAGGATGCTGGCGGCTAGAGCAACTGCAACCCAGCCGGCGGCCGGAACCAGCCACATGCCGGCACCGATGCCGGCGAGCACGGTGAGCGGGAACCCGATCAGGAGGAGTCGGATCGGCAAGCTCCCTTCCTCGCGCAGCTGGCGCCAGCGGAGCGTGGAGGCGTCGGCGAAGAGAAGAAGGGCGAGGGTCAGCTCGGCGATTCGCTTCACGGTCTCGGGATCGTCGACGCCTGCGAGCCATTCCGGGCTGCGAAGCCCCAGGACGAGCCCGGTCAACACGAAAACTATCGGCGCGGTGATCGACCGCCGGTCCAGCGGGGCGGCGATGAGGGAATAGCCGATGAAAACCGCCGCCAGGATCGTCAGCCCGATCACGGCTCTACTGAACGTGGGAGGGGGGTGAGGGACATCACCCGATGTATGCGAATGTCACTTCCGGCCGCGGTGCCGATCATGGGCATTCCTAACAGGTCGGATACCCGCGTAGGGTGAAAGACAACCAGAGGAGGTCGACACATTGAACGTGAATCCTGTGCCCGAGGCCTATGGCTCTGTGACGGTCTCGCTGACCGTGAGCCCATGCCGAGAGGCGATCGAGTTCTACAAGTCGGCATTCGGCGCAGAGGTTGCGATGCCCCCGATGATCGGACCTGACGGGCAGATTGCGCACGCCGAGATCCGGATCGGCGACACAATCGTGATGCTGAGCGACGAGCAGCCCGACTCACCCACCAAATCGCCTCGGTCGGCGGGGACGACGACGGCAGTCCTTTTCCTCTACACAGACGATGTCGACTCCCTCTGGGAGAGAGCTATCGGTCTGGGCGCCCGCGAGATCTACCCCCTATCGCTCGAGTTCTACGGCGACAAAGGTGGGCGTGTCGAGGACCCCTTCGGACACCAATGGGGGTTGGGTCAGCACGTCGAGGATGTCAGCCCTGAAGAGATGGAGCGGAGGGTCGCCGAGTTCTTCGAGGCCTCGAAGGAAGAGCGACAACGCCTTGTCTCACGCGAGCTCGGCGACCGAGCCGATGGAGGAGACATTCCCGGGGCCGAGTCCGTAGGGATCGACTAGCAGCGCGGTTGAGAGCCCGGCCGCTCGGGCTCCGTTCACATCGTGGAACACCGAGTCGCCCACATACCAGGCGTCCGACGGCTCGAGGCCCATGAGGTCGAGGGCGGCACGAAAGATCCTCGGATCCGGCTTGGAGAATCCGGCTTCATGTGAGTCGATCACGAACTCGAAGAGATGGAGCAGACCTGCTGTTTCGAGTGAACCACGCACCGAGCCGTCCGAATTCGACACCACGGCCACCCTGACACCGGAGTCCCGCATCCTCTCGATGGCGCTTCCTGCTCCAGCCAGGGGATGGTTCCACAGCCCGTAGCCACGCTCCAGCCTCTCTCCGGCCAGATGCGGATCGGCGATCTCCAGGATCGTGAAATACCGCTCCAGCCACCAATCCCAGTCGACGTCCTCGCCCGCGAGCCGAAGGTCCGAGTACTCGGCCATGGCCTGATAGTGGGCGCGGTGGGCTCGCGACGGGTCGATCGAGATTCCCAGCCGACGCCCCATTTCCACGGCGTCCTGGAGAATAAGAGTCCCGCCGGCGTCGAAGAGGATGGCCGTGGGCGGTAGAGGCGTAGTCATCGGCACCATGACAGCAGATCGGGCCCGATTGGCCGGAACCGGCTAGAACTACCCCATGTCCAACCCGTCGCTAGCTATGGCGAGCGATCTCGAGATCGCCCGCACCGCCAAACTCAAGCCGATCACTGAGGTGGCGCGGGACCTCGGACTCGAAGAAGAAGAGGTCATCCCTTACGGCGCCACCAAGGCCAAGATCCATCTCGATGCCCTGCGCCGGATCGCAGGTAACCCAATGGGCAAGTACGTCGACGTCACGGCGATCACCCCGACTCCCCTCGGCGAGGGGAAGACGACGACGACCATCGGTCTGGTCCAGGGCCTCGGGGCCCTGGGGCACAGGTCCATCGCCTGCATCCGGCAGCCGAGCATGGGCCCCACATTCGGGATCAAGGGCGGCGCGGCCGGTGGCGGCTACAGCCAGGTCGTCCCGATGGACGAGTTCAACCTCCATCTGACCGGCGACATGCACGCCATCTCGGTGGCCCACAACCTTGTGGCGGCCGCCATCGATGCTCGCTGGTATCACGAAGGACGCTTGACCACCGAGGCTCTCGATGCCCTGGGGTTGAAACGCCTCAACATCGATCCCAACCGGATCAGTTGGCGTCGGGTCGTCGATGTGAACGATCGGGCGCTTCGCCACGTGGTGATCGGCCTGGGTGGGGCGGTCGATGGTCGTCCGCGGGAAAGCGGGTACGACATCTCGGTCGCCAGCGAGCTCATGGCGATCCTCGCCCTCGCCGATGGCGCCGACTTTCCGTCGGCCCTCCGCAACCTGAGGGAGAGGGTGGGCCGGGTCGTCATGGGACTGTCCAAGGACGGCGCTCCGATCACTCTCGACGATCTCGGGGTCGGCGGCGCGGTGACGGTGCTGATGAAGGACGCGCTTCATCCCAATCTGATGCAGACACTGGAGGGTCAGCCTGCCTTTGTTCATGCCGGGCCCTTCGCCAACATCGCTCACGGCAACTCCTCGATCCTCGCCGATCGGATGGCGCTCCATCTCGGCGATTTCGTGGTGACCGAATCCGGGTTCGGCGCCGACATGGGCATGGAGAAGTTCTTCGACATCAAATGCCGGGTGTCCGGGTTGAGGCCTGATTGCGTCGTCATGGTGGCGACGGTGCGGGCCCTGAAGACCCACGGGGGAGGGCCCAAAGTGGTGGCCGGTCGCCCCTTGGACAGCGCATACACCGAGGAGAACCTGCCGCTTCTCCGAGCGGGCATGGCCAACCTCAAGGCCCATCTCGACATAGCGGCGGGCTTCGGTGTGCCGGTGGTGGTGGCGATCAACCGGTTCCCCACCGACAGCGAGCACGAACTCGAGCTGGTTCGACAGTCGGCACAGGAGGCGGGAGCTTTCGCCGCCGTGACCACCGAGCATCACGCCCGCGGCGGTGAAGGGGCGCGCGACCTGGCACGGGCAGTAGTCGAGGCCAGCAGTCAGCCGACCCAGTTCGACTTCCTCTATCCGCTCGACCGCCCGATCAAGGAGAAAATCGAGACCATTGCCACCAAGATCTATCGGGCCGGGTCTGTCGAATACACACAACAGGCAGAGGCCCAGATCGCCGACTTCGAGCGGTCGGGATTCGGATATCTCCCGATCTGCATGGCCAAGACACATCTCTCGATCAGCGACGACCCTTCGCTGAAGGGCGCCCCTCACGGGTACGAGCTCACGGTTCGTGAGGTCAGGGCTTCGGTCGGGGCCGGGTTCATCTACCCGCTCCTGGGCGAGATGAGCACCATGCCCGGGTTGGGGGCGACGCCGGGCTTCATGAAGGTCGACGTAGACGAGGCCGGCGAGGTGGTGGGGCTGACCTAGGTCCTTCTGCGTCGTCGTAGCGCCATATATGGCGCCACGTACCTCAGGTAAGCAGTACCCGTTCCTCACCGGTGTAGATGGTGAAGCCGGCGTCGCGCAGGAAGCCGATCACCGTCATGTGGAATTCCTCGGCGAGGTCGAGGGCGAGACTGGAGGCAGCCGAGACCCCGCAGACGAGGGAGAGCCCGGCCACCGCCGCCTTCTGCACGATCTCGAACGAGACCCGGCCCGAAACCAGTAGACCGAGTTGGTCGATCGGCCAGCGGGTGGTGGCGAGATGACCGACCAGTTTGTCCACGGCGTTGTGCCGGCCGACGTCCTCCCGCACCGCAACCAGGGTCCCGTCCGGCTCGAATGCGGCGGCGGCGTGGATCCCACCGGTCGAGCGGAATGCGTGTTGCTCGGCGATGAGCCGGCCCGGCAAGCCGAGCAGGACTTCGGGAGTGACCACAGGTCCATGAGGCGGCACCGAGCCGGCGACCCGGATGGCGTCGATCGAGGCCTTGCCACAGACTCCACAAGAAGATGTGGCGTAGAAGTTGCGTTGGAACCGGGACGGATCGACGTCGATCCCCTCGGCGAGCCGGATGTCCCATCGACCCTTCTCCCGAGATCCACCACCGACGCCACTTCATCGGGGCCGTTGACGATTCCCTCGGTGATGGCGAATCCGAGGGCGAGCTCGGCATCGTTGCCGGGGGTGCGCATGACCACGGCCAGCGCCGTCCCATCCAGTCGGAACTCGACCGGCTCCTCGACGACCAGGTCGTCGTCGACCCGTGTCGCCTCCTCCCGGACCCGGATCACCGACCGGTTGCTGACCGCCTCAGACGCCACGGCCACTGCCGACATACATCCAACCAAATCGGCCCTTGATGCACAGGTTTCCCAGGGTCACGTCGTGATCGTGCGGGGAGGTGACGCTGACGATGCGACCGTCCTGGGTGTGAAGATCGAGGTTGCACCCCACCCCACAGTAGGAGCACACCGTCCGGGTGACCTCCTGGCGTGATTCATCCCAAGACCCGGCCTCCCTCATGTCCCATTCGATCTTCCCGGCCAGGGCCCCGGTCGGGCACACCGCGATGCAGTTCCCGCAGTAGACGCAGGCCGAATCGGGCAGGACCACGTCGAACTCGGTGGAGATCCGGGCGTCGAAGCCGCGTCCGGCCACCGCAATGGCGAAGGTGTTCTGGTGCTCGACACCGCAGGCGTCGACGCAGCGGTAGCAGAGGATGCAGCGGCCGTAGTCGCGCACGTAGAGCTCGTCCTCGACCTTGGCCGGCTCGGCGACGGTGGCGGCGAAGGATGGATCGGCTGGATGGTGATGTCCCGGCGCCGGCGCCTCACGTGGCGACTCGTGCCCGGGAGTGCCGAAGCGCTGAGGCTGAGCTCCGGCTTCGGTCATCCATTGGTCGAGGTGTTCCCCGGCTCGGTCCAGCTCCGACGCCGAGCCGAGCAGCTCCATCACCAGACGCCGGCTGTGCCGGGCCCGGTCTGAGCCGGTGGTGATCTCCATCCCGTCTTCGAGCTTGCGGGAGCAAGAGGGCACGAGAGTGCGGGATCCTTCGATCTCGACCACACAAACCCGGCAGGCGTTGGCCGCGGTCATGGTCGGCCCGTAACAAAGTGTGGGGATGTCCGCTCCGGTCTGACGACAGGCGTCGAGAACGGTCGAGCCTTCAGGGATTTCGATCTCGACGCCGTCGACCCGGGCTGAGACCGTGGAGACCGACTCGCTCACGATGGTCATCGTGCCGCTCCCGGAAGACCGAGACGGAAGGCCGACTGGACTGCGGATGCGGCGGTCTGACCCAGGCCGCAGATCGAGGCGTCGGTCATCACCCGGGCCAGGTCGTCGAGCCGATGTCTCTCCTCGGCGACGCCGCCCAACGGGCTGTTGGCGGCGAGTCGGGCCAGGGCTTCCTCCTGACGAACCGTGCCGATCCGGCACGGCACACACTGCCCGCAGGACTCATCCCTGAAGAACTGGGCGATGCGACGCAGCACCGGGCCGAAGTCCGTTGTGTCATCGAAGACGATCACTGCCCCAGAGCCGAGACCGGTCTGGGCGGCGGCGGCTCCCTCGAATGTCAGCTCGATGTCGAGGGCGTTGGCGTCCACGAAGCTCCCTGCGGCGCCGCCGACTAGGACAGCCCCGACTCCGGCGCCATCACGCACACCGCCGGCGAGCGTCATGAGTTGGCGGAGAGTTGTCCCGAAAGGGACCTCGTAGAGCCCCGGTCGGGCGACGTCGCCCGAGATGCAGAAGAGCTTGGGGCCGGTAGAGCGCTCTGTGCCGATTGCGGCGAACTCGGCCGACCCCATCTCGAGCACGGCCAGCACCGCCACCAGGGTCTCGATGTTGTTCACCGAGGTTGGCTTGCCAAACACCCCCTTCTCGGTGGGGAAGGGTGGCTTCTGTCTCGGCTCACCACGCTCGCCCTCGATCGAGGCGAAGAAGGCTGTCTCCTCGCCACAGATGTAGGCACCCGCCCCCCGTCTGACCTCGATGTCGAAATGCGAAGCCGGCCCCGGCGATGTCGGGCCCGAGGAGACCGGCATCTCGTGCCTGGTCGATCGCGTTCATGAGACGACGCTCCGCCACCGGGTACTCGCCTCGAACGTAAGCGAAACCCTTGGTGGCCCCGGTGGCGAACCCGGCGATGGTCATCGCCTCGATGACGGCGAACGGGTCGCCCTCCATCAGGATCCGGTCTTTGAATGTGCCCGGCTCCGATTCGTCCCCGTTGGCGATGACGTACTTGATGTCCCCGGCGGCGTCGGCGACGCCTCGCCATTTGATCCCGATGGGGAATGCCGCGCCACCGCGACCTTTCAGACCGGATTCATCGAGGGTGGCAATGAGACCATCCCGGCCCATCGCGATCGCCTTTTCTAGACCGGTATAGCCGCCCATGCTCCGGTAGGAATCGAGGCTCTCGGGGTCGACCTCCCCAATTCGGCGGAGAAGCCGCAGCTCTGTCTTGTCCTGGTTGACCAGCCCCGTGGGCAGCTCGTCGAATGTGAGGCCCGTCAGTGAGGCCGCCTCGGCCGGGGCGACATTGCGATATCCGGAGCCCGCGGAATGGATGAGCGCCGCCGGTGCCCGCTCGCATTGGCCGAGACATGGGCTCGGAGCCCAGCTGATCCCGGGACCGGTGGCGCCGGGCGGGCCCAGCTCCTGCTCGAGGGACCGCTTCAAGTCATCGGCTCCATAACGGGCGCAGACGATGTCGTCGCAGACGTGGATCAGAGTCGGCGCCCGTGACACGGTATTGATGAGTGCGTAGAAGGTGGCGACCCCGTAGGCCTCGGCCGGAGGCACGGTGAGCCTCTCCGAGATGTAGCCGAGTGCGCCCTTGCTCACCGAGCCGGCCGCGTCCTGCACCGCGTGCAGTGCGGGCAGCAAGAGGTTGCGCCGCTCCCGCGCGGCGTGCCCGCCATAGGCGACATGCCCGTCGAGCCCGGTGAAATGACCGCCTTCCCAACCCGACTCCGGCGGGCCGAGCAGATCGTCGACAGCCGCTCGCTCGGCTTCGGTTGGACCTTCGAGCAGGGCGCGCAGATCCATTAGGTGGAAACCAGTGTCTCGATCCGGACCGCGGTGGCCTTGAACTCGGCAGTCCCCGACTTTGGGTCCCATGCGTCGATGGTGAGCTGGTTCACGTCGGTGTCGTCGGGGAAGTGGACGGCCATGAACGCCAGACCCGGGCGGAGCGACCGATCGAGACGCACCGGAGCCTCGAGATTGCCCCGGCGGGAGACCACCCTCACCATCTCACCCTCCTCGACGCCGAGTGCCTCAGCGTCCTCCGGTGAGAGGTCGAGGACGCCGTGGATGCGCCGGGGAGCTGGGTAGCGGCCGCTCTGCACCCCGGTGTTGTACGAGTCGAGGCGGCGGCCGGTGGTGAGACGCAGCGGGAACTCCTCGCTCGAGCTCGTCAACCGGTGGCACCCAATCGACAACCGAGAAGGGCGCCTTCGGCCCGGTGTCCTCCTCCCAGAGCCGACCGTGGAGGAACAGTGTCCCGGGATGATCCTCGGTCGGGCATGGCCATTGCAGCCCTCCCGACTCCTCCAGCCGGTCATAGCTCATACCGCCATGCATCGGAGAAAGACTGCGCAACTCGTCCCAAGCCTCCTCTGCCGTTGGGGTAGGCCAATCGTGGCCCATCGCCCGTGCCACCATGCTCATGAGCTCGATGTCGTCCCGTGCCTCGCCCGGCGGGTCGATCGCTCGCCGCACTCGCTGCACCCGTCGCTCGCTCGAGGTGAATGTGCCCTCGACCTCACCCCACCCGGCGGCGGGGAGCACGACATCGGCGATCTCGGCGGTGGCAGTGAGGAACAGGTCCTGGACCACCATGAAGTCGAGACCGGTCAGCCGCCGCTCCATCTGCTGGGCGTCGGCTTCCGATTGGAGCGGGTTCTCCCCGATCACATAGAGGGCGCGCAGCTCACCTTCGTCCATGGCCTCGTGCATCAGGCTGATGTGCTTGCCGGGCCTGTGCGGGATCGTGGACCCCCAGGTCTTCTCGAACTTCCCCCGCAGATCGGGGTCGGCCACCAACTGAAAACCCGGCAGACGGTTGGGGAGGGCTCCCATGTCGCCGCCTCCCTGGACGTTGTTCTGACCGCGTATCGGGACGACACCCGATCCGTAACGCCCGACATGCCCGCAGAGCAGGGCCAGGTTGATCAGGGCTAGGACGTTGTCAGTGGCGTTGTGATGCTCGGTGATGCCCAGGGTCCAGCAAAGCTGGGCGGTGGGTGCGGTGGCGTACTCGTGGGCCAGTTGCTTGATCGCCTCGGCCGGGACGCCAGTGACCTCCTGGCCACGTTTCAGTGTCCAGTGCTCGACCGACTCCGCGTACTCGTCGTAGCTGGACGTGGCGTGGGCGACGAAGCCCTCGTGGTAGAGGTCCGCATTGATGATCTCCCACGCAATGGTGTTGGAAAGGGCGATGTCGGAGCCGACATCGATGCCGAGCCAGACGTCTGCCCAGGCTGCCGAGGAGGTCCGTCTCGGGTCGACCGCAAACATCCTGGCGCCATTGTTGATGGCCTTCAGGACATGGTGGAAGAAGATCGGGTGCGCCTCGCGCGCGTTCGATCCCCACATGACGATGAGGTCTGTGTCTTCCATCTCTCGATAAGAGCTAGTGCCGCCACCAACCCCGAACACAGTCGCCAGACCGGCGACAGAGGGGGCGTGTCAAGTGCGGTTGCAGCTGTCGATGTTGTTGCTGCCCATGACCACCCGGGAGAACTTTTGGGCCATGTAGTTCATCTCGTTGGTCCCTTTCGAGCAGCTGAACAGCCCGAAGGCGTCTCCCATGTGGGGGGCAAGCCCTGTGGCGATCCGCTCGACGGCCTCGTCCATGCTCGCCGGGCGCAGCGATCCGTTGTCACGCACCAGCGGCTCGGTCAGCCGTGCATAGCTTCGCTTCACAATCACCTCCTTTCCACCATCGATAGCGAGGGTACCCAACCTCCGGTTGGGGTGAACGCCACTCACGATCTAGCGATTTGGCGCCGATAACCTGACGATCGTGACCCGCCGTCTCGCCCTGATCCTCGCGTGCGCCCTGATCCTCGGTGCCTGCACGCCGACTGCTGGCGACACCACAACCACGGCGCCAGCGGGGACGTCTACCGAGCCCGAGGCCAGCACTACCACCAGTGGCGAAGACCCGACAACCACTACGACTCTGCCCGAACCGACCTGGGAAGAGCTCCCCGGCATCGACGCCCTCCCCGCCGAAGTCCAGGACGAGCTGCTCGGACTCGTCCGGACGACCGAGGAGATCCGGGGTCTGCGCTTTCAGGAGCCGCCGACAATCGTGATCGTCACCGAACAGGAGCTCGAGGACCGCGTTCGCCAGCAGATCGAGGACGAGGCCGAGGACTTCCCGGCCGACGATGCCTTGTACAAGCTCCTCGGCTTGCTCGACACTGAGGTGAATCTCCAGAGCCTGCTCACCGAGCTGTACGGGGAGCAGGTGGCGGGCTACTACGACGGGGACACCGGGGAGCTAGTGGTCCCGATGCGGGAGGAGGGGTTCAGCGTCGTTCAGCGGGGGACAATGATCCACGAGCTCACCCATGCACTGACTGACGATCAGCTCGATTTCCACACCAGCTACACGGCGATGCTCGACGAGGACCGTCTCGATCAAGCCTCGGCCTATCAGGCCCTGATCGAAGGCGACGCGAGCATGGCCGAGCTCCTCTACCTCCAGACCCTCTCCCAGGAGGAGCTTGGCGAGTTCTTTGCCGAGGCGCTGGACGTCGATACCACCGCGCTCGACTCCGCTCCAGCCTTCATCCGGGACTCGTTGATCTTCCCATATGACTCGGGTCTGGCCTGGGTGCAGGCAAACTATCTCCAGGACCAGTGGACAACGGTGAATGGGGCCTATGCCGAGATGCCTGGTCTGCCCGGATCGACCGAACAGATCATCACTCCGAGTGACTACGAGCGGGACCTTCCCAAGACCCTCGAGGCAACGGCGCCATCGATTCCTGGCTATGAGCTCGAGCGGGAGTCGGTTTGGGGCGAATTCGGCTTCAGGATCATGATCGATCAGGTCCTCGGGGAGGACGTGGGCGTCGACGCTGCCGACGGTTGGGGCGGTGACTATTACGCCCAGTGGTTCGATGGCCAGAACGCCGCATTGCTGATCTTGTTCGAGGGGGACACAGATCGGGATACCGAAGAGCTGAGGGCCGCTTTGCTCGACTACGCCCTGACGGCTGTGGCGGAAGAGGACTACGTGTGGGTCGAGGTCCTCGATGGCCGGCTGGCGTTCATCGCCGCCGACCAGCCTGAGGTGGGCGAGTCGATCCTGGCCTCGGTCAGCGGCTAGACCCTTACCGCGGCTTCGCCGGTCACGTAGCGTCCTCACCATGCAGAGGGTCGCGCTGTCCGCCCCCAATTGGGCCACCACCGGCTATCTGGCTCGAACGTTCGCCGATCGCCTGTTTGGTGTTTGGCGTGCCCCGGCGGGTACGGCCGTGGTCGTGCCGGTCACCAGCGTCCACAGTTTCGGCCGGCGACACCCCCTCGACCTGGTCGGCGTCGATGCGGGCATGAGGGTGGTGGCCACCACGACCCTGCAGCCCAATCGTGTCAAGGTCATCCCATCGGCCCGCATGATCGTCGAGCTTCCGGCCGGGGGGCCGCTTCCCGCTGTGGGCGACCAGATCGAGATCAGCGATGGCTGAGGGCGGCCGGCTGTACATCTGTGCCACCCCGATCGGAAATCTCGGGGATGTCTCGGATCGTCTCCGTGAGGTGCTCCGGGCTGCTGACGTGGTCTACGCCGAGGACACCAGACGCACCGCCACCCTGCTCCGACACGTGGGGGCGAACCCGTCGATGAGGTCTCTGTTCGTCGGCAACGAGAAGAGCAGGACGGCAGATCTGCTCGCTTCTCTCGACCAGGGGCTCACCGTGGCGATGGTCACAGATGCCGGGATGCCGACTGTGTCCGACCCGGGTTCCGATGTGGTCCGGCTTGCACGGCAGGCGGGACATCTGGTGACGGTGGTGCCCGGGCCTTCTGCCGTGGTCGCCGCCGTAGCTCTGGCGGGCTTCGGAGGTGACCGTTTCGTCTTCGAGGGATTTCTGCCGCGCAAGGGCAAGGAGCGGTCCGAGCGTCTGCGTCGGATAGGTAGCGAGGACCGGCCCGTGGTCCTTTTCGTCAGCCCTCACCGATTCCTCGGGGATCTGGAGGCGATCGAGGCGTCGACAGGGCCAGAGCGCGAGATCGTGATCACACGTGAGATGACCAAGCTTCACGAGGAGGTCTGGTCCGGCACGATCGGTCAGGCCATGGATGAGTGGGCGCATCGCGATGTGAAGGGTGAGCTCACTGTCGTGCTCGCTCCGGGGTATCCAGAGACGCCGTCGCTGGAATCAGCGCTGTCGGAAGCGAGGGATCTCATCGAGGGCGGTGCATCTCCATCGGAGGCCGCCAGACAGGTGGCTGCGGCGACGGGAGTCTCGCGTCGCGAGATCTATCAGGTCTTGATCGGCGTTCAACGGAGCTGAGCCCGACAGGAGGCGCAGATCCCCTTTTCCTTGAACTGGGTGACCTTGGTCTCCGACCCGCAGAAGGTGCAGGTGTCGGTGAGCTTGCGCAGGACGATCGATCCGCCTTCGACTGCGATGAACAGGTGGTCCCCTTCCCTGATGTTGAAGAGCCTTCTCGTCTCCGCCGGGATCACGATGCGACCCAGGTCGTCGATCTTTCGGGCGATACCTGTTTCCATAACCACCTCAGCTTCCCCGCGGCGAGCCTACCCGGGGTGTTCCAACCGGTGCCGGGTACCGTCCCGGCATGCAATGGGTCGACACCCACTGTCACCTTCAGCTCGACGAACGCGACCCGCTTCTGTTGTTGGAGCGGGCCACCGAGGTTGGCTGGGTCGTCGTGCCGGGCGTCGATCTGGAGAGCTCGGTGCGGGCGGCGCACCTTGCCACAGAGCATCCTGGCCGGGTCCTGGCCACGGCCGGGCTCCATCCGCACGATGCGGCCAATTGGCGTGATCAAGCGGACGGTTTGAGCGAGATTGCCCTCACCGCGGCTGCCATCGGGGAGACCGGTCTCGATTTCTACCGGGATCTATCGTCGCGGGACGACCAGGCCCGGGCCTTTCGTCACCAGGCCAGGCTGGCGGCGGATTTGGGGAAGCCGATCGTGGTGCATTGCCGCGATGCCTTCGCCAACGTGATCGAGATCCTCGAGGAAACCGGGGTGGGGCAGCAGACGGTCATGCACTGCTGGACGGGCGGGCCCAAGTGGACGCGTCGCTATCTCGACCTCGGCGTGATGTTCTCTTTCGCCGGTCCCGTTGCCTTCGAGACAGGGGAGACGGTGAGACTCGGGGCGGCTCAGGTCCCGCCGGAGCGGGCGCTGGTGGAGACCGACACCCCGTATCTGGCGCCACCACCGCATCGCGGCCAACCCAACGAGCCGGCCTGGGTCGCCCTCGTGGGCGCCGCTCTCGCCGGGGTGTGGGGAATGCAGGTCGAAGAGGTGGCGCGGGTGACCACCGCCAATGCGTCCAGGGTATTTCTCCCCCCGAAGGGGGGAGCACCGGCGGAGCCGGGGAGGGGGGATCCCGGGCAATGACCGCCCAGACAAGGTCCGAGATCGCCGGCCTTCTGTCGCGTCACGGCCTGTCGCCCTCGCGGCGGCTCGGCCAGCATTTTCTCGCCGACGCCAACATCACCCGGAAGATCGTGGACGTGGCCGGGGTGGCCCCAGGGGACCAGGTCGTGGAGATCGGTGCCGGGACAGGGACCCTGACTCGGGCTCTGGCAGCCACCGGCGCACATGTCATTGCCTACGAGATCGATGCGGGCCTGCTGCCGGTGCTCGACGAGGTCACACGGGATCTCTCGGTCGAGCTCCGTATTCTGGACATCACCGATGCCGACCTCGCCGATGAGTTGACAGAAGGTCGCTGGGTGATGGTGGCCAATCTCCCTTACAACGTGGGGACTCCGCTGGTTCTCGATGCCTTGCGCCATGTCCCCCAGATCGAGCGGTTCGTGGTCATGGTGCAGAAGCAGGTGGCCGAGCGTCTGGTGGCCGGGCCGGGTGGCAAGCAGTACGGTCTGCCGTCGGTGGTGACCGGGATCCACGCCGTCGGCAGACTGGCCTTCACGGTTCCGGCCCATGTGTTCTATCCGCCGCCGCGGGTCGAGTCGGCAGTCGTCGTGCTGGATCGGGTCCCGGCGCCGGATGACGCCGAGCGGGCCATCGAGATCGCGGCGGCCGGGTTCAACCAGAGACGGAAGATGCTTCGCGGCGCGCTCTCCGGCGTCTTCGACGATCCGGCCGCGACCCTGGAGCGAGCCGGGATCGACCCGACGTCTCGTGCCGAGGATCTCTCCTCGGCCGACTTCCTGACGCTGGCCCGGGCATGACCGCCTTCGAGTCTCCGGCCAAGATCAATCTCGCCCTCCACGTCGAGCAACGAAGAACCGACGGGCTCCATCCTCTCGAGTCGCTCGTGCAGACCGTGGACTGGCTCGATCTGCTCGAGGTCGAGGAGTCCGATGAGGACAACCTCGTCATCGATGGTGCTGACATCGACCCCGAGGACAACCTGGTTACTCGATCGTTGAAGGCGATCAGGGAGAGGGGTTTCGTCCCACCACTCGACATCCGGCTCGACAAGCAGATCCCCATTGGTGCCGGGCTCGGCGGGGGGAGTTCCAACGCTGCCGCCGCCCTGCTGGCGGCAGCCGAGACGGGAAGGATCCCGCGGTCCGTCGCGGAGGACGTCGCACCTTCGATCGGCGCCGATGTGCCGCTCTTCCTGATCGGAGGCACGCTGCTGATGGGCGGGATCGGGGACCAGGTGCAGTCGGTGCAGCCTCTGAGCGGATTCGCGGTAGCTGTTGCGGTGCCAGATTTCGAGATGTCCACCGTCGAGGTCTATCGGCGGTGGGATGAGATGGAGGGCGCGGAAGGGGAGATGATCGCGCCCCGACTTCTTCCACCGGGGCTGCGCGATGGCATCCCGATCCGCAACGATCTCACCCCGGCCGTCTTCGATCTGGAACCGACGATGGCTGACTTCATGGCCGACCTCCGGATGCGATGGGGCGGGCCGGTGCTGATGACCGGCTCCGGGTCCGGGTGCTTCGGGTTCTTCCCCGATCCCGACGAGGCAGCCGACGCCGCCCGTTCGGTCTTGGACCTATGCCGTGCGTCGGTGGGTGCCCGCTTGAGACCAAATGGGGTGACACCGCGTACCTGAGGTACGTAGCGCCAAATATGGCGCTACGGGGACAGAGAAAGGCCTTCAACGCCCAAGGAGGAAGGCTTCGATCTCGGCTGCCACGTCTTCGGGACTGGAGCCTGCGATGTCGTGGCCCCCATGCAACTCCACCTGGACGGCGTCGTCACTGCTGTTCAGCCACACGGACTGGTCTTCGACGTCGCTCTGTCCGCCATCGGCGGTGATGACCAACAGTGGAGCATCGAATCGTTGTGGCGCCCTCTACGCCCGAGCCACCGCAGGCAGTGGCAATCAGCAGACACGCCAGTATTGGAACGAATCTTCGACTGTGCATGAGGGCCACCCGTTCCGGTCGTACTCCTCGGTCACCTCGAAGGTAAGGGTGGGGCGCAACGGCATCGTTACGGCCCTTCTCTGTGCGATTAGCGCCATATTTGGCGCTACGTACCTCAGGTAAGCAGTTGCCGCACCATGCGCTCGTCGACCTCGATGCCGAGTCCGGGGCCCGTGGGGATGTCGAAGTGGCCTGTGGTGACAGTGATCGGGGTTTCTGTGACGTCCTGGATCACGCCCTGATTGGCCGGGCTGCAACCGAAATCGACCCGATCCATTGCGGCGGCACAGTGAAGGTTGGCCGCCGCCGAGACACTGGACTCGATGACCTTGCCCGCCAGGTTCACGTCGAGACCAGCGGTGGCGCAGATGGCCGCGCCCCGCATCACACCAGTCATCCCGCCGTGTTTGATCAGCTTGAGACTCACCCCGCCCACGGCGGTACCGACGAATCCGATCACCGCCTCCAGACTCCCCGCGCTCTCGTCGGCGCAGAGTTTGACGGGTACCGATTCCGCCAACCGGATCAGGGCGTCCCTGTGCGAGCGAGGCACCGGCTGCTCGATGAATCGGACATGGTCGGGGTCGACCTGATCCAAGAAGGACCTCGCCTCTTCCTCAGTCCACGCCTCGTTGACATCGCCGCAAACGACACCGTCCTCACCGACCAGCTCGGCTGCCTTGGCCAGCGTCGCCAACTCGGCTGCCGGGCCGGCCATGCCCAGCTTGATCTTGAACCAGTGAAAACCTCGTTCCACACGCTCGGCCAGCTTCTCGGCGTCGGCCGATGGGTCCCCGCTACCGACCAGGGTGAGGGCGGGGATCCGGTCCCGGACCGCACCTCCCAGCAGTTGAGAGGCGGGGACGCCGAGCACCTTGCCGCCCAAGTCGTGAAGGGCGATATCGATCGCGCCGATCGCAGTCGTCGCCGAAGGATCGGCTCGGGTCATGCGACTCCAGATCTCGTTGCGCTGCATCGGGTCGGTCCCGACGACCAACGGGGTGAGCGTCTCGAGGTCGGACACGATGTCGGCTTGGCGCTGGTGGGTCAGCGACGGCGCCTCCACCCCTTCACCCCATCCGATCGCCCCTTCGTCGGTGACCACCTTGACAAGGACGTTCCCCGTGCTCTCGATCACCCCGTTGGACATAGGGATCGGGGTGCGGAGGGTCATGGTGATCGGATGGATCTCCAGCCTCTCGACGTGCACCGCTACCCCTCGACCGCGAACCGGCTCAACGCCTCCGTGGTGAGCTCCACGCCATGGCCGGGGACGTCTGGCACATGGATATGCCCGTCGATGACATCGAAGGGCGATGTCAGGGCGTCGGTTGGGATGAGCTCGGCGTACTCGACCATGAACCCCTGGCGACTGGCGCCGACCAGGCTGATCGAGAGCTCATGCCAGAGGTGGCTGCTCAGGGCCAGGTTGTAGACGTCGGCGAGATGGGCGATCTTGGCGAATTCGGTGATCCCCCCGCATCGTCCGACGTCCGGTTGCAGGTAGGCGGCGGCCCGACGATCGCAGATCTCGCGGAAGCCCCATCCGAAGTAGACGTTCTCCCCGGTCGCCACGGGCACAGATGAGGAAGCGGCAACCTCGGCCAGATCGTCGGTGCTGTCGGCGAGGACCGGCTCCTCGAACCAGGCCACCCCGTAATCGGCCAGCATCCGGGCGGTCTCCAAGGCCTCGTTGACGGTGAACCGCTGGTTGGCGTCGGCGAAGAGCGTGAAGTCATCCCCCATTTCTCGGCGTAGCAACTCGGTCCGCTCTTGGTCTTTGGGACCACCGATCTTGAACTTGTAGGCGATGATCCCCTGCTTGGCGAAGCTCTGGCACTCCGAGACCAGCTCCTCGTCGGAAAGGCTGTGCCAGCCACCACTGCCGTAGACCGGGACGTCCTTGGTGAACCCGCCGAGGATGCGGTGCACTGGCAGGCCGGCCACTTTCCCGACCAGGTCCCAGCAGGCGATGTCCACCGCCGAGAGAGCCCAGACCCCGAGCCCGGCCCGCATCCGCGGCTTGTTGGGGCTCCACATCCGATGCCACACAGCCTCGGGGGCGAGGGCGTCCTGGCCGATTACGAGCGGGGCCAATTCGGCGTCTATGTAGGGCTTGATCGCCACGTTGGCCATGCCGCCAAGACCGGCCGTGATCCCAAAGCCGGTGAGACCGCCCTCGGTCCGGAGATGCACGGCAGTGGCATCGACATGGGTGTACGTGGAGAGGGCGGTGGTTATCGGGGGGGACAGCGGGAAGCGGAGGGCGGTCGTCTCGACGGAATCGATGATCGTGGCAGCCACCGAGGGATGATATGCAGGGCTAGTCCAGTCACCTGATTGGCCCTCTCGTTGGACCGGTAGCCTGCCCCTCCCGATTCGTGACTGGAGGAGACGTGGAGTTGGAAGGCAGCGTGGCGGTGGTCACCGGTGGAAGCCGGGGGATCGGGAAGGGTATCGCCCATCGGTTGGCGAAGGAGGGCGCCGATGTCGTCATCTCGGCTCGGACCCCGGCCACTCTCGAGGCCTCTGCGAAGGAGATCGCCGTCGTCACAGGGCGCAGGGTCGAGCCCGTTCCGGCCGATCTGTCGACTCTCGAAGGTTGCGAGAAGCTGCACCGGGAGGCGACGGCTGCATTCGACCACATCGACATCCTCGTCAATTGTGCCGGCGCCACCAAGAGCGGGCCATTTGTGGAGCTCCCTGACCAGCTCTGGCAGGAGGGTTTCGCCCTCAAGTTCTTTGGTGCCGTCCGGCTCTCCCGGCTCTTCTGGCCACACCTCGTGGCCAGCCACGGGTCGGTGGTGCACATCGTGGGGGGCATGGCCCGCACTCCCAACCCGAGTTTCGCCATTGGGGGAGCGGTAAATGCCGCCTTGGCCAACTTCGGGAAGGCGCTGGCGGGACAAGGCCTGGTTGACGACGTCAACGTGAACGTGATCCATCCCGGCCAGGTGCAGACCGAGCGTCTTACCGAGATGATGACCGACCAGGCCGCCACGCACGGGAAGACACCCGAGCAGATGTTGGAGGAGACGATCCAACGTCAGGGGATACGCCGGCTGGGCACCACGGAAGATGTCGCCGAATTGGCCGTTTTCCTGTGTCTGCCCCGAGCCCGTCACATCCAGGGCACCGCCATCTCGGTCGACGGTGGCGGAACCAAAGGTCTGTTCTAGCCTCGATCCGATGACCTCTCCCGCCACTGACGTCGAGCGATGGTCCGCCCTCAAGGTGTGGCTCTTCTCGTTGTTCAATCGAAATCCGGAGAGCAACTCCGCCGCGGTCGATCGCATCGGGCTCGAGCCTGACGATCGGTTTCTCGACCTGGGTTGTGGCCTGGGGGCGGCGCTCGAGCACGCGGCCGCCACCGGGGCGAAGACTGCCGGCGTCGACCCCAGCCCGTCGATGGTGGATCGAGCGGCGGAACGGGTCCCTCAAGCCGACGTGCGTTTGGGGTCTGCAGAGTCGATCCCCTTCGAGGACGACGTCTTCACGGCTGCAATCTCCGTTTCGACCTATCACCACTGGGCGGATGCCGAGGCGGGGTTACAGGAAGTGCGACGAGTTCTCGCCCCTGGAGGCCGGCTGCTCATCGTGGAGAGGAAGCTGAAGCGCAGCGCCGGTCACGGCTTGGACACCGTCGGTGGCGAGTCCCTCGCGCGGTTGCTCGAGGCCAATGGCTACGTCTCGGTCGAGGTCGAGACCATCGAGGTCGGCCGAGCCGAGCATCTGGCCGTCTTTGCAGTCAAATCCTGACTTCGGGGTCAGTGCTCGGCGGCGTCGGCCTCCGCCTTGGTCTTGTGGACCGTGCCGTCGGGATGCTCCGGTGGTGAGTAGAGCGAGTAGAGCTTGATCTTCTCGTCACCCGTGTTGACCACGTTGTGCCAGACACCGGCGGGCACGATGAAGGCCCAGTCGTCCTGGACCTCGTGGGTCTCATCCACCGAATCCTCGGTGCGACCGAATTCGACCCGCCCCTGACCCTGCTCGAGACGGATGAACTGGTCATGCGTGCCGTGTGACTCCCAACCGATCTCCTCACCTGGAGCAAGACTCATCACGGTCAGCTGGGTGTGCTTGCCGGTGAAGAGCACCGTGCGGAAGGTCTCGTTGTCGAGGGTCGCCTTTTCGATGTCGTCCAGCCAACCGAGCATGGGGCCTCCTTGCGAGTATTTCGATGGTAGGCGTTACCCCGGATTCGCCCATCTTGCAACATATAGAATCCGGCGCCCGTGAGCCGGCCGACGACCCCGATCTACCTGAAAGAACCGATCCCGACTCCAGAAGAAGTGTCTCGAGAGGTCTCGGCCACGGTGTCACAGATCATCGACGAGGTGGAGCGGGAGGGCACCGCAGCGGTCCGGAGGCACTCCGTGCGCCTCGACGGCTGGGATCCGCATGAGTTCAGGGTCGGGGCTGCCGAGATCGAGGCCGCCTACGTGGCCATGGAACCGACGGTCGAGGAGAGTGCGAGGTTCCTGATCGACCAGGTCACCAACTTCGCCTCCTTGCAACGGAAGACCCTGATCGACTTCGAGACAGAGACTCTCCCAGGTGTGTTCCTCGGTCAGACGTCACATCCCGGTGGCCTCGGTGGGGGCTTATTCTCCCGGCGGTCTCTACCCGCTGATTGCCTCGGCGGTGATGACGGTGGCAACTGCCAAGGTGGCGGGGGTGCCTCGGGTGACTCGTCGAGATCGAGCAGCGCGAGCCCGGGGTGTACGTCGTCCGGCTTCGTTCCGCCCCGCCCGGCGAGCTGACCGACTACGAGCGGCGCGTGCTCGAGCACCTGCAGCGGCGCGAAAGCGGCGGCATCGTCCCGGCACAGGCGCTCACGACGGGACCCGAGGAGGAGTCGTCGCGTTGGTGGCGCGGCTTCCAGCGGGAGATCGTGGCAGACAGCAAGCGCCGAGGCCTCTCGCGCGACCTCCTCGACAGGCCGCTCTTCATCGCGCTGGGTGTGGCGGCGGCGGTGCCGGCGCTGCTGGCCAGCGCGGCGACGACGCGGGCTTCTGGGTGCTCGGCGTAGCGCTGGCGATCCTCGTCTTCGTCAAAGCGCGCCACACGCAGCGGGCCACGCCCGAGGGACTGGCCGCTCTCGCTGGCGCGGCCTCGACGGCGCTCGAGCAGAACGAGGTCTTCCCGACAGCACCGCCCATCGCCGTAGCGCTGTGGGAGCGCCACCTCGCCTACGGTGCCGCGTTCGGCATTGCGCCGGGCGCCGTGCGGCCGATGCCGATGGGCAGCGGCGCCCAACACGCGGGCCTGGAGCTCGTACGGCAGCCGCTGGCGGCAGGTCCGCGTCCGCTACCCACGTGTCTACCCGCTCGCCTGGGGCGAGCACCCGCTCAAGGTGCTCGTCGTGGGCGCGGCGATGGCCGCCTCGGAGGCTTCGTCCTCTACCTCTTCGCCACGGTGGTGCCGGACGTGGTGACGGAGGACTCGCACCTCCTGATCGCGGCCGCGATCCTGCTCGTGCCCGGGCTGTTGACGGCGATCGGCACGACGCTCGTCGTGCGGGCCGTCGCCGACTCGTGGTCGCGGACGGAAGTGACGGGTGAGATCATCCGGCTCCGCGGCGGGGAAGCCCGGCGCCGCAGCGAGGAATCCCAGCGCCGCCACTACGTCGCCGTGGACGACGGCCGCTCCGACTCCGTGCGAGCGTGGGTCGTGAGCCCGGCGATCTACGCCGGCCTGCGCCAGGGGCAGCTCGTGACCGTCTCGCTCACCCGCCATCTGGGCCATGTCCGCTCGGTCACGCCGGTGGCCGAGACGAGCCGCGCGGACGCGAGGCCGCTCGGGGCCGGCCGACCTGCGCCCGCCGAGCCCCGCCTGACTAGTGGCCGTGGTGCTCGTGCACCACGGCGTGGCTGCGGCCGCGCGCGATCAGGGCCCGGTTCACGGGATAGGCGGCGACGAACGCCACCACGAGCGCGAACGCGAGCGTGCCCCAGAAGAGCGGCCCGTCGAGGCCGGCCTCCATCGCGCCGGGCACGAGCAGCATCACGGCGTTGTCGACGATCTCCATGACCGCGATCGAGAACGTGTCGGCCGCGAGCGCCAAAGGGACGCTTGCCGCCAACGCGAGGCCGGCGCGTAGCAGCGGCACCCAGCGTGAACGAGTAGCCGAAGAGAAAAGCCAGCGCGACGGCGAGCGCAATCGTCTCCCACCTCGCCCCAGCCGAGCGCGGTGCCGATGACCATGCCGAGCACCTCGCCGATCGCGCAGCCGTTGAGGCAGTGCAGCGTGGCCGAGAAGGCGACCCGGTTGAGCGTGGCCGCGGCGTGCGGGTCGTGCGCGTGCTCGCCCACGCGGCCGACGGTACCGTCTCTGCCGGCGCTACGAGGTTGGCTGCTCGCCCAGGAGGGTCTCGAGGACGTCGATCCGCTCCTCGAGCTCGATGATCGTCATCTGGCTGTCCGTGAGCGCGCTGCGCAACTGCACGACCTCCTCCTGCTGCCGCATGATCACGGCGTTGAGCTCGTCCGCCCTCTTGTGGCCCGCCTCCATCTGCCTGACGGCGAGCTGGGTGTGCGCGTCCGAGACGCGCGCCGTGAGCCGCTCGGCCAGACCGAAGGGCGCGACCGGGGTGGTGCTCTCGGCCGGCTTCACGGTACGCACGCGGGCGCGGCGCTGGACGCGTCGCGCAGGCCGCTCGTGTAGCCGCGATCGAGCTCCACCTCCAGCTCTCGTTGCTCGTCGAGCACCTTCTGCAGCGTGGGCGACGAGATCTGGTAGCGATCGCCGACGATCTCGCCGAGCAGGCCCGTGCGCTCCTGCTCCTCGAGGGCCTCGAGGAGCTGTGCCTCGGTCACCAGGCCACGCTCGAGCAGGAGCTGACCGAGCGGCCGCCAGCGCCGCTGGAGCAGGAGCAGATCGCGCATCTCGGCGATCGTGAGCAGCCCGAGCATGTCGGTGATCACCTCGCCGAGCGGTCGCCCCGTCTCCTCGTGCACCTGGAGCGCCTGGGCGAGCTCGTCCTCGGTGATCAGCTCCCGCTCGCGCAGGAGCTCGCCGAGCCGCGGGCGCGACGGCCTCGTCCTCATGCCCGCCGGTATCGACCGCGGGCCGCCTGTGCTTTAGGGCTTACGCCGCCGAACGGATGGCGAACGCCACTTGATGATCCTCGGCGAGGAACGCATTGGGGTGGTAGTAGGCGTCGAGCGCGCGAGCGAGATCCGGGTAGATCGTGTAGTAGACGTCCTGCCGCTCGTCGCTGTACTCGACGAAGACCTGGCTCTCCGCGTCGTTCCAGAAGAGCTCCACCACGACTCCGTCACCCTGGCGCTCTGCGAGCTGTCTCACAGCCATTTTCAACACCTCATTCCACTGGTCTGGTGCATTCCTGATCACCACTTTGCTCCGCTCCGGAGAGACCACGATGAGGTGTTCGTGAACGTTCGTTTACTGAGCTCGCCGGAAGGACCGAACCGACCCCGGTCTCGCGTGCGAATCACGGAACCGCTTTCGTGGGGGACGGAACCGTCATGGGCAAGCTCTCGCTGTCACCAACCTCGATCAGCGCCCGCGAGCAGCAGGTGCTGAGCCTGCTCGCGTACGGCCACACGAACGAGGAGATCGCACGCGAGCTCTACGTCGGCGTCAGAGCCCGTGAAATCCCACGCCCGCCGCATCTACAGCAGCCTGGGCGCCCGCAACGGCCGCCACGCCGTCTACCTGGCGATGCGGGACGGGCTGATCGACTGACGCGGGGCCCCGCAGTCCCAGGTAGCGCCCGCTGCCTGCCGGCAACGCGCGCCCTGCGAGAATCGCGCGGGTGGACGTCGCAGCAGTGCTCGAGGGGGCCGAGGAGGCGGACCTCCGCCTCGTCCGCTTCCTCTGGTGCGGCAACGACGGCATCGTGCGCGGGAAGGGCAGCGGCGTCCGCCGGCCTCGAGGGCCGGCTCGAGACCGGCGTCGGCCTCACCGTGGCCTGCAGGCCATCAACGCGCTCGACCAGCTCCAGCCGATCGAGGGGATGGGGCCGGTCGGCGAGGTGCGACTGATCCCCGACCTCGACACGTTCGTCGTGCTGCCCTACGCGCCGCGCTCGGGGGCGCATGCTCATCGACCACTACGCTCTCGACGGTGAGCCGGCGCCCGCCTGCCCACGCGCCTTCCTGCGCCGGCAGGTGGACCGCTCGCCGAGCGCGGCCTGCGCGCGGAGGTCGCGTTCGAGAACGAGTTCACGCTCGCGCGAGCCGGCCGACGGCGGCTTCGCGCCCGTCGACGAGAGCCTCTACGTCTCGACCGTCGGCATGACGCCGCCGCCGCGCGTACGTCGACACGCTCGTCGACGCGCTCGACAGCCAGGGGATCCTGCTCGAGCAGTACTACCCCGAGCTCGGCCACGGCCAGCAGGAGATCTCCACGGCGCCGCCCCGGCGCTGCGCGGCCGCGGACAACCAGCTGCTCGTGCGCGAGACGATTCGTGGCGTCGCCGCCGAGCGCGGGCACGATCGCGTCGCTCGCGCCGAAGCCGTGGCCCGACCTGGCGGGCAACGGCGGCCACATCCACTTCTCGCTCTGGGACGCGGACCGCGACGCAACCGGCTTCCACGACGGCACGGCCGCGACGGGCTCTCGGCGAGGCGCCGCTCGTTCGTCGCGCGGCGTGCTCGATCACCTGCCGGGCCTGCTGCGCACTGACGGCCCCGAGCTGTCAACTCCTACCAGCGGATCGTGCCGCAGACTGGGCCGGCGCGTTCACCTGCTGGGGCCATGACAACCGTGAGGCGCCGGTCCGTGTGCCGTCGACGCTTCCGGGGCGCGGAGGAGGCGTCGACGAACCTCGAGCTCAAGGCGGCCGACGCGACCTGCAATCCCTACTCGCCGTCGGGCGGGCTGATCGCGGCGGGCCTCGACGGCATCGAGCGCGCACCTCGCCGCCGCCCGACCGCCGGTCGAGGTCGATCCCGCGACTCTCGACGACGGCGAGCGTGGCGCTGCGCGGCATCGCCCGGCTGCCCGAGACGCAGGCACAGGCGCTCGACGCGCTCGACGCCGACACGACGTCTCGTCGACGCGTTCGGTCCGGAGCTCGCCGACTCCTACGTCGCGGTCCGACGCTCCGAGTGGCAGGCCTATTCGAGGGACGAGGCATTCGAGCAGCAGGGTCACTTCTCGAAGTACTGAGGGAGGTCCGCCTCGTCGACCACCACGCGCACGGACTCCTGCGCGCGCGGCCGACGCTCGACGAGTTCCGCGGCCTCCACTCCGAGAGCCACGACCCACGGCAATGGCCGCACCTGGCCACGCGCCTGACCTACCACCGCGCCATCGCAACGCTCGCCGCGCACTTCGGCGTGCCGGC
>CAWENM010000014.1:0-66247 GCA_963810465.1 uncultured Acidobacteriota bacterium | reverse complement strand
GGCAACGACCTCCTCTTGGGCGGCCTTCTGCTCCGGCTGATCCCCGGCGCCGAGCCCGACGAACCACCTAATCTCAACTCCCTCGCCGGACGGTGCCGCGGTAGTCGCCGCCGCAGCCGCCGTGGTAGTGGGCTCCTCGGAAGCGGCCGCCGTGGTACTGGAACCACCGGATTCACCGGTACCACCACACGCGGCAAGGATCAAGAGGAGGACCACCACTAGGGCGGTACTCTTGGATTTCTTCATTGCTTTCCTTCTCCTCCTTCGGCCCCGGCTATTTCAACGGCCGTGTGGCCGTTGTGGTCCTGCACCGGGGACAGGCAGGACCTCCTTCTTCGGGCTATCCCGATAGACCTCCGACCGTCGATTGCCTGATGACCAACTCGGTTGGAAGAAGCACTCGCCGCGGCCCACCCTCAGGATTCTCCAGAAGGCTGAGGAGGGCAGAGGCCGACTCGATGCCCTGGGCGTGCACGCCCTGACGGATCGTGGTCAGGGGAGGGTGGAGCTCGGATGCGACCGGGAGATCGTCGAACCCCGCCAGCGCCACGTCCTTGGGCACCGCCAGACCAGTGGCGTGGATCGTCTCCAGTGCCCCGCTTGCCGTGGCGTCATTGGCGCAAAATATGGCATCGACATCCATTTCGAGCAGCTTCGCAGCGACCTCGATTCCGGAGGGGCGAGTGAAGTCGCCCTCGACCACGAAACGATCGGCGTCGAGGCCGGCGCGCTTCATCGCTCGCCGGTACCCGGTCAGCCTGTCTTCGCCGGCCACGCTGCCCAGACGTCCCGTTATGTGACCGACACGGGTTCGCCCGATGTCGATCAAGTGGGTCGTGACGGTGTCCGCGGCACCTATGTTGTCGATATCGACATAGCTGGCAGTCAGGTCAGACCGCCGGTGGCCGATGAGGACGGTGGGCAGGTCCGAGGCGAGCAGACCATCGACCAGCGGGTCATCGAGGTTGTCGGCTGACACGATGACGCCATCCATGAGACCTGTGCCCAGGATCCGGTCCAAGGTCTCTTCTTTGCTCCGGTTTCCCAGCCACAACATCATCCCGCTAGCCCGATCGGCGAGCACGTCACTCACCCCATGGAGCAGGGCCACGAAATAGGAGTCCTCGAAGAGGACAGGGGGGTCGACATGCATGACCACACCCACCACCCCGGTGCGTCCCGACGCCAGGGACCGTGCGGCGAGGTTTGGTCGATAATTGGTGCCCTCGATCACTTCGAGGACCCGCCGCCTGGTCTCTTCTGAGACCGAACCCCCGTTGATCACGCGGGAGACGGTGGCTCGGGATACACCACTCAGCTCTGCCAGATCATCGAGCGTCCTCGCCATTCTCCCGGGCCTCCTCCTCAGAATGCTGAGAGCGCTCTCAAACGTACAGACGTTGTATAGGCGCTGTCAAGCAAAACTGAGGAATTTATCGCGGAGAGGGTTGGAAACGCTCCCAGATCGGGCGTTACCAGTCCTGATAGAGACGTCGGGCGTGGGTCGCCGGGTCGTGGTAGTACTGGTCGGGGGTTATGTCGAGGGTCACGGTCTTCACAGGGGCCCGGACCGTGGGGGCGGTGGCTGCGAATCTCCTGATGGCCTCGGCGTGGGGCTTGAGGCTGCCATCGGGTCGGACCAGACCGAAGTGGCGCTCATGCTTGGCCCCGCTCTCGTCACAGGGGGGCCGGTCCCACAGGTCGGGGTGATAGTCGGCGAAGCACCACATGAATGCACCGGTGGCCCCGACGTCGACCAGCCGGGGCAGCACGTCTTCCACGTAGTCGGCGAAGTCCTCCTCCCCCGCCATGAATTGGGTTCTGGGCGCGCCGTATGCCGTCCATGCCCACGTCGTCGAGTCGGCCGTGTCGGGTGAGGTGCACCCGCCCCACTCCTCGGCCAGACAGGGTTTCCCGGTGAGCGCGGTGACCAGTGCACAGAGATATGGGACGAAGTCAGTGTCAAGAGCGTGACGCGCCCAGTCGACATACATCGGGTAGCCATGCATCACCGCGACGTCGCTCTCCTCGAAGACATGGTCGACCCGCAACCCGTTGTCGGCAAAGAGGTTGGCAGTGTGCAGACCGGTGGTGACCGAGTGATCGGGATCGATCTCTTTGACCAGTTGGGTCATCTCGCGCACCCACGATCGCCCCGACACCGCGTTGTGGGGGTAGGCGAACAGATCGGGCTCATTCCCCAGATTCCACATCCAGACGCCCGGGTGGTCCCGGTACTCGCCAACGACCGACTCGAGGAGCAGGCGGCTCGCGTCGAGAGCGGCCGAGTCGTGGAACATGTTGCGGTACGGGGTGTCCACGACCACTCCCCCGCTGACCACCTGGCGGACGTGTGGTGAGGGATAACGCTTCGCGTCTGGATCGAGGAGCCATCCGGGCGACCAATTGGGCCCGCTCATGTGGCCGGTGAAGAAGGTCACGTCCAGACCAAGCCCTCTCTGTGCCGCGAGGTCGAGAACGATTCCCAGATCGCGAAGACGCTCGGGCGAGACCGCATGGGCTGATGGCTGCCAATCGTCCCAGAGCAGAAAGATGCGCACCACGGACATGCCCAGCGACTCGATCACATCGAACTCTTCTGCCACCTCGCCGCGGTCGAAATCAGGCCACCAGTACATCGCCTTACGCCGGGGCCAATAGTTGACGCCGAGTGGGAAACGGTCGCCAACAGCGCCGTTCACTTGTCTGCGTCCCGCAACGACTCGAGGACCAATGCCACCGACTCCTCCACCGATCGATCACCCGTGTCGACGACCACGTCCGCTGTCTCCCTGAACAGCCGGTCACGGTCCTCGAGATGCTCCGATTGCCGGACCGGTCGGCGATGCGACCCGCGCGCCGAGCGCTCGGCCAGGATCCCGGGGTCGGCGGTGACCCAGACGCAAAACGCTCCGGCCAGTACCCCACGGACCTCTGCGTCTTCGATCACGGAAGCGGCAGCGGCGATCACTGCCGGCTCGTCCCCGGCGAGCGACTCGAGAAGGACCTCCTTCTCCAGCCCGTGCAAGGCACCGACACCGTCGGTCTCTGCAATCTCACGACCCGACCGCCCGGCTCGGCCCTCGATCGATTGGTCGGAGTCGTGGAACATGCGGCCAAGGGCCCGGGCCAGCCTCTCGCCTACGGTGGTCTTGCCAGAGCCCATGGCCCCAATGACCACGATGTGCTCAGCGTCGGGCAAGCGCGTTCTCGATCCAGCCGGCGAGGGTCTTCTCGCCGGCAACAGAGGCGCCGTCGACCATCACCCAACCGGGCACGGGCATATCAGCGAAGATCAGTGGGCGGACCCCGTCTCCGGCCAAGGACTCCTCCCACTCATCCCTTCCCACATGGACACAGAGGTCGTCGTCCATCACCGCGACCACGAGCAGCCCGTCGACGAAGTAGCCGTCGCCATCGAGAACCCGGCCCTCGGTCAATTCCCCGCGCCCGCGCAGGTGGGCCTGGATGCGGCCGGTCAGGTCGTCGTGCGCGCTCAACCGGCTGCAGGGACCTCGGTCACTTCGATCCCAACCGGCTTTCGAGGCGGGGCCGAAGCCGAGATCACCCAGAAGGCGCCTTGCTGTCGGTTCCAGTCGTCGAGGATCTGCTCGGCGACCGGGCTCGCCGTGTAGCGAAGGTGATTGTCGATGAGAGTGCGGATGTCGGCGAGATCTGCGTCGAGCGGCCGTCGGGCGGAAGGCGCAGTGTCGGCCAAAAGGGCCTTGAGGCTGAGATCGGGGTCCCACACATACGCGACCCCGCCAGTCATCCCGGCGGCGAAGTTGCGACCGACGTCGCCGATCACCAGCACCTTGCCTCCGGTCATGTACTCACAACCGTGATCGGAGCAACCCTCGATCACCGCAGTCGCGCCGGAGTTGCGAACGGCGAAGCGTTGACCGACCCGACCTGCCAGATAGGCGCTGCCACCCGTGGCTCCGTAGAGGACAGCGTTGCCGGCGGCATGGGGCAGCGATGACCCGGGGCGACGCGGCGAAACCGAGATCAGACCGCCACCCAACCCCTTGCCCAGGTAGTCGTTGGAGGTTCCCTCGAGATGGAATTCCACCCCGTGACACAGCCATGCACCGAAGCTCTGACCTGCGGTGCCGGCGAGCTTGACGACGATTGTGCTCTCGGGGAGGGCGTCACTCCCGTGTCGGGCCGTGATCGCCCCCGAGAGCCGGGCGCCGATGGCACGGTCGACGTTTCGGATCGGGTAGGAGAGCTCGACAGGTTGCTGACTAGCGATTGCCTCCTGGCTGTCAGCCACCAGGCGAACAGAGAGGCTCGACAGCGGGAGTGGCCGGTAACCCTCATGGACCTTTCCACCCTTCGATGCGACCAACATGGCGGACAGATCGGCAGAGAGCGGGTGCTGAGGGTCGATCGGGCGCAGCAGGTCCGCCCGACCCACCAGGTCGGCGATCGAGCGGGCACCGAGTGAAGCCATGTGGCGGCGTGCCTCTTCGGCCAGGCGGCGGAAGAGAAGTACGACCTGGTCGGCCGAGCCGGTGAATTTCGCCCTGAGGTCCTCCTGCTGGGTGGCGATCCCGACCGGGCAGGTGTTGAGGTGGCACTGGCGAACCATCTTGCACCCCATGGCGAGGAGCGGAAGCGTCCCGAAGCCGAACCGCTCCGCCCCGAGCAGGGCGGCGACAATGATGTCGCGCCCGGTGCGCAGCCCTCCGTCGGTCTCCAGGAGCACTCGCGAGCGAAGACCATTGGCAGTGAGCACCTGGTGCGCCTCGGCCAGCCCCAGCTCCCATGGCGAGCCGGCATGCTTGATCGAGACGAGCGGAGAGGCGCCGGTGCCTCCCTCGGATCCGGAGATGGTGATGACATCGGCGTCCGCCTTGGCGACTCCGACCGCGATCGTGCCCACGCCCGGCTCGCTCACCAGCTTCACGGAGACGAGGGCCGTGGGCTTGAACGCCTTCAGGTCGTAGATGAGCTCGGCGAGGTCCTCGATCGAGTAGATGTCGTGATGCGGGGGCGGCGAGATGAGGGTCACCCCGGGCTCGGTATATCGGAGACGAGCGATCTCGGGGGACACCTTGTGACCGGGCAGCTGGCCCCCTTCTCCCGGCTTGGAGCCCTGAGCCATCTTGATCTGGAGCTCGTCGGCGGAATGCAGGTAGGCAGGAGTGACACCGAATCGGCCCGATGCAACCTGTTTGATCGCCGAGTTCATCGGGGTGCCGAACCGGGCGGGGTCCTCCCCTCCCTCACCTGAGTTCGAGTGCCCGCCGATCAGGTTCATCGCCTCGGCCAGGGCGACGTGGGCCTCGGCAGAGAGAGCGCCATGCGACATCGCAGCTGTTGTGAACCGGCGCATGATCGCCTCGACCGGCTCCACTTCCTCCAACGGAACCGGGTCCCGCTGCACGAAGGTGAGGAGATCGCGGACCAACGCCGGATCACGGTCCGAGATCAATTCGATGTACTTGTCCCAGTCGTCGGGATCACCCGATCGAACCGCCTTCTGCACTCCAAGGACGACCATCGGGCTGGTGACATGCGTGTCGGAGCCGCGACGGTGCTTGTAGAACCCGCCGGGATCGGGAACGCCTTCCGTGTAAGCCTCGTGCCGCAGCAGCGCCTGGCGGGCGAGCTCTTTGATACCGACCCCCCGGAGGCGGCGCGGGGCATTCCGGAACGCCTTTCGGCAGACCTGCTCCGAGATGCCGATCACCTCGAATAGCTCAGAGCCGCGGTAGGCGGACAGCGTGCAGATCCCCATCTTGGACATGATCTTGAGCAGGCCGCCCTCCATCGCCGTGCGGAAGTTCTCCTGCGCAGCCACGGGGTCGACGTCGATTGCGCCCGATGCGGCGAGGTCTCGAGCGTGCTCGATGGCCAGGTAGGGGTTCACAGCAGAGGCGCCGAACCCGACCATGCAGGCCAGGTCGTGTGGGTCACGTGGCTCTCCCGACACGACCACCAACGACACCGAGCCCCGTACCCCCTCGTCGATCAGGCGGTGATGGACCGCCCCCAGGGCGAGGAGCATCGGTAATGGCGCCCTGGTGGCCTCGGTCTCCCGATCGGAGAGCACGATGATGGTCGCCCCCAGCTTGACCGCCTGAGTCGCCTCCTCACAGATGTCGTCCAACCGGCTCTCCATGCCCTCGGGCCCATCCGCCACCGCCCAGGTGGTCGCGATCCAATGCGAGAAGAAGCGCGCGTCCCCGGAGCGGACGATCGACTCCAGCTCGGCATCGGACAGGATCGGGCTGGACAGCTCGATGAGATGTGCCTGCTGAGGGCGGTCCTCGAGGAGAGGCCCTCGACGCCCGAGCTGGATGCGGAGGGACATGACCAGCTTCTCCCGGATCGGATCCATCGGCGGGTTGGTCACCTGGGCGAATTGCTCATGGAAGAACTGGGTGAGGCGACGTGGCTTGGTGGCGAGAACGGCGAGCCCGGTGTCATCACCCATGGAGCCGAGCGGGTTGTCCCCCTGGGCCATGTCTGCGATGACCAGCCGACGTTCCTCCGCCGTATAGCCGAACACCCGGCTGAGGGCAGCAGCATCGAAGCGGTCGTCGGCCAAGCTGTCGAAGGAGGCCTGGATGCGGAGCGTCTCTGTGTTGACCCAGTCCCCATATGGCCGTGCCGTGGCCAACGCCTGCTTGACCTCGTCGGAGTGCAGCACTTGGCCCGTCTCGCCATCGAAGAGGATCAGCTCACCGGGACCGAGCTGGCCCGTTGCGGTGGCCTTGGACTCTTCCTCGGGACACACACCGGCCTCGGATGCGACCAAGAGGACCTCGGGCGTGACAGCCCATCGGGCGGGGCGAAGACCGTTTCGGTCCATGCCGGCCAACAGCGACGATCCGTCGGTTGCTGCGATCGCGGCCGGACCGTCCCATGGCTCGGTGAGAAAGGCGTGATAGGCGTAGAAGGCGGCCAGATCCGGCTCTAGATCGGGAACGTTCTCCCATGCGGCCGGCATCAACATCTCCTTGACATGGGCCAGGGTCCGACCGCTCTGCATGAGCAGCTCGAAAACGTTGTCGAGGCTCCCGGAGTCGGAAATCCCGGGCTGCAGGAATGGGAAGACATCGGAGAGTCGATCACCCCAAACGCCCGGTGTCGCCGCCTTCTCCCTGGCCAGCATCCACGATCGATTCGACTGAACGGTGTTTATCTCCCCGTTGTGGGCAAGGGTGCGGAACGGCTGGGCGTTGTCCCAGGACGGGAAGGTGTTCGTCGAGTAGCGCTGGTGGAAGATCGCAAACGCTGTCTCGAAGTCGGGATCGCGCAGGTCCCAGAAGAAGTCTGAGATCTTGGAGGCGGTGAACAGCCCTTTGTAGACAACCGTCCGACTCGAGGCCGAAGGAATGGACAATCCCGGGACGTCGGCCCTCTCGATCCGCTTCCGCGCCAGAAACAGGGCGCGTTCGAAGTCGGCGCCGTCGATCTCGCTGGTGACGATGGCCTGCTCGATGAGGGGCAAGACGAGCCGGGCGTGATCTCCCAGGACCGAGGGGTCGGTAGGGACGGAGCGCCAGAACAAGAGATGCATGCCCTCCGCTTCGATGGCCTCGGTGACCACCGAACGGGATGCAGCGGCATCGGTCGGCGAAAGGAAGCACATGACCACTCCGAGACGCGACGGCGAAACTTCGAGCCCATGGGTGGCCAGCTCACGGTTGATCAGTCGATGAGGGACTTGAGTCAGGAGACCGGCGCCGTCACCGGTGCCGTCCGCCGCCCTGGCACCACGGTGGTCCAGGTTGACCAGGCACTCGACGGCGAGACGCGTCATCCGGAAGCTGGGAGCGAGGTCCCGGGCCGCGATGAAGCCGACGCCGCAGGCGTCACGATCGGGGCCAGGATCGAAGAAGGGTGCCGTCATCACTCCCTGGGGGTCTCGGGGAGCGATGAAGTGTAAACCCGGGAAAACCAGGTCCAACCTTGTTTCGTTACGCTCGCCTCATGAGGTTCGGAGCATTCGTGCCGCAGGGTTGGCGTCTCGATCTGGTCGGGATCGACAAGAGCGAGCATTGGGAGACCATGTCCGGGGTGGCACGGCGCATCGAGGAGACCGGGTTCGAATCGCTGTGGGTGTATGACCATTTTCACACCACTCCCGCCCCCACCCAGGAGGCCACCTACGAGGCGTGGACGCTTATGGCGTCACTCGCAGCCGTGACTAGCACGGTTCGTCTCGGCCAGATGTGCACCTGCAACACCTACCGCCCACCGTCTTATCTGGCCAAGGTGGCGGCCTCGATAGATGTGATCTCGGGTGGCCGTCTTGAAATGGGAATCGGCGCGGGTTGGTACGAGCACGAGCACGACGGCTACGGCTATCCCTTCCTGGAGCCGGCGCCGCGAATCAAGATGCTCGAGGAAGGCGTCGAGATCATGAAGGCGATGTGGACCGAGGAGGTGGTCGACTACGAGGGCCGGCACTATCGGCTCCAGGGAGCGATCTGCCAGCCCAAGCCGGTCCAGTCGCCGCACATCCCACTCTGGGTAGCCGGTGGTGGTGAGCAGCTGACCCTACGGGTGGCTGCCAGACATGCCCAATACACCAACTTCGGCATCAAACCCGAGTGGTTCACTCACAAGTCCGAGGTGCTGGCCGAGCACTGCCGCGATTTGGGCCGTGACTTCGACACGATCACGCGGTCGGCCAATTTCAACATCGTCTGCGCCGAGACAGAAGCCGAGGTAGCGCGGAAGATCGGCGAGTTGGAGAGCCGCGTCGGCAAATACGTGACCGAGGAACGCGCGGCCGAGTTCGCCAAGCAGTTCAAATATGCCTCCGGCACCCCCGATCAGATCATCACCTATCTCAAAGGATGGGAGGGCCTTGGGCTGGGCTATGCCATCGTCTACTTCCCCGACCCCGCCTACGACTTGTCCGGTGTCTGAGCTGTTCGCCCGTGAAGTGATGCCCGCATTCGCCGGGTGAGCAATCTTCATCCGTTGAGGGCGCTGAGCCGATCCAGGGCCTCGGTGAGGATCTCCTCGTCTTTGCAAAAGGCGAAGCGGACAAGAGCAGCCCCATCCTCGGGCCGGTGATAGAAGACACTCGGTGGGATCGCCACCACCCGAGTGGCCTCGACCATGTGACGACAGAAAGCCCTGTCGTTGGTGAAACCGAAATCATCGAAACCGGCCATCATGAAATACGTCCCCTGCGGTCGGTAGACCTCGAATCCGGCGCTCTCCAGCCCGTTGGCGAGCAGGTCCCGCTTCTTCAGGTAACCCGAGCGGAGGTCCTCATAGAAACTGTCCGTCGCAGCCATTGCCGCCACCGCCCCATGTTGCACCGGGGTCGGGGTGGTGAACGTGAGGAACTGATGGGCTGCGCGCAACCCGGTGGTCAGGGCCGATGGGGCGATGCCCCAGCCCAGCTTCCATCCTGTGAGTGAGAAGGTCTTCCCGATCGAGGACAGCGTGAGGGTTCGCTCCCACATCCCTTCATAGGTGGCCAGCCTGCGGTGCTCGCCGTCGAAGACCATCTCCTCGTAGACCTCGTCGGTGATTGCGATCGCGTCGTGCTCGACACAGAGAGAGGCGATGGCTCCCAGCTCCGCGTCGGTGAGCACCCGACCCGTCGGGTTGTGCGGGTTGTTGACCACGATCGCCCGGGTCTTGGGGGAGAACACCGATCGAAGCTCCTCGAGGTCGATGCCGAATCCCGGTGGCCTCAGAGTCACGTACCTCGGCACCGCCCCGGCCATCGAGACGAACACCGGATAGGCGTCGTAGAACGGCTCGATGAGGATCACCTCGTCGCCGGGATCGATGAGCCCGAGGAACGATGCAGCGAGGGCCTCGGTGCATCCACAGGTGATGGTCACCTCTCCGACGGGGTCGAGTTGCCGGCCCAGCAGCGGCCCATATCGATCGGCGATGGCTTGTCGCAGAGCCGGCACTCCCTGGCTCGGCGGGTACTGATCGCTCCCACCCTCGGCCAACGATCGAGCCGCGGCATCCTTCACGAACCCCGCCCCGTCCCAGTTGGGAAAGCCCTGCCCCAGGTTGATGGCGTCGTGCTCCAGAGCGAGGGCGGTCATCTCGCTGAAGATGGTGACCCCGAAGGAGGCAAGACGGTCGGCGATCGACATGACCCTGAGATTATTCGGGAGCCCGGTGACCTTGACCCTGTGCGGCCTAAAGGCCGCGGGGCTCGAGGGCGACGACCGGGATCTCCCGACTCGTCCTCGTCTGATAGACGGCGTAGTCGCTGTAAGCCTCCACGACCTTCGGCCACCAGACCTCTCGCTCCGCAGATGAGGCGGGCCGAGCGGTCAGCATCACGTTGCGCTCGCCGACGCGGGCGGTGACGGAGGGATCGGCCACCAGGTTGAGATACCACTCGGGATGATGGTCACGCCCGCCATATGAGGCGATGACAAGCAGACGTTCCCCGTCACGAAGATAGAGCAGGGGGACAGTGTGCGGCGTTCCGGTGCTTCTGCCGCGTGTGGTGAGGAGGAGCATGTCGTTGCCGACCAACCGTCGGCCCAACAAGCCGTTGGTGGCTTGGTAGAGCACACGGTGAAATGCGGACCACCGCTTGACACCGGAGTCTCTCACTCCTCAGCCGGCGCCGCTGGACCTGGCCCACAGGTTGATGTCGCCCTCGACAGCGTGCCGGTCGATGGCGGCCAGCTCTTCATCGGTGAACTGCGTGTTGTCCACCGCCCGCAGCAGGTCTTCCACCTGGGACCAGCGACTGGCACCGATCAGGGCCGATGTGACTCGATCGTCGCGCAACACCCAGGCTACGGCCATCTGGGCCAGGGTCTGGCCCCGATCTCGGGCGACTTCGTTCAGTGCCCCAACCCGGGCCAGGTTGTCCTCGGACAGCATCGCGCGATCCAGCGCACCTCCTGTCGCCACCCGGGAGTCGGTAGGGACTCCTTCGAGGTACCTGTCCGTCAAGAGCCCCTGGGCCAGCGGGGAGAAGGCGATGCAGCCGATGCCCAGCTCGCCGAGCACGTCGAGGAGCCCGTCCTCGATCCATCGGTTGAGCATCGAGTAGGAAGGTTGGTGGATGATGAACGGCGTCCCGAGCCGGGTGAGGATGGCGTGAGCCTCCCGGGTCTTCTCCGGGCCATACGAGGAGATCCCGGCATAGAGGGCCTTCCCGGAACGGACCGCGCTGTCGAGCGAGCCGAGGGTCTCTTCCAGTGGGGTATCGGGGTCGTACCGATGGGAGTAGAAGATGTCGACGTAGTCGAGCCCCATACGCGCCAGGCTCTGGTCCAGACTGGCCAACAGGTACTTGCGCGAACCCCATTCGCCGTACGGTCCCTCCCACATGTCGTATCCCGCCTTGGTGGAGATGATCAGCTCGTCCCGATAAGACGCCAGGTCCGATGCCAGGAGTGCACCGAAGTTCCGCTCCGCCGACCCGGGTGGTGGCCCGTAGTTGTTGGCCAGGTCGAAGTGCGTGATCCCCTGGTCGAACGAATTCAGGATCATGCGCCGACCCTCGTCGGTGAGCGAGTCGCCCCCGAAGTTGTGCCACAAGCCCAAGGAGACACGGGGCAGGTCGAGACCACTCCGCCCCGATCGGGCATAGGGGACACGGCTGTATCGGTCCGGATCGGCTGTGTACATCTTCATTGTGGGTCGATCGTAAGACCCGCCAGGACCTGGTTCACCTCGGGGACCAGCTCGTTCCGGCGGGCGTGGGCGCCGAGCACCACATACAAGCAGAAGGCTCGACCCGACTGGTTGAAGAAGTATTGGGCCCCCGACTGGCCGGCTATGGGTCTTTGCATGTTGTTGGGACCGAAGTCGGAGGCCGCTACCCGGGGAATCCCCTTGCGGGCGAACAACGCGCTGCCTGCCGACTCACGCCCGTACTCGAAGAGGACCACGAGCAGGTCGTCAGAGCTCATGATCTCAACCGCTCCCGAGCCGAAATCGCCACGACCCTGAGGGAGGGGGAAGGTGCCGAGATGCACCACCGGATGGGACACGGCCCCTGCCGACTGAACGGAGAGCTCGTCCTCGCGTCGGTAGATCTCGCCGTCCCAGCCCTGGGGAACCGCCACATCGATTCCGGCCGACTTCATTGGGGCCGTTCCTCCTGATAGAGGCTCGGATCACCAGGCAGGATCCCGGCCCGGCGCAGTTCCGCATCCGCTCTGAACTCGCCGTTGTCGAGCCGGTCACGCTTGACGGTGCCGGCGTCGGCCAGAGCCTGTGTCATCAGCGACGAGACCTGGCCCCAGGACCCCGCCGACCCTTCGCCTATGACCGAGCCCGACGGCCCGTCGACGAGCACGAAGTAAGGGGACACCGGCACCTCATAGTCGAACCATGCCTCTGTGGACTGGATCAGGGGTACTCCATCCGGGGCGAGCTCACGCAATTTCGACTCACTCTCGGCCTCGGGACCCTTGGTCACCACCACGATCCTCGTGTCCTCCGAACCGATCCTCCCGACGCCTGTCTTGAGGCCATCCCAGAGGCCGACACAGGCTGAACAGCCTGTCGAGAGAAACGCCAGAAGAGTCGGATGTTGCGCCCCGGTGACGCCGACATGGACCGCAGATCCGGTCAACGTCGACCCGGCGACGTCGGGAGCCGACCCCTCACGCTCGGGGGCGGCGTGCTGGTGTCGGCGTCCGGAGGCCGTTCCCCCGGGCTCCGTGGCCCCCAGCTCGTGCAGGGCCCGCAGGACATCTGCATTGCTGCGGAGCAAGCCCACCACCAGGATGGCGAGGAGGATGATGGCCACCCCTTCGATGACGAGCACGGCGTTCACGATCACACCACCGAGTCGGCCGCGCCCGACGAGTTCGAGTTGCGCAGGTAGAAGCGACGGTTTCTGACGATTCCGGGTGTCTGGGTCCCGGTGCCGTCCCAGTCCCCGGTCACGGCGTCGTCACCGGGGTCGCCGAATATGAAGCTGACGTTGGCCACACCGGTGCTGTTCGAGTTGCGCAGGTACCACGAGTCGCGCCGGTAAAGACCAGGCGTGTCGATGCCGTCGCCGTCCCAGTCTCCCATGATCGGCCTGTCACCCGGATCCCCAAACTCGAAGGCGATGTCGGCCGCCCCCGTCGAGTGGGAGTTTCGGAGGTGCCACATGCCGCCGCGGTGGACGCCGACCGTGTCGAATCCCTGCCCGGTCCAGTCACCGGACAGCGGGAAATCGCCAGAGTTCCCATAGGAGAAGGTGATGTCGGCGATACCAGTCGTGTTCGAGTTGCGCAGGTAGAAGGTCCCCGCCCGGAACACGCCCGCTGTGTCGATCCCGTTGCCGTTCCAGTCGCCCACCACCGGGCGGTCCCCAGGAGCGCCGAAGTCGAAAACGATATCGGGACCCCCTTCGGCCCGGCGCAAATGCCAGCGGCCATTGGCGAACACACCCGGCATGTCCCGTCCCGCGCCGGTCCAGTCGCCGCTCACCGCGAGCCCGTCCGGGAGGGCGCGCCGGGAGACCAGGCTGCTCGAGACAGGCTGCATTGTGAAAGCGGGTGTTGTTGTCGGTGGCCGAGGCCGTGGTGCACGAATCGTCCCAGACCCACGGGGCAGTGCAGGTGACCACCCGGCACACGATCGGGCCCACGCAGGCGATTTCCTGATGGCACTGCCCATAACGAAAGTTGGTGCAGGCCGACTTGCGCAGATGGCAGTCGCCGTTGGCGCATCCACAGTTGAAGCCGCCAGACCCGCAGGTGGCAACGTTGCAGTCGAGGTAGTAGCGGGGCTGGGGCCCGAGCTGGTTGTCGCAGATGCCGGAGCCGTCTGCCTTCCACCAACCGGCCGCGACGGTCCCTGAGGGACAGGTGTTCTCCCCGTAGATGCTGCAACAGAACTCCGTGTATCCGTCACAGCACATGCTTCCGCAGTCGCAGCTAGAGCCGGAGCATGAGCAGATGGCGGCGTACGCGGTCACCGGCCGACTCATGTAGAAGAGCGGCGTGACAGCCAGAGCCGTTGCACCCATGGTGAGGCGACGGAGAAAGCCGCGGCGACTCACTGGCCGGTCCACCATCCCGGTGGCCCGCCTGACCAAAGTCCTACTCACTCACGGGGCCCCTGGTCGGCGACAATCGGACGGTGGCCTGGCGACTCTGGCTCGATCGCTGAGGGAGGACGTTGACGATTGCGTAGAGCAGGTAGACGGTGGCCCCCGAAAAGAGGAGAAAGGCCACGGCGGTCCACATCTCCACCCCGGGCAGACCCACCCAGCTGCCGATGGGGTCGATCGCGACCGCTAGAGCCACGGCGGTCGCCGTCAGGTCGAGCACCACGTGCCCGACATTAGGCGGCGTGTCCGGACTGCCAAAACATCCGCAACTGGCAATCGGGATGCCGCTGCGAAGCGCGTAGATGACGAAGAGAGCGAAGCCGAGGTAGAAGATGCCGATGGCGCCCGCCCAGAGTGAGGCTCCGGTCCAGATCGCCGCGATGCCGGCTCCGACCTCGGCCAGACCGAGCAAACGCACGAGAGAGTTGCTGGCGGGAAGACCCGCGGCCCTGAGGGCGCCCACGGTGTATTTGGGCCGGACGATCTTCGTGGCACCGGCCACCGCGAGCAGAGCGGAGATGGCGAGGAACGGACCGCTGAGCAGGGGCACGGCGGCGGATCGTAGCGACGTCTCCACCGGGCGACTACTCCCCGGTCAGGAGGTCTCCGAAACCTCCTCGGCCCTTCGACGCCGGCGGCGAGATGTCGAACCGGAAGATGGCTCCCACCGGAAGAACCGAATAGCCAGGAGGCCGGCCACCACGCCCCAAAGGGCGAGATAGCCGATTTCCGGCCAGTGGAACTGGGGCCCGGTCAGCGTCGGGTCGAAGGCATCACGAAAGGCCTCGGCGAAGGCTTTGAGCGGGAAGAAGTTGCCGGCGATCTCCATCCATCGCGGCGGGTCCTCGAGTGGGAAGAAGATGTTCGAGATGAAGGCGACAGGGAGGAGAGTGGCATTGGTGATGGCAGGGGCGGCATCGCCATTGGGCGAGATCGCCGCCACCAGCATCCCGAGAGCAGCAAAACAGCTGACACCTACGACGAAAGTGAGCAGGGCTGCCGGCAGGGTGCGGGCGATGATCTGAACTCCGTAGAAGACCACTCCGGCCGCCATCATCAGGGCCATGGCGAGGAAAGCGAGATATACCGATGAGGCCACTCGCCCGGCGATATATGCCCATGGCGGGATCGGCGTGCCCCGGACTCGCTTGAGTATCCCGTTGTCCCGGGCGATGGCAGTGCCGATGGCGAGATTGGTGTATGTCGCCGAGACGGCGGCGAACACGGCGAGCCCAGGAGTGAAGTACTGGGCGGTGGTGATCCCGAGACCTTCGATCTCGTCGTTACCGAAGATCGCAGTGAAGAGAACGAGCAGCATCAGCGGGAACACGATGGTGAAGAAGGCTGCGATCGGGGTGCGCCAGAACACCTTGTTCTGATAGCGGAACTGCTGCCAGACCAACGAAGCGACGGATGGCCTTCGCAAGGCTTCAGTGCTCAGCGGTCAACTCCAGGTAGACGTCCTCCAGCGATGGCCGGGTGACCTGGAGACGCTCCAACTCCAGGCCGTTGCCGATCGCCCACGTGGTGAGCTCGTGGAGGGCACGGGTGGCAGACTCGGCGCTGACCTCGACCAGATCGCCGTCGACGACGATCGCGGCAACAGGCAGGTCCTCCGCCCGGACCCCGGGAGGGAGGCCGAATCGGATCACGCTCTTCCCATCGGCCCGCCCGCCGAGCGTCTCCGGCGTGCCCTCCGCCACGATTTTGCCGTGGTCGATGATGGCGATCCGGTCGGCGAGATGTTGTGCCTCGTCCATGTAGTGGGTAGTGAGCAGGATGGTCTTGCCCAGCGAGGTGAGATTCTCGAGAATCCCCCAAGCCTGTCGGCGCGCCGAGGGGTCGAACCCGGTGGTTGGCTCATCCAGGAACAGAAGGTCGGGATCTCCAACCAGGCCCAACGCCAGCTCGAGTCTGCGTTGTTGGCCTCCCGAAAGGGTCTTGATCCTGGCGTCGGCCTTCTCGGTGAGCCCGACCATGTCGATCAGTTGGTCGGGGTCGAGCCGCCTCGGGTACATCCCTCCGTATATCGACAAGGCCTCACGGATAGAGAACTCTCGTTCGACTGCGCCCTCCTGGAGCACGATGCCTATTTGCTCTCGATAGGCCCGGCCACCGGTGGCGGGGTCGAAGCCGAGCACGCTGATGCTGCCGTCATCGGCCGAGCGATGCCCCTCGAGGATCTCCACAGTGGTGGTCTTGCCGGCCCCGTTCGGGCCGAGAAGTGCGAACACTTCCCCGGTCTCGATGGCGATGTCCACTCCGTCGACGGCAACCACATCGCCATAGGACTTCCTGAGACCCGTGATCTCGATTGCCGCCATTTCCGGGATCCTAGGATGCGGCCATGACAGCAGAGTCGGGTGCAATCGGGCCCGTAGTGGTGGGCATCGACGGCTCCGAGCCGGGCTTCACCGCGTTGCGACACGCCGCCCGGGAAGCCGAGTATCGAGATGTCGCGCTGCATGTGGTGCATGTGCTCGATGTCAGCCCTGCCGTCCTTCACCTCGAGGGAGACCGAACGGTCAACACCCGCGAGCTGGCGGAGAGCGACCGTGCCCAGATCTGGAAACTGGCAGAGCCAATCCTCGATGACACCAAGACGGAGGTGGTCCGTGTCGAGCGGGATGGCAACCCGGGGAAGACCCTCATCGCCTACTGCGACGAGGCCGATGGATCGGTGCTGGTGGTAGGGCCGCGGGGTCGGGGAAGAGTCGGCCGCTGGCTGCTCGGCTCGACCGCGGACGTGGCCGTGAAGACTGCGACGTGCGATGTGCTGGTGGTGAAACCCGGAGCCGAGATCTAGAAGCGGGGGAGGTGGCCCCTAGGTTCGCAGTCCGACCAGTTCTCGGAGGCGGGGGTCGAGGGTGGGTCGGGCCGGCGGGTAGATGCGTCCATCTTGTCTTCTGAATATGGGTCTGCCTTCTGGGTCGTCTTCCACCTTCCACCCGTGCTCATGGAGGAACCGGTGGTGATAACCGCACAACAGGATCAGATTGCACAGGTCAGTGGGTCCACAGTCGGCCCAATGCTGCTTGTGATGGGCATGCACGAAATGTGTTTCCGGGCATCCAGGCCAGACACAACCCCCGTCCCGATGCCACAGTTGACGTCGTCAACCAGCCCGGGATCAGCCGGGAGCGCCGACCAATACCCAACACTTTCTCGTGGTCGTAGACAGCGCATTCGACGATCGGATCACAGGACAGACGGCGGGCGGTCTCATTGGCGATGACCGGACCACCCTGAATCTCAGCCACCCCGGTGGTGGTGGGATCCTCGGTCAATGCTTCCAGGTCGGCGTGGACCACGATCTGGGTCGGACCAGAAGGATTCTCGTCACCAGTGGTGGTGGCCAGTTCGACCAAGCCGTCGGCCATCCGCTGCGGATACGGATCGAAGATGCCGGTTTCGGGGTTGACCGGGATCCGATCGGCTCGGGCTCTGATCTCGGATTCGACCAGTGCCATCTCCGCCCCGGGCAATTCGGAGGTCATCTGGGCCCTGATCCCGTCCAGGGTGTATTGGATCGACAACCAACGTTCCCGCCACCCATCAACTGCATCTTGGGTGGACGGAGGGTTGGCACGTCTCGCGGCACGGTCGAGGGCCGCATTCGACAAACCCAAACATTCTGCGATCACTGCTTCCTCGGTGTCGGGAGTGGCCAGCTTCGAGATCGCATCGACCTGATCGAGACGCAAGCTCCCCGGCCGCAAACCGGGAACGCAGAACCGGCAGATCCTCGAGTCTCCGCGCCACCCGGACCAGCTGAGCATGCAGTCGCATGCCTCAGACCGAACCGGGCCGAAACCCACTCCGGAAGATTCCGAGCCCCATCCGCCAGGAACCGTTGACCCCGATCCGCCTCGATCAGCCATTCACAGATCTCGGCGTAGAAAACCGCCAGACCCAGAAAACAGATGAGACAAGACCCCATCGGCCTGATCGTTCGTGAAACTCTCCCTCTCCATGACACCCAACGTATCGAGAGTCAGTGACAGAAACGGGTCAGAAACCAGCCATCAGAAAGGAAATCTCAGAAATTTCTCAGCGGCTGAGAGCTCGCCAAACTCCGAGCGAGGCCAAGAGCACTGTTACTCCGATCTTGGTGAAATCGATCACCGGGGTCACCTCGACCCCCGTCGGCGTCACCTTGATCACAGCCACGGGACGCCCTTGCGAGAAGCCTCCGCCACCACCACCCTCGCCAGTGCCGATCTCGTCGGCGCCGCTCTGGCCCTGACCGGCGCCAAACCCGAAGCCGCCGGCTCGCTCCCAGGCGACGGCGGTCACAACGAGGTCGTCTCCGTGTTGGATCGGCTCGGAGAACAAGGTGCTCGGCGAGGCCTCGCCAAAGAGACCCGTCAAGGCGTCACCGATTTGCGAGGCGATCGCCTCCGAAGTCGTCTGGTCGTCATTTGCCATCGAGCCACCTCCAGATTCCGGCCAACAAGAGCACCACGGCAGCAGCAAGTCTGATCTCCATCACATGATCCCGGATCGGGATCACCGCCCCGCTGCCCTGGAGCCTGACCAGGACGGGCCGGTGATATGTGAATCCCCCGCCGCCAAACGAAGTGGTCCAGTAGAACCCACTGTCGACAAGGGTCAGCGTGACACCGTCGGCACCCTCGACCGTCTGCTCACGTCGACCGTGTCGGATTCGTAACATCGGACCACCCTACAAACCGATGGTCACAGTCCGCTCAGCATCTGGTCGACCGGGGCGAAGTCGTCGGTCAACGGGCGAGCATCATCGATGAATCGGGCCAGTTCCTCGCCGGTCAACCCGACCTCGACCCCACCCCTGGAGGCAAGGGCTGATCTGACCTCATCCATGTCGATCGGGTCATCCGACCCGACGATCACGTAGTTGCCTCCCCTGGCGCCGGTGAAGTAGCTCTCCGGGGCGAACACCGCCACGTGGCCGAAGACCTCGCTCAGAGTCGCCGCCTCGGCTCGAGCGAATCTCGCCTCGGGCCGATCGATCACGTTGACGGTGTAGAAACCGCCCGGTGCCAGCGTGTCACGAATCATCTCGACGAACTCCACAGTCGTCAGATGCCAGGGCACAGTGAGCCCGGTGAACGCGTCGCCGACCACGACATCGACTGAGCCACGGGCCACCTCCGTGATCGACCTTCGAGCGTCGTCGACGATCACCTCGGCCTCGTCCTCGAACCCCAGATGACGGCGGCCGATATCTACCAATGAGGCATCGATCTCGAGGACCCGGTGGTCGGTGCCCGGCCGCGTGGCAGCCAGAAATCCGGGCAAAGTGAACCCCCCACCGCCGATGGAAACGACATCCAGCGGGCCCGCCGGCATCTCGACATCGATCAAGTCGGCCATGACCCTGATGTAACGAAACTCGAGATGGGTGGGGTCATCCAGGTCGACATAGCTGTTGTGGCCACGATCGAGGATCAGGAGCCTCCCCGAGGGACGCTCGGTGTCCGCGACCACCTCTGCGCAGTGATAGGTCGTCTCGTACTGGCACGGTCCGTCGAACACCAGGATCAATCCGCTCAGGAGAAGCAAGGTCACGACGGAGCCGGTGACGGTCCAGACGCTGCGGCCGACCCACAGAGTCACGCCGAGCACGACCAGCACCACTCCCACCACGATCACGATCGGCCGGGTCGGGAAGGCGGCGATCAGGACGAAACCCGTGACGAAGGTGCCAAAGATCGCCCCCGCGGTCCCGATGGCGGAGTACGTCCCCACCACGGAACCTGTCTGCTGCAGCGAGGCGAGTCTGATCTTGACCACGATTGGTGGAATCGCCGAGAGGACCGCGGCTGGTGCGAAGAAACCGATGAGGCTGAGGCCGACGATCGAGAGCGGACCGGTCGACGCGGCAGGGCCCACGAGGTCGACAAGCAGTGGAGACGCCACCGCGGTCAAGCCGCCGGCGACCAGAAGTGGCCCGATCAGCCGACGGGGGTCTCCCCGGTCGGCCGCCCGCCCGCCGGCCCACGCTCCCACCGAGATCCCGGCGAGGATCACACCGATGATGCCCGTGAAAACCTCGAGACTGACCCCCAGGTAGGGCGCAAGCAGCCGACCGGCCAGGATCTCGAGGATGAGGACCGCGGCGGATGTGATGAAGACGAGCGACCGGGCAAGAAGCTGTGGCAACCGCCGGAGTATGCCCGATACCCCCGAATAGGCGGCGTACGATGCCGCCGATGCGGAGGTGGTCTCACGTCGGGGTGTTGTTGCTGCTGGCGGCTTGCACATCGGGGGCCGGGACCGAGACCACGACGACCACGGAATCGCCCGCCACGACAGCTGCTCCCGTCCCGACCGCCACGACAGCTGCTCCCGTCCCGACCGCCACGATTGCGCGGCCTGGCACCGATCAGCTCCTCGAGGACCTCGACGCGAGTCTCTGCCCCGAATCGGAGTTCACCTGCGTGACGCTCGACATGCCGATGAACCATTTCGACGAAGCGGACGAGCGGACGATCCCCGTGACCTTCGCCGTCCTCCCCGCCACCGGGGAACGGCTCGGGGCATTCGTCACAGCCACTGGAGGCCCGGGCAGCTCCGGGATTGCAGTGGCCGACTCGTATACCGAGGCCCTCGACCCGTCGATCCCCGAGTCGTATGACATCGTCTTCTTCGATCAACGGGGAGTCGCCATGTCAGGTGGTCTGAGCTGCCCTCAGGCTGCGGCGGCCTACTACCGGGTGGATGCGACGACGGGGCTCGGCTTCGACCAGGAGACCCTCACCTCGGCCGCATCTACCTTCGCCGACGATTGTGTGACCGAGATGGGCGATCCCGAGATGCTCCCCTATCTCGGGACCAACCAGGCCGCCGAGGATCTCGAGGTCTTCCGGGAGACATTCGGCTACGACCAAATCGTCCTCTACGGGGAGAGCTACGGCACTCAGTTGTCTCAGACCTATGCCGCCGCCCACGGAGATCGAGTCGCCCGAATGATCCTCGACGGAACGGTCGATCTCACGCTCGAAGGCCTGGATTTCTTCCAGGAGCAAGCAACCGCCTTCGGGGACACACTGCAAGCGACGCTGGACTACTGCGCTGAGGACGAGTTCTGCGCAGCCGACCTCGGAGTCGCCCCGGATCAGGCCTACGACCAGCTTCTCGCGCTGCTCGTCGAAGCGCCACTCACGGCTCAGTACCCGTTGCCCAGCGGCGGGTTCGAGGAGCGCGCCTTCGGCCTCGGCGACCTCGAGGCCGTGGCCAGCGGGCAGATGTACTCGGAGGACGACCGGATGATGTTCCTCCGCGCCCTGGCTGCGCACAGCGGGCGGGGCGACCTGGTGCCGTTGCTCCGGCTCCTCTATCTCAACCTCGGGCTCGACGCGGAGACAGAAGCGGTGATCGAAGACCCGACCTACTCGGATGCGATCTACTACGCGGTCGAATGCCTCGACTATTACTACCCCGGATCGACGCCGGAGGAGACTGCACAGGCCTTCTTCACCGCCGGCGCAGATCTCGACCCGGCCCGGCTGGGAATCCTGTTCTTCGGGGATTTGCCCTGTGCTTTCTGGCCCACGGTCAACGAGGACGCCACGCGTCCTGAGCCTCTGGCCGCTCCAGGAACGCCCACGATGGTGCTGGGCTCCACTGCCGACCCCGCCACCCCTTACCAGCAGGGCGTCGATGTCTCAGGGCGATTGGACGAGGGGTATCTGCTCACCAAGCAGGGCGGGCCGCATGTCATCTTCGGCCGCGGCAACGAATGCCCGGACGACACGGTCACCGGTTTCATCGTGGATGGCACCTCCCCCGAGGAGACCGAGTGCGAGGGAGACGTGGTCGGGTACTACATCTCGCTCCTCCCGCTCAGTTTGGACGAGTTCGACAGCGCCGAGACCATGTTCGACTCCGTCGAGTTCGAGATCTTCTACATGCCCGAGTACTACTGGTGGGACACCGTCACCGACACACCCGTCGGTTGCAACCAGGGCGGCGTCATCACGTTCACGGTCCAGGAAGAGACCGACGGCTTCATCCTCGAGGAATGTGTCTTCATGGAGGGCCTGACCCTCACCGGGGAGGGTTCCTACAACTGGGACGAGGACATCTTCACACTCGACGTCCAGGTGAATTCGCCCGATTGCCTCTATTCGTATGAGCGGGCCGGCGAGGAGTACAGCGTGGAAGACAACTGCCCGACCGATCAGTTCGAGGGCTAGACGACTCTTCGGGCCTGCTGCAGGGTGCTCAAGGCGGAGAGAGTCGACTCCGCACCCTGGTTCATGTTCGGCCCGTTCATCGTCAGGCCGTCGCAGCATCCGCCGCTTTCGAAGTCGTAGAGCAGCACGTCCCCGTCGTTGTCGGCGACCAGCCACCGAGCGGCTCGCAACACACCGTCCCTCCATTTTCCTTCACCTGTGAGAAGCCAGGCGCGAGTGCAGGCATCCGCCATTGCCGCCGCCTCCACCGGTTGCTGGTCATAGCCAGGCCGGGCCTCGCCCGGTGCCCAGCCGCCGACTGGCGCAAAGCTGTAGTGGTCGTCACGGGTTTCGATTGTCAGCAGCCAATCGAGCAGTCGAAGACCGGTTTCGACGAGGTGATCGTCACCGAGGGAGATGCCCGCCGCGATGAGGGCTTCCGGGATTCTTGCGTTGTCGTAGGCCAGCCGTGGCTCGGGCCAGGGCCATCCGGGGTCATCGGAGGCGTGGAGCATGGATGCCCAGTGAGTCAGCGACTTCCTGGCAACAACATCCTCCGGATCCCCGGTCAGGACCTCGGAGGCTCCCAGGATCGCGAAAGCGTTGGCTCGTGGGGAGGTCGAGGAGAAGCCCTCCTGCCGATGGAACAATCCCAGCGCGGCTCGACGCATCCACTCCTCCGGTCCCAGTCGGGCAGCCGAGCCCAGACTCCAGATGGCTCGACCCTGTGAGTCGTCGGATCCGATCTCGTCCCCCCACGACTCGTCTGCTCGTCGCCTGTTGTGAAAACCGCCTTCGGGAAGAGCTGCGTCCGCTACGAACCGAAAATAGACGCGGGCGAGCCCGATGAGCTCGGCAGAGGGATCGAGCTCACGGCAGAGCAGGATGAGTGCCCGAGCGTTGTCGTCGGTGCAGTAACCATGCTCGGGTCGTGGGGTCGTGTACCGGGCGTGCTCCCAGAGACCCACGTGGTCTGTCATCCGCCGCAGGTGTTGGTAACGGGGTGCCGGGAGGGCCTCGATGACTTCAAGGATGCCAGCGCCGGTGGACACCGACGTCAGATTTGTGGGATTCACCCGACCTTGGCCAGACCCGCGGCGCGCCGCCCGGAGAAGGCAGCGACCAAGGCCTGACGCTCTACCAGGGTGGAGGCGATGGCTTCGTATCGAGCCGCCACAACCGGCCAGTGGAGAGTCGAACCGATGGAGGCTGCCATCATCGCCATCCGTGTGGCGACCCCCGGCTCCGAGAAGAGGCTTCGCAAAGCGGTCGCCATCGCTTCGGGATCGGAATGGGGAACCAGGGCGCCGGCACCAGTGCCAAGCATCTCCACCGCATGGGGGAAGTCCGTCGCGACGACAGGCTTCCCGGCGGCCAGGGCCTCGACCAACACACCCGATGTGACCTGTTCCGTGGACTCGTAGGGAAGAAGCACGACGTCGGCCTGTCTGATCTCCGTGGCAAGGGATTCGGTGTCCAAATAGCGGTTGTCGAACTCGACGACATCTTCCAGACCCAGCGCGTGCACCTTCGCCTTCAGCCCATCCAGATAGGAATCACCTTGAGCGGCCTGCACCTTGGGGTGGGTCTTGCCGAGGATCACGTAGCGGGGAAGCGGCTGGAGGTCTTTTACCGTTGCGAAGGCGTCGAGAGCCGTTTCCAGCCCCTTTCCGGGCCCGATCAGCCCCCAGGTCAGGGCGACGGGTCGTGGCCCGGTGGCAGCGCTCGGAATGGCCAGTCCGGGCATCGCCCCGTGGGGAACCATGGTCACTCCGTCGGCGTCGAGGTCGTATCTGTTCCGCAATCGGCGGAGGGCAGTGTCGCTCATCACGACCGTCTGCCCCGCCAGATCGACGATCCTCTCCAGAATTCGCTTCTGCCTCAGTGTCGGCTTGTCGAGCACAGTGTGCAGCGTGACGATGGTGGGGACGTCCAGGTCGGACAGGAAGTCGAGGATCTCGGCGCCGTCGGGCCCGCCGTAGATCCCGTACTCGTGTTGGAAGAGAACGACCTCGTGGCGGTTCAAGACACGAATCGCCTGCCGCAACGAGGATCGATCGCCGTTGACGTGCTGCAATACGACTTCGGGTCGTGATTTCTCGAGTCGAGCGTCCCCGAGACTCACCACCTCGAGACCATCCTCGGATCCTCGGTCCTCTGCCATGGCCCCACGCAAAGCAGCGGTGAAGGTGGCCAGACCGCAGACGGTGGGTGGATATGTGCTGACGAATCCGATCGACGAGATGTTGGCTTGGCTTTGTTTCATAGAGAACTCCGTGATGTGAACGACCGGTGAATGCGTCGGCTGTTTGTTGAGCCACAGCGATTCGCCGGCTACGGAGAGCGCATCCATGAGCCCTGCGGGGATAACGAAAGACTGGCACCGAGGCCGCGTCGAGTTCCTACCGTACCAGCGATCCTGCCCAAGCCCGTATCGCGCCCACCCACCCCAGGGCCGTCAGGTCCCGTCGGGCTCGAGCTCGGGGTGGTTCTCGAACACCACTGCCAGGTCGCCGTCGACCAACTCGACCCTGATGGTGGCGCCATCCTGGACCTCGCCACCGATCAGAGCACGACCGATGCGGGTCTCCAACTCGTGGGAGATGAATCGTCGCAACGGTCGGGCCCCGTAGACGGGGTCGAAGCCCTGCTCGGCGATGAACTGCATGGCGGACTCGCTCACCTCGAGCTTGGTATTCCTCTCGGCCAGCCGATGCCTCACATCGTCGAGCATCAGATCGACCACCCTCTCGATCTCTTCCAGGGTCAGCGGCTTGAACAGGACGATGTCATCGACCCGATTGAGGAACTCGGGTCTGAAATGGCGTCGTAGCTCACTGGTCACCATCTCCCTCGCCTCGGGCTTGATCTCCCCCACCGGGGTGATCCCCTCCAGCAGGTACTGGGAGCCGATGTTGGAGGTCATGATGATGACCGTGTTGCGGAAGTCGACCGTCCTCCCCTGGGCGTCGGTGAGCCTCCCGTCGTCGAGTACCTGAAGCAGTGTGTTGAACACGTCGGCATGCGCCTTCTCGATCTCGTCGAAGAGAACCACCGAATAGGGCCTCCTCCGAACGGACTCCGTGAGCTGTCCACCCTCCTCGTAGCCGACATACCCCGGAGGCGCCCCTATCAGACGGCTCACCGTGTGCCGCTCCTGGTACTCGCTCATATCGATGCGGACCATGTTCTCTTCGCTGTCGAAGAGGGCCGAGGCCAATGCCTTGGCCAGCTCGGTCTTCCCCACCCCGGTGGGCCCGAGGAAAACGAAGGAGCCGATTGGTCGGCGAGGATCCTTGATCCCAGAGCGGGCGCGGATGATCGCGTCGGCCACGAGACGGACCGCCTCGTCTTGACCCACCACCCGCTCGTGGAGGACCGAGTCGAGTCGCAGGAGTTTCTCCCGCTCGCCTTCCTGGAGGCGGCTGACGGGGATACCCGTCCAGCGTGACACGATCCCGGCGATCTCCTCCTCAGTCACGACCTCGCGCAGGAGACGATGCTGACCCTGTTCGGCGGCGAGTTTCTCCTCCACCGCCATCAGCTTTCGCTCCAGCTCCGGTAGATCCCCATGACGCAGTTGGGCGGCGCGGTCGAGGTCGTAGTTCCTCTCCGCCTCCTCGGCCTCCCGATGCACTCGTTCGATCGAGGCTCGCAGCTCCTGTACCTCTTTCAGGATTTGTCGCTCCGACTCCCACTGCCCCCGCGTCGCGGCCGCCTCGGTCTTGAGGTCCCCCAGCTCTCTTCGCAGCTCCTCGAGCCGCTTCTTGCTGGCCGCGTCCTTCTCCTTGCTCAGCGCAGCCTCTTCGATCTCGAGCCTGGTGACCCGTCTGGTGAGCTCGTCGAGCTCGGCCGGCATGGAATCGATCTCGGTGCGCAGCATGGCGCACGCCTCGTCGACGAGGTCGATCGCCTTGTCGGGGAGGAATCGGTCTGTGATGTAGCGGTGACTGAGAACGGCAGCTGCGACCAGCGCGGCGTCCTGGATCTTCACCCCGTGAAACACCTCGAAGCGCTCACGAAGGCCGCGGAGGATCGAGATCGCGTCTTCGACGGTTGGTTCGTCCACCAGCACGGTCTGAAAGCGTCGCTCCAGAGCGGCGTCTTTCTCGATGTGTTTTCGGTATTCGGCAAGTGTTGTGGCACCGATCATGTGCAGCTCGCCGCGGGCCAGCATCGGCTTGAGCATGTTTCCGGCGTCCATAGCCCCCTCCGCCGCACCGGCGCCGACGACCGTGTGCAGCTCATCGACGAAGAGAAGGATCCGTCCCTCGGCCGCCTTCACCTCGCCCAGAACAGCCTTGAGACGCTCCTCGAACTCACCCCGGTACTTGGCCCCGGCTATCAGGGACCCCATGTCGAGGGCGAACACCGTCTTGTCCTTGAGCCCTTCCGGGACGTCACCCCGCATGATGCGCTGGGCGAGCCCCTCGACGATGGCGGTCTTGCCCACCCCGGGGTCGCCGATCAGCACCGGGTTGTTCTTCGTCTTCCGCGACAGGATCTGGATTGTCCGGCGAATCTCGGTGTCGCGGCCGATCACCGGGTCGAGCTTCCCACTGCGGGCGTCGACCACCAGGTCCCGGCCGTACTTCTCGAGCGACTCGTACGCCGACTCAGGGGTTGCCGAGGTGACCCTCTGGTTGCCTCGGATGGCTGTCAGCGACTCGAGGAAGCGATCCCGAGTGATGCCCTGCTCGGCCATGGCTCTTTTGGCCGCGGTGTCCGCCTCACCGAGAAAGGCGATGATGAGGTGCTCCACCGACACGTACTCGTCCTTGAGACGCGTCGCCTCCATCTCCGCCGTGTCGAGGAGCCTGGCCAGACGTTGTGTCACCCGGATCTCACCAGGAGAGATCCCTGGGCCGCTGACACTCGGGCGCTTGGCGAGCTCGGCCTCCATGTCGGCGACGAGTCGGGCGGGCTCGCCCCCAGTCTGGGAGATGAGACGAGGGACCAGGCCTTCGAGCTGGGTCAAGAGGGCGAGGAGAAGATGCTCGCCGTCGACCTCGGGGTGACCGAGGCGCACCGCCATCGTCTGTGCCTCGGAAAGCGCCTGCTGTGATTTTTCGGTGAGTCGATTCAGATCCATGACCAATCCCAATCTATTTCACACCGCCATATTTCGTACCCGGGCGCCGTCTTCGGGTAAACCAAGTAGCGCTGTTGTGCGTGTTAGGTGGGTGAGCACGATGCAGGAATCGAGGAGACACATGTCTTCGACAGAGATCGGGGCGCTCGACGTCGAGCCCTTCGAGAGCTTCTACCGGCGTGAGTACGCCCGGATGGTGGCGATCGCACGCGCCCTCCTGCGAAGCGGGTCCTCGGCGGAGGACCTCGCCCAAGAGTCGTTTGTCGCGGCCCACCGAAACTGGGACCGGGTATCGGGTTATGACGACCCCGGTGCATGGGTCCGACGTGTGCTCATAAACCGGGCCACTTCATTTCATCGCAGAGCCGGCGCCGAGCTGCGCGCTCTGACACGGCTTGGAGGTCACGCCGGCGAGGACACCATTCCCGACCTCACCCCGCGGGCCACCGAAGTCTGGGACGAGGTGCGGAAGCTCCCGCGACGGCAGGCCCAGGCCACCGTCCTGCATTATGTCGATCAGCTTTCGATCGAGGAGATTGGCGAGGTCATGGGGGTGAGCACGGGTGCGGTGAAGGCGCATCTCCACAAGGCGCGGGCTCATCTCAGCCGGCGTCTGGAGGCATGGGGCGAGGAGACGACATGAAGCATCTCGATGAGTTCGAGCAGAGGATGGAACAGGCCGCCCAGGAGGTGCGTCAGTCCGCCAAGCAGGCCGTGCCACCTCCAATGGACACCGGGGTTCGACGCCTGCCCCGTGGATGGCTGATCTTCGCCGCCGCCTTCGCCGTGGTGATCGTCACACTCGGTGTGCTCCCGATGATCTCGAGCCCCGAAGACTCCGGGCCCGCCAGCGGTTCTACCGCCACTACCACGCCGGCCGTGGCATCTACCACCGTGGCCGAGCCGGTCACCACGGCGCCTGTCACCACCGCTCCCCCAGTCGTCGCCGATTGCTCGGCGGCAGGGCTGCCGATGCCCGCCGAACAAGCGGGACTGCCGGCCCCCGTGGCCGACGCCAGGACAGCGATCGCCGCGGCCGCCATCGCCTGCGACTTCGAGGCCCTCGAGGGCCTGGCCTCACCCGACTTCGTCACCAGCTTCGGCGGGGGCGGATTCGAGAACATCCCGATGTGGGAGGAGGAAGGCACCCATCCGGCACTCGCGCTTCTGGTCCAGCTGTTCGACACCCCATACGCGTTCGAGGACTACGAGGACCTGCCCCGTCATTACTACTGGCCATCAGCCTTCGTCTACGACTCGTGGGAGGAGATCCCCCCGGCCGACTTGGAGGCACTCCTCACCGTCTACACCCAGGAGGAGCTCGACCAGACCGCCGAATTCGGGGCCTACGCCCTCTGGCGCATCGGGATCACCGAGACGGGTGAGTGGAGGTTCTTCGTCGCAGGGGATTGAGGGGCGGCTGGTAACTTGCCGCCGATGAACTGGGGACGGCTCTTCTTCGGCCTGCTCATAGTCGCGGTGGGGACAGTGCTGCTGCTGGACAACGCCGGTGTGCTCGATGCCGGCGAGATCTTCGGAACCTGGTGGCCGGCGGTCCTGATCCTCGCCGGAATCCTCACCTTTGCCGCCAATCCGCGCCACTGGCCGGTGGCCCTGATCATCACCAGTGTCGGAGTCGCCTTCCTGCTCTCGAATCTCGCCATCGTCGACCTCGGCGACTTCATCATCCCCGCCGCCATCATCCTGGTCGGGCTGCTGATCCTGTTCGGTCGTGGGCTCGGGGCGAGGACGGAAGCCGGCGACCGGGTCAACAGCTTCAACGTGTTCTCCGGCAGCGAGATCGCATCGCACTCGAAGCAATTCCAGGGTGGCAACATCACGGCCGTGTTCGGCGGCGCCGAAGTGGATCTCCGGGACACCCTGCCCGCGGCCGGCGCCGAGCTCGACGTGTTCGCTGCCTTCGGGGGCGTGGAAGTAACGGTCCCACAGGGCTGGAATGTGGTCACCCGAGGTCTGCCACTGTTCGGGGGCATCGAGAACGCGACCGCCAAGGACCCGGTTCCGGCGGACGCTCCCACGCTGGCCGTCAACGCCACCGTTCTGTTCGGCGGGCTCGAAATCAAGCATTGACCGCCCGACTGAGCAGACGGGCCCTCAACCGGACGACTCTGGATCGCCAGCTCCTACTCCAACGGGATGGGCGAACACCGGGAGAGGCGATGGAGCTCCTGGTCGGGATGCAGGCGCAAAATCCCCAAGACCCCTATTACGCCTTGTGGTCCCGTCTCGAGGAATTCGACCCGCATGACCTGTCGGGAATGATCGAGCGCCGCGAGGCGCTCCGGGGCGCCCTGATGCGGGCCACGCTTCACATGTCGACCACACCCGACTTCCTCTTCCTTCGCTCGCATCTGCAGGAGACCCTGGCCGCTGTCCTCGGGTCGACGTCCTTCGCCAAAGACACGGTGGGCATGGACCGGGCGGTGCTTCTCGACCAGGGCAGGTCACTCCTGGAGGAGCACCCCATGACCCGGGCCGATCTGGCCAGGGCGCTCGAAGAGAAGTGGCCCGAGGTGCCGGGCAACTCGATGGCCCAGGTCGTCACCTACCTGCTGCCGGTGATCCAGGTGCCACCGCGAGGATTGTGGGGCCGGGCGGGCGCCGCCACCTGGACAACGGTCGAGAGCTGGATCGGGAAGGAGCTGCCCAAAGTGAGGGACTACGAGCTGATAGTCATGCGCTACCTGGCTGTTTTCGGGCCGGCCACGATCTCCGACATCAGGGTTTGGTCGAGGCTCAACGGTCTGCGCCAGGTGGTGGACGGGATGCGCGACCGTCTTCGCTCCCTCCAAGGCGAGGACGGCTCCGAGCTGCTCGATCACCCCGACGCCACCATCCTCGACGAGGACACCCCTGCACCACCCCGCTTCCTACCGGAGTACGACAACCTGCTCCTCGGGCATTCCGACCGCTCCCGATTCTTCACACCCGGGATCGTGCCCCCGGGCTGGGCGGGCAACGTCCTCGTCGACGGCGTGTTCAGCGGATGGTGGAAGATCGCCCGAGACGGCAAGACATCCCGGCTCGAGGTGCATCTCCAGCGCAAGGTCCCCCGCTCCCAAGTCAGGGCTGTCGAGGAGGAGGCCGAGCACTTGCAACTCTTCGCCGCGCCCGGCGCCGCACATCGTGAGCTGCGCGTCCACGAGGACGACTGACTGACTCGCCATTCAACCCGCTGGACAAATGCGCAGGCTTGTGCCAAGGTTGGAGCTGAAGGGCCCGAAGGGCGGCGAAAGTCGTTCATCGGGCTCTTCTCTAATCCACGCAATCCGCTCTGTCGCCATGGGAAGAAGGGACACGAGATGACATCGACTGGTGAGCCACCTCGTCTGACCCAAGAGGGTCGTGTGCTCCTCGAGGAGCGCGCCCGTCGTCTCGAGGAAGAAACCATCCCTGCTCTCGTCGAGGCGATCGAAGAGGAAGACGACGAGATGGCGCCCAGACTCGAGCAAGACCTCGCCCTCCGCGAGCTGGAGCAACTCAAGTACGTCCTGGAGACGGCGGGCAATGTCTACGACGTGCCCGAGGATCCTGACCTCGTGCAGATCGGTGATTGGGTGACGCTTCGACTAGCGGACGACGAGCAGGTCCGCCACCTCATCGTGGACCCGGCAGAAGCCGGCCTCGATACCGACCGAATCTCATCTGACTCCCCCCTGGCCACTGCCATCGTCGGCAGTCGGGTCGGCGAAGACGTCACTGTCGAAGCGCCCAGCGGGCCCTATCGAGCCACGATCGTGGAGTCCAAGCGGTCCGGGAGCTGAGCCGGATCAGCCCCGAGCCCCCGACATAAATAGTGTTCCACCCGTACACGACGGGAGAGCAAGTGGAGGTTGACCGTGCCGAATGAGTTCTTTGCCGACGTCCCCGGGCCGATCGGGTTCGGAGGGCTCGACTCCGACGACGCGCTCGCCTTCCGCGTCTACGAGCCCGACCGTGAGGTCCTCGGAAAGCGAATGGAGGATCACCTCCGGATAGCCGTCTGCTACTGGCACTCGTTCAACTGGCCGGGCAGCGATGTCTTCGGCGGCGGCACCCTCGACCGGCCCTGGCTCAGCGGTCAGGGAGACCCGATGGACGCGGCCAGGCAGAAGATGGACGCCGCATTCGAGTTCTTCTCCAAACTGGGAACGCCATTCTTCTGCTTCCACGACGTCGACATCGCTCCGGAGGCCGGAACGTTTGCCGGGTCAGCCACGAACCTCGAGAACATGGTCGACTACGCCGAGAAGAAGATGGCCGAGACCGGGGTCCGTCTCCTCTGGGGCACGGCCAATCTCTTCTCCCACCCCCGCTACGCGGCCGGCGCATCGACCAATCCCGACCCGGAGGTGTTTGCCTACGCCGCGGCCCAGGTGAAACACGCCCTGGAGGCGACCCATCGGCTCGAAGGGGCCAATTACGTGCTGTGGGGAGGCCGCGAGGGATACGAGACGCTGCTCAACACCGATTTGAGAAGGGAGGGTGAGCAGTTCGCACGATTCCTGACGATGGTGGCCGAGCACAAGCACAAGATTGGCTTCACCGGGACCCTTCTCATCGAGCCAAAGCCCGCCGAGCCGACCAAGCACCAGTACGACTACGACTGCCAGTCCGTCCACGGATTCCTGGAGCGTTATGACCTCGTCGACGAGTACAAGGTCAACATCGAGGGGAACCACGCCACCCTGGCCGGGCACTCGTTCCATCACGAGGTCGCCTACTCGGTGGCCAACGGGATCTTCGGGTCCATCGACGCCAACCGGGGCGACTACCAGAACGGGTGGGACACCGATCAGTTCCCGAACTCGGTCGATGAGTTGTCACTCGCCATGTACGAGATCCTGCGCGGCGGCGGGTTCACCACCGGCGGGTTCAACTTCGACACCAAGCTGCGCCGCCAGTCGATGGATCGGACCGATCTGTTCCACGGCCACGTCGGTGGGATCGACACTCTGGCCCGGGCGCTCCTGGTGGCAGCCGGGATGATCGAGTCGGAGACACTTTCCGGACCGCTCGAGAAGCGGTACGCAGGTTGGAGGGCCGACCTGGGCTCGTCGATCCTCGCCGGTGGGGAGACCCTCGAGTCATTGGAGGCGAAGGTGGCGGCGGGTGACATCGACCCCACGCCGGTGTCCGGGAGCCAGGAACTGCTCGAGAATCGGGTCAATCGGGTCATCTGGTCCTCGGGGCGCTGATCCCGGGTGCCCAAGGATGTCGTCGAGATCGAGCTCGGCATCTACAGGATTCAGGTAGCCACGGCGTTTGGCCCTCGAGTGCTGGGGTTGAGCCGTGACGGTGGACCCGAGATCTTCGCCTCTCTCGACCCTGAGGTGGTGATCGATCGCCCCGACACCGGTGTCTACCGGTTCCGAGGCGGCCATCGGCTTTGGGCCTCGCCCGAGATCCCAGAGATCACCTATGCGCCCGACGACGAGCCGTGCTCGGTGGCGACCAGCACGGACAGGGTCGCCGTCGTCGGCCGGGTAGATCGATCCGGCCTGGTCAAGGGCATCGATATGAGCCTCGCTGGAGGAAGGCTCCTCGTAGAGCATGTCCTGACCAATTCCGGAACTGGGCCAATGGAGGTGGCGCCTTGGGCGATCACCCAACTTCGACTGGGAGGGCTCGCCATCGTCCCCGTGTCCGGCGAGCCCGACGAGGACCGCCTATCGGCGAGCAGCAGCCTGGTCCTATGGCCTTACACCGATCTCACCGATCCCAGGGTCACCTGGGATCGGGGTGGGCTGTTGGTCCGGGCCGAGGCGGGTCCGCCATTCAAGGTGGGAACCGGTCCCTCCCCCGGTCGCCTCGGCTATCTGATCGACGAGCACCTGTTCACCAAGACGGTCACGCCGGCAGGATCGGAGCCCTACCCGGATCGCGGGGCGGTGGGTCAGTTCTATCTGGGCGATGCGTTCTGTGAGTTGGAGAGCGTCGGCCCACTGGCCACGCTGAAGCAGGGCGAGCAGGTCACCCACCGTGAGATATGGGAGATCGAGGAATGTGATTCGGTCGCCAGCGCCGTGACCAGATTGATCGGGGATACGTGAGCCTCGTCCTTGGAATCGACACCTCCACCACCGCAACCAAGGCGATCCTGGTCGACCGGTCGGGAGTGGTTAATGGGGTCGCCTCGGCGACATACGGGTACGAGACGCCCCAACCACTCTGGTCTGAGCAAAGCCCCGAGTCCTGGTGGGACGGCACCGCATCCTCGATTCGAGATGTGATGGAGACGACCGGGACCTCACCCGGTGACATAGAGGCGGTAGGGCTCACCGGTCAGATGCACGGCTCGGTGCTCCTCGACGGAGAGGGCTCCGTGGTCAGACCCGCCATCCTCTGGAACGACCAGAGGACCGGCCACCAATGCGACGAGATCCGGCGCCGGATCGGGAAGCACAGGCTGATCGAGATCACGGGCAACGACGCCCTGACCGGGTTCACCGCGCCGAAGTTGTTGTGGGTGCAGGAGAACGAGCCGGAGAATTGGGCGCGGGTCCGCCAGGTGCTCCTCCCCAAGGACTACGTGCGGTTCCGCCTCACCGACGACTACGCGGTCGATGTGGCCGACGGGTCGGGGACGATCCTCTTCGACCTGAAGGCGAGGACATGGTCACCCGAGGTGATCGACGCCCTCGGCATCGCCGCCGACCTTCTCCCCGCCACTCATGAGGGACCCGAAGTCACCGGGACGGTGAGCGCCGACGGAGCCGCGGCGACCGGGTTGCTAGCCGGCACGCCGGTGGTGGCCGGAGGGGGCGACCAGTCGGCCAATGCCGTCGGCGTCGGGGCAATCGCACCGGGAGTCGTAGCTCTCTCCCTCGGGACCTCCGGGGTCGTGTTCGCCACGACCGAGGGACCGGCGGTGGAGCCGGAAGGACGGGTTCACGCCTTCTGCCATGCGGTCCCGGACCGGTGGCACATGATGGGGGTGATGCTTTCCGCGGCGGGCAGCTTGAGATGGCTTCGTGATGCGGTGGCCCCCGACCGCTCATTCGAGAAGCTGGTGGCGGGTGCGGCCGAGGTGCCTCCCGGCAGCGACGGGCTGCTCTTCCTGCCCTACCTCACCGGGGAACGGACCCCCCACCCCGATCCGTTGGCACGAGGCGCCTTCGTCGGGCTGACCGTCCGACACGACCTGCGCCACATGACCCGCGCTGTGATGGAGGGTGTCGCCTTCGGGTTGCGGGACGGCCTCGATCTGATGGTCGCCGCCGGTATGAGCGCACCCCGTCAGATCAGGGCTTCGGGGGGTGGGGTCCGCAGCGCACTCTGGCGGCAGATCCTGGCCGATGTTCTCGATGCCGAGATCGCCATGGTCCCGACCGAGGAAGGGGCCGCCTACGGCGCCTCCCTGCTCGCCGCCGCAGGTGCAGGATGGTTCGAGACCGTCGATCAGGCCGCGGGCAAGGTCATCGAGGTGGAGCCCGTGGCCACCCCTTCATCGGGCCGCGAGACCTACGACGCGGCTCACACCCGCTTTACCGCCCTCTACCCGGCGCTTTCGCCGACATTCCAGACCCTCACCTGACGCTCAGCCGATCCCCTGTGTCCGATACTCGGCCGAGACCAGATCGGTCAGCTCCTGGACCGAAGTCTCGCTCACCGGCGTGTCGAAAGTGATTCGTCCGTGCTGTACGAGATTGACCCGATCACACATCTCGACGACCTGGGCGAAGTTGTGAGCGATGAGGATGATCGAGACATCGCCCTTCTCTCTCAGACCCTGGATCAAGTCGATGATGATGGCGCTCTCCTTCGCACCCATCGCCGCCAGCGGCTCGTCGAGCAGGATGACCCTGGCATCGGAGTACACGGCTCGGGCGATGGCTACGGCCTGACGCTGCCCACCGGAGAGGAAGCCAACATCGGTGTCGACTGAGGGAATGCGGACGCCCATGTCCCCGAGGTAGGTCCGGGCCAAATCCCTCATCTCCTCCTTGTCGAGGAACGGGATCGGACGATGCACCGCCTCCTTGTTCAGGCTCATGTTGGCGTACACGGGTAGCTGGTTGACCAGTGCGAGATCCTGGTAGACCGTCTCGATCCCCAGCTCTCGGGCATGGGAGACGGAGCGCAGCTTCGTCTCCTCCCCGTTGATGAAGATCTGCCCCTGGTCGGGCTGGGTGAACCCGGTGAGGATCTTGATGAGTGTCGATTTGCCCGCCCCGTTGTCGCCGATCAGCCCGAGCACCTCGCCGATGGCGAGCCGGAGATTGATCTCACGGAGGGCAACGACCGGCCCATAGGTCTTGCCAATCCCCTCCGCCCTGATCGCTTCGCCATTGGATCCAGAGCTCATAATCGGGCGCTCTGCGATCTGATCCGAGCCTTGTTAGCCAGAGAATTGAGGATCATGGCCAGGATGATCGCCCCACCCAGGACCATGGTGAAGGTAAAGGCACTCACCCCCTGCAGATTGAACCCGTCCTGCAAGATGGCCAACACGAGAGCGCCGAAAAAGGCGCCGATGATGGTCCCCGACCCCCCGGAGAGAAGGGTGCCCCCGATCACCGCGGCGGCCACCGACAAGAACACCCTGGTCCCGGCCACTCCGGCGCCCGGGTCGAAGGAACCCACCCTGATGCCCTCGATCACGCCGGCGAAGCCGGCCAGCATGGCGGCCAGGATGAAGTTCCGCATTTTGATCTTCCGGCTGGGGACGCCCGCCTCGGCCGCACCCAGCGGGTTGCCTCCGACTGCAACCGTATAGACCCCCCATCGGGAATGATTGAGGATCAGGTGCATCCCGATAACGATGACGATCACCCACATGATCCCGGAGAAGTTGGCGCCTCCAAAGATCGCGGCCCCGACTGCATCGGAAGGGACACGCTTGGGGAAACCGTTGGAGATATTGAGAGTGAACCCGTTGATCACGAAGCCCATGCCGAGAGTGACGATGAAGGACGGGATCCCGAACCCGAGGCTTATCGCCCCGTTGAGGTAGCCGACCACCCCGGCTCCAAGCACGCCGACCAGGATGGCGAGTGGAAGCACGAGACCCGCCTCGCTGGCGAAGAAGACCAGGAAGGGGGTCATGAAGTAGACATTCCCCATCGACAGGTCGATCTCCCCGCTGATCAGGAGCATGACCTGGCCGGCGGCAAGGATCGCGGTGGCGATCATGTACTGGGTGATGACCCGGATGTTGGCCGTGGTCAGAAACGCCGGGTTGACCGCTGCGAAATAGGCCCCGAGCGCCAACGCCACCAAGGCGATGGTCGATTCGGGCCGTCGCACCAGAAAGTCACCGACCCGGCCCCAGATGTTCTGGGACCGGGGCGGTGCAACAGCGGTGTCAGTCATCGATGCGTGTCAGCCTACGGGCTCGACTATCGCTTGCTCCTCTGCATCGCCTTCGAACCTGCTCGCGGTCTCCAGGAACAACTGGGCAGACGACGAGTCGAGGAAGACGAGACCGGTGTTGGTCTCCGGAGGGGTCACCACACCACCCGACAGCTTGTAAAGGTACAGGTAGACGGTGGGGAGAAAGCCCTGGAGATAGGGCTGCTGGTCGATGGTGAAGTCCAGCACTCCCTCCGAGACCAATTCCACCGTCTCCGGCAACAGGTCGTACCCACCGGCGCCGACGAGGCCGTTGTCCCGGGCATTCTGGTCCCGGACCACCTGACCCACCGCCGACGTGCTCCCGGCATCGACAGCGAACATCCCGGTGGCATCCGTGTTGCCCAGATACCACGCCTCGACGTTCGTGAGCTCCTCCGCGACGTCGGCGCCGGTGGCGATGTCGATCGCCTCGATATCGGCGCCCGACTCGGCGATGGCGTCCAGGGCTCCATCGATGCGGGGCTGGATGTTGAGCTGCCCAGGGGTGGCGATGAACAGAGCCACCTTTCCTGAGCCCACCAGCTCCACGATGCGATTGCCCATCTCGAAGCCGGACCCGTATAGATCCTGCCCCACGTAGCAGAGCCTGTTGTTGGGGTTGTCCGGTGGGGTGTCGGCGTTGTAGGCGATCACGGGAATGCCGGCGGCGAGGGCGTCGTCGGTCGGCCCGTTGAACGCCTCGAGGTCGACCAGGCACACGCCGATCCCATCTGCCTGGGCGGCGATTGCCGCCTCCATGGCGTTGACCATGGCGCCGTTGTCGGCATCCTCCGATCCAGTCCATTGCGGAGTCGGGATGCCGAGCATGGCCGCGGCGTCCTCGATCCCGTAGACCGTCGGGACGAAGAACGGGTTGGTGGTGACATGATTGACGAAGACGAACTCCCAGGCCGGTGTCTCGGGGAAGTTCCCTGCTGCTCCGCCTCCAGCAGCGGCGGTCCCACCGGTCCCGCCGGTGCCGCCGGCCGCGGTGGTGGCGGTGGCCCCGTCGTTGGTGCAGGCGTTGATGAGCCCGATCGCCGCAGTCATCCCGAGTGCCTTGAGGAAGTTCCTCCGCGAAGGACTGAGCAATTGCACGGTGTCTGGTGGCATGACGTTTCCTCCTCGTCGAGCAGTCATGTGCCCCGGAATCCCGGAAGATAGCCATGATATGGTCTGCCTGCAACCGAATGCGGGCATTCGTTCACTGGAAGCCGGCATCGACACCCGAGCAGGTATCAGTGAGGGTGGGAAAGTCCGGTCGAGTCCAGACCAGGGCTCAGCCGTGGAGCTGTTCCAGCTCCTTGGTGGTGACCTCTTCGGGCATCTTGCCGATGATGATCATGGCCAGGACCTCATCCATGGTGATGTCGTCCTTGTTGACCGTCCCCACCAGCTTGCCCTGGAGCATGACGGAGATCCGGTCGGCGAGATCGAACACGTCATGGATGTCGTGACTGATCATGATGATGCCGATGCCCTCCGACTTGAGCTGACGCATCAGCTCACGGACTTGCTCGGTCTCCGCCGGCCCAAGGGCGGCGGTCGGCTCGTCCATGATCAGGATCCGGGCGTTGAAGTGGACCGCCCGGGCGATGGCGACGGACTGTCGCTGGCCACCGGACAGAGAGGCCACCGGTTCCTTGAACTTCTGGAACCTCGGGTTGAGCCTCCCCATGATCTTCCTGGTGGCGTCCTCCATCGCCGAGTCGTCGAGAGTGCCCCACCGGGTCCTCAGCTCCCGACCGAGGAACATGTTGCTCGGGGCGTCCTGGTTGTCGGCCAGGGCCAGTGTCTGATAGATGGTCTCGATCCCGTACAACTTGGCGTCGCGTGGGGTGGTGATGCTCACTTCCTCGCCATCGACGTAGATCTGGCCGGAGTCCGCTCTTTGCGCTCCCGAGAGGGTCTTGATCAGGGTCGACTTGCCGGCGCCGTTGCCCCCGACCAGACCGAGGATCTCCCCCGGGTAGAGGTCGACGCTGACGTCCTTGACGGCATGGACACCCCCGAAGCTGACGCTCATGTCCCTCATCTCGACCAAAGGCGTGCTGCCATTTGGAGAAGTGACCGTCATCGAGCCGCCCGTCGCCGGTAGATGGTGTCGACTGCGACTGCCATGACCAAGACGACTCCTAGCGCCACGTCCTGCACGGGAGCACCGACCCCGATGAGGACCATGCCGGACTGAAGCGATTGCATGATCAGCGCTCCAAGGATGGCACCGGGAATGGTCCCGATCCCACCAGACAACGACGTCCCGCCGACCACCGCGGCAGCAATCACATAGAGCTCGTTCAGGGTGCCGAGACCGCTCACCGCGGCGTTGAGGCGAGCGATCGAGACTGCGGCGGATATGGCGACCAGGATGCCCATGGTCATGAAGGTCTTGACGATGGTGCGCTTGGTCTTGATACCGGCGAGGTTGGCGGCCTCGGGATTGCCCCCGATCGAAAAGACATAACGACCGAAGCGGAGCCGGTTGGCGACGAAGCCCATGACCAGGGCCACGCCGAGCAGAATCAGCACCGGATACGGGATGCCGAGCGGGATCTGCAGGCCACCTTCAGGTATGGGGATGTTGTTCTCCTCGGCGTACTGAATGGCCAGGTTCTCCGGCATGTAATAGCTGTTCATCACCCAAACCGCGCCCAGGACGACGGCGCAGCCCACGACTCCGAGAACCACGTCGAGCAACACCGGACGGAGCCGAAAGCCGAACTTGCGACGACGACGTCGGCCGAAGACGAGGAGGGCGACGATCCCGACACAGGCGACAGCGCCGAGGATCCAACTCCCCGTCTCCCCCAGCGATCCGTTCGATCCGCCTCCGAGGAGCTGAAAGGTGGCGTCCATCGGAGCGATGGTTCGGCCGCTGGCGGTCAGCCAGGCGGTTCCGCGCCATACCAATAATCCGCCAAGAGTGACGATGAAGGAGGGGACGCCGACGTAGGCGATGATCGATCCCTGGAAAGCGCCGATGAGGGCTCCCAATACCAAGCCCACCGCGAGGGTGATCACCCAGATCCATGAGTTCCCCATGCCCATGACAGGTGGAAGCCATTCCGCCTGAAGCACGGCCATGACCATGCCCACCGTGCCCACCATGGAGCCGACCGAGAGATCGATGTTGCGGGAGACGATGACGAGCACCATCCCGGTGGCCATGATTGCAATCGACGACGTCTGCACCGAGAGGTTCCACAGGTTGCGTGGGGTGATGAAGGTCCCGCCGGATAGGAAATGGAAGCCGACCCAGATCATGAGGAGGACGGCGATCATCCCCACCATGCGGGTGTCGATCTCGTTGTCCCGCAAGAAAGATCCCAGCGACCGGCGCGGGGCCGGTTCGAGAGTCTCCGACTGGGTCGGCGAAGCCTCGACCACGCTCATGAACTCACCACACTAGAGAACGGGAAGACAATTGCGCCCCCAGACCGGGGGCGCAATCGTCCATATCGATTCGCTTCAGTCGTTGATCATCCGCCGCAGGGGGCAGCCGTTGCACCACCGGCGCAGAGCTCATCGAGAGTGATCCACTCCGCGTCCACGACCGCGCTGAGATTGTCCTGGGTGATCGGTTCCGGGGTAAGCAGGATGCTGGTCAGAACCGTTTCTGCTCCCGATTCCTTGTTCGTGTAGACGAACTCACCAGTCCCCTCGACGTCGGCGAGCGACGCCCCACCGGCAAGCTGCACGGCAGCTTCTCCGGCCGCGGTGCCCAACGCGCGGGCATCCTTCCACACCGACACCGCCTGCGTTCCCAACGCCACCCGGTTGAGGGCGGCGACGTCGGCGTCTTGACCCGACAACGCAACCGTGCCGAGCAGACCCTGAGCATCCAGGGCGGCGGCGGCGCCAGTCGCCATTCCGTCGTTCTCGGAGACGATGGCCTGCACGTCGTTGTTGTGCGCGCTCAACCACTGCTCCACTGTGGTTTGAGCGAGCGCGGGATCCCAGTTGTCGGTGTAGTCCTCCTCGAGGATGGTGATGTCGCCGGCCTCGGCCGCGGCATCGATGACCGACCCGATCCCCTCACGGAGGAAGTCGGAGTTGGCGTCGGAGCCGTTGCCCTTCACGATGAAGTAATTGCCGGTCGGTACCTGCTCGAAGATCACCTCGGCCATCAGCTGTCCCACCAGGACGTTGTCGAAGCTGACGTAGAAGGTGTTCGCATCCTCGATGAGGCGGTCATAGGCGATGACAGGGATTCCCTGATCGGTCGCGGCCTGAACCGCGGGCAGGATCGCTTGTGTGTTCTGAGCCAGGATCATGACGACAGTGGCGCCCTGAGCGATCAGGTTCTCCACGTCGGTGATCTGCTGCTCTTCGGACGATCCCGCATCCGACTGGATGTACTCGCAGCCACCGGCCTCAAGAGCGGCCACGATCGCGGGCTCGTCGTGCTTGGCCCATCTCTCTTCGTTGTAGTTGTTCCACGACATGCCGACGATGCAGTCGCCCCCGGCAGCAGCGGTGGTTGTGGCACCGGCTGCCGTGGTGTCCGCCGCGGCCTCCGTCGTGTCCGCCGCGGCCTCCGTCGTGTCCGCCGCGGCCTCCGTCGTGTCGCCTCCTTCTTCACCACCGCAAGCGGCGATGACGAGGGCGATGACGGCTACCAACGCCATTAGGCGTCTTTTCATCTGTTTTTCCTTCCTCCTCCGGTTGCCACCCCGAAGGGCTGGCAAATTCCGTTTGAGTCAACGCGATGGGCCATGCCGACCCCGCGCCGACGCATGCGAGCATAACCGTCATATGTTTGACCCCGCAACAAATTGCGGCATAAGGTTCTGGTTCCCAATCGACCTCCCTGGAGACACTTGAACCGCACCCAGATCACGGCCGGGAGGGATGCCCACCAACGGCCGAAGGGCGTCGCCGCCGATGAGCTGCGCCGTCACAATCTGGCGGTGGTCCTGGAGAGTCTCCACCTCCATGGGCCTCTCTCTCGCTCCGAGCTGACCGCAACCACCGGGCTAAATCGTTCGACGATCGCCGATCTCATCGGCGAGTTGACCAACCTCGGCCTCGTCGAGGAGGGCCCGGCGGTCACACCGTCGGGCCCGGGGCGGCCCTCTCCGATGGTGAGCACCAGGCCCCAGGGCGCGGTTGTTCTCTCCCTCGAATTGTCGGTCGACTCAGTGGCCGTGGCCACGGTTGGCCTCGGAGGTCGCGTCTACCGACAAGAGCGGGTGCCGCGGCCCCGGGGTGAATCGCCCGCGCAGACCATCCGCGTCATCGCCGGGCTCTCCGCAGAGCTGCTTGCGGACCTCCCCGCCGACTCGTCGCTGACCGGCGTAGGCGTCGGCGTGGCCGGAGTCACCCGGAGATCGGACGGGTTCGTCCAGCTCGCTCCCAACCTAGGCTGGAGGAACGTACCTCTCGGCGAGATGCTCGCCGATGCCCTCGGGCTGAACCACCCGGTCCACGTAGCCAACGAGGCCGACCTCGGCGCCCTGGCCGAATACCGGCGGGGAGTGGGTGCCGGAGTGCATCACCTCATCTACATATCGGGTGAGGCCGGGATCGGCGCCGGCATCATCCACGACGGTAAACCAATGCTGGGAGCGTCCGGCTACGCCGGCGAGGCGGGTCATACGCTGATCAACCCCGACGGTCTTGCCTGTCGCTGCGGGGCGACGGGCTGTTGGGAAACCGAGGCCGGCGAGGCAGCCCTGGCCCGGCGTGCCGGGATCCAAGCCAGCGTCACCGGTTTGGAGCTGATGGACACGATCGTTTCCAGGGCCGATGCCGGTGAGCAGAAGACCCTCGACGCACTCGCCGAAATCGGCCGCTGGCTGGGGCTCGGGATCGGCAACCTGATCAACGTCTTCAATCCGCAGCTCGTGGTACTCGGGGGGTTCTATCACCCACTGTTCCCGTTCCTGGAGAAGGCAGTGTTCGAAGGAGCTCGTCTCGGCGCCCTCGATGCGCCGGGTGACATGGCCGACATCGTCGCCAGCGGGCTCGGGTCCGACGCCCCCCTCTTCGGCGCGGCCGAGCTGGCCATCTCGGATGTCATCGCCGATCCGGCCGGGAACCGCCGCGCCCGATCGAAGTGACCCGGCTCATGCACGGGCGGCAGCTGCCGCGAAGATCCGCTCCATGACCTCGATATTGCCGAGCGCGTCCTGGGGTGGAGTCGGCACCGGCGTGTCATCACGGATGGCGCGGGAGAACGCGTCCGCTTGCACCCGATACTGATCGGCCGCCGCAACCTGATGAACCACCACATTGGGGTCGACGGGCGGGTCTCCTCCGGACACCAGAAGGACGCGGGTGGGGCGATCCGGCGGGATGTTGAACGGGATCTCGACGAGGAGGCGGCCTTCGGTGCCGTAGACGTGGACCCGCTGGTCGGCCTCCAATTGCGTCGAGCAGGTGAATGCGGCGTGCCGCCCGTCGAAGTCGAGCACTACAGACGTGAGGACGTCGGTCCCCAACTCGGGATCCCTGCGGATGGTGGCATTGACTTGAGAAGGCTCCGAGTCGAAGAGCATCCGGGCGACATTGACCGGGTAACAGCCGATGTCGTAGAGGGCGCCTCCGCCGGCGTCGACGCGGTTCCGGATGTCTGCAGGGTCGACGTTGTGATAGGAAAAGAACGATTGGACGGCGCGCAACTCGCCAATTGCCCCGTCGGCGATGAGACGGCGAACCTCGGCCCACAGCGGGTGGAGCCGGTACATGAAGGCCTCCATCAGCTTGACCCCGGATCGCTCGGCCGCATCGATCATCTCCGCGGCCAGCTCGGTGCTGGTCGCCAGAGGCTTCTCGCAGAGCACGTGCTTGCCGGCCTCGGCGGCAGCAATCGACCACTCCGGATGCAGATGATTGGGCAGAGGGATGTAGACCGCCTCGATCTCCCGGTCGGCGAGCAGTTCCTCATAGCTGCCGTACGACTTGGGGATCCCGAGGGAGTCGGCGGTGTCACGGGCCCGTTCCGCCGAGCGAGAGGCGATAGCGGTGACATGGCTCAGCTCCGAGCCGCTCATCGCCGGGATCACCTTCCTCACCGCGATGTCGGCGGAGCCGATCACGCCCCATCTGACGGGATCCGTCACCTCATAGCCTCCTCCACTCGACACAATCTGCCCATGCGGCATTGTGTCGAAACCGCCTATCTGGGGCAAACATGACCGGCCGGGCCTGGGCCTGGCTGGTTGGCGGTGTGGCGGCCGGGGCCCTCGTCGCCGGCGCATTGGCCACTGGGGCCGTGGCCATATTCGGATCCGATCTGCCCGAAGCTGCATCGCCGCCGCCTCATTTCGTGGATGAATCCGAGAGCGCAGGCATCGAGCACGTCTACGACGGGGAGTTCGAGTATTTCGTGGGAGGTGGCGTCGCGGTGCTCGATTGCGACGAAGACGGGCTCCCTGATCTCTATCTGGCCGGAGGAGCCAATCCGAGCGCGCTCTATCGCAACAACAGTCCGCTCGGAGGCGCTCTCAGATTCGGGAAGTTGCTGGACGCCCCCTCCAGCAATCTCACCGGGGTGACCGGTGCATACCCGATCGACATCGACAGCGACACCCACACCGACCTGGCTGTGCTCCGATTCGGCGAGGATGTCTTGCTACGCGGCAACGGAGATTGCACCTTCGAGCGGGCAAACGAAAACTGGTCCCTCGATGCGCGGGATGACTGGACTGTCGGGTTCAGTGCCACCTGGGAGGGCGATGCCGCGATGCCGACACTCGCCTTCGGCAACTACCTGGCTGAGGGCGGCCAGTTGACCGGCACCTGCGCCGACCACTTTCTGTTCCGCCCCGAAGACGGCCGATACGCCGAGCCGGTGACTCTGACCCCGGGCTTCTGCACCCTCTCGGTCCTGTTCAGTGACTGGGACCGATCGGGGCGCCGCGATCTGCGCATGACCAACGACCGTCACTACTACAGGAATGGCGAGGAACAGCTCTGGCATATGGCCGAGGGCGAGGCCCCGCGTCTCTACACCCGTGAGGACGGCTGGCAGCCGATGCAGATCTGGGGAATGGGCATCGCCGGCCAGGACGTCACCGGGGACGGGCTGCCCGAGTTCTTCCTCACCAGCCAGGGTGACAACAAGTTGCAGACACTGGCTGACGGGCCATCTCAGCCCAACTTTGTCGACATCGCCTTCGAACGAGGGATCACCGCACATCGACCGTACGTTGGCGACCGAGCGGCACCCTCGACCGCCTGGCATCCCGAGTTCCAGGACGTCAACAACGACAGCCTCATCGATCTGTTCGTCTCGAAGGGCAACGTCGAAGCTCAGGAGGACTATGCGGCGCGGGACCCGAGCAATCTCCTCCTCGGAAACCCAGACGGGACGTTCACCGAGGTGGCCGAGCAGGCGGGCATCGTCGACTTCGCCAGAGCCCGCGGCGCAGCCCTGGCCGACTTCAATCTCGACGGCATGCTCGATCTCGTCGAGGTGACCCGGCGCGAGAACATCAACCTGTTCCGGAACGTCGGCTGGGGTGACGCCGCCTCACCGGAGGCGATGGGGAATTGGGTCGGTCTCCGTCTCGAGCAGCCGGCTCCCAACGTCGACGGCGTCGGGTCGTGGATCGAGGTGAAGATCGGCAATCGCATTGTGCAGCGGGAGGTCACGGTCGGCGGTGGCCACGCCGGCGGTCAGCTGGGTTGGGCCCACTTCGGGGTCGGCGATGCGGATAGCGTTGAGGTGCGGGTGCAGTGGCCCGATGGAGACAAGGGGCGGTGGATGAATATCGGGTCGAACCAATTCATGATCATCGACCGGGGTGCGGAAGAGGCCATTGTCTGGGAGCCGGGCCAATGACCCGATGACAGGAGCGCGACTCGCCGAGGTGGCTCTTCCTGATTTCGGGATGCCGGCTTCCATGCCTGTCATTCCCGATGTCGTGTACCAGGACCGAATGGAGCGTTTTCGCAAGCGGGCATCGGAGCGGGGCTTCGACCGGATGGTGGTCTACGCCGACCGCGAGCACAGCGCCAACCTCTCCTACTTGACCGGCTTCGACCCCAGGTTCGAGGAGGCCCTCCTCGTCGTTGATCATGACGATGAGCCGGCCGTCCTCGTCGGCAACGAGTGCTGGGGAATGGCGGGGGCAGCTCCCCTCTCCATGCGGCGTCACCTCTATCAAGACTTCAGCCTTCCCAGCCAGCCCCGAGATCGATCCCTCCCGCTCGGCGAGATCTTGGGGCAGGAGGGCATCGGTCCTGGAAGCAGGGTCGGGGTGGTGGGATGGAAGGTTTTCGGGGACAGCGGCATCATCGACCTCCCCGCGTTTATCGTCGACGAACTACGTCGCTTGACCGGACCGGAGGGCGGGGTCGAGAACGCCACGGACATCCTGGTCGGGTCGGCCGATGGGCTACGCGTCATCAATGAGGTCGAGCAGCTCGCCTACTGCGAATGGGCAGCCTGCCAGACGTCTGGGGGAGTACGAAGGGTCCTCGAGAATCTCCGCCCTGGTATGACCGAACAAGAGGCGGTCCGACTGCTGGAGTGGAATGGGACACCGCTCTCCTGTCACCTGATGCTGACCGCCGGGGAGCGGGCGTCCCTCGGGCTGCTCAGCCCCGGTGATCGCCCCATCGAGCACGGCGACCGATTCACCGTCGCCTTCGGGATTTGGGGGGCACTCAACTGCCGCGCCGGGTTCGTTGTCGAAGGCCCTGAGGATTTGCCCGGGGAAATCGGCGACTACGTCGATCGACTGGTCGCTCCCTACTTCGAGGCGGTGGCGGAGTGGTACGGCGCCCTCCGCGTCGGTCAGAAGGGTGGGGCACTCCAGGAGATCATCGACCGGCGTCTGGGCGACCCTTTCTTCGGGATATTCCTCAACCCGGGTCATCAGATCCATCTCGATGAGTGGGTGAACTCACCTGTCGGTCCCGGATCCGACATCGAACTGGCGTCAGGGATGGCGCTTCAAGTCGACATCATCCCGGCCACCGGCACGGAGTACTTCACCAGCAACATCGAGGATGGAATAGCCCTCGCCGACGAATCGCTGCGCGAGACCCTGGCTGATCGATATCCGGACGTGTGGCAGCGAATCACCGCCCGGCGTGAGTTCATGAGGGATTCGCTCGGCATCGACCTGCACCCGGATGTGCTCCCCTTCTCCAACATCCCTGCCTATCTGCCCCCGTTCCTGCTCCGACCCGAACGGGTCATGACGATGACTGGCTAGGGGAGGAACGCGGTGGCGTCGGTCCAGGCGCCGCCGGCCTGGCTGGACGCGATGACTGCCTCGACGAAGCGGAGGCCGATCGCACCGTCGACGGCATTTGGGAAATGGAGAGCAAGCGGGTCGGGGGTGTTCCCGCTGCGTCGGGCCGCGATGGCCTCGGCCGCATCGGAGTAGATGTTGGCGAAAGCCTCGAGAAACGCCTCGGGGTGGCCGGCGACGATTCGGGTCGATCGTGCCGCCAATGGCAACGTCCCCGGTCCGTTGGGAGTGCGCCATTCCGCAGGGCGGTCCAATGGGGTGAAGAGAAGCCGCATCGGTTGCTCCTGATGCCATTCCAGGCTTCCTCGGGTGCCGGAGACCCGGATGCGAAGGGCGTTTTCGACACCTGCCGCCGCCTGCGTGACCCAAAACGACCCTCGTGCACCGTTGTCGAAGCGGAGGAGGGCCCCGGCAAAGTCGTCGACCAGACGACCGGGGACGATGGCGCCGACCTCGGCTGCGACCTCAGAGACCTCGAGACCGGTGATGAACCGGGCCAGATTGTGGGCATGAGTCCCGATGTCCCCCATCACCAGGGACGGGCCACCCTTGACCGGGTCGTACCGCCAGGGCAGCCCATCGGCCGGGTCGGGATCGTTCTCGCCGGCCTTCCCGCCCTGGACGTACTCGACCTGAACCAGCCGGATCTCGCCCATCTGACCGTCCTCGACCATCGCTTTGGCCTGGCGCACCAATGAGTACCCCGTGTAGTTGTGAGTGAGACAGAAGATGAGACCGGTCTGCTCCACCCGCTTCACCAGGTCGAGCGCCTCGTCCAGCGTGTTGGTGATCGGCTTGTCACAGATGACATCGAAGCCGAGGTCGAGCGCCGCTGCCGCGTACTCGTGATGACTGTCGTTGGGAGTCATGATCGAGATCACATCCACGCCGTCGGAACGTTCGGCTTCACTGTCGAGCAGTGAAATGGCGTCGGGGTAGGCCCGGTCGTCGGCGATACCTAGCGCCACCCCGGCCGAGCGGGAGCGCTCCGGGTCCGAGGAAAGGGCTGCGGCGACCAACTCATAGCGGTCATCGAGACGTGCGGCGGAACGATGCATCTCACCGATGAAGCTGCCCGGGCCGCCACCGACGACGGCGAGGCGAAGCCTACGACCCAGCATCGTTATCACCGGGTTGTCAGCCATCTTCCACCTCGTCCACGATCAGCCAGCTGTCTCCGACCTCGGGCCGCAGAACGAAGGTCGTGGAGAATTGCTCGCTGGCCCGACCCTGCTCGACGCCGGCGGCATCGTAGGTGACAGTCTCCACCGTCCCCGTTGCCACCAGCCCGAGGCTGGCTGAGTCCTGTGTCTCTTCGTTGGGTGCCACGTCGACGTGCATGGAGTCAAAGGTGTGGGTGGGAACCGCATGCACGCCACTGGTGGCCGTCTGCTCGACCAACCTTTCCATCTCGATGAGGCGCTCCCCGTCAGCGGCAGATCGCAAGAGCGAGGTGTCGGCGCGACGAATCGCCTCCGCTTCGACGGCGAGTGCCTGGGCCAGGCCAAGGGCCACAGCGTTCGGAACCACCTCGCCCTGCAAGGCAGCGGCCTCAGCGCTGATGGTGGCCTCGGGAAGCTGAGTGGGATCGATCTCGATCTCGGGCGGCGGGGCGGCGACCGTCGCTGCCTGAGCCGTCTCCCGCGCCGGGCCCCCGGCGATGACGATGGCCAGAGGGATCAAGACGAGAAGGGCGCCGACGATTGCCCCTGGAGCGAAGGCTCGCACCGGTCGAGTCTTCGAGGATGTCTTCAGCGACCCGAGTCTCTCCGACCTGAAGACCCGGTCGAGCAAGAAGCGAAGGGGGGTCATGACGACGAGCCCGGCGAGCAATCCCACCTTGGCTCCGAACTCGGTGGTCTGTGGCGCCATGAGCAAGGTGCAGATCACGCCAAGGAACACCGCGAAGGCGATCCGCGCCGCCCGCCCCTCCGGGATGGTCTTCGGGTCGGTGATCATGAAGAAGAGAAAGACGAGCACCTCGGGGGACGCCACGATGACCGACCAGAAGTAGGTCCCGCACACTGGCTGGAGCGCCCACGCCGCAGTCATGCAGTGCCCCGATGCGGCTAGAACCCCGAGGCCTACGGCGAGCGTAAGCCAGAACATGGCGGCCAGCGTGAGGAGACGAAGGCGGGATGTGATGAGGACGCCACCGACCAGGATCACGGCGTATGCGGCCAGCATCCAGAAGTCGAGGGGCGCCCACCAGAAGTCGAGCGGCTCGATGACAGCACTACCCAGGACGAGGAAGGCGGCGACCAGTCCAATGTTTGACGGGTTGAAGACATGGGTCCCTCGGAAACGAATCCAGTACTTGGTGAGCAAGGACAGGGCGGCGATGCCGGCGAACAGGTACCAGCCGTCCCAGGTCCAGTGATCCCCCCGCTCCTGGCCGGTAATTCGAAGAATCAAAGCAACACCGCTCCCGGTGAGCATGGCGCTGGCGGGCCAGACGAACTGCTTGGTCTTACGGAAGGTCAGCGCCACCTCGAGGAGGGCGCAGGTGAGGATCGCGGCCAGGATCTGGGGCACCGAGACCCGGAAATCGAGGGCTAACTGACCCAAGACGTGGATGGTGATGATGACGCTGGCGAGATGCAGCCGCGGATCACGCAAGCTGGGCAGCACCAACGGATAGTCGGTGGCGCCCAGGCGAACGGTCCGCGCAGTGGTGGTGGTCACTTCGGGAAGGCTGCCACAACTGGCAGGGCTAGGTTGCGTCTGGTTCGACGGCGCGGATCTCGGCGGGCGAGGGAAAGTCAGCGACGAGGAGTATGGGCGCCAGATTTCTTAGATTTCTGCTGCGAAACCCTTGAATTTATCGGGGGTTGTTGGTAGCGTATCGAACATATGTTCGATGTTCGTGAAACCTCGAACTTCCCCACCGAACCTCCACTGGAGCTGGTCGCTCCCGAAGATCTGGTCGACGAGCTGGCTGCCGCCTTTCTTCGTCGGGAACGTGAGGAGGCCCGGATCGCCAGACTCATTCGTCAGACCAACGAGACCAAGGCGTTCGGACATGACGGTTACTCGTCTGTGACGGCTCTTCTCAAACACCGGATGTCGCTTCATCCTGGTGAGGCGCAACGGTTGGTGGCCCGGGCCAATGGTCTGGCCGCATCACCGTTGGTCGCTCTGGCCTTCGATCAAGGTCTGATTTCGGGATCTCAGGTGGACGTGCTGATGGAGGCGAGATGCCGGGCACCGGAACCGTTCATCAAGGACGAGTCCGAACTGGTTTCTGCTGCCCTGGGCTCCCCACTGATCACCGAGTTGAGGAAACGGGTCGATCAATGGCTGGACCGGGTGGCACGGGAAGACCTGGCCGGTGAACGCCAACTAGTTCGAGACCTCCAGTCGCTGAGTCTCCGCCGGGATGGGGAGATGATGCGGATCAACGGTTGGGTCGACATCGAAACCGGTGAGGAGATGAGAGCCCGACTCGAACCGGGGCCTCCCGCACCGGGAGATGACCGCTCCGCTCCGGTCCGACGTGCCGCCCTCCTCGTCGACATTCTCAACGGGGCAGGCGACCGGCCCGGTCTCATCGTCCATGTCTCTGCCGAGACCCTTCTCGAAGACGAACCTGGCATCTCCGAGACCGCGAACGGCACATTTCTCACCGCCGACGAGATCAGACGAATCTCATGCGACGCGAACCTGACCCGGGTCGTCTTCGGACCAGATAGCCAACCCCTCGACGTGGGACGAACCAAGAGACTGGTCACACCAGCCCTCCGAATCGCGGTCATGGCCCGTGACATCCATTGTGTCTTCCCCGGTTGCGACCGGCCCTCCAGCTGGTGCGACGTTCACCATCTCATTCCCTGGTCTGAATATGGTCCCACCAGTCTCGAGAATTTGGTCCTCCTCTGCCGGCATCACCACACCCTGGTCCACGAAGGCGGCTGGCGGATCAAAGGAACCCCCGGGCACCTCAGCTTCTACAGGCCCGACGGAAGCCAACTCGGTGTCGATCCCACACCAAGATCCGCCCCAACCCCATTCCACGATCCCCGGCCCAAACAACCACCCGCCATCGACCTCAAAGCCGCCATCCTCGAAATCCAGGCCATCCCCTACCCCCGCGGCCCGTAGATGTCAGCCCGGGGGAATCAGCACCGCATTGACCACATGGGCCGTCCCGTTGCTTCCGATCACATTGGCGATGGTCACCGTCGAAGACCCGTTGAGCAAGATCTCGCCCTGTTCGACCGACACTGCGATCTCCGAGCCCTGCGCAGTGGGCACCGACGACATCCCCATCAGGTCGAACCCGTTGAGGTTGGCTTCGACGACGTGGTACAGGAGCAAGGCTTGCAACGCCTCCGGATCCGTCGGAAGCTCGCCGAATTGTGCGAATGCCTCATCGGTTGGAGCGAACAACGTGAACGGCCCGGGACCGGACAGTGTCTCGGTGAGCCCGGCGGCGTCGATCGCAGCCAGTAGCTGGCCAAACTGACCGGCAGCAGCGAGCACCTCGAGGATGCCGTCCTCGACGACCGGAATCGTTGGAGGGGGCGCCTGGGTGGTCGGGGGTGCCGGTTGTGTCGTCGCCGGAGCCTGGGTCGTGGGCGGAGCGGGAGCTGCTGTCGCCGGGGGAACCGTCGTGGCCGGAGGTGAGGTGGCCTCGGGCGCCGGGGTCGTCGGCGGCGGCGGCGGTGGCACACCCGCCTCGGCCAGGGCTGCCTCGAAGGCCCGCAGCGTTGCGGCGTCAACGACTCCTGTCGCCGGGACCCCCAGCTCCGTTTGGAACTCCTTCAATGCCTCTTCGAGCTCCAGCGACCACACACCGTCGATCGGTCCGCCGTAGTGCCCGGTGGTGGTGAGGATTCCCTGTAGGGCGGCGACCTGCGCCGACTCCTGCTGACCAAGCACCTCAGCCAGGGCTGCCTGAGTCGCCGGGTCCATCAACCCTGTCACCTCAAGTCCGGAATCTTCCTGGAGCCGCTCCACCGCCTCGATCGTGTCGGGCCCGTAGACGCCATCGATCTCCCCGTTGTAGTAGCCCGCAGTGGCGAGGTCGGTCTGCAGGGCAGTCACGTAGTCCGAAACCCATTGACTCGCCTGGGCAAGACCCTCTTCATCGAGACAGCCTGCGTCTAAGAACAATCGTGTCCAGGCAACCTGCAGCGCGTAGGCGGCCGAGGTGAACGACACCCCGGCCTCGGTAACGAGGGTGCGCTGATCGATCCCGGCCACGGCGTCGTCAAAAGCCGCCTCCGCTTCTTCCACGACTTCGATCGACTCCGGGTCCACGAGAACGATCTCAACCGCCGCGTCGGGATCTGCTTCGACTGCTTCCCGGAACTGGGCAGCTGAATCGAGCACTGCCTCTCGGGCCGGCTCCAGATCCTCGCCGGCGGTCTGGACATCGCCGACCGTCAGCTCCACGTCCTCGAACAGACCGCCGTAGTTGTCGAGCGCAGTCACGTATTCCTCGACATCGCTGCAGAACTGAGCCTGGGCTTCTTCGATGTCGATTTCGTCACCACTGCATGCCGAAACCAATGCAACGATTATCGCCAACGCCATGACTGTCCGGAATGCTGGTCTTTGGGCCATCTGCCAATCCAAGCACAGGACCGATCCCGTTCAATCATCCACATGGTGCGATTCGATGCGGGTCAGCCTGCTGGCGTGAGCAGGAAAAGCGGTATCACGCGCTCGGTGCGGTCCTGATACGTCTCATATAGGGGAAAGGCGTCGGTGACCAATCTCCACAGACGCTCTCGCTCCGGCCCCTCCACCTCCTCCACGCGATACCGGAGGTCTTCGCCTCGTCTCCGCACTGACGCCCGGGGCGTCACCCGCAGATTGGCCGCCCAATCGGGATCTCGGGGGCGCCCGCCATATGAGCCGACGACGACCAGTCGGTCGTCGTCGGGGTAGGCGTAGAGCGTGACCTCGTGAGGCCTTCTCGAATTCCGGCCGGTGGTGGTCAGTGTGATCTGCAATGTTCAGCTGTCGAGCAGGTCCTCGAAGGATGTCACATCCTCATAAGGGTCCAGACGGCTGGGCCTCTCCTCGGCCGCAACCCATCTGGCGAGCTCCCCCGCGGCTCGGTCGATTCGCTCCGACAACGCCTGCTCGGCGCTCGCGCCCAATCCCCAGTCCTCCGATGCAGCGAACACCCCCGTCGGCACGACCAAGGCGCGCATGTAGCTGAACAAAGGACGGATGGCATGCTCCAGGGCGAGGGAATGCCGGGGGGAGCCGGCGGTGGCTGCGATCAATACCGGCTTGCCGGTAAGGGAACCGGGCTCGAGGATATCGAAGAAGGTCTTGAACAGACCCGAGTATGAGGCGTTGAAGATCGGCGTCACCGCGATCAGCCCGTCGCACTCGACGACCTCCTTGATGGCGGCGCCAAGACGCTCATCGGCGAAACCGGTGACGAGCATATTGGTCAGTGCGTGGGCGTGGTCCCGCAGCTCCAGCACGTGAAGCTCCGTCTCCACCTTCATCTCGCCCAGCGCCAGCTCGGCAGCGGCGGCGAGTCGATCGGCGAGGAGACGAGTCGATGACGGCTCGGCGAGCCCACCACTGACCACAGCCAGCTTGCGGCGGTTCATTTGAGATCGGCCGCCTCGACCAGGGCCCTATTTTCGGCCGCTGTCTTGAGCGCGGCATGGGTCGGACCGTCGGGCACGTGGGCTGGGCGCAACGAATCGAATTCCTTGCGCAGAACGGGCACAACCTCGCTGCCCAACATCTCCAACTGCTCGAACACGGTGCTCAGCGGGAGACCGGCGTGATCCATCAGGAACATCTGGCGCTGATAATCGCCGAAGTACTCCCGGAACTTCAACGTCTTCTCGATCACCTGTTGCGGGCTACCGACTGTCAATGGCGTCTGCTCGGTGAACTCCTCGAGAGAAGGGCCATACCCGTAGACGGGGGCGTGATCGAAGTAGGGACGGAACTCGCGCACCGCGTCCTGGGAGTTCTTGCGCATGAACACCTGCCCACCCAATCCGACGATGGCCTGGTCGGCCTTGCCGTGGCCGTAGTGCTCGAAACGGCGGCGATATAGATCGATGAGACGGATGAAGTGCTCCTTTGGCCAGAAGATGTTGTTGGCGAAGAAACCGTCCCCGTAATAGGCAGCCTGCTCCGCGATCTCGGGGCTGCGAATCGACCCGTGCCAGACGAAGGGCGGTATTCCATCCAGGGGCCGGGGTGTCGAGGTGAACGACTGAAGCGGAGTTCGGAACTTGCCCTCCCAATCCACCACATCCTCACGCCACAGCCGGTGCAGCAGGTGGTAGTTCTCGATGGCGAGGGGTATCCCGTCCCTGATGTCCTTGCCGAACCAGGGGTACACGGGGCCCGTGTTGCCGCGTCCCATCATCAGATCGACCCGGCCGTCGGCCAGATGCTGGAGCATGGCGTAGTCCTCGGCGATCTTCACCGGGTCATTGGTGGTGATGAGGGTGGTGGCCGTGGAGAGGATGATCCTCTCGGTGGAGGCGGCCAGGTAGCCGAGCATCGTCGTCGGAGACGAGGGGACAAAGGGCGGGTTGTGATGCTCACCCGTGGCGAACACATCGAGACCGATCTCCTCGGTCTTCAATGCGACCGCGACCATCGACTTGATGCGTTCCGCCTCCGTCGAGACCCGGCCCGTGGTCGGGTCGGGCGTGACGTCGCCGATGCTGAACACTCCAAATTGCATGCGCTCCGCCAACCAATCACCACGGGCAGGTATTCCTCGGGGTACCTCCCCTTAGACTCGCCCTCCGAAAACGACTGCCGGAGGACTGAGTGAGGGTTGGCTTCATCGGCCTTGGCGATATGGGCCAGGGCATCGTTCCCCGACTCCTCGCTGCGGGTCATCAGGTCACGGGATGGAACCGGACCGCGGGCAAAGCCGTTCCGCTTCTCGAGGTCGGGATGGAGTGGGCCGACACGCCGCGTCAGGTGGCTGAAGGTGCCGAGGTCGTCCTTTCCGTCGTGACCGACGCCGCGGCTGTCGAGAAGGTCGCTCTCGGGGAGGACGGCGTGCTCTCCGGACTTGGCTCCGATGGCATCTACGCCGACATGAGCACGATCGACCCCGACGCTTCGCGCCGCATCGCTACCGCGTTCGCCGACGCCGGGCGAACCATGCTCGATGCACCGTTGTCTGGAAGCCCGATCTCCCTGGAGCAAGACAAGGCATCGGTGATGGTCGGCGGCGACGCTGCCGCTTTCGAGAGGGTGCGGCCGGTGCTGGAGGCCATCGGGCCCACCGTCACCTACATCGGAGCGAGTGGCATGGCGGTCCAGATGAAGGTGGCGATCAACCTCTGCCTGATCGTGGAGATGGTGGCTTTCAGCGAGGCCGTGGCCCTCGCCGAAAAGGGCGGCGTAGATCGCTCGGTGGCCGTCGACGCCATGCTCAAGAGCGTCGTCGCGTCACCGGTCATGGGTTACCGAGGCCCATTCATCCTGGAGGGGAACATGCCCGACAAGCCACTGGCCAACGTCACCCTGCAGCAGAAGGACATGCTCCTCGCCCTCGACCTGGGCCGGCGTCAGGGCAGCCCCGTGCCGCTCGCCGCAGCTGCCAACGAGATGCTCAATGCCTGTCACGGCCTCGGGTTGAGCCATCGCGACTTCGTCACCGTGTTCGATGTCTATCGCCGGTTGGGTGGCGACGAATGACGGGCCGGTTCCGGATCAACCGACACGACGTCCCGATCGAAGGCGGGCTCCGTGACGACGAAGGCTGGGTGGACATGCAAGTGCAGTTCCTGGTCGACGCAGCGAAGGCCGGTTCGGCTGACCTCCTCCTGGGCTGGACCGTCCTACCGCCCGGGGCCCGCCACGACCGGCACCGTCATCCCAACGCCGACGAGTTCCTGATCGTCATCTCCGGCCAAGGGGTGATCTACACCGACGACGAGGATCAGCCCGCAGGCGAAGGTGATGTGTTGTTCACCCGACGGGGCGAGTGGCACGGGTTCAACAACACGGGCGACCAGGAGGTAACCCTGGTTTGGGGTTGGAGCGGCGCCGGCTCCCTCGATGCCGCCGGATACGAGCTGCCGTGAGCCAATCGGCGCTGACCACCGGCCTGACAGGCCAACTCGAGCTGCGGAACGACCTCGTCTCCCAGGGGCATCGCCCGATTGGTTGGAAGGCAGGTTTCGGCGCCCCGGCCTGGCGCGAGCGATTCAGGACCGACGGCCCCTTGGTCGGGTTCATGACCGAAGCCACGCTGCTCGATAACGGTGCCGAGGTCGACATCGCCGGGTGGGCACGTCCGGTGGCCGAGCCCGAGATCGCTGCCCATCTGGGGTCCGATCTCAAACCGGGGAGCGGCCCAGCGGGAGCACGGGCCGCGATCTCCGCCATCGGGCCTGCCATCGAGCTAGCCGACATCGACCCACCACCCGAGGCGGTGCACGAAATCCTGGTGGGGAACATCTTCCACCGGGGAGTCGTCCTCGGCCCGTCCGACCCCGGCCGTGCCGGCGCCGATCTCACCGGCTTGGAGGCGCGAGTCAGGATGGATCGCCGGGAGCAAGCCCGGACCGACCGTCTGGAAGACCTAACCGGCGGTGTCATCGAAGTGGTCTCTCATCTCTCTGATCTGCTGGCGGACCAGGGTGAGATGATGAGAGCAGGCGATGTCGTCATCTGCGGCTCGGTTGTGCCTCCGATCGATCTCTTCCCGGGGGTGACCGTCGAATTCGAGCTGTTTCCAATGGAATCGATCAGCTTGCGCGCATGTGAAAATGGCTGCGGGTCATCGGTGGGTCGTAGGCCGAGGTAACCAATGGAGCCGACCTCATGGACGAGCTGATGACAGCCATCCAGGAAAAGACAGGTCTCCCAGCCGAGCAAGCCACGGCCGCCGCGCAGGCAGCGATGGACTTCTTCGCAGAGAAGCCGCCACCAGGTATCGGTGACAAGCTGGAGGACCTCATTGCCGGTAATGCCGACGCCATCGCCGGGGCAACCGAGGGGATGACCGACAAGATCAAGGGGATGTTCAGCTCCTGAGCTGAGCCGACCGAGGGTCAGCCGCCCAAAGACGCTCCCTGATCCATCTCGGGCGGGCCCCAGGTACCGGCTGTGTAGCCGATCAGCTTCGGTGGCCGCTCGAGAAGCGGGTCGTAGAGACGCCACGAGGCCTCGACTTCGTCCGCCCTGACGAACAACGTCTGGTCTCCTTCGAGGATGTCGAGGATCAGTGTCTGATAGGCGTCGGGCAGCTTTCCGTAGACCTCTGAGTAACGGAAATGCAGCGCCTGAGTGTCGATGGCGGCGTCCTCGTCGGGTGACTTGACGTTGAAGCGCAGATCGAATCCCTCATCCGGCTCCAGGATGATGCGGAGCACATCGGGCTCATGCACGCAGTCGTCCCGGCGCCCGTGGAACACGCAGAGGGCGGGCTCCCGGAACGTGACCACGATGTGGGTGGACCGACGCGGCAGCCGCTTGCCGGTGCGGAGCAGGAACGGGATCCCCTGCCAGCGCCAGGTGTCCACGAAGAGCTTCAGCCCGACAAACGTCGGTGTCGTCGAGTCCGGGCTGACGCCCACTTCGTCGAGATATCCGGGCACCTCCTCACCCTCCAGCCGACCCGACTCATACCTGCCGTAGACGACATCGTCCCCCTCCACAGGGGCAACCGCGGTGATCACCTTGACTTTCTCGTCGCGGATGCGGTCGGCATCGAAGACATTCGGTGGCTCCATCGCCACCAGGGCCAGGAGCTGGGTGAGATGGTTCTGCACCATGTCCCGCACCACCCCTGCCCGCTCGTAGTAGCCGGCCCGGCCGGCAATGCCCAGGTCTTCCGCCACCGTGATCTCGACACGACTGACCCGATCCCTGTTCCAGAGTCGCTCGAACATGGGGTTGGTGAATCTGAAGGTGAGAAGGTTCTGCACCGTTGCCTTGCCCAGATAATGGTCGATCCGGTAGATCTGGGTCTCGTCGAACGTGGAGAGCAAGAGGTCGTTCAGGGCGCGAGCCGACTCGAGGTCGGTGCCAAATGGCTTCTCCACGACCACTCGGACCCATCCGGCACTGTGGTTGAGCCCCGAGCTCCCCAGACCTTCGATGGTCGGGGCGAATGCTCCCGGGGGAATGGCCATGTAGAAGACCCGATTGCCGGGCAGTCCCCGCTCGGCTTCGATGGTCTCGATTCGCTCCCGCAGGACGGTGTAACCGGCTTCGTTGTCAGCGAGCGCCTGGTGGTGGAGGTTGCCCTGGCACCACGCCTCGATCTCGTCGCCCTCGAGCCCGCTCTCGACGAGCGCCTCCCTGGCCCAAGTCCGATAGGCAGCGTCGCCCACCGCCTGGCGCGACACACCGAGCACAACGCATCGGTCCCGAGCTTGTTGGTCGGTGATCAGCCGGTAGAGCGACGGGATGAGCTTGCGTTGCGCCAGGTCACCTGTGCCGCCGAATACAACAAAGACATGGGGGTCTACCTGGCTCGTCACAACTCCACAACGGAGACTACGTCTCCCTCACTGCTGACCACCCCACCCGCGACTTCTCGGGTCAGAGCGAAGCCGGCCACATCGTCGGTCCAGGTGAAACGCGACGGGACAGGCTCATTGCCCAGGACCCCGGCCGATATGGCCAGCTCGTCCGGCGTGATCACCCACAGCTGGTAGGTCCGATCTTCGGGCAACGTCTCGAGTCCTGATGGAACGAGATAACCCTCGCCGTCCGGCGTGAGCACCACTTGGCCAACCGAGCCGGTGTCGGTGGTGAACTCGGCGACTATGGCCCCGGGCTCGTTGGCCGCGGCCTCTGCAGCCGCTGTCACGCCGCCCGGCCCCGAGAGGTCGTTCATCGCAACCGCCTGGAAGATGACCACGGCGCCCAGGACTAATGCCGCCAGCGCCGCAACAGCGAATGGCACCCAGAGACGGGGACGACGCCGGCCGTCGTCGATCGAGACCACATTGGTGGTCTCGTCCTCCCCAACAGCAGCCATCACCCGCTCTTTGAGGGCAGGAGGCGGACTAACGCTCGCCGCCTCGGCGACCAAGACGGTCGACTCCTGTAGGCCGACGAGGTCTTCCTGGCATTGTCGGCAGTCGGCGAGATGCGCCTCGTACTCGGCTCGTTCCGAGTCATCGAGTGCATCCACGGCGTAAGCCGCCACGAGATCGTGCATGTCATCCATCATCTTCACCAAGGGCGGATCGCAAACGGGTGAGCCCATCCCGGATCCGTGTCTTCACCGTCGCCAGCGGGGTGTCCAGTCGCTCGGCCACCTCGCGGTAGGTGAGCCCCCCGAAGTAGGCCATCTCTATCACTTGAAACTGTAAGTCGGTCAACGAGCTGAGAGCAGCACGCACTCGATTTCGCTCGTCGCCGAGTATCGCCATCTCGGCGATATCGGCCTCGGGGCGGTCGGCCGGCACCTTGAGCTCTCGGTCCCTGGCGCTCTGGGATCTGCGGACCACATCGACGGCTCGCCGGTGGGCGAGGGTCGCCATCCAGGATTTGACCGAGCCGCGCCGTGGGTCGAAGCCGGACGCCTGCCGCCAGACCTGGAGATAGACCTCTTGGGTCACCTCTTCGGCCAGGGCCTCGGAGCGCACCACACGAAGGGCGAGCCCGTAGACCATTGATGAGGTCAGGTCATAGAGATCGGAGAAGGCCTCCGCATCGCCCTGGGCGACCCGTGTCATGAGGCTGTCGAGGGGTTGTGTGGTTGACATGCGTGTCAGACAGATCGTGCGGGAGCGAGGGAGGCTACCCACACCCCTGAGCGGTGGGTGGGGTCGAACGGCGGCCACGATCTGCATTGCGTTGGTTCGCAGCCGGGCAACTCGTGGATTGGGCCAATCCGGGGGGCTGACGGCGGCGAACTCGCGGGACATGACACGACCGAGTCGCCTTCTCGCTGCTGCCGTCGGCCTCGCCGCCGGCGCAGCTTCCCTCGCAGTCGCCGAGTTGGTTGCCGCCGTGGGCACCACCGCGCGATCGCCGATCCTCGACGTGGGCGATCGTGTCATAGACCTGGTCCCGCCCTGGCTGAAGAATTTGGCCATCGACCTGTTCGGGACGAACGACAAGCTGGCTCTGCTCGCCGGGATCGGGGTCGTCCTCGCCCTGTACTCCGCTGCCGTCGGCATCCTCGCCATGAGACACCGGCTCCTTTTCGGCATCGTTGGGATCCTTGCCTTTGGAGCGGTCGGGGCGATCGCGGCAATCCTGGCCGGTCGGGGACCGGTCTCGGTGCTTCCGGCGAGCATCGGTGCTTTGGTTGGAGTTGCCGTTCTGGTCGCGCTCCACCGAGCCTGGTATCGCAAGACCGATCAGGTCGAAGGGATCGCCTCCGAGGATCGACGTCGATTCCTCGTCGGCCTGGGCGCCACCTTCGTCACGGCAGGACTCGCCGCCGGTGCCGGGCGCCTCACCGCCGCAAGCGCCGTCGTCTCCCCGGTGGCCTCCTCTGGTTCCCTTCCCCGGGTGGCCCGGCCACTCAGCCCGGTCGGCCCAAGGGCGGATCTCGGGGTGCCTGGGCTGTCTCCCTTCATCACCCCCAACGACGAGTTCTATCGGATCGACACCGCCCTCAGCGTCCCCAGAGTGTCGATCGACGAGTTCTCGCTACGCATCTTCGGGATGGTCGACCGGGAGCTGACCCTCAGCTACCCCGACCTGGTGGCCCGTGCCCAGATCGAGTCCGACATCACGCTCACCTGTGTCTCGAATGAGGTCGGCGGTCAACTGGTTGGCAATGCCCGATGGCAAGGAGTCCGCCTCGACGCCCTCCTCGAGGAAGCCGGTGTCCAGCCCGGTGCGGACCAGGTCGTTGGTCGGTCGGTCGACAACTACACCTGCGGGTTCCCGGTCGCGGCCGCCACCGACGGCAGGGACGCCATGATCGCCATCGGGATGAACGGGGAGCCCTTGCCGCTGGTCCACGGGTTCCCGGCGCGACTCGTTGTCCCCGGGCTCTACGGCTACGTGTCGGCGACCAAATGGCTGAAAGAGATCGAGATCACGACCTTTGAGGCCTTCGATCACTACTGGGCGCGTCGGGAATGGTCAGCCCAGGCACCAATCAAGACTCAGTCCCGAATCGACACGCCGGGCCCACTGGACACCGTGCCTGCCGGCCCCGGCACCATCGCCGGCGTGGCCTGGGCACAGACCCGGGGCATCGCCATGGTCGAGGTCAGGATCGACGACGGTCCCTGGCAGGAGGCCGAGCTCGCGGACGAAGTGGCCGACACCACGTGGCGTCAATGGCGTCTGCGATGGGAGGTGACTCCCGGGCGGCACACGGTCACTTGTCGGGCGACCGATGCGACGGGTGAGCTTCAAGCCGAGGAGAGGGCCACTCCGATGCCTGATGGTGCCACCGGCTGGCATTCGATCGTTGTCCTCGGCGACTGACACCAATCCGGCCCCGGCTCGGCGACGAACACACCGAGACCCGAGGCTGACCAGCCGGAAAGGAAACATCATGAAGAGCTCGAAGCCCACGAGAAAGCTGGCGGCCATCGCCGCGTTGCTTGCCCTCGTAATTGCTGCCTGTGGCGGAGGGGAATCATCGGATACGACAGCGAGCGCCCCACCCACGACCGAGGCGACTCCGACCACCCAACCGATGGCGGAGACGACCCAGCCCATGGCCCCCTTGTCGGCGGTGAACAGCGGCGCCGCCTGCTCGGCGGTGCCGATGGATGGTGAAGGCTCGTTCGACGGCATGGCCGATGACCCGGCCGCCACAGCAGCCTCGAACAACCCCGTCCTCTCGACACTCGTCACTGCCGTGGGCGAGGCCGGTTTGGTGGACACCCTCAACGGTGAGGGCCCGTTCACCATATTCGCCCCGACCAACGATGCTTTCGCCGCCATCCCCGAGGATCAACTCAGCGCCATCCTGGCCGACCAGGAGCAGCTCACCTCGATCCTCACCTACCACGTGGTGGCGGGAGAGAGTCTCGACATGCAGGGTCTCGTGGACGCCGGAACAGTCGAGACCGTCAACGGCGCCGAGCTCACGATCGCCCCTTCAGGTGATCTGATCGAGATCAACGGCACAGCGATGGTCGTTTGCGGAAATGTGCAGACCGCCAACGCCACGGTCCACATCATCGACAGCGTGCTCGTACCTGAAGCCGGGGAGGCGATGACCGACCTGACAGCGACCAACGTGGGCCCGGCCTGCGCTGCGGTGCCGGCTGACGGTGAAGGCTCCTTCGACGGCATGGCCGACGACCCGGCCGCCACTGCAGCCTCGAACAACCCCGTCCTCTCGACGTTGGTGACAGCCGTCAGCGAGGCCGGTTTGGTGGACACCCTGAACGGTGAGGGCCCGTTCACCATTTTCGCCCCGACCAACGACGCCTTCGCCGCCATCCCCGAGGATCAGCTCAACGCCATCCTCGGCGACCCGGAGCTGCTGACGTCGATCCTCACCTTCCACGTGGTGGCCGGTGACGATGCCGACCTGGCCGATCTGATCGAGTCCGGCTCTGTCACCACTGTTCAGGGTGAGCAGCTGGAGATCGCCCCCAATGGCGACCTGGCCAGCGTCAACGGCGCCTCCGTGGTCTGCGGAAATGTCCAGACCGCCAACGCCACCGTCCACATCATCGACACGGTCCTAGTCCCCGCCGGCTGACAGCGGGGGGCCGACGCGACAGATCCCGGTCTCATCGGCCGGGATCTGTCGCGCCCAGGGCACGCAGCAAAGCCTGACGACAGTGCTCCTTGTACTCCTGATGGTTGGTGCGCCAGTCGCTGGTCTGTAGCCACTGAAGGAACATGCCTTCGATGACAGCCCGCATCTGGATCGCGGCCACGGTCGGATCTTCGACGTCCAGAACACCGGCATTCATGCCGGCCACGATGACCTCCCGATAGAAGGCGTTCATGATCGCCCTCGCCCGGTCGGCGAACTCCTCGAACTCCGGTGAGCGGGCCTGATGCTCGACACCGTCGAGATAGAAACGGAAGAAGTCCCGATTCGCCTCCGGGCCGACCCAGACCGCATCCACCACTTTCGAGATGGCGGTGACAGGGTCGTCTGACTCCGCTAGATGGTCCCGGATCCTGGTCTCGGTCGCTTCCAGGACCCACTCCAGGGAGGCCAGCACCAAACCGTCCTTGGTCTGGAAGTGGTAGATCAGCAGACCCTTGGAGACGCCGGCCTCGGTGGAGATCTGTTGCAACGGGACGCGATGCACCCCATCTCGTGCCATGACCTTGTAAGCCACGCGGATCAACTCCGCACGACGGTCCTCGGCCACCTGTGCCCGGGTCAGCGGCTGCGTCATGGCAGCTTCACGTACTCGAAATCCGTCGGCTTTCCCTGGATGCCCCTCGATGGCGGGGCGATCCACCCGGCGAAGTTGCCCGGTGTCAGCTCGGGTTGCATGAGGCTCTCTATATATGCCTGATCCTCCGAGGTCGGCAGCCACCGGCTCCGGTTCTGTTCGAGCTCGTCGCCTGAGATGACATCGCCTGTTGGGGTGACCGAGATCTCCCCGAACTCCCCGATCCGCCGGTTGAAGGCGACGTGGGGCAGTTCGATCTCGAAATCGATCCCTCGTTCCGAGATCTCGTTGTTCCACCGGGTGATGCCGGCCTGGCAGTCTTCGATGAAGTCGTCCCGGAGCCGGGCGTTGAGGGCGTTCAAGGCGGGGACGTCGACCTGACGAAGCTCGCCGTCGACCACTTTCATCACGGGATAGGTGTCGTCGACCAGACGGTGGTCGTCGTCGAGTCGGTCCTCATGGAAGCGGCCCTTCACCCCGGCGTTGAAGAAGTTGGCGGCATTGGTGGACTCTTCCGACCCGAAGAGGTCGAGCGTCAGTGAGAAATGGAGGTTGACCTTGCGCTGAATGGCAGGGAAGTCGATCACCCCGAGACGACGCACCGCCTCGGTGTCGGAAGGGTCCTCGACACCGCCGTCGGTCATCGCCTGGGCGGTGCGCTCCACGATGCGCTTCACCCCGGTGTAGCCCACGAACATATGGTGAGCCTCTTCCGCGAGCATGAACCGGCAGGTCCGGGAGAGGGGATCGAACCCGGATTGGGCGAGCGCCTCGAGCTGCATCTTCCCGTCGCGATCGGTGAAGTAGGTGAACATGAAGAAGGAGAGCCAGTCAGGGGTCGACTCATTGAATGCCCCCAGCATCCGCGGTTTCTCATCGCTCCCCGATTGGCGCTCGAGCAGCTCCTGGGCCTCTTCCCGCCCATCTCTCCCGAAGTACTTCTGGAGGAGATACACCATCGCCCACAGGTGGCGACCCTCCTCGACGTTGACCTGGAACAGGTTGCGCATGTCGTATATCGATGGGGCGGTCGAGCCCAGGAATCGCTGCTGTTCGACCGATGCCGGCTCGGTGTCCCCCTGGATCACGATGAGCCGCCGCAACATCGCCCGGTAAGCCCCGGGCACCTCGGTCCACACGGGCTCGCCAACATGCTCCCCACACGGGACGGTGCGGTCGTCGACTGCGGGAGCGAGGAGAATCCCCCAGCGGTAATCGGGCATCTTCACGTAGTCGAACTTGGCCCAACCTTCCTTCTCGACGCTGATGGCGGTGCGCAGCCAGACATCTGCCATCTGGAATCCGTCCGGCCCCATCGACATCCACCAGTCGATGTATCCGGGGTGCCACTGCTCCAGAGCCCGGCGGAGCTTCGGGTCTTCGGCGAGACCGACGTTGTTGGGGATCAACAGGTCGTAGTCGACCATCTCGGTGGTCATCACACCCTCCTTTGGTCGTAGTCGGGTCGGAGACCGGTCCCATACCTCCGCAACGCTCCGGTCTCGCCTGAGGCGTTGGGTCGCGAGAACACCCAGTTCTGCCAGGCGGTGAGCCGGCCGAAGATCTTGGTCTCCATGGTCTCAGGGCCGGGAAAGCGAAGATTGGCCTCCATGCCGGTCAGGCTGTCCGGTGAGAACCCGGCCCTCTCCTCGATCATCACCCGCAACTCGTCATCCCAGTCGATGTCATCCATGACGTCGGTCACCAGACCCGCCTCATAAGCCTCGGTCGCCCCAATTGGATGCCCGACTGCATTCATGGCCAACTTGAGACCGGGATCATCGCCCCAGAACCTCGTCTCGAGACGGGTCAGATCGTTGGCCATCGGGAGCAATCCGATCGAGGAGCGAGTGAGCTTCATCACAGCCTCCGCCTCCTCCCCGGGCCAGGTGCCGTCGAGCATGTAGCTGCGGTCGGCGGCAAGGACCAGCTCGGCCAGGAAGCCGACGAAGCAGCTTCCCGGCTCCACCAGGCAGATCAAGGTGCGTGAAGTGGCATCCACCCGCTTGAGGACACGCTTCCAATAGAGCGCCACTTCTTTCACGAACCAGTCGCCGTGCTCGTGAAGGAGAAGGTCGAACATCTCGACGAGGGCGGGGTCGCCTGCGCTTCGCAATATGAGCGTGCCGATCTCGAGCTCGTTGACCCGAAGGTGGAGGATGGCGTCGTCCAGCTCGCGGGCCAAACGCAAGGGCCAGAAGCCGGCGTCGTGATCGGTGGCATCGTCTTCCGGCCCGAGAATGGTCAGCGTGGCGATGCGCCGGGCCCGATCGATCTCGACCGCGAGGGAGTCATAGGAGACGCCGTCCGCGCCCACCTCACGGTGCAGTGAGGTGAGCTCGACCCCAACCGCCGTGGGGCGACTGGTGGCGGTAGCCATCTCCATCGCCCTGCTCCTGACAGTGTCATCGAACGAGGATGAGGGGACCAGCTCGTCGACCAAACGCCACTCCAAGGCTCGCTTGCCCTTGATCCCCTCCTCCACCGTGCAGAACACATCGGCCCGATCACGACGGACGTGCCGCTTGTCGACCAGACGGGTGAGGCCACCAGTCCCTGGCAGGACCCCGAGGAGCGGGACCTCGGGCAACGCAACCGACGACGAGCCGTCGTCGATGAGCATGATGTGGTCGGTAGCCAGGGCGAGCTCGTAGCCACCGCCGGCGGCATTTCCCTTGAGGGCAGTGAGGTATCGCTGACCGGAGTTGGCGGTGGCGTCTTCGATGGCATGTCTGGTCTCATTGGTGAACTTGCAGAAGTTGACTTTGAGAGGGTGTGGCGAGACGGCGAGCATCCCGATGTTGGCTCCGGCACAGAAGACGCGGTCGTTCAGCGAGCCAATGACAACCGCTCCCACCTCGGGGTGCTCGAAGCGGAGACGTTGCACTGCGTCGGCCAGCTCGATGTCCACACCGAGGTCATACGAGTTGAGCTTCATCTCGTAACCCTCATGGAGACCACCAGCCGGGTCGACGTCCATGTCGAGGAAGGCCACCGACCCGTCGAACCGCATACGCCAATGCCGGTAGTGGCCGGGATCGGTCTGGAAATCGATCACAGCCCGATCCTAAACGACCGGTCAGTCAGTGAGTCAGAAATCCCACACGTCGTGAGCTACTTCAACGGTGCGGGCGAGCTTCCGCCACTGATCCTCGGGGTTCAGCTTGTTC
>CAWENM010000013.1:0-188763 GCA_963810465.1 uncultured Acidobacteriota bacterium | reverse complement strand
TTTCAACGAGTCGCAGGATGAGATCGAGCTCGTGCTCGAGATCGTCGACTACGACGTCGCATACACGACCCTGGCAAACCAGATCGCGACGGGCGACGCCCCGGACATCATCGGTCCGGTAGGCCGCGACGGCTCGAATGGGTTCGCCGGGCTCTACCTGGACATCGAGCCGTTGATCGAGTCGACCGGGGTGGAGACCTCACAATGGGCGACCGCCGCCGTGGACAACCAGCGGGAAGCCGACGGGACCCTGGTCGGTCTCCCGTTCGGGTCCTTCCCGTCGGCCATCTATTTCAACCGGGACCTCTTCGCGGAGGCCGGTCTGCCCGAACCGCCACAGGAGTACGGGCCGGATGGCGTGACTGTCTACGGTGAGGGCACGGAATACGAGGGAACCTGGGACTGGGCCAAGGTCCAGGAGATCGCCGAGATCCTCACCGTTGACGGCAACGGGGTGGATGCCACGGATCCCGCCTTCGACCGCACGACCGCTACGCAGTGGGGCTTCCACTGGCAGTTCACCACCGGTCTCTTCCAGAACGGGTCGTTCTGGGGCGCCGGTTACCCGATGGCGGATGACGGCACAGCCGACATCCCGGCGATCTGGGAAGAGGAGTGGAAGTGGTTCCAGGCCAATGTGTGGGAGCGAGGCATCTCACCAGACCAGACCGTTTTGGATGCGGGCGACAACCTGTTCCAGGGCGGGAACATAGCAATGGCGGCGACTCACCTCTGGTACACGTGCTGCATCCAGAGCGACACCGTTGCCGGAGACTTCTGGGACTACGGGGTCATGCCTTCCAACAACGGGGTGGTCACGGCCAACCTGCATGCGGACACCTTCCGCATCCTGGACTCGACCGAGCATCCTGACGAGGCCTTCACGGCCATGTACTACCTCCTCACCGAGGCGGCTCTGGACCTGCTGACGGCCTACGGCGCAGCGCCGGCGGACCCGGCGCTGATGGACGCTTACCTGGCAGCCCAAGATGAGAGGTACCCGCAAGGGGTCAACTGGCAGACCATCCTCGATGGCGCCAACTATGCGGACAACCCGAGCCACGAGACCTTCCTCCCCGGATGGTCGGAGTACAAGATCCGGCTCAAGGAGCTCGAAACCGGGCTCCTATCGAATCCAGATCTCGATCTGGATGCTGAGATCGCCCAGGTGGAAAGCGACCTGAGTGCGATCTTCGCCGAGAACGCTGAAGGCTGACGGTTAGGGTCGATCGCATGACTGTGATCGTCGATGAGGGAGCGGCCGAGCACCCGGCCGCTCCCTCTCGGCCCACGAGATCAACCCTGGCAAGGAGACGGGGCCGAGCCGGGATTTGGTTCGTCATGCCCTGGATACTCGGGTTCTTCCTCTGGTACGCGATCCCGATGGCGGCCTCCCTTTGGTTCTCGTTCACCGACTACGACCTGGTGAGTGACGAGCCGATGCAATTCATCGGGCTGGAGAACTGGGTCAGGTTGTTCAACGACGCCGACGTTCACCAGTCGGTCTTGGTAACCCTCAAGTTCGGGGCGATCGCCCTCCCCGTCGCGATTCTGTTCCCGATGGCAATCGCATATCTGTTGGTCGCGAAGTCACTCAAGGGGCGGGAGGGCTTTCGCGCTCTGTTCTACATGCCCTCGATCATCCCGTTCGTGGCCGCGGTCCTCGTCTTCAACGGGGTCTTCAACGGGCAAATAGGCTGGGTGAACAAGATCCTGGCCATTTTCGGCATCGACGGGCCGGAATGGTTCTACGATGAGTTCTGGATCTACCCCTCCCTGGTGTTCATCGGTCTCTGGGCGGTGGGGAATGCGATCCTCATCTTCATCGCCGCGATGAAGGGGGTGCCGGCTGATCTGTATGCGGCAGCGCGCATCGACGGCGCCGGGGAGTGGCGTTCCTTTCGGCACATCACCATCCCCTTCACCACCCCGATCATCTTCTACAACCTGGTCATCACCCTGATCGGGATCTTCGGATACTTCCTGGTCCCCTTCGTCCTCAACAACGGCAGCGGGGCTCCCAACGGGGCCACCCAGTTCTATGCCCTCTACTTCTTCAGGACCGGGTTCCAGTTCTTCGATATGGGATACGCGGCGACATTGGCCTGGGCTCTGTTCATCATCGCGGTGCTGACGACGGGGGCCCTCTTCTGGTCGGCCAAGTACTGGGTCCACTACGAGTTCGAGGGATGAGACGATGACCGCCACCCTGGAGCGCGAGAGCACAACGACGGCCGCGCCTGCCGGGCGTCCAAAGAAGAGGCGCCTCCAGGGCTGGATGTTGACCGGGATCACCGGGTTGGTCCTGTTCGTGTTCCTTCTTCCCCTGGCATACATGGTGGTCACCTCGCTCAAGTCCGAACAGATGCTCTCCGACTTCGAAGGTCCGATCCTTCCCCAGTCGGCAGCCACCTTCGAGCACGAGGGCGAGCAACTCGACATCTACACCGTTCCCATGCCCGATGGCACGGAACGAGAGCTGGCGATGCTCCAGCCGGGGCGGCAGACGTCGCAATTCATCGACCCCGCCGATCCGTCGGCTGGGCCCATCGAGTGGGAGGGCAACTGGAGGTTGCTCGAGCCCGCCTACGCGCTCGACCCGCAATGGCAGAACTACAGCCAGGCCTGGGACTTGATGGACTTCCCGCTCCTGCTGAGGAACACGCTGGTCATCGCCGGACTGGGGACGATTGGGGCGGTCGGGTCCTCCATCCTGGTCGCCTACGGGCTGGCCCGCTTCCACGTGCCGTTTGGCAGGTCGATCATGGTGGTGCTGATCGCGACGATCATCCTCCCTCGTTACGCAACGCTTGTTCCCACCTACACGCTCTTCCTCCGCATCGGATGGGTGGGCACATGGCTGCCGTTGATCGTTCCCCACTTCTTCGCCAACGCCTTCAATGTGTTCCTGCTCAGACAGTATTTCCTCACCATCCCCAGAGAGCTCGACGAAGCAGCCACCATCGACGGGGCCGGGCCGTTCCGCACTCTGTGGTCGGTCCTCCTCCCCCAGATGAAGGCCCCGATCGTGGCTGTATCCCTGTTTCACTTCTACTTCGCCTGGAACGACTTCTTCGAGCCCTTGATCTACCTCTCGGCACGGCCCGAATTGCAGCCGATCGCAGTGGGCCTGCGCACTTTCAACACTCTGTACGACGACACGCCCAGCCTCATCCAGTCGGGTGCCATGCTGGCGTTGATCATCCCGGTGATGGTCTTCCTCTTCGCCCAGAGAGTGTTTCTGAAGGGCATCGATCTCTCCGGTGTCCAGAAATAGGTAGAGAAAGGAAGCAGCGCCAGATGGCATCTTTGTCGCAGTTCCCACCTGGGTTCCTTTGGGGTGTGGCCACGGCCTCCTATCAAGTCGAGGGCGCCGTGGCCGAAGACGGACGGGCTCCGTCTATCTGGGACACCTTCGCCCACACCCCGGGCAACACGAGCAACGGGGAAACCGGCGATCGTGCGGTGGATCATTACCACCGATACGCCGAGGACGTCGCCCTCATGTCTGAGCTCGGGGTCAATGCCTACAGGTTCTCGATCGCGTGGCCACGTCTGCTGCCCGATGGGACCGGTCGAGTAAATCAGGCCGGCGTCGACTTCTACCGCCGGCTTTGCAAGGAGTTGGCCGGGGCCGGGATCACTCCGGTTGCCACGCTCTATCACTGGGACCTGCCCCAGGCCCTGCAGGACCGGGGCGGCTGGCTCAACCCAGAGTCGGTTGACTGGTTTACCGAGTACGCCCGCGTGGCCAAGGACGCCCTGGGGGACATGGTCAACACCTGGGTGACGCTCAACGAGCCCTGGTGCGTCGCCTTCCTCGGGCACAGCTCGGGGGAGCATGCCCCGGGGATCACCGACACCCCAGGATCTCTCAGGGTGGCTCATCACCTGATGCTGGCCCATCACTCGGCGATCAGGGCGATGCGGGAGACAGCTCCACGGGAGGACGACCGGCTGGGCATCGTGCTCAATCTCATCCCTGCCTGGCCCCAGAACGACACCTATGAGGATCGGGCGGCAGCGGCGGCCGTCGACTTGGTCCAGAACCGGCTGTTCGCCGATGCGGTGCTCGGCGGCAGCTATCCAGACGAGATCCTTTCGGTGTTCGAGCGGTACGGGGTGTCCCAGGCGATAGACATCGATGAGCTTGCTGCGCGCCGACAGCCGATCGACTTCCTTGGGGTCAACTACTACAACGTCAACCACATCGAGCACGTAGGCGGGACCGAGTCGATGGCTCCGTGGCCCGGCACTTGGGGCGCGAGCGTGGCAAGACCCCCCGGGAAGCTGACCGAGATGAACTGGGGTGTCGAGCCCGAAGGCTTGACCTGGATGCTGGAGCGCATCGGCAAGGAGCACCCGGGACTACCGGTCATGATCTGTGAGAACGGCGCGGCTTACGCCGACGAAGTGGGCCCTGACGGATCGATCGACGACCCCGATCGCACCGAGTACGTGAAGGCGCATATCGAGGCTGTGAAGATCGCGATCGACCGCGGTGTCGATGTGCGGGGCTACTTCCTCTGGTCCCTGATGGACAACTTCGAGTGGGCGCGTGGCTACGACAAGCGCTTCGGGATTGTGAGGGTCGATTTCGAGACCATGACGCGGACGATCAAGTCGAGCGGGGCCTGGTACCGCGACTTCCTGGAGGGCAAGGCGAGCACCTAGCGGTGCAGCACCTGACGTCTCGGCTTGGGATCGTGCGCCGAACTGGTCCTCGGCCCGCGGCCTCGTGATGCGACCTGGATCAGATCGCCGAGCATGGCGCTGGCCGTTGGCTGACCCCCCGCGCCGGGCCCGGTGAACAGGAGTCGACCCACCGACGGCCCTTCGATGAAGATCGCGTTGGTCACCCCGTTGACTCCGGCCAGCGGGTGGTCGGCGGGCAGGCTCATTGGCTTGACCCGGGCTTCGACCCGGCCATCGATTCCCCGCTGCGCCGAGCCGATCAGCTTGATCACCTCGCCCCTTTCGGTGGCGGATGCCACGTCGTCCGCGGTCACCTCTTCGATCCCCTCACACTCGACCTCCCACGGGGCGACACGCTCGCCGAAGGCGAGGCTGGCGAGGATCGAGGTCTTGAACGCCGCGTCCCGGCCGGAGACATCATCCGCGGGGTCGGTCTCGGCATAACCGAGACGCTGAGCTTCGGCCAGGGCGTCGTCGTAGCTGCGGCCCTCCTTGGTCATCGCAGTCAGGATGTAGTTGGTGGTCCCATTCACGATGCCGCTGACGACATCGATGTCCTCGCCGGCGAGGCTTTCGGCCAGGGGGCGGATCACGGGAATCCCACCGCCCACCGCTGCCTCGTACATGACGGAGACGCCGGCTCTCTTTGCCGCCTCCACGATCTCCTCGCCCCTGGTGGCGATCAGCTCCTTGTTCGCGGTGACCACGGGCTTCCCGGAGCGCAGGGCGGCGAGAACCAGGGTTCCGGCCGGCTCGAGGCCACCCATGACCTCCACGATCACGTCGATCGAGGGGTCGGTGACCACCGACAACGCATCGTCGGTCATGCGATCCGGCTTGATGTCGAAGGCACGTTCCTTCGCCAGGTCCCTCACTGCGACACGACGGAGCTCGAGGTCCACGCCCGACTTGAGTCTGATCGCATCGCGGTCGCTCAGCAGCCGGTTCACCAGGGCGCCACCGACGGTCCCGGCGCCGAGCACGCCGACCCGGACGGTCATGGGCTACGTCTCGATTCTCTCTGCTCTCTCATGTGACCTTCGCTTCTCGGATGGCCGCCCCGGGGTGGGGAATCAAAAAGATCCGCTCCCTGCCGGTGCGGATCTCGTGTTTCGTGTGGTTGTGGCGCTGGTTACACGGTCGAGACGCACGGCCTTTCGGTCGTGGTCGTCATACCGGTGGTGAGCCAGACGCTCATGTGAATTGCAAGGTATCCGGGATCGGGTTTCAAGTCAATGCACGAGACGAGGGCGGTTCGACAGGCAAGTAACCACTTGCCTATGCTGACTGGGCCATGAGCGACATGTTCAAGGCTCTTGCCGACCCTACGCGGCGGGCGATCCTCGACGAGTTGAGCGACAAGGACGGTCAGACCCTGTTCGAGATATGCGCCCGGCTGGCGATGAAACACGGGTTGAGCTCGTCCCGGCAGGCCATATCCCAGCACCTGGACGTCCTGGAAGAGGCGGGTCTGCTCAACACGCGCCGTGAGGGAAGGTACAAGTTCCATCACGCCAACACCTCGCCCTTGCAGAGCATCGTTGAGCGTTGGCCCCCTAGCGAGAGGGAAGAAGGATGATCCGAATCAACGTGATGTCGGTCCTGGTGAACGACCAGGACAAAGCACTCGACTTCTATACCGAGAAACTCGGGTTCGAGAAGAAAACCGAGATCCCCGCTGGGGAATACAGATGGCTGACTGTCTGCTCACCTGCCCACCCTGAAGGACCGGAACTCGTTCTCGAGCCGGACAACCATCCTGCGGCCCGGGTTTTCAAAGAGGCGCTCGTTGAGGACGGCATTCCCTTCGCGTCTTTCGCCGTGGATGACGCCCGTGCCGAATACGAGCGTCTCAGCGCAGCCGGCGTCCGTTTCACCCAAGAACCACTGGAGATGGGGGACATCACCACGATCGTTCTCGATGACACCTGCGGCAACCTGATTCAGCTCGCATCCTCCAAGTGAGCACCGGGATGTTGCACAAATCCGCAGAAATCCAATAGTCTCAACACTGACGAAGCGCTCATCTTGAGCGGTTGAGGGATCAGGCCCGATGAAACCGCGGCAACCGGCGCAAGCACGGTGCCAATGCCTGGATCGATGAGTTGCCGGAGCCACTGGCTCCTGGCGCTCTTCAAGCGTTTCGAGAAGAAACAGAGGAGTGACCGGTGAGTGAGGCTCGAATGCCTTTCTTCGATAGCAAGCCCGAATGGTGTCGACCGTGAGCGGCTATCTCGACCTGGTCCAGTCGGGACTCGTCATCTTCGACGGGGCCACCGGCACCAACCTGCAGATCGTGGGCCTCACCGCCGACGACTTCGGCGGCCCGTCGCTCGATGGATGCAATGAGCTGTTGAACCTGCGTCGTCCCGATGTCATCAGGGACCTCCATCGCTCCTTCCTCGAAGTGGGGGTCGACGTGGTGGAGACCAACACATTTGGGGCTTTCTCTGTGCCGCTCGGGGAGTACGGGCTCGAGGATCAGTCCTATGAGATCGCCGCGGCCGGGGCAGTTCTGGCCAGAGAGACCGTGGACGAGTTCGTCAAGGCAGACGGACGTCCTCGATTCGTCGCCGGGTCGATCGGGCCCGGGACCAAGTTCGCCACCCTCGGGCAGATTTCCTATCGAGATCTCGCCGATGCCTACGAAGTGGAGTCGTCGGGGCTGATCGACGGAGGCGCCGACCTCCTCATCATCGAGACCCAATTCGACCTCCTTGGCGCCAAGGCCGCCATCGAGGGCGCCCGGCGGGCCATGAAGAGCGCCGGCGTCGACATCCCGGTACAAGTGCAGGTCACGATCGAGCTCACCGGCCGGATGTTGCCCGGGACGGAGATCGGGGCGGCGCTGACCACTCTCGAGGCGCTGGGGCCCGATGTCATCGGCCTCAACTGCGCAACCGGCCCGGCGGAGATGTATGAGCCGTTGCGTCACCTCGCCCGGCACTCCAAGGTGCCGGTGTCGGCGATTCCCAACGCCGGTCTTCCCCATGTCGAGGACGGCCAGATGGCCTATGACCTGTCGCCGGACGATCTGGCGCACCATCTCGGCCAGTTCGTCACCGAGATGGGGATCGGCGTGATCGGGGGCTGTTGCGGCACGAGCCCCGAGCACCTGGCCGTGGTCGTTGAGAAGACCCGCCCGTTGCCTCTGCTCGAGCGCAGGCCGGAGACCATCCCATCGGCAGCCTCGATCTACAGCCAGGTCCCCTTCGATCAGGACACATCGTTCTTGATCATCGGGGAGCGCGCCAACGCCAACGGCTCTCGTGCCTTCAAAGAGGCCCTTCTCGTCGACGACCTCGACAGTTGCGTCTCCATCGGTCAGGACCAGGTGAAGGAAGGCGCTCACCTCGTCGACTTGTGTGTGGACTACGTGGGGCGGGACGGAGTGGCCGACATGACGAGGCTGGCCGCCGCCTTTGCCACCGACGTCGCCGCACCCGTGGTGCTCGACTCCACCGAGCCCGAAGTGATGGAGGCCGGCCTGGAGCGGCTCGGCGGCCGCAGCCTTCTCAACAGCGCCAACCTCGAGGATGGCGAAGAGCCCGGGTCACGGCTCGATCGGGTGTTCGGCCTTGCCCGCAAACACGGCGCCGGTGCCATCTGCCTGCTCATCGACGAGGAGGGTCAAGCTCGCACCCTGGAGTGGAAGCTGCGGATCGCCCATCGCATCCATGACCTCGCCGTCGAGCGCTACGGACTTCGGTCTGAGGACTTGATCTTCGATGCCCTCACCTTCCCGCTCACCACCGGTGGCGACGACCTGCGCAAAGACGCGATGATCACTCTCGACGCCATCAGGCAGATCAAGACAGAGCTGCCCGGGGTGAGGACCGTGCTCGGTGTGTCCAACGTCTCGTTTGGGCTGAACCCCGCCGCACGTCGCGTCCTCAACTCGGTGTTCCTCCATGAGGCAGTGGAAGCAGGTCTTGACGCAGCCATCGTCCATGCCGGCAAGATCGAGCCGCTCAACCGGATCGACGCCGAGCAACGTCAGGTCTGCCTCGACCTCATCTACGACCGGCGTGCCGATGGATACGACCCGTTGGAGAAGCTCCTCGAGTTGTTCGCCGGGGTGGAGACGGTGGCGCGGTCGGAGAGCGACTACGAGGGGATGGAGGTGGGGGAGCGTCTCGCCAAGCGCATCATCGATGGCGACCAGAAGAACGTCATCTCAGACCTCGATGTCGCGTTGGCCGAGGGCACCGAACCGCTGGCCATTATCAATGACTATCTCCTCGACGGGATGCGCACGGTCGGCGAGCTCTTTGCCAGCGGCGAGATGCAACTCCCGTTCGTTCTGAAGTCGGCCGAGACCATGAAAAAGGCGGTCGCCTATCTCGAGCCGATGATGGAGAAGGCCGAAGGGTCCACGCGGGGACGAATCGTGCTTGCAACGGTTTCGGGAGACGTGCACGACATCGGCAAGAACCTCGTCGACATCATCCTGACCAACAACGGGTACGAAGTGCACAACCTCGGCATCAAGATCGGCATCTCGGAGATGATCGCCAAGTTCGAGGAGACCTCGGCCGACGCCATCGGGATGAGCGGCCTGTTGGTGAAGAGCACTCTCATCATGCGGGACAACCTCGAGGAGTTGGAGCGACGTGGCCTCGGCAAGGTGCCTGTCCTCCTCGGCGGCGCCGCCCTGACCCGGAACTACGTCGAGGCGGACCTTCGATCCCGGTATGGAGGGCCGCTGTATTACGGCAAGAATGCCTTCGCCGGACTCGAGGCGATGGGAAAGATCGTTGCCGGTGAGCCGGCCCCCGAGCCCATCGCCCAGCGGCAGTATCACGAGCGGGAGACCGAGGGAGGCGTGATCCCTGCTCGGTCCCCGGAGGTCAAGCGAGACAACCAGATCTTCGTCCCGCCCTTCACCGGATCGCGTGTGATTCGGGGGGTCTCGATCGACGAGATCGTCCCCTATCTCAATCTGACCGCCCTCTTCCGCAACCAATGGCAGTACCGGCCCGAGAAAGGTGAGCGGGACCTCGATTTCAAGGAACGGCTGACGCCGCTGCTCCGCGAGCAGATCGCCTTGGCCCGGCATGACGACCTGCTCAACCCCAAGGTGGTCTACGGGTACTTCCCGGCGAATGGCGACGGCAACGACCTCGTCATCTGGGACGACGTGAGCGCCCAGAGGGAATTGACCAGGTTCAGCTTCCCCCGTCAGCGTGAGGATCCCTATTTGTGCATCGCCGACTTCTTCCGACCGGTCGGCGAGGAAGTGGATTACGCCGCCTTCCACATCGTGACCATGGGCGACAAGGTCTCCGACCGAACCAAGGAGCTGTTCGACCAGGATCGTTACACCGATTACCTGCTCCTCCACGGCCTGGGTGTCGAGATGGCCGAGGCCCTGGCGGAGCATTGGCACCATCGGATCAGGGAGGAGTGGGGATTCGTCGAAGAAGATGGGCCGTCTCTGCTCGGTCTGTTCCGCCAGCAGTATCGAGGTGGGCGCTTCTCGTGGGGGTATCCGGCCTGTCCCGACCTCGAGGACAACGAGAAGGTGGCCTATCTGCTCGGCGCCGACCGGATCGGGATCACTGTGGGCGAGGAGACCTCCTACCAGTACCAACCGGAGCAGACCACGTCGGCGATCATCTGTCATCACCCGCAGGCGAAGTATTTCGTCGCCCGGAAACCCAGGGAGGACCGAGATGCTGACAAAGGTTGACAGCTGGCTGAGGATTGCCGAGATCAACCCGCCCGAACTACCCAATCTCCAGCATCGGAGCCTTTCGCCGGCATGGAGCCATGTTCTGGTGACCGACAACGTCTTCGGGCGCATTCGGGTTTCGCCGTACGCATTCTCGGCCCGGATCACACATGACACCCCCGATGTGCATCCGACGGTCGTGGTCTCGACCCGGGACCGGAACATCCTGGCGATCGAATCCGAGGTGCGCGGAGCCATGGGCAACGGGGTCGACTCGTTTCTCGTGGTTATCGGTGACACGGTGCCCCACGTCGATCACTTGGCCCATCACTACGAGATCGTCGAGCATTTGCGGGAGCTCCAGGAGAACCTGCCCGATTTCGAGGTGGGCATGCCAACTCGATTTCGCGAATGGCAGTTCCGAAGGAGGATCGAGCTGGGTGCCCAGTTCTTCGTCACGGGCCCGATCCTCGACCCGGAGGTGATGGAGCGGCACGTCGGCTTGCTCAACCTGAAGCCTGAGGACCCTCCGGTCTTCGTGATGATCATCCCGCCGTTCAGCCCGTCGTGGGTGGAGCAGATGGAGGCGATCGGATCGGTCCCGTCCACCGATGCCCTCAAGGAGCGCTTGTCCGACCTGACACCCGAGGTTGGCCGCAAGTTGGGATGGGAACTGACCTCCGAGTTGGAGAAGCGGGCCCAGGATGCGGGGGCGGCCGGCGTCATCCTCATGGGTCTCAAATACGACTCGGTGGTAGGCGAGGCCGCGGACAACTGGCTCAATCGGGCGGATTGAACCCGGCTATTTCGCGGGACCCTGGGCCGCAGCCCGCCACTCCTCGTCGGTCGAGGCACCCGCAGCCGTCGCCTCGATGACAGCTTCGATCTGGGCATCTGTGAGGTCGTCAACCAGGCAGAACTCGTTCCCGAAGGGATCCTGCATCACCGCCCAATCGATGACAGGAGGCTCGTCACCGTGGGACCCGGGTCGTGGGTAAAGACTCGGCGGTTTCTTGACCGAGCCACCCAGGGCAAGTATCCGGGAGATGGCATCGTCGATCCCCTGGATCGGAGTCACATCGATGTGGACGGGGTTGGGTTTCTCTCCCTTGCGCCGCTTGACCACCTGAAGGATCAGCTCGTGCTTCCAGGGGTCCTTACGGCCCAGATACCCGAATCGACCATGCCAGCCCTTTTCACTGCCGATCACGTCGAGGCCGGTGACCGCTGACCAGAATCGGTATCCCTGCTCGAGATCGTTCACATCGATGACAGTGGTCCGGTAGGTGCCGATCCCGGTCAGGGGCGTGTCGAGTCTCTCGGGCACCGGTCGGACCCGGTCGTACGTGGGGGGCTCCATCGAGCGGCGACGATAGTTGGCGGCGTCCCGGTCTTCAGGGTGGGTCGGGTCCGACGATGTACGTGTGGCCGAGGGGGCTGGTCCATTTGTATACGCCGGGTTTGATCTGTTCGAGTTTCCAGCCGCGGTGGTGGTGACTGTTGTGGTGGTGTCGGCAGAGTGGCCCTAGCTTTCGAACGGTGGTCTGGTGGGTTTGGGCCCAGGGGGTTTCGTGGTTGAGGTCGCATTGGGTCGAGTCGAATCGACAGCCGGGGTAGATACAGGTCGGATTCCGGGTTTGCACGATCCGTTTCTGGGTGGTGGCGGGTCGTCTTTTGGTGGTGACCACACCTACCGGATGCCCGTTCTCGTCGACGGGGACGATCCGCCATTCCGCGTCGGAGGCTTGGTCGACGATTTGGCGGACGACGTCGGCTATGACCGGTCCGAATCCTGGTATTTCTCCGGGATGGTCGTCGATTCCGGCCAGGGTGGGTGGGTGACCGATCCTGGATGATCTGTCAAGGGTCCAGCGGCCTCTAAAGAAAATTGCCCGAAATCTCCGATAACCAAGATCATGGGGACGGAGCGACTGTCCAGTCCCACGGCACGGAGACGCGCTGTGGGTATCGCCATCGGGGCCACGCTGGTCCTCGTCGTCCTCGTGGTCGGTCTCACCTTCGCCAATTCGGTCGGGGCAGCCCGCGTGGCGGGGAACGCCTCCGACCTGCATTGGACCAATGCCACGCTCGGCACCGGTGCATTGACCAGGGCGGCGGTTGTCCAGGCCACCACCTTCTCCGAGCTGGCCGGCAGCGGGCTCGTCACTGAAGACGACCTGTCGGCGGCGATGGGCGAAGCAAACGATGCACGTGATCGGCTTGCCGAGCTTCTGGACGCCTCCGGGTCGAGCGTGTCGACCGCGTCCCTGACTCACTTCCTGGCCCGGGTGGACGAGGCGCTCGCAGAGCTCGACGACGGGGACACCAGCGGCGCCAAGACGATCCTGATGACCGATGCCGAACGGGCCTACATCGACCTGGTCGAGTCGCTCCAGACCGAGCAGACGGAGATCCAGGCGCAGATCGACGCCAACACGGCAGGCTCTCGCCGCACCACCGAATTCATCCAGTTCTTCTTGATGCTGGCCATTCCCGCCTCAGCCGTCCTCATCTACCGATTCGTGGCTCGGCGTCAGATGAGGGAGCTTCGCCTCAAGGTCGATCTGGAGCTGGAGAAGGAGAGAGAGATCGGCCGGGCCAAGGACGAGTTCATCGCCGGTCTCTCCCACGAGCTTCGGACCCCCCTCACATCGATCTACGGATTCGCGGAGATCCTCACCGACGGCGGCGCCGAGGACCGGGAAACAGCGGTCGAGGTGTCCCAGATCATCGCCAACGAGGCAGCCGAGATGACACGCATGGTCGATGATCTCCTCGCTGTGGCCAGGCTCGAGAGCACCGGTGTCCAGATCGAGATGAGCCCGACGCATATCAGCGATGTGGTCGACTCGGCCATCCTTCCCTTCGAGAGGGCAGGTCTCACGATAAAGAAGGCCGGCATGGACGCGATTGTGTCTACCGACGCCGCGCGGCTTCGTCACGTACTGATCAACCTCATCTCCAACGCAGCCCGCCATGGCGGCCCCAATGTCGGAGTCGAGGTGTCGACCGGAGACGGCGTGGTCGACATCGAAGTCTGGGACGACGGCGCCGGCGTGCCCGACGACCAGCTGGAGAGGCTCTTCGACACCTTCATCCACAACGGGGCGGCAACCCTGATGACGGGGACGCTTGGTCTGGGTCTGGGAGTGGCCTCACGTCTCATGGACCTGCTCGGCGGCAAGCTCGTCTACCAGCGATTCGCCCAGAAGAGCTATTTCATCGTGTCCCTCCCCCTTCTCGCCGAGGCGGTCGAGGCTCCGAAGACCGACGACACGACCGTGGCCCATCTGATCCGGGCCATGTCGGCATGAGGCGGCTGACCGCAGCCGTGATGGCCATCGCCCTGATGGGTCTGACCGTCACAGCATCGGCCCATGAGACCGAGCACTACAAGGACAAGTTCACCTCGATCAGCTGGCATGGTTCGGACGGCACGCTGCCCTGGCCCGGGCCCTGGAGCGAGATCGGCGACGACGGGGACGAGAAGAAGGGCAACGTCCGTGTCGTCTCGTCGGGCAACTGCTCGGGCACCTGCATGCGCATGAGCGCGCTCACCACTCTGCTCGGCTCGATCGGCGCGGTGCGATCGGCCGACACGAGCCTTCTCGAGGAGATCATCCTCAGCTTCGACGTCAGAAGCACATCGTCGCTACTCGCCTCGACTCTGGATGTACAGGTCAATGGTGGCGGCGGCTGGGTTGGCGTTGCGCAGTACAACCTTGCTTCCGGGATCAACGAGCACGCCAGCATTGACGTGAGCGACTACAGCTCTGAGAATTTCCGGGTTCGCTTTCTCTTCTCGGGTCTGCTCCTGAGCAGCGAGGTGTACGTCGACACCGTCGAGATCCTCGGCACCTACGTCGAGCCGACGACGACGACGACAACCACCGTCCCCCAGACGACTACGACCACGGCGCCCACGACGACGACCACCCAGCCGTCCACCACCACAACGTCCGGAGCCGAAGGCACGACGTCCACGACGACCCCCGGTTCGAGCTCACCGGCACCAACCACAACCGAGCCGGGTGACGGCAAGTCGACCACCACGACAGTGCCTGGTGATAACGACGGGAGCACGACGTCGACGACACCGGACTCGACCACCACGACGATCATCGCCGGTGGACCTGGCGGGCCAGGCCAGGGCGATGGACCCGACGGTGGAAGCCCCGACGACGAGGGGACGGATGGCGACGGCGCGACCGATGCGTTCACCCCGGGCGGGAGCGGGATCCGTGCTGCCGCCCGTGGGCTCCAAGCCAATTTTCAGGGAGATCTCTACGGCGAGGTGCGGTCGGTGTCCGCGCTCAACGGGATCGATTTTCAGGCCGACTTCAACATGGCGGTCGAAGTGATCGAGGCGTCGTGGGCCTGGATCGTCCTGCTCGGGCTGGTGATCGCCTACTCGATCGTCTCCGGCCTAGACCGGCGCCGGGTCGTGACCGACCGCTAGACCGCTTGCCGAAGTTATCGTCGTCGTCGTGCCCCGCGACCCCAGGCCAAAGCAGCGCAGCATGGGAATGGGTGTTGCCATGTCCAACGCCATGGCCGAGCTCGAGGTCCTCTTGAGCCCGGCAGCCGAGCACCGGATCGAAGAGGAGCGCAAGGCGGAGATCATCCGGGATCAGGTGGGAGTCGTCCTCGACGAGACGGGCGGCAAGGTGATCGTCCTCGAGCCCTGAGAGATCTCCCAGGCGGCCGGCTAGGCACGTCCTACCGTGGCGGGCGTGCAGCTCGCCCTCGACCTGTTCCTGATATTCACGCTCCGGCTTCTCGACGTAGGCATGGCCACTGTGCGGATCGTCTTGATCAGCAGGGGCCGGCGCGGTCCGGCGGCGCTGCTCGGGTTCTTCGAGGCGTTGGTCTGGGTCATTGCCATCTCGAGGGTGTTGGCCGGTCTCGAAGACCCGGCCCGAATGATCGCTTTCGCACTTGGCTTTGCCGCCGGGACCTACGCCGGCTCGGTTGTCGAGGAGTGGCTGGCGCTGGGTCAATCCCTGATCCGGGTGGTGGCACCCGTTCAAACCGATCCAGTCGCACCCTTGCTCCGGGAACAGGGTTACGGTGCGACGGTGCTCAACGGTGACGGTCTCTCGGGTGAAGTGAGGGTCACGTTCTGCGTCGTCCCGCGAAAAGAGGTGTGGTCGGTGACGCACCTCATCCATGAGGCCAACCCAGAGGCCTTCGTCACAGTCGAGCAGACATCGACCGTCGATCTGGCTGCGAAACATGGGGGCGACGTCCAGCGATAACGCGGCCCTGGGGCCGATCGAGGGCTTCTTCGAGGATCTGCGGATGCGCATTCTGTCCTCGGCAACCGCACCCTTTCGTCATGCCCCCTACCCGCTCGCTCGCAGCCTCGATCACCGCGGCGATCCGGGGCTGTTCGGTCCCGAGTCGGTGTCCTGGCGTGTCATCGGCGACGCCGCTTCTTTCGTGGGCGGCGTTCGTGCCCTGCTCATCCAGGCTGCCCACCCCGAGGTGGTGGCAGGTGTCGGCGATCACTCCCACTATCGGGAGGACCCTCTGGGCCGGCTGTCACGTACCTCCGCGTATGTGACAGCCACGACTTATGGCGCCATGCCCGAGGTGGAGCAGGCGGTGGCTCAGGTTCGTCGCATCCATCGGGTGGTGTCGGGGACCTCGAGCCGTGGCATCGCCTACGACGCCGATGACCCCGGGTTCTCTGCCTGGGTCCACAACGCTCTAACGGAATCGTTCCTGGTTGCCAATCAGAATTTCGGCACCGATCGTCTCAGCCCGGAGGAGACTGACCGTTTCGTCTTCGAGCAAACACGTGTGGGCGCCCTACTCGGCGCCGACCCAATGCCCACGACTGCCGCCGAGCTGTCCCGATGGATCGAGCGGCATCCGGAGGTGGCGCCCTCACCGGAGATGGACGATGCGGTGGACTTCCTCACCGACCCACCCCTGGAGCCGGGTCTCAAGCTCGGCTACAAGTTTCTGATGGAGGCGGCGGTCGCCACGCTTCCCGCTCGTCTGCGGGAGGTGCTCGGAGTGACCAAGACACCCGGGGCGGTGACGGTGGGAAAGGGCGTCGTGTCCGGTCTCAGATGGGCACTGGGTGCCTCCCCTTCCTGGCAACTGGCACTTGTGCGCACCGGTTCCCCGGTTCCGGCGGGACGGTTCAAGCAGCCTTTGCCGGGCCAGACGTGAGTCAGTCAGATGGGAGATAGCCCCGCAACACCTCGAGCTCCACTTGCAATCCACGGGCACGATCGGTCTGGCCGATTCGCTCATACTCCGCCACGGATTGCTCGAACTCCTCGACCTCCAGGGCGATGATCGCGATGATGTCCTCATCGCCCAACGAACGTCGTTGCACGTCGCCGTAGCCGACGATCCCTTCCACCGAGGAGACACCCTCGACCGCCTCTGCGTTCTGGATTGCAGACAGCGTGGTGCGAAGGGTCTTCGCCCGAGCCATGTCGCGGTCCTTCATCGCCTGAGCCAGGTCCTCGCCTATGAGAGTGCGGAGAGGGCTCAACCTTCGACTATCAGAGTGCCGGTCATCGACGGGTGGATCGTGCAGAAATACGTCCACATGCCGGGCTCGAGAGTGATCCCGCCTTCCTCGTCAGTGCCCAGCCGCACCGGCTCCTCATCCGCAGGAGCGCCGTCGAAGGTGTCCATCTGGACCTCGTGGGGCGCGCTCGATTCATTGACCCAGGTCACCGACTTGCCGGACGGCACCGTCACCTCGGAAGGGAAGGCGAGCCCAGTCACCGTGATCACCACCGACGTCTGGGTCTCGCTCACTGCGTCTGAGGGCGGGACAGTTGCATCCGAGGGCACCTCATCGGTGACAGTCGTGACGACGGTCGATCCAGCATCACCACCGCAGGCCGACACGAGGCAGATGGCCAGTAGAGCAGCGGCGCGAATCGGCATCCCGCGTCTCATGGCCCATCACCCTAGGCAGGGCGGCGAGCGATGTCAGCGAGCCGAGAGCTCGCGGTCCAGGGGGGAAGCGAAGCGGGCGATGACTCTCTTGTCACTGAGCCAGGTCTCGAGTTCCTCCGCTTGACGCTCGACCTCGACGAGCCTGTCGCGACCGATGTCCTCGAGTAACTCCCACACCACCTCACCGGACACCCGTTGCCCCCAGGCACCAACGATCGTCCCATCCACCCAGATCGTCTGCCCGGCGTTGCCGTTGCTGTCGAACAGCCGGGGGGCGTGAGGTCCCAGGTACCACTCCCGTTCCTTCCAACCCATCGTGGTGGGATCGAGGGCCGGGAGCAGCGCAACCCAGGGATCGACTCGTGGCACCGGCTCAAGGTCATCGGGTAGGACGTATCCGGTGCCCGACTCCAACTCGACCTCAACGGCGCCGATGGTCGCCAAGGCCGCACGCACCTGGGTAACCGGCCATCCCGTCCACCATTTCATGTCGAGCTCGGTCCCGGGGCCAAATGTGCTCAGCCATTTCCGCAAAACTGCAAACTGCGCCTCGGCTTTCGAGATCTCAGGAATCGGACCACCGAGCCACTCGTCCATCGGTGCCCACCGGTACATGGCGCTGACCCAGGTCCCTTTCGGTCTGACCCGTATCACCTTCCCTTCGGTGGCGAGGAGAAAGAGGATTCGGGTCGTCATACCCACGGTGTTCTGGACTGAGCCATCGGCCTTGTAGAAGGTGATCTTCTCGTTCAGCTCGGGCACGTCCTTGCTGAGCTCGCCGGCCACGGCCTCGCCCCGTCTCCGCATCGCCGCCACCGTTTTCCTGGAGACGGTCTCGATCCATGTCGCGCCGTCCTTGGCGATCCCGGAATTCTCCAGCCATCCCGCCAATCGTCTGCGCTCCGGGCCGATCAGGGCCACTGTCGAGGAGTGATGGAGCATCGAGACCATCTCGACCGGCACCACGAACAGGGTGCGTCGCATGGCATGGATCCGCGCCAGTGATTTCTCCTCATAGAGGGCATGCTCCAGGTCGCCCTGCTTGAACCCCGGTACCCGGGCCCGGGCGGACAGATACACCGTTACGGGGTCTGACGAATGAAGGCAGGTCATCGAATCGGCGGCCTCGACGACACCCTCGGCCGGTGTGGCAAGCCGATGCCGGATCGCCAGGCGTGCTCGTCGTTCGTCGTTGGAGACGCTGCGCACAGCGATCAATGCCTGGCTACGACCAATCCGAGACCAGCTTGAGCAGCGATCACAACACCGGCGATCATGGTGCCGGGGAGGACGCTCGAGCCGATCGCGATGACCGACCCGACGATCAAGGCGACCGCCTCGCCAGCCACGAAAATAGTCCTCGCACTTTTCTCCCAGTTGTCGAGCGCATGACTCAGCCAGAGCAAGCTGAATAAACCTTGCAACACGAGGGCGACGGCCGTGATTGGAAACAGAATCGGTACGTCGCCGTACTCATCTATCGATATCCACCCGAGGAACATCCCGAGACCGATCGGGCCAAGGGAGGCGATGCCGAGGGCGATGCGGGTTGTGCGGTCAGGCAATCGGACACCGGTCTGGCTGATGACCGTGATCAGGTCGGGGAACGCCCGCATCCACAATCGGAGAGGGTGTTCGCCCTTGCTGAGGAGATCGCCAAACAAGACGACTTGCTCTTCTCCATGTCGCGAGCGATGCACCTCTGGCGTCACAGCGACCAGCCGTCGATACATCGCCTGATGGCGGCGGATAGCGGCGGGGCTCATGTCGGGTTCCATCCGAGGTCCGCTCGTTTGGCGTGCTCCATGACCCGATGCAGACGCTGCAACTCACCGCCCAACACTGCCCTGCCGTCATCGGTGATCCGGTAATACCGACGACGGGAGTCATCGAGATCGGGGGCGGGTCGTTCTTCCCTCTCCTCGATGAGGCCCTGGTCGGAGAGCTTCCCGAGAGCGACGTAGAGGGCTCCCGGCCCGAGACGGACGTCTCCTTGGGTCAGCTGTTCGGTTTCTTTCATGATCGAATAGCCGTGACGGTCCTCTTCGGCGAGGGCGAACAGAATGTGGAAATGAGACGTCGGTAGTGCCATTTCTGGTCACTATATCGACTTGAACTATATCGAGTATTGATATATCGTGAGGGTCGTGTGGATGACACTCCTTGCCCTGTTGCTCCTCGCTGGCTGTGCCGGGGCCACGGCCGATCCGATCGACCCGGGAGACGGGGGCGACTATTCGGTCACGATCGATCCTGCGAATTTCGTGCCGGAGATCGACAACGATCGACTCCCATGGTCTCCCGGCAGCAAGTGGGTTTACGAGTCGACTGGCGGGGAAGAGGTCGAGCGAATCGAAGTGGTCGTGACCGATGAACGGCGAACGGTCATGGGAGTCGGAACCACGGTCGTGCGGGACACGGTGACGGTCGATGGAGCGCTGGTGGAAGATACGTACGACTGGTATGCACAGGATCAGGAGGGCAATGTCTGGTACTTCGGCGAGGACACTGCCGAGTACGAGGATGGCGAGATCGTGTCGACCGCGGGCGCCTGGGAGGCGGGAGTCGATGGGGCGCTGCCCGGGATCGCAATGGAGGCGGACCCGGCTGTGGGCGACAGCTATCGCCAGGAGTACTACCCCGGCGATGCCGAGGACATGGCAGAGGTAGTCCGAGCTGGTGTGAGCGAGGAAACGGCGTTCGGGCAGTTCGATGATCTCATCGTCATCGAAGAGTGGACACCGCTGGAACCCGATGTGGTGGAGGAGAAGTACTACGCATCGGGAGTGGGCGTGGTGCTGGAGACCACGGTCCAGGGTGGCAGTGGCAGGATCGAGCTGATCTCTTTCACCCCGGGCGGCTAGAGGCTTCCCACCAGAAAATGCAGGAAAGGGCGCCATAGGCCCCGGGTACCGTCAGACGTCATGTGGGCAGATCGTGATGTCCGACGGGTTGTCCTGGCTCGGTTCATTTCCCGCAGCGGTGGAGAAGCGGCCTTCTTTGTCGGCATCTGGGGTAAGGCGGCATTTGAGTTGGACGCCACGGCTGCGGGCGTGGCTGCCGTCATGGCCGCCCTCGGCGTCGCCTCCCTGATCGGCTCGGCGGTGGCCGGGGTGTTGGTCGATCGCTTCGACCCACGCCGCGTCCTCATTGCTGCCGAGATCGTGTTCATCCCGGTGGCATTGGGGATGGTTTTCGCCGACACTCTTCCCGCATTGGTGGTGGCGACCTTCCTTCTCGGTCTCGTCGGCACCCCCGTGTTCACCGCCATCTCTTCCTTTGGGCCGTTCTTGACCGACGATCCCGATCGCCTGGCCCGTATCAACGGATATATCGAAGGGGCCGCCTGGGCGGCGTTCGTATTGGGCCCAGCCCTGGGTGCGATCATCGCGAGCACCGTGGGCCTCGATGGCATCTTCGTCCTAGATGCCGCTACTTCGGCGATTGCCGCCCTGATCGTGATCCCTGTGTCGGTGCGGAAAATGGCTCGAGAGGAGCGGGAGAAGGAGGGTCTGCGCGAATTGCGCGAGGGCTTCAGCTACGCCTACAGCCAGCATCGGCTGCGCTTCTACATCTGGATCGGTTCCTCGGTATGGGTCCTGTTCGGGACGTTCAGCGCGTTGGAGCCTCTGTTCTACCGGGACATCCTCCAGGTGGAGCCGGCGACGTTGGGCTGGGTCAACTCGATCTTCGGGCTCGGTCTGGTGGCCGGAACCTGGGTCGCATCCCGTCTCCCGGCGAAGTACCGCACCGCAAGGTCGCTGGTGCTGATCGTTGCCCTCAACTCGGTTGGGGTGCTTGCCTACGTCGGGACCGATCAGCTTCGGGTGGTTGTGGCGGCCGGCGTGTTCTGGGGCTTGATCATCGGGGTCATGGCGCCGCTGCTACGCACTCTTATCCAGCTCAATTCGCCCGAGGCCCTGATGGGGAGGATCACCGGGGTCACTCAGGTCCATTCCGAGGTTGGCCATCTGTTGCCTCTGGCCATCGCCCCCGTCCTGGCCGGGATATTCGGGGTCCAACGAACGCTCATCTTCTCTGGTCTCGCCCTTGCCGTCTTCGCCCTTCTGTTCTACCCGACGGCGAAGCGACTCGATCGCACGCGGGACGTCGAGGTCCCGCGCACCGGCCTCCCCGACCCCAACGACGAGCCACGCTCGGTCGGCCATTGACGGGAGGCAGGACGGTCGCCTCTCGTTAGAGTCTCGCCGCCATGGGAGGAGCGAATCGACGGGTTGCCCGAGCCGGTTTCTCGATCCTCGCGGTCGTGATCGTCTTCGTCCTGCTTTGGGAGGGCTACAAGCTGATCTGGACCGCGATGGGCTGGGAGAACCCGGTCCGGCCTGACAATCGCACAATGCCCCATACCTGGGACATCTTCCTCGCGCTCTTCCAGCCGGCACAACGAAACGGGCCGCCATTCATCTTCGTCGAGCTGAAGGCGGCCCTGATGACGCTCCGTGAGGCGTTTGTCGGGTTTCTGATTGGCGGAGCCGTGGGATTTGGGCTCGGTGTCTTGTTCGTCCGGTCGACCATGTCCGAGCGAGCCTTCATGCCCTACGTCGTGGCCTCCCAAACCGTTCCGATCATTGCCATCGCCCCGATGGTGGTGGTCTGGGGCGGACGCGTGAACCTGCCGCAATGGTTGAGCGTCTCGCTCATCGCCGCCTATCTCACCTTTTTCCCGGTCGCCATCAACACCCTGCGAGGTTTGCGCTCGCCGCACCCAACCTCCATGGAGTTGATGAGGTCTTATGCCAGCTCACCGCGCGAGGTCCTCTGGAAGCTCCAGGTCCCGGCGGCGATGCCATACATATTCACCGCCCTCAAAGTCTCGGCGGCTGCCAGTGTCATAGGGGCGATCGTGGGAGAGCTCCCCGCCGGGCTGCGCGGCGGCCTCGGGCGCGACCTGCTCCAGTTCTCCCAGCAATTCACGGCGGCGCCGGAGAAGCTCTTTGCCGCGGTGTTGATTGCCGGGTTGGCCGGAATCGCCTTCGTCGGTCTCATCACCGCACTCGAGCACCGCTGGATCGGTGCCAACCGGAGGTTGGCCGGGTGAGCGCACCGGTAGTGGAAGCGCGGGATGTGGGCAAGGTATTCGGCACCGGTGAGGCTGAAACCGAGGCGCTGCGGGGTATCGACCTCGACATCGCCGGTGGCGACTTCGTGTCCCTCATCGGGCCCTCGGGTTGTGGCAAGTCCACTCTCCTCCGGCTGATCGGCGACCTGGTCAGCCCGACCACCGGGACTCTCGTGGTGAACGGGAAGGAACCGGGTCAGGCCCGTCTCGATCGTGACTACGGCATCGTGTTTCAGTCGGCGACCTTGCTCGACTGGCGCAACGTCCAGAAGAACGTCGAGCTGCCGCTCGAAATCATGGACTTCCCCGACGCCGAGCGACCGAACCGCGCCCGGGAGATGCTCGATCTGGTCCAGCTCGGGGGCTTCGCCGACCACTATCCCTGGCAACTCTCCGGCGGCATGCAGCAAAGAGTGGCCATCGCCAGGGCGCTGGCCTTCCGGCCGGCGCTGCTGCTGATGGACGAGCCGTTCGGCGCTCTCGACGAGATGACCCGGGAAGCGATGCAGCAGGAGGTGCTCCGGGTATGGGGGGAGACCGGGACGAGTGTTGTCTTCGTGACTCACTCCATCCCTGAGGCGGTCTTTCTCTCGACGAGGGTCGTGGTGATGTCGCCCCGGCCGGGTCGGATCAGCGACGAGATCGTGGTGGACCTCCCTCCGCGGCGTGACCTGGACACCCGCGAGGACCCGAGATACTTCGAGCTCGTGATCGAGGTGAGGGAAGCTCTGCGCCGGGGCGAATCGGGAAGTGGCGCATCGTGACCGAGCGCGACGACCTGAACCGTGACGACTCGATTCGGGAGACATCGACCACAGACGTATTCGCCTCATTCGAAGGCGACGTCCCGGGCAGCGGGCGACGCACGTCTCCGGCACGCCTGGTGCGACGCTATCTGCCGGCCGTCTTCGCCTTTCTCGGGGTGCTCCTCCTCTGGGAAGGACTGACGAGGCTCTTTGGGGTGGAGTCATTCGTCCTCTCCAAGCCAAGCGAGATCCTGACCAGCTTCTCGGAGACGTTCGGCGTCATCTGGGGTGCCGGGATGAGGACCCTCTTCGAAGCGGCGGGCGGGTTCGTCCTGGGCACCAGCCTGGCCGTCGCCACCTCTCTGGCTGCCGCCCACTGGGTCGGGTTCCGGCAAGGTGTGCTCCCTCTCGCCATCGTGCTGAACGCCACCCCGATCGCGGCACTGGCCCCGATCTTCAACAACTGGTTCGGATTGACCAACCCGTTCTCCAAGATGGCCGTCGTGGCTGTGGTGGTCTATTTCCCTGTGATGATCAACACCACCCGTGGGCTCCTCGAGGTCGATCCCGCCGAGCTCGAGTTGATGCGATCGCTGGCGGCGAGCCCGTCGGAGGTGACACGAAGGATCCGCATTCCCCGGTCCCTGCCCTATTTCTTCTCCTCGCTGAAGGTGGCCAGCGTCCTGTCACTCATCGCCGCCATCATCGCCGAGTATTTCGGCGGCCCACAGGACGTGCTTGGGCAATACATCGTCAACCGGGCGCAGCTGTTTCAGTTCCCGGACGCGTGGGCGGCGATCCTCGTGGCCTCGATCCTGGGCGTCACCTTCTATCTGCTGATCCTGGCCGCCGAGCGATGGCTGATGCCCTGGCATGTCTCTTTTCGCACCAATGAGTAGCAACCGATTGCCCGGCGCGAGCCGTGGCCCCGGCGGATAACGTGCGCAGGCAAACAGAGATGGAGGAAATTCGATGAACACGAGTAGATGGCGCCGCCATGTCATATGGCTGTCCGCGCTGGCAATCGTCCTGGCCGCATGTGGTGACGGCGGCGAGACAGGTGGCGAGGGAGGCGGGACGACTGCACCCGCCGCGGAATGCACCGAGCCCGATCCTGTCCGACTCCAGTTGCAATGGTTCGCCCAGTCGCAATTCGCCGGCTATTACGTCGCCCTCGACAACGGCTTCTACGAGGCGCAATGCCTCGATGTCGAGATCCTCGAGGGAGCGGTGGAGATCGTCCCGCAGCAAGTCCTGGCCACCGGTGGCGCCGAGTTCGGCATCGCCTGGGTTCCCAAGGCCCTCGTCTCCCGTGAGGGCGGCGCAGACATCATCAACATCGCCCAGGTGTTCGAGCGGTCGGGCACCCTCCAGGTCTCCTGGGCCGACTCGGGCATCGAGACCCCGGCGGACTGGGAGGGCAAGCGAGTGGGCAACTGGGGCTTCGGCAACGAATACGAGGTGCTAGCCGCCATCGAGAAGTTCGACGTGACGGTCGGCGAGCTGGTGGCGCAGGACTTCACCATGAATGCGCTTCTCAACGACGAGATCGATGCCGCCGAGGCCATGATCTACAACGAGTACGCCCAGGTCCTGGAGGCGGTCAATCCCGACACCGGCGAGCTGTACACGCCGGATGACCTCAGCATCATCGACTACAACGACCCGGAAGTCGCTACGGCGATGCTCCAGGACGGTCTGTGGGTCACCTCCGACTGGATCGCCGAAGAGGGCAACGAGGACATCGCCACCAGGTTCCTCACCGCCACCTTCCAGGGTTGGATCCACTGTCTCGACGCCTTCGACGAATGTGTCGACGTCGTGCTGAACAACGGCTCGACACTGGGCCAGAGTCATCAGGAGTGGCAGCTCAACGAGATCCTCGGTCTCATCTTCCCCGCCACCAACGGCATCGGGGTCATGAACGAGGAGCTCTGGGATCAGACCATCTCCATCGCCAACGAGCAGGTCGTCGAGCTCCAAGGAGTGGAGATCCCCGACGACGTCTACCGGACCGACCTGGCCCAGGCCGCGGTCGATGCTCTCGGCGACGCCGATGCGAGCGGAGAGGGCTTCGAGCGACGCGACATCGAGCTGCAGGAGGGTGGCAGCTAGACAGCCGTGCCGTGTGCAGCTGGACACGTCTGAGCTGTCTGGCTGCACACGCTAGTTTTGCCCAAAAGGGAGGTCTGAATGCCCAACATCGTCAGGGCCGCCATCGTCCAAACCGAGTGGACCGGCGACAAGGACACGATGATCAAGAAAAATGCCGACTATGCCCGGGAGGCGGCGAAGCAGGGAGCTCAGGTCATGTGCTTCCAGGAGCTCTTCTACGGCCCGTACTTCTGTCAGGTGCAGGAGAACGAGCACTTCGAGTACGCCGAGCCGATCCCGGACGGGCCTACCACCCAGCTCATGCAGGACCTCGCCAAGGAGACCGGGATGGTCCTGGTGGTGCCCATCTTCGAGTTGGAGCAGGAGGGCTTCTACTACAACACGGCGGCCGTCATCGACGCCGACGGCACCTATCTGGGCAAGTACCGCAAGACCCACATCCCCCACGTGAAGGGCTTCTTCGAGAAGTTCTACTTCCGCCCGGGCAACACCGGCTATCCGGTCTTCGACACCGCAGTGGGCCGCATCGGCGTCTACATCTGTTACGACCGGCATTTCCCGGAGGGATGGCGCGCCCTCGGCTTGAACGGGGCGAAGATCGTTTTCAACCCTTCTGCCACCAGCCGCGGGCTGTCGATGTACCTGTGGAATCTGGAGCAACCGGCCTCGGCAGTCGCCAACGAGTACTTCGTCGGCGCCATCAATCGGGTCGGGCAGGAGCCGTTCGGTGACAACGACTTCTACGGGTCCTCATACTTCGTCGATCCGAGGGGTCAGGTCATCGGCGAGTCGGCTTCGGACACCGAGGAGGAGCTGGTGATCCGCGATCTGGACCTCGACATGATCGAGGAGGTGCGCCAGCAGTGGGCGTTCTATCGGGACCGGCGCCCGGATGCATACGGTGATCTGGTAGCCCCCTGAAAGAAGGAGGTTGGCCATGGCTAGGACCATGATCAAGGGAGGGACGGTCGTCACCGCGACCGAGACGATGGGCGCCGATGTGCTGGTCGAAGGGGAGAAGGTGGTCGCCCTGGCCGCACCGGGCTCACACGACTGGGAGTCAGGCGCCGAAAGGGTGATCGATGCCTCGGGCAAATACGTGCTCCCGGGGGGGATCGACGTCCATACCCACATGGAGCTTCCTTTCGGCGGCACCTTCGCCTCGGACAATTTCGAGACCGGGACCCGGGCCGCAGCCTGGGGCGGGACCACCACGATCATCGACTTCGCGGTCCAGACCAAGGGCGGCTCGGCCATGGAGGGTTACGAGGCCTGGAGGGAGAAGGCCGACGGCAACGTGGCCATCGACTACGGCCTCCACATGATCACCGGCGACATCAACGAGCAGACTCTCAAAGAGATGGACGTGCTGGTGGACGAGGGTGTGACCTCGTTCAAGCTGTTCATGGCCTACCCCGGGGTCTTCTACTCCGACGATGGCGAGATCCTGCTCGCAATGCAGAAGGCAGCGGAGAACGGATCGACCATCTGCATGCATGCCGAGAATGGGATCGCCATCGATGTCTACGTCGAGCAGGCGTTGAAGCGAGGCCAGACCGACCCCCTCCACCACGGGCTCGTGCGCAAGGCCCTGCTCGAGGGAGAGGCTGCTCATCGCGCCATCGTTCTCGCCGAGCTCACCGGTGCTCCGCTCTACATCGTCCACACGTCGGCCAAGGAGGCGGTGAACGAAGTCATACAGGCGCGGGACCGTGGTCTCAACGTGTTCGCAGAGACCTGCCCCCAATACCTCTTCTTCGATCTCGACAATCTGGGAAACGGGTTCGAGGGAGCCAAGTACGTCTGCTCACCCCCGATGCGAGACCGGGCCGCGGGTCACCAGGACGCCCTATGGCAAGGGCTGCGGACCAATGATCTCCAGGTGGTCTCTACCGACCACTGCCCGTTCTGCTTCAACGATCATCCAGAATTGGGTCGGCAGAAGCGACTCGGCGAAGAAGACTTCTCCAAGATCCCCAACGGCATGCCCGGCGTCGAGCCGCGCATGGAAGTGCTCTTCGACGGTGGCGTCAACCAGGGGCGAATAGGTGTCAACCGGTTCGTGGAGATCACGGCGACGACCCCGGCCAAGATGTTCGGGTTATACCCGCAGAAGGGGACGATCGCGGTGGGGGCCGACGCCGACATCGTGATCTTCGATCCCACTGAGAAGCACGTCATCTCGGTGGACAACCAGCACATGCGGGTCGACTACTCGGCCTACGAGGGCCTCGAGGTCACCGGAAAGGTCAAGTGCGTGCTCACCCGGGGTCGGATCATCGTCGAGAACGATGAGTACCTGGGAAATCCAGGGGACGGCCGGTACCTCAAGCGGGGCACCAATCAATACCTGATCTGAGCATTTCTCCCCCCAGGAGCGAAGCGACGTTGAGGGGAGTGGCCCGAAGGGCCGAGGGGGGCTAGGCCGCCATCTCCAGCGCGGGTACCGGTGCGACCTTGGTCCTGGTAGCTAGCCGGGCGAATGCGGCCAGAGTCATGTTGACACCGGCATGAACCGCCACCGGGACCCAGATCGATCCCGTCTCGATGCGAAGCCAGACCAGGAAGGCTCCCGCCGCGGTGGTGGCGACCACGGTGATAGCTACGTGGACGAAGCGGGCCATGCTGCGCCTGTCATTGGCGTGAGCTTGATCGAGCCCGGGGCCGATGTGCCAGAGCCCGAACAACACGGCGCCTCCCCAGAGAGCCATCGGCTCGGGGTAGACGGCGATGAGGGCCGCATGAAGGACCCCACGAAACACAGCCTCTTCGATGACAACTGTGATCAGCGGTATCCGAACCAGGATGTGGGCGGCGGCGGTCCGACTGGACATCGCCCCCATCCGGGGGTCGGCGAGGTGGCCACGCAGCTGGGGCCGGCTCATCATCACCACTCCGACAGTGCACATCGCCACCAGAGTCGCCGATCCCCAGGAGGCGAGCAGCCCGCCGTCGGGGCCGGCGAGACCGATCGTCTCCGGGCCGAACCAGAGCGCTGCGACCACTACGACCGCTGCTCCCACCGAACTGGTGGCGAGCGGCGCCCAGGTGGGACGGAAGCGGACTGGCAAAAGCAAGTAGACCAGGGTCTGAAACCCGACTGCGTAGGCGACGAGCGGGATGGCGGTGTGGAGTAGTGACATATTTGGAGAGAAACCGAGAGGGGTAACCCGGGGTCGCCGCTCACGATGCCAAGGTATCGGTTTACAGGGCGTAAAGGAACAGACCTAAATACCTGATTGCGTCGTGGCTCAAGAAGAGGCGAAGGTGTCGCAGCTGCCCGGTGAGCCGGTAGTGAATCCCTGGTTCAACCACTGATAGCGCTGCTCCGAGCTTCCATGGGTCCACGACTCCGGGTTCACCTGGCCGGTGGTCTGCTGCTGGATGGCGTCGTCACCGACCGCAGCCGCCGCGTTCAAGGCTTCCTGGAGGTCGCCCGATTCGAGGAGGGCGGCCGATTCCCCTGATTTCAAGGTGGAGAGCCAGACACCGGCAAAGCAGTCGGCCTGGAGCTCCAAGGCGACACTGGCTTCATTGGTGCCCGCGCTCTGGACCTGCTCGGTAATACCCAGCTGATGCTGGACGTGATGACCAACCTCGTGAGCGAGGATGTAGGCCTGGGCGGTGTCACCGGCTGCGCCAAACCGGCGTTGCAGCTCGCCGAGGAAGTCCAGATCCGTGTAAACCAGCTCGTCGGCCGGGCAGTAATGAGGCCCGGACTGCGCCTGCGCACCACCACACTCCGACTGGGTGAAACCGTTGAACAGAACCAGGTCCGTGGGTCTGTAATCGAGTCCGGACTCCTCAAAGACGCCCACCCACATCCCCTGAGTGTCCTGCAGGACTTCCTCGAGGAACGCCGCTAGATCGGTCTCTGGATCGACCGACGGGTCGAGTGTGTTCCCCGTTTCCGGCTGCACCCCACCTGCCGGTTGCAGGACTTCGGTGAGACCGCTCAGATCGCTTCCACCACCCAAAAGAGTAAGGAGCAAGACGATGATGATGCCAACGGCACCTCCGCCGACACCCAGCGTTCCCATGCCTGGCCGGTAGCCGCCACCAGCTCCACGGCGATCGATCACCTGGCCGGGGCCAGTGGCTTCTCTTTTGAACTTGACCACGTCGCCAACTTACCCACGACAGGGCCGGCCCAACCATTGCAGCGGCTGGACTCGGTCTCGGCGTATCCCCCCTCCCGGTGTAGATTCGCCCGATGAGGCAGATCCAGCACTGGATTGACGGCCAGCTGACCGGGGGGACAAGCGGACGGGTCGGGAAAGTGTTCAATCCGGCCACCGGCGAGCAGACCGGTGAGGTGGAGCTGGGCTCGGCCGCCGACGTCGATCGCGCTGTCCAGACTGCACGCAGCGCCTTCGAGACCTGGCGGTTCTCCTCCCTCACGCAGCGCCAGAACATCATGTTCGCCTTCCGCGAGCTCGTCGCTGCGCGAAAGCTGGATTTTGCAAAGCTCCTCACAGCCGAGCACGGAAAGACCATCGACGATGCCCTCGGCGAGGTGCAACGTGGCCTGGAAGTGGTCGAGTTCGCCTGCAACATCGCCCACCTCCTCAAAGGGGATTTCTCGGAACAGGTCTCGACGGGAGTGGACACATACACCATTCGCCAGCCGCTCGGTGTCGTCGCCGGCATCACTCCGTTCAACTTCCCGGCGATGGTCCCGATGTGGATGTACCCCATCGCCATCGCCTGTGGCAACACTTTCGTCCTCAAGCCTTCGGAAAAGGACCCTTCGTGTTCCCTCTTGGCGGCCGAGTTGCTAGCCGAAGCCGGGCTGCCCGAAGGTGTGTTCAACGTGATCCATGGTGACAAGGAGGCGGTGGACGCTCTCCTCACCCATCCGATGGTGGCCGCCGTCTCCTTCGTTGGGTCTACTCCAATCGCTCGTTACATCTATGAGACCGGGACCAGTCACGGCAAGCGAGTCCAGGCATTGGGCGGCGCCAAGAACCACATGATCGTCCTCCCGGACGCCGACATGGACCTGGCGGCGGACGCGGCGGTCTCGGCAGGCTATGGCTCGGCGGGGGAGCGCTGTATGGCGATCTCGGCCGTTGTCGCTGTGGGTGACGCCGGCGACTCGCTGATAGAAGGCGTGAGGACGCGGATCGAGAAGTTGAAGGTAGGCCCCGGTCACGAGACCGGAGTCGAGATGGGCCCCCTCGTCACCAAGCAACACCTGGAAAAGGTCCGTGGCTATGTAGACGCAGGCGAGAAGGCAGGAGCGCTACTCGTTGCCGATGGCCGGGATCTGGTCGTGGACGGCCACGAGAACGGCTTTTTCCTCGGCCCGACGCTGTTCGACAACGTGACCACCGAGATGTCGATCTACACGGATGAGATATTCGGCCCCGTTCTGTCCACTGTGCGGATGGATCACTTCGAAGAGGCGATCAGGCTCATCAATGAGAATCCATACGGCAATGGCACCGCAGTCTTCACCAACGATGGCGGCGCGGCCCGCAAGTTCCAGTCCGAGATCGAAGTGGGAATGGTCGGGATCAACGTCCCGATCCCCGTGCCGCTCTCCTTCTATAGCTTCGGTGGCTGGAAGGACTCCATCTTCGGCAGCCATGCCATCTACGGTCCGGAAGGGGTGCACTTCTACACGAGGCAGAAGGTGGTGATCTCTCGCTGGGCCGACCCGATCCACCGCGGAGTGGATCTCGGGTTCCCCACGCACGGGTGAGACAGCGCCCGCATCGGGCCCGGCTCTTGCTCGTCGTCGGGGCCCTCGTCGTCGCTTCATGCGGGGAGACCACAGTCGATGAGACGACGACATCTTCGACGAGCGTCACAACGCTTGCGACGACGTCCCCGACCACCACCGAGCCACTTGTCGCGCGGCCCGTCGCTCTCTCCGATCTGGTCGGTCGGTGGGAGAGTGAGGCCAACTCGCTCGTGTTCGACGAGGGCGGCTCGTACGAGCTTTTCGAAATCGACGCCGACGGCACAGAGACGCCCACAGGTGTGATCGGGTTCGTTGCCCTCCAGGACGGCCAGCTCATATTCGCGACCAGCGCCAATCCCAATCCCTGCCCCGGTGAGACCGGTGTCTACGAAGGGGAGCTGGTCGGCGAGGAGTTGCATCTGTCGGTCGTCGATGAACCTTGCGACTTTCGTGACGAGGCGTTCGCCTTCCCGTTCACGCGGTCATCGAGCGGACCACCGGCCCTGTCGGATCTGTCGGGCAGCTGGGAGAACGATCGCTCTGTGTTGAGAGTCAACGATGCCGGCGATTACGTGGTGCTGGGCCCCGAGGCCGATCCGGATCAGCCCCTCACGGGAGGCTTCGTTGCGAGGCAGGAAGGGAACTTCATCTTCGTCTCGGGCGTGGCCGGCGAGTGCCCCGGACAGACCGGTGTATACGAGGCCGTCATCGATGACGCGATGCTCACGCTCACAGTCGTCGATGACCCTTGCGCAGCGCGGGCCGCCTGGTTCGAGCCGGTCTTCACCTCGGAGGACGGCTAGCACTGACGCCTATTTCGGCCCGGCGAACAGGTCGCGGGCCAACAGATCGTCATCGGTCTCCCGTCGCACCACGAGGCGAGCGTCGCCGTCAGCCACGAAAACCACCGCCGGACGACGCGCCATGTTGTAGTTGGACCCCATCGAGTGCCCGTAGGCACCGGTCACCGGCGTGGCGAGCAGGTCACCGACCTTCACCTCTGAAGGGATGCGAGCGTTCCACGCCAGCACATCTCCAGACTCACAATGCTTGCCTACCAGCCGGATGGGCCGGGTGCGGTCTGCACTCGTCGCCAGCGGGGCAAACACCTCGTAGCCGCTGCCATAGAGCACGGGGCGCGGGTTGTCGCTCATGCCACCGTCGACCGAGACATATGTCCTCACGCCGGGGATCTCTTTGATTGTTCCCGCGGTGTACAGGGTGAGTGCCGCTTGGGCGACGATCGCCCGACCCGGCTCGGCCATGATTCGCGCTTGTATGCCGGAGGCACTGACGGCATCGGCCACCGCTTTGCCCCACTCCGGGATCGTCGGTGCTTTCTCACCCTCCACGTATGCCACACCCAGGCCCCCGCCGATGGAGAGCTCCTGGATGTCGAGCGACGCGGCGAATCCGGCAATGACGTCGATGGCTCTCTCGAACGAAGCCACGTCGAAGACCTGGCTGCCGACATGGGCGTGAATGCCGATCAGGTTCATCGCCACAGAAGCCCTGGCCCGCGCCACTGCCGCGCCTGCCTCGCCCCCCTCGGTGGTGATCCCGAACTTGGAGTCGGCGGCGCCGGTGCGGAGGTATTCGTGGGTATGGGCCTCGATCCCGGGATTGACCCTGATCAAGACCGTGGGAGCAGGCGCCCCGGCGGCTACCAGCATCTCGATCCTGTCCATCTCGACCATGGAGTCGATCACGATTCGGCCCACACCAATATCGAGCGCGGTCCTCAGCTCGTTGGGCGACTTGTTGTTCCCATGGAAGACGAGCCGGTCGGCCGGGACACCGGACGCCTGCGAGATGTGGATCTCGCCGCCGGTCGCCACATCGAGCAAGAGCCCCTCTTCGTGAGCGAGCCGGGCCATCGCCCCACACAGAAACGCCTTCGTTGCATAGGCCACCCCGTCGGGGAAGGCGGCCACCGCCTCACGACAGCGGGAGCGGAGATGCGTCTCGTCGTAGACGAAAAGCGGAGTCCCGAACTCGGCGGCCAGGTCCGATACGTCACAACCGCCCACGCTCAGTCGACCCGAGCCATGGACCTCAGCCGTGTCAGGCAGGAGTTGAAGAGGTAAGACACTCACGACTCACCACCCACCACCCACCACTCAGAAGGCCCAAGATGAGCCGCGCCCCGCGCCCGTGGCGAAATCATCAGCGGGGGTTATGCCCCGGGCCAGGTCGTGCTTGAAGCGGCTCACGATGCCGTCGAGATTGGCCATGTCGATGAGGAACGAATCGTGACCCTGCGGGGCATGCAGCATCTGATAACGGGCGTTGGGGAGGGCGGTGGCGAGCTCTTCCACCTCGGTGGCCGGGTAGAGGATGTCACTCGAGATGCCCACGGTGAGGAATGGGGTCTTCAACCCCGCCAGGACCTGGTCCATCTCGCCGCGGCCCCGCGCCAGGTCATGGCTGTCCATGGCGTCGACCAGACGGAGATAGGTGTTGGCGTCGAAGCGAACGACCAGTTTTTGGCCCTGATAGCGGAGGTACGACTGGATCTCGAACTCGTCCTCGAGTGTCTTGCGCCCGAATCGGGACTCGAAGTTCGCCTTGCCCCGATACGAGATCATGGCGATCATCCGGGCCACGGCGAGACCGTTGTCCGGCCCCAGACCTGGCTGGTAGGCGCCGTCCAGGAATTTCGGGTCGGCCCAGATGGCGGCCCTCTGTGCCTCGGAGAAGGCGACGCTCCACGCCGAATGATGGGAGCCCACTCCGATCGCCACCCCGCCTCCCACTTTGTCGGGGTACATCGCGGCCCATTCCAGGGCCTGCATGCCACCCATCGACCCACCGATGACGAGACTCAGCGTCTCGACTTCGAGATGGTCGAGCAAGCCGGCCTGGAGATCGACCATGTCCCTGATCGTGACCCGGGGGAAGTCGTGCCCGTACCACCGGTCCGTGTTCGGTCGCACCGAGGTCGGCCCGGTGGTCCCGTAGCAACCGCCGAGCACGTTGCTGGCGATAATGAAGTCCTGCTCCGGGTCGAACGACCGGTTGGGTCCGAACAGGCCTTCCCACCACTCGTCGGCGTCGGCGCTCCCGGTGAGGGCGTGACAGATCAGGATGGCGTCGGATCGGGGCTCACCCCACGTCCGATAACCCACCTGAACGTCCTCGAGTGTCTCACCGCTCTCGAGGTGGAAGACACCGGGATGGTGGTAGAACCTCGTTTCGTCCGACAGTGGATATTGCATCGGAGCCCTGCTCGTAATTGGGACCCACAGTTTCACATACAGGTCTGCATGTCCCAATTACGTGGAGGGACGGAGAGAGGATGGGGCCCACCCGTGCCCCATCCCCGCTCGTGCCGACCAGGGGCTCAGGCTTGCGCCGGTTGTGTCCCCCGTCTGGCGGAGGCGGCCACAACCCCGAGCGAGCGCCCACTGCCAAATGGAGGACGTTGTCGGCCTAGTTGATGGCCAGGACGTTGGCGCTGGTGTCGATCAGGATCAGACCGAGCACCCCCACCAGCAGATACGCCGCGGAGAGGATCAAGACCACGGCGCGTGCGCCCGCCTCGGTGGCCCTGGCGCCGATCAGATAGGTAACGCCGAGGATCAGATGGACCAGGTTGTGCGCGGGATTGATCCCGAAGAGGATCAGCTCCTCACCGTCCATTCCGAAGAACCCGCCGAAGCCGGTGAGGAAGAACCCCACCACTCCGACCGCGACAAATGTCCAACCCAGGATCCTGGCGTAAGTCTTTACGTAGCTCATCGAGCCTCCTTTCGACAGCATTCGCCGCCTCAGCCCCTCGGGATTGGTCCAAATCAGGGCGAATGGCCCGTTAGGTTTCGTGCCATGAGTGGGATGCGATTCGTTCTGGCGCGGAGATCCGACCCTATGGGGTCGGATCTCCGCGCCAAAAGCATTGGTTTCGCGTGAACTTCGGCGTGGTCCTGCAGACCGACCCGCCAGCAACGAGGGTGATCGAGCTGGCCAAGAGGGCCGAAGACCTCGGGTTCAGTCATGTCTGGACGTTCGACTCCCACGTCCTGTGGCAGGAGCCGTTCGTCATCTATTCGCGCATCCTCGCCGAGACCCGGGGATTGGTCGTCGGGCCCATGGTCACCAATCCCGGGACGCGTGACTGGACCGTGCTCGCCTCGCTCTTCGCCACCCTGAACGACATGTACGGCCCGCGCACGATCTGCGGGATGGGTCGGGGGGACTCGGCCCTTCGTTACATCGGACGTCAGCCGAAGACCCTTCAGACGATGGTTGAGTCGATGGAGGTGATCAAGGCCCTCGTCGCCGGGGAGGAAGTGGACTACAACGGCAAGCAACTGCGGATCCCGTGGATCACAGAAGGCTGGGATCTCCCGATCTGGGTCGCCGGTTATGGCCCCAAGGCGCTGGCCACGGCGGGCGAGCACGCCGATGGCTACATCCTCCAGCTCGCCGACCCGCAGATCCTCGAGTGGACCGTCGCCGCCGTGCGATCAGCTGCGGAATCCACCGGACGGGACCCGGACAACGTCGAGATCTGCGTGGTGGCGCCGGCCTACGTCGGCGATGACCTGGCCCATCAGAGAGACCAATTGCGGTGGTTCGGGGGCATGGTCGGCAATCACGTGGTCGACATGGTGAACCGCTACGGGGAGGATCGTGACAAAGTCCCGCAGGTCCTCTCGGACTACATCAGGGCTCGGGAGTCGTATGACTACGACCACCACGGCAAGTCGGGCAATCCGTCGACCGAGTTCGTGCCTGACGACATCGTCGACCGCTTTTGCGTGACCGGCCCGGTGGAGGCACACATAGAAAAGTTGAATCTCCTGAAGACGCTCGGTGTCGGCCATTTCGGGATCTACCTGATGCACGACGACATGGATGGGACTTTGGAGGCCTACGGGGAGAAGGTCATACCCGCTGTGGGGTAGGGCGGGGGAACGGGCCGAACTATCGTCTCTGATGGTGTCTCCCTCCACTCGTCCAGCGCTGCCGACGGGGACCGTCACCTTCCTCTTCACCGATATCGAGGGCTCGACGCGGCTGGTGCAAGCTCTCGGTGATGACTGGGTCCCAGTCCTGGAGACACACAACCATCTGATCGAGAAGGCCATCACTGACAACAACGGTGTCGTCGTCAAGACCGAGGGGGACTCCTTCTTTGCCGTCTTCTCGGCCGCGCTCGACGCGCTGCAGGCATCGGTGCAGGCGCAACACGGTCTGATGGACCACCCGTGGCCATCCGACGGGGTGGTCAGGTCCCGGATGGGGCTGCACACGGGACTCGGCGCCCTTGGGGCCTCGGACTATGTCGGCCTCGACGTGCATCGCGCCGCCCGGATCGCCGACTCCGCGCACGGGGGTCAGGTAGTGCTGTCGGAACCGACGGCCGTGCTGGTGGAGCGGAGTCTTCCCGAAGGTGTTTCGCTACGCGACCTCGGCAAGCACCGGCTCAAGGATCTCGCAGAGCCGGAGGCAATCCTTCAGGTCGTGTCGCAGGGGCTGCAGTCGGAGTTTCCGCTGCTCCGCACCCTGGATGCCATTCCGAACAACCTCCCCAAGCTGCTCACCAGTTTCGTGGGACGGGACCGGGAGTTGGCCGAGGCAGTGCGTTTGCTTGGGGCCACCCGGATTCTGACCTTCACCGGCCCGGGCGGGACCGGCAAGACCCGGCTCTCGCTCCAACTGGCAGCAGAGGTGGCAGACGGGTATCCCGATGGGGTGTTCTTCGTCGATCTCGCACCGATCAACGATGTGGAGGTCATCCCATCGCGCATCCTGGAGACGCTGGGCATTCAGGTCTCGACCCGGGAGGAGCCACCGGCGGTGCGTCTCAACAGCCAACTGTCCGACAAGGGCATCCTGCTCATCCTGGACAACTTCGAGCAGTTGCTCGATGGCGCGCCGCTGGTGGCCGAGCTGGTGCGAGCCTCGCCACGTACCAAGGTGGTGGTCACATCTCGTGCGCCGCTTCGGATCAGCGGGGAGCAGGAGCTCCCGGTGCCGCCTCTCGGCATCTCCGGGGTCGATCCGGGTGCGGATCTAGAGACCCTGATGCAGTCCGAGGCCATCCATCTCTTCACCGATCGAGCAATGGCGGTACGCCCGGATTTCAGGCTGACGGTCGACATCGCGCCGGCAGTTGCCGAGCTGGTGGGCCGTCTCGATGGCCTGCCCCTTGCCATAGAGCTGGTGGCCTCGAGGCTTCGCCTGTTACCTGTCGACCAGATCCTGGCCCGTCTCAGCGCCCGTATGTTGAGCTCAGGGTCGGTCGATCTCCCTGCCCGGCAACGAACCATCGAGAGCGCGATCGCATGGAGTTACGAGTTGCTCGCCGAGCCGGAGCGGAAACTCTTTGCTCGCTTCGCCATTTTCAGCGCCGGTGCGCGGCTGGAAGAGGTCGAGGCGGTGTGTGGGCCAACCGAGGAACTGGGCGAGGAAGTGATCGACGCGCTATCAATGCTCGTCGAGCAGAGCCTCGTCCGGAGGGTCGACGTCGAGGGACGGCTCCGCTTCCGGATGCTCCATGTGATCCAGGAGTTCGCCTTGGAGCGACTGACCGAGTCGGGTGACGCTGCGGCGATTGCCCGGCGGCATCTGGAGACTTATGCCGCCTATGTCGAGAGTGTGGCCCCGGAGTTGCTGGGCAGGGACCGCCGGATGTGGCTCGACCTCCTCGAGCAGGATCAGGACAATCTTCGCGCAGCGCTCGATTGGGCCGTCGAGTCAGGTGAGGCGGATCTCGCCTTCCGGCTTTCTTCCGCCGCCTGGAGACTGTGGCAGGCGAGGGGTCATCTTCACGAGGCACGTCGGAGGCTGGATGAGGTGCTGGCACTGGAGGGCGGTGAGCCGAGGCATAGGGCCAAGGCCCTCGAGGCTCTGGGCGGCATCCTGTGGTGGCAGTCCGACCTCGAGAAGGCTTTGGAGGTCTATCGGGAGACGGTTCGACTGCATCGAAACCTCGGTGACCCCAAGGAGCTCGCCAACGCCCTCTACAACGTTTCGCTCGCCACGGTGTTCGCCCAGGATGATCGAAGGGAAGTCGCGGCTTCTGCTCTCGATGAGGCAGGGGCTCTGTATCGAGACCTCGGAGACATCGGTGGGCTCGGCGATGTCGAATGGGCATGGGGCAACGTCGCGGCATACGAGGACCATGACGTCACGGGGGCAATTGCCCACATGAAGCAGAGCATCGAGTACTACGAGCAAGCCGGGAACGAGTTCGGTATGGGTTGGGGCTTGTTCGAGGTGGGGCACCTATCGCGCGGGCTCGGAGAGTACGACCAGGCCTGGGGATACCTCTCCCGAGGGCTGACCCTGTTCGCCGAGCATCGGGATGTGAGCGGCGTGGTGCTACTTCTTGCCGGGTGCGCCGGATTGGCTCTCGTCTTGGGTGATCGGGAGCGCGCGTTTCGTCTCGCCGGGGCGTTTCATGGGCTCCGCATCTCCTCGGGGACCGAGATCGTGCTCAACGAGATGAACCGGATCGAAGCCCTCGACTACGAAACCATGGAGGGGCTAACAGGTGAGGCGGCCATCCCATACCGTGAGGGGCGGGCGATGAGCCTCGAGGCTGCGGTTGCCTACGCCCTCACCGGTCCCTCCGACGTCTGAGGTCCTACTCGAAGTTGAGAATCGCCCAGATGAATAGGGCGAGGAAACCGGCCGACAGGAGCAGTAGCACCCAGCTCACGACCACGATCCCGTTGAGAAACCGCCGAGATTCCCGGTGGTTCTCGATGAGAACGTAGATCCCGGCGGCGGCGCCGAGGATGGCGCAGACGAGCACGACGACGTTGTTTTCGACGAGACGGTTCAGGAACAGCCCGGCAATGGTCCCGACTCCGAAGCCCGAGAGGAGGCCGACGGTGATGTCATGGATCCACCACCAGATCGGGCGGCTCGAGCGCGGCGTGATCGTGGTGGCCATAGTCGCAATCTAGGGGTGTGCCCGTGGTTGGGTGAAGGCCTGTGCGTCAGAGTGCGGACTGGCGTTTGCGGTAGGCAGCCACTGCCTCACGGGTTGAACAGCTGTGGCAACAGTGGACCCGCGACCGGTTGCGAGTGGTGTCGACGAAGACATCGCGGCAGTTGCTGGCACTGCACGTTCCGAAGCGGTCGATCCCATGGTCCACGATCACGCCGGCCAGACCCATGGCCGCGATCGCTCCAACCCGGGATGCCATCGGGGCGTCCACCGGCTCGTAATGGAGATGGGGCTCACCGTCGTGCATCGAGACACGTGGGGTGGCGCTGTTCTTCTCCAGGATCCGATTGAGATGGGACACCGCTGTGGCGACGTCGGGGGCGGTGAAAATCGCCCGCAATTCATCACGAAGTCTGTGAAGCTTCTTCAGGTCCTTCTCCGTCGCCGGCTTCTCTTCGGTGGGGAGGAGTGACTCGTAGCGGGTCAGAAAAGCCATCAACTCGTCCAGGGTCCCCATCTCGTCGCCGGTCAGCTCATCGGTGTTGACGAGGTCCACGGCCAGTTCGACAGTTTGATCTGAGTAATGAGAGAAATTCATTTGACTTATTACACCCCGATCGATATGGTAACAAGTGTACGGATGAACGGTTATTACGTCAAGAGGAGGTTCCCATGATTGGGCATCCCGCCATCGCATACATCGTGGCGCAGCGAATCCTCGACGATCGACGCGAGGAAGCCAATGCATACCGACGGGCAAAAGCCGTCGTCAAGCCACGCACGTTGAAGCTGGGCTCTTATCGGCTCACCTTGACCAAGGAGGTTCGTGGTGTTCCTCGCCCAGTGTGACATCATCGGTTCGGAGGCCCTGATCTGGGCCTCCGACCTGCAAGGAATCGTCAACACCAAAGCCGGGCTGGTGGTGCGCTACCGCTGTGCCTGTGGACAGACTGCTGAGATGCTGACCGGCTCGGGATCCGACGTCCGCGTCAGCGTCCATATCGGGCTGGCGGCCTGAGAGGAATCTCAGCTCTTCTTCCCGTATCGACGACGATCGGCATCACTCAAATAGCGCTTGCGGACCCGGATCGCGGTCGGGGTCACCTCCACCAGCTCGTCATCGGCGATCCACTCGATCGCGGTCTCGAGGGTCAGATCCCGGGGAGGTCTGAGATTGATCGCCTCGTCGGAGGCATGGGTCCGGATATTGGTGAGTTGTTTTGGCCGGGCCGCGTTGACGACCATCTCATCGGGGCGTGATGCCTCCCCGATGATCATCCCCTCGTAGACCACCTCGCCGGCGCCGATGAAGAGGTCTCCCCTCTTCTGCAGGTTGTCGAGGGCGAATCCGGTGCTGGTCCCGGCGCGGTCCGAGATCATGGCCCCGCCGACACGATGGGGAAGCTCGCCCACCCACGGCATCCACCCGTCGTGATGCTGATGGATGAGAGCCGTCCCCCTGGTGGTCGTCATGAGCAGCGAGCGAAATCCGAGGAGGCCCCGGGCCGGGGCCACGATGGTGACGATGGATCTGCCTGGATCGCCCGGGGAGAGCTCCACGATCGTCCCCTTCCTGGGTGCGGCCGCCTGGGTCACGGCCCCCACGTACTCGTCGGGGACGTCGACCACCGCTCGCTCGACGGGCTCGTTTGGCTTCTCGTCGATCACCCTGACCACGACCTCGGGCCGGCTCACCTGAAGCTCGAAGCCTTCCCGGCGCATCGACTCGATGAGCACGGCGAGTTGAAGCTCGCCCCGCCCCGCCACCTCCACCACTTCGGGCGACGAGGTGGCGCCCAGCCTGATCGAGACGTTCCCGAGGATCTCCCGCTTGAGCCGGTCCTGGATCTGCCTCGATGTCAGGAACTTCCCATCCTGGCCCGAGAGCGGCGAGGTGTTCACCCCGAAAGTCATCTTGAGCACTGGCTCGTCGACGATGAGCCGGGGGAGAGGCTCGGGGTTGGCCGGGTCGGCAAAGGTGTCGCCGATCTCGACCTCGGGAAAGCCGGCGACGACGAAGAGATCGCCGGCCCTCACCTCCGCGATCTCGGCTCGGCCCAGACCGGAGAACCCCATCAGGTGGGTCAGCCTGCGTTTGATCGGGGGCTCTTCTTCGTTGCTGTGGCACAGAGCGATGGTGGTCCCTTGACGCAGCGTCCCCTCGAAGACCCGGCCGATGGCGAGGCGGCCGAGGTAATCCGATGCGTCGAGATTCGTGACCAGGGCCTGGATTGGCGCCTCCGGGTCGCCTGACGGCGCCGGGATGGTGTCCACGATCGCATCGAGCAGCGCAGTGAGGTCAGACTCTTCGTCAGGGATTCCGATTCCGGTCACGGCGCGGCCCATCCGGGCCACCGTGGAAACGATGGGAAAATCGATGTGGTGGTCTTTGGCATCGAGGTCGAAGAAGAGCTCGTAGACCTCGTCGGCCACCTCGTCTGGCCGGGCATCGGAGCGATCGACCTTGTTGATCACCACCACCGCCGGTAGTTGGCGCTCCAGGGCCTTGCTCAGCACATACCTGGTTTGCGGCATGGGCCCGTCGGCAGCATCGACCAGAAGGAGGATCCCGTCGACCATCGCCAGCGCCCGCTCCACCTCCCCACCGAAGTCGGCGTGGCCCGGTGTGTCGACCAGGTTGATCTTGGTGTCGTGCCACTGGATCGAGGCGGCTTTGGCCAGGATGGTGATCCCACGCTCCCGTTCCTGGTCAGTCGAGTCCATCACACGCTCCACCCTCTCCTGATGGGCGGCGAACACGCCGGCTGCAGACAGCATGGAGTCGACGAGGGTGGTCTTGCCGTGGTCGACATGGGCTACGAGCGCGACGTTACGGACCGACTGGGTGGGCATCGTCTTCGATGGTATCGGCAAGGGGAGCGATCGAGATCGGTTGGGAGCGTTAGGCTCGGGCGCCCGACCGAAAGGACACACATGGCCCTGGACAGCACCGGTCGCGCCCACTGGGAGGGCGATCTCACCAGCGGGTCCGGAACTGCGACTCTCGACAGCGGCGTTGCCGGCCCGATGCAGGTGACCTGGAAGGCCCGAAGCGAGGAGCATGCCTCCGGGCTGACCAGCCCGGAGGAGTTGATCGCTGCTGCCCATGCCGCTTGCTACTCGATGGCTTTCTCGGCTCGTCTGGGCAAGGCCGGGGGCACCTCGATTGTCCTGGACACCGAGGCCACGGCCACTTTCGTCCCCGGCGAAGGCATCACCGGGATCGCCCTGTCGGTCAAGGGCTCGGCCGAGGGTATTTCCGAGGATGACTTCGCGAGCCTGGCCGAGGATGCCCGCGAGAACTGCCCCGTTTCCCAGGCTCTGAAGGGAAACGTGCCGATAACACTCCAAGCCTCGATGACCTGAGATCTCCGGATTCTCCGGATGCAAGGAGGAGCCGGCCTCGAGGCCGGCTCCTCTGTTGGAACGAACTTTCAGGTGCTGATCAGAATATCAATATGAGGATGAGGATCAGCAGGATCAGACCTCCGATGCTGATGTACATGACTCACCTCCGACGTTCACGGGTTTGGGGTTTCAAAGCTGGGTTGTCCGGTCACCGTCTGGCTTCGTCGACCAATGCTGTATCGACCTTGCGGTTGTAGGAATCACCGATTCGCCCACCCAGATATCCACCGAGGAAGATGACCACGACGGACACGATCGACATCACGATCGCCGCCATCGTCACATCCTCGACATCGATCTGTGACACCCAGTTGGGCAGGTCGGCCAACGCGAAAGCGTTGTACTCCTCACCGACCCAGGCGCCGAGTGCGGCGAAGATGGTCACGAGGAGCAGGAACCAAAGGGCGGTCCCCATCCCGTTCATGCCTCCGTCGTAGCGGGACATGCGGCCGGCAGCGATCCCGCCCACCAGGAACGAGACGAAGAGGACGACCATCGCGGCGATGGCGCCAACCATCTCGACTTCGCCGAGGGTGCCATCCTGGTTCAGCAGGTTGGTCTGAAGCTCGATCGTGGCCGTGCCTGCGGCGAAAAGTGAGCCGAGGAAGACCAAGGTCCCGATCGCGGCGAACATCCCGAGAATAGAGGCCACCAAGTCGGCCTTCCCGTAACGCTCACGCACAATGGCGGCCTCAGGCTCGATATCGGGCCTGGCATCGGTCGAGTACTCCCGGACAGTGTGTGTCTGATCGGTCATGGTTCCACCTCCAACGGAACTGGTGGTTCCTTACCCGCGATCGACCTCACGCAAAACCGCCGCGACCGGTCAATGGCGGCGGAATGTCACCAACGGTATGTAGAACCAGGACCAGGCCAATACGGCAGCGACCGCGACAGTCGCCCCGACGGCGACACTGTCCGTCAGTGTGAGTGTGGATATGAGCAAGACCGCCGCCGACAGGGCGACGGCAAAGATGACGGTGCCTGCGATGGTCAGGCTGACCGCGATTTGCAGGTGCCGCTCCGAGCGACGCTCGACACCGGACACCGGAGCACGAAGACGCTGGTGGGCACTGGGGGCGATGAGAAGGACGGACGCCATCGCCGACCCGAAGAACGCCACGTAGTAGGCGATCCGCTCCAAGTCGGTGATCTCGGTGAAGGAAGCTTGGAGGGGAAGCACCAGGAGGAATGCGAACAGGACCTGGACGCCGGGCAATGTGGTTCGGAGACCCTCCATCAGCGCTCTGAACTGATCGTCTACATCGTTCTCGGTCCTGTCCATCCCTCGACTCCTCTTGCTTCTACTTGGTGTAGCCGACAAGTTCCCCGGGTATGGGAACGACGAAACAGGACAATACGAGGCAGGTGATTGTCGATGGGCAAGAATCATGGGCCCTCCATTCAGGACGATGACAGATATGAGGCTCTGCGAGAGGAGGGGATGAGCAAGGAGAAGGCGGCGCGTATCGCCAATACGCGTCCCCGGGAGATGGAGGACAAAGGCGGACCGGGCTCCTACGAGGACTGGACCAAGGAGCAGCTCTATGACAAGGCAAAGGACGTGGGAGTGGAAGGGCGTTCAGGCATGTCGAAGCGAGAGTTGATCAACGCCCTGCGGGGATGACGATGTGAGTCAGTTGACCGTCGAGGCACGACCCAATGCCGGCGCCGCCGTGCGTCGCGCTGTCGTGAGTTGGATGGATGGGCATCCCCGGCTCGACGATGTCCTGCTCGCCATCACCGAGCTCGTCAACAACGCTGTGGTGCATGGTGGGCTGGGCCCCGGAGATGTGGTCACTGTCAGTGTGGATCCGGACGGGAACCTGACGCGGTTCACAGTGGGCCACGCCGGGGTACTGTTCGACCTGGATGAGTTGCCGCCCTCTTCCCGGGAGCCGGGGGCGAGCCGGGGTCTGGCGATCGTCGATAGGATCGCCGATGTCTGGGGCGTCGATTCCGATGGTGTCGAGGTGACGGCGTGGTTCGAGGTCGGCTCCGCATGATCGAGCATCGACGAGAGTGGGGATCGACCCAGGTTCGAGAAAGGTATACGGCGATGGGGCTAGGTCCGCAGCTCGTTCTCGAGACGACGCGAATCGGGGACCACGATGTGGTGGTTGCCGCGGGTGAGATCGATCTCGCCTCTGCCTCGCGCGTAGAGATCGCCCTGGAGCCGTTCGTGGGCCAGCCAGTCGTGCTCGATCTGAGGCGCGTGGAGTTCATGGACTCGGCCGGGCTGAAAGTCCTGCTCCATCAACGGTCCCGGATCCAGGAATCGGGGGGAGATCTGAGACTGGTTGTGGGGAACGGGGCCGTCGGGCGTCTTCTCGAGCTAACCGGCGTCAGCGAAGCGTTCTCGATCAGCGACTCGATCGAGTAGTGGTCCTGCGGCTGGGTAAAGGGGCGGGCAGCCGATGGTGACGGTCGCCGGGGATACGCCCCCGACCCTGGTTGCGGAGATCCAACTGCCCGACGGGCCCCGTGCCCCATTCATCGCTCGACGGGTGGTGAGAGCGATCATCACCGATGCACCAGCCAGCAGGTCGGTCGATGCGGCCCTGTTGGTGAGCGAAGTCGTGACTCTGATGTTCGAGCCGAATGTCACCTTGACCGTGCGCGTGGAGGAGATCGGTCGCAGCGCCCGGGTCACCGCCTCCAGCAGTGGGACGGCAGAAGCTCCAACCGACGAGATAGTCACCAAGCTCCTCGACCGGCTGTCCGACAGTTGGGGTCATCGAAGAAACGAGATCTGGTTCGACCTGGAGCTGGTGCGCCGACAGACACTGTCACACCTGTCGGACGAAGAGCTGTTCGAGCTGGTGCCTGCCGACCGGGACGCTCGAGACGAGATCTTCTCCAGATATGAGGGCTGGGCCGCATCCGTCGCCAACCGGTATCGAAGGGGAGGCGCTCATGCCGACGACGTGGGGCAAGCTGCCTCGATCGCCCTGGTCAACGCCATCGACCGGTTCGACCCCGATTTCGGGGTCAAGTTCACCACGTATGCGCGCAAGACGATCATCGGCACCTTGAAGAGATATCTCCGTGACACCACGTGGTCGGTCCGAGTTCCTCGGTCTTTGAGCGACACGACGGTGGAGCTCAACCGAGCCGTGGCCGAGTTGTCCCAGAAGCTGGGGCGGGCCCCAAGCCCGGCCGAGATGGCCGTAGAGCTGGGCCGACCCATCGAGGAGATCGAGGACGCGATGGAGGCGGCTCTCGCCTACAACGCCAAGTCGGTCGACGCTCCCTTTTCGGAGGATGACGAGACCAGCCTGTTTCGGGTCCTGGGCAGTGACGACGAGCAGTTCGACTTGGCCGACATCTGGCATTCGCTGGAGCCCCTGATCTCCGACCTCGAGCCTCAGGAGCAAGAGGTCCTGTTCCTCCGATTCTTCGAGGACATGACGCAGTCCGACATCGCAGAGGTGGTCGGTGTGTCCCAGATGCAGGTGTCACGTCTGATAGCCCGAGCCCTCGACACGCTTCGGGCGCGACTAGCCCCTGATTCCGCCTGATCGAGCGCCCGGCCGCGGGCGGGTAGATGGGCTCCCCTCAATCAAGGAGGGCGATCGCCTGGCTTCGCTTCTCCCAATGTCGTAAGCCGCCGCGCCCTCGAGTAGCGGGTTGTCGAAGGCGACCAAGTGATTCACGTCACCGTGTAGAGCGTTGTGGGCTCCAGGTGATGAGCAGCGCGGCCGCGTCATCGATAGGTGCCTTTTCGTTCATCCCGAACAACTCATCCAGCATGGCCTCCGGTGAAGGGTCAGCCTCGGTCAGCGTCTTGGCGATCTGATCGAGGGCTTCATCGATGTCGCGATTCACGCCTTCCACCAACCCGTCGGTGATCAGGATGAGCACGTCCCCCGGATAGAGACGGGTGCGCTTGATCTCGCGTGTGAGGTCCACTTCGCCTCCGACCGGCGGGCCGGCCGCCTCCTCCTCGATGCGGACGTCCCCGGCCGAGCTTCGAACCAGCAGAGGGACATGTCCGGCGCGGGTATAGACGAACTCACCGGTCGAGATATCGAGCAGGCCATAGGTCACGGTGGCCACGATCCCCGAGCCGGACATCGTCTTGTCGAGGAGATCGATTTGGGCCGCCGGATCTAGCGTCCGGGCAGTCGATTGACCGCGCAAGACGTTTCGCAGCTGGGCCATCTGTGCCGTGGCGTTAGCGCCGTGCCCCGCGACGTCGCCTATGACCATCGCCAGCGAGTCCCCTACCTCATAGACGTCGTACCAGTCTCCACCCGACTGGGTCCTGACCGACGCAGGTATGTACCGGGCCGAGATGTCCACGCTGTCCGAGTCGGGGAAGTTTGTAGGTGCAAACCATTGCCGCAGCCCATCGCTGAGCTGGCCGTACTCGGCGAGGACCTCCTGGCGCTCCCTCGTGGCGAAGACCGCGTTGCCGCCGACCAGCACGGTGAGGAGAAAGAGTGCGCTGAGCAGTATCGAGCTCGTCCACAGCGCTCGCTCGGCTCGCTCGAGCTCTTCACTGGCCACAGTCGATACCCGCTCATGCACCACCGGGAGAAGGCCGCCGAGCTGCTCGATCTGCATGGAGTTGGCCTCGAACCACTGCTGTGGGTTGATCGAGCCAACGTCCATTCCCGGTTCGGTGACCGATTCCTTCATCCCCGAAACGGTCTCGGACACGTCACCGGTTCTGATCTCTTCGATGACGGCGAGGTCGTCGCCCTCTGCCAGCGGTCTCGCCTCGAAGAAGCTCTGGTTGAGGCTCTCGGACTCGACTTCGAGTCGAAGCAACAATTCTTCGGACACCGGGCTTTCTGAGGCCAGAGCCTCCTGGATGAGATAGCGCTGTGTGTTGAGGCGTTCGGACAGGCCGAGCAGGGCAACTAGGAGGGCCCGATCCTCCAGAGTCGTAGCGTCCGATGAGAGCTCCATCAGCTCACTCGTGGCCGCGACCGAGGTGGCGACCACTTCGCTGTACAGGGGATAGGTGGACTCCCCAGTAGTCGAAAGTGCTGCCTCGCGAAAGTCGGCAAGTGATGCATCAGCCGAGAGGACATCACCGATCGGCGGTGTCGCCGTTTCCGGAATCTCCGCCCGGTGCTCCGCCCAGGATGCCCGGAGTGCCTGCATTGCCCGGTCGGTGTCCACGATGGCGACGTCATAACCCCGGTGGTACATGTAGAGGTCGGCGTCCTCCAGGCTCGAAGCCAGTGCCCGCTCCTGTTGCAACGCTGCCGTTGCGACGATGGCGTCCTCAGTCACCTCTGCTGCAGCAACGGCCTCGGAGGCCCCGGCGAACGCCCTCTGCGATGAGGTGACCGTGACGATCAGCACGGCGAGCACGCCCAACACGATCAGCGCCGCCAGCGCTGTGGCGACGACTACCGACCCCAGATGTCCCCGGAGCCCGGTCGAGACCCGTGTGAACCAATCGCTCATAGCTCCGGGCCCAATCCCCAGGGGTCTTGGGTGCGAACCATCTGAGTCCCCTCGACGACCAACGAGGGGGGATAGTAGTTCTGGCCCGGAGCGAACGGACATGGGCGTATCTGGGAACGGCCCACGCTCTCTTTGTGGGCGGAGGTGAGAGAAATGAGCATTCAAATAGAGCCGGAAGAAGGGGCCGAAGCTGCAGGGCAGATCCCCGATGAGGAATTCCAGCTGCTGGTTCGGATCGTGGTCTGGGAGCTCGCCTTGAGGACCACCCCCGAGCAGTTCGAGGAACATGTCAAGCAACTCGCCCTTTTCCGCGACAGGTTCGAACCCGATTTGGAGACGGCTCGAAAGGAACGGGACGCCCGGCGTTTCGTGGCCGCTGTGATGGCCGACATCGAGTCGCTCCCGTCGACCGAGGCCCTACGGCAGTCATCGCCATCGGAGCCCACTACCGGTCTGTATCTGTAGATCGGAGACCTGTCAGACGCCCGTGAGGCGATAAAGCCCGTCGAGTTTGCGCCGATAACACTGGGTGACCACGTTACGAGGGAGACGCCGGCTCGCCGCCGGACGTAGGACGGCTGTGATCCTGGTGATTTCGTTAGTCGGGCTGACGGCGCTGGGCGTCTTGGGCGTCTATTCGTCGGGCCGATTCGGGACTGCGATCACCGCCCAGTTCGCGGTCAGCTTCGTAGTCCCCGCCCTGGTCATGGTGCTTTTCTGGCGCGCTGCCCGAGCCCGACTACGCGCCCGTGAGGCCGCGGTGCAGAGCGATCTGGGGTTGGAGCGGGTCACCAGCCGGGCGACCGAGCAATTCCTGGCCGGTGTGTCGCATGAGCTCGTCCCGCACACCGATCAGTGCGATGTCAAGGCCGAGGCTCTCGTGGTTGCCCTGGAGTATCAGGATTTCGGCGCAGACATCAAGGTCGCCGTCCCCGGCATCGTGGTGGAGACCGACCCGGGCATCTTCCGGCAGATCCTCCACGTCCTGATCGGCAATGCGGTCCGCCACGGTGGCAACAGGGTTGCCATTTGGGCGGTTGCCGAGGGCGGGACGATGCGGATCAGTGTGTCCGACGACGGGCCTGGTCTCCCGGAGGGGGCGGGCGCCCAGGTGTTCCAACGCTACGTCGACCTCGCCGAGGAAGTTCGCGGCCCGGTGCGCTCGGGATCCGGCCTCGCCGCCATCCGTGGGCTCGCCGAGCAGATCGGCGCCGAGCTCGGTTACAAGAGAGATCCGAGTTGGACTCATTTCTCGGTGAGCCTGCCTTTGGCCTCCACGCCGGCCGGTTCGCCTGCGGATCGGGTTCCGCTCGAAGCAGGGGCTCGTTGAGGCATGCGCGGATCCGGTGTGAAATGGGGCGTGCTCGTCGCCCTGACCCTGGTGCTTCTCGCTCCGGGCGTCGCCCACGCTGAGCAAGAGAACTACTACCTGGGCCCGGACGGGGTCCCCCGCGCCCAGTTGATGTTCAACCCGCTCGGGGGAGAGATGCCCAACTACGACCGGGGGAGGGACGTCGAGCCGGGGTTGCTCCTTCAGCGGTCGAGCCAGGGGCTGGAAGAGGAGGACGCAACCCGTTTTCAGCACTGGCAGATCGAGGCGAGCGGGCAGCGCCTGACGGGCTACCCCTCGATGGTGGTTTGGAGTGCGGCCGACATGTTCGAGGCGGGGATACACGGTGTGTTCACGGTCTATCTCCTCGACTGCGACGTCACCGGCTCGGTATGTGACAATCTCGGGTCGAAGGTGGCGAACGTGGACAGCGGCGCCGGAGCGGCATGGATCGAGACCACAGTGGACTTCCCTGCCCTGGACCACCAGTTCGGAGATGGTCGGCACTTGGGCGTGAGGATCGTTGTCTCGTCCGCGTCCGAGGCGGACATGATCTTTGCCTATGGCTATGCCTCCGAGCGGAGCCGGCTCACGATCCATTCCGAGCAGCCGGTGCGAGCAGTCGAGGCCCCGGTCACGGCTGTGCCCTTCACCGCAGGAGCCGCCGATTTCGCCGCCGAGCCCGCGGCGGTTGTCGTGGTGCCAGAAGATCCGGTGGTGGATGTGGCGCCCGCTTCCACCGCGTCGATCTGGCCCTGGCTGACCACACTGGTGATCTCGACCTTGGGCCTCATCGCTGTGGGCGGCTTGCTCCTGACGTCTTTGACCAAGCCGGGGCGGCACCAGCGGCCTCAGGATGACGAGCATCCGTCGGCGCCTCAGACCAGCCGGATCTCCGTTTCCGCTCCCTGATCGACCATCCGGTCACAGCTGGCGCAGTACCAGTGAGCCTCCAGGGGCGTGCCGCAGAGCTCGTGTCTGATCGCCTCCCCTTCATCTGACTGGCGGTCGCCCCAGTGCGCGAGCAACCTCAAGACCCCGGCCAGGTCCCGACCGGCTCCGGTCAGCTCATAGGCATGGCGGAGCGGCTTCTCCGAGTACGGGCTGGAGAGGATCACTCCCTCTTCCTCGAGGCGGCTCAGACGGCTGGAGAGGATGTTCGGCGCGATCCCGGTGACCCGGTCGGCGAGGTCGGAGAATCTGAGGGGGGCGCCCTGTAGGGCATCGATGATCAGAAGCGACCAGCGGTCACCGATTCGCTCCAATGCCCGATTCAGCGGTCCGGTGCCTTCGTCCATCCCCCCATGTTATGACATGGGACCCTGCCGACTTGGTTGCCCGTGGTGATATGCTTGCAAATTGCAAGTCGCTAGCGACCAGGAGGTGGCTGATGATTCTGACCGAGATCGGGGAGATGGTGGGCTCGGTGGCAGGATCCACCGGGAGGTCCGTGGTCGGGCTCGGTGGTCATTGGGGAATGGGATCCGGCGTAGTGCTGGAAGATGGCCTGGTCCTGACCAACGCCCACAACGTGAGCCCCGAACGGGCAACCGTGACGTTTTTCGATGGACGGTCGGAACAAGCGACAGTCCTGGGGATCGATGTGGACGCCGATCTCGCCTTGCTCGAGGTCGGCACCGGTGACGCCGGCCCGATCACATGGCAGCCGGAAGACGTCGCACCTGTCATCGGTGCGCCCGTCGTCGGGCTGGCCAACCCGGGGGGGCGGGGGCTGAGGGCGACCCTCGGCTGGATCGCTGCCGCCGATCGGTCGTTCCGGGGACCCCGGGGCCGAAGGGTGGCCGGAGGGTTCGAACACACTGCTCTCGCCCCGCCAGGGGCATCAGGGGGCCCGGTGGTCGATTTGGATGGGGAGCTGGTCGGGATCAATACCCGCCGTCTTGGTCGGGGGTTCTACCTGGCGCAGGCGGCGACCAGCGACTTGAGATCGACGGTGACCGCGCTCCGCAAGGGTGATCGCCCCGAGCCACGGCGTCTTGGCGTCGGTCTGGCTCCCATCGAGGTGACCCGGCGGCTCCGCCGCACCATGGGCCTCGAAGATGCTGATGGACTCCTGGTCAGGTTGGTGGAAGACGGCTCACCTGCCGCCATCGCCGACGTGCGCGAGGGCGACGTCTTGGTCACCGCGGGTGGCCAGGAGACTTCGGACGTCGATGATCTTCATCGCGTCCTCGCAGCAGGTGGTGAGTCCCTGGACCTCGGGCTGGTTCGTGTCAATGACAGGCTCACCGTGACCGCCCGCTTCTCGTGACCCTGGACCCCGTCGTCGGCATCGCCGCGGGTCAGGCTGCCCTCGACGCGTATTCGGCAGTTGTCACCTCGGTGGCCCGGACGCTCCTGCCAACGGTGGTGGCTCTGACCACGCGTCGCCAGGGTCGCCGGGGTGAGTGGCATGACGGCTCAGGATCGGGCGTGGTCATCACACCTGACGGGTTCATGGTGACATCGGCCCATGTGGTGGATGGGAGTTCCCGGGGTGGCGCATCGTTCGTCGACGGATGGGAGACGGGGTTCGATGTCGTGGGCGGCGATCGGCTCTCGGATCTGGCTGTTCTCAAGCTCGAAGGATCACAGGCGCCCGCTGCCGATCTGGGGGATGCCTCCAGCCTCGAGGTGGGTCAGCTCGTCGTCGCCCTGGGCAATCCTCTCGGTTTCTCCGGATCGGTCACTGCGGGAGTCGTGAGTGCGCTGGGTCGGTCTATCGCCGCCGGCGGCGAGGGGCATTCCCGTCTCGTGGAGAACGTCATTCAGACCGATGCCGCACTTCACCCCGGCAACTCGGGTGGCCCGTTGGCCGACGCCGCCGGAAGGGTCGTTGGCGTCAACACCGCCGTCGTAGGGCCGATGATCGGCCAGGGCCTCGGCCTCGCGGTTCCCATCGACGAGGCGACGAAGGCGATCATCGCCGAGCTAATGAAAAGCGGGAGGGTTCGCCGGGCCTATCTCGGCATCGCCGGAGGGACCCGTCCCCTGCCGCCCCGGCTGGCCGAGCAGCTGGGTCGTGATCGGGGCATCGAGGTCGTGGATGTGGTTGAGGGAAGCCCGGCACGAAGGGCAGGGATCCGTCCCGGGGACATCCTGGTGGCCGTCGATAGTGAGCCTTTGCGCGACGCGAGGGACCTCCAGCGCATGATGACCGGTGACCGCGTCGGTGGATCGGTTGAGCTCACCGTGATCCGCCGCGGTGCGATCTCGACCATCGCAGCCCGGCCCGTCGAGCTCGAGGTAGAGCGAGCATAGGTCTCAACGTCTGAAGGCAGGCTCGGCCGAGACTGTTGCGGTGTTCCCCCGCTCGTCGGTCCCGGTCACCGTGAGCACGAAGCTGTTGTCCTTCATGAAGAGGACCGGCCCGAGACGAAGTGTTATGGGCTTGCCGGGCGCCCTGACCAGATGGACGATCTGACCATCGGAGACCGGCACACCGTTGAGGTCGGCTACGCACTCCGGATCAGGGTCGACATTGTCGACGCAGGAGAAGTCGACGACGAACAGCCCGGTGTTGCGTGTCGCGGCGATCCGATCCAGCTCGGCCGCCACCTCCGGCGGCGTCTGGTCCAAGGCGAGACCGACTACCACCGCGTCGTGATCCGCTGAGCGGTATTGGTCAGGGGCATAGATGGCATCCTGGGCGTCTTGCTTGAACTCGGTGTCGTAGTCGATCAGGTCCGGCTCGTCCGCGTTGATGTGCCACTCGGTCGCCCCGGTGACCTGTCCCAATAGTGACTGGCTGGCCAGCGCGTAGTCGAGATATCCCAACTGGCCGTCGAACAAGAAGCTGTAGGCCCTCTCGCCCTCGAACTGAAGGATGAGGTCGGTGTAGTCGTCATCGGTGCCGGCCGCGTCGTCGGACCCCGCAGTCAAGACGTCGATCGGGTCTTCCTTGTCGTACGAATTGAGGTCACCGATGACGAGGAAGTCCGCGTCGCCACTTCCCGTTGGGTCGGTGCCAAGCCAGTCTGCAAGCACGGCGGCCGACAACGTCCGGGTCAGGTTGCAGTTCCCCTGCATCGGATCATCGTCGCCCGACCCGCATTCCGAGCCCTTCGACTTCAAGTGGTTGACAACCAAAGTGAATCGCTCACCGGTGGCGTTCTCCTCGAAGGTCTGGGCCTGGGCCGGCCGGTTCTGAGCTCGCCCGAGGTTGTTCGGGTCGAGAAACTCGTTGCTGTCGAGCACTGCGTCTGCGCCGACGGGAGTCACCCGCGCCGGCTTGTAGATGATGGCGATCCTGATCGCATCCGGTCCGATCGACCCCGACCCTATGTAGGCGTAGGTCCCTGCGCCCATCTCCGCGTTGAGCCCGGCGACGAGATCGGCCAGTGCCTCGTCGGTGGGATGGTTCTCGATCTCCATGAGGCCGACAACGTCGGCGTCGATGGCAGCGAGCGCGGCGACGATCTTGTCCTTCTGCCGAGTGAATTCTTCGGCGTCGTCGGCCCCACGGCACTCCTGGTTCTCCAACGGTCCGCAGTTGAAGACACCGGTGTCGATGGTGGAGAAGTAGTTCAACACGTTGGAGGCCGCCACCTCGAGACTGCCTCCCACAGCGGAATGCTCTGCCGGACGAGGGTTCTCGACGCCGAAGTCGGCTCCCTGGGTCGGATGGACCCGGTAGAGGTCGAAGGCAAAGTCGAGGACGCCGGTGACATTCGTCACCGTGTCACCGCCCCGGAACAGGTTGTCCAGGTCGAACACCTCCCCATTGGGGTGAATCGCGGGATCCGGATTCTGGCTCGTACGACCGTCGTCGAGGGTGATGCGGCTCAATGCGTTGGCCGCCGCCAGCTGGTTGGCTTCCGCCGACCCCGGCTCGAAGAGCGCGGTGGGTTGGAACTGACGCTCGGTGGAGAGGACGATCTCGCCGAAGCGGTCGTAGTTGAAGAATTCGGAGATGGTCAGGGTCTGTGGCAATCGGACCGACATCCCCTCGAATGCCTCGAGGTCTGAGATTGCGGTCACCGGTAGGGTGACGGTGGCCGGGGTGGCGCCGTTCCCCGATGAGACCACGGTCACCGAAGTCACCGTGCCGATCTGGGTAGAGCCATTGAACTCGTCGACCGTCCCGGTCACTTCAACGAGGTCACCAACTGCCACGTCGACGCCAAAGGCTGCGTCGAACACGAAGATCCCCTCCGAGGTCAGTGGGTCGGCGTCCGCCTGCACGTCCTCCTCTTGGAGATAGAAGCCACGCAACGCCCCGGTCCCCTGGAAGTCGCCCACCACCACCGCCTCGACAACGACCCCGGTGCCGTCGAGCGGGCTGGCCGGCCCGGCGCCCTGGATCTCATGGATGAGACGGGCGACTGGATCGGGTGGCACCACCGCGCACACGTTGGCAATACCCACTGTTGGGGCGAACTGTGCGTAAGACATGGTGTTGCGGGCGCCACCGCTGCCATTGGGACAGCGCTGGTTGGAATGGGTGTCGCCGGCGCCGCCGCCGTTCTCGTCGACCTGGGGTTGGCCCGCGTTCAGCAGGGCCAGGAGCCCGGGGTCATCGGCGTCTGCAGTGTCGTAGACCAGTGCATCGAGCACCCCGTCGAGCACGATGGCGGTCCCTACGGGGAAGGCCGCAGCCTCCCCTGCGTACAGAGCGACGGCGTCCTGCCCGTTCTGGATGGAGACGGCCGCATCGAGATCACAGTTGACGGCAAACGCAGCGTCGACATCGCCGCAGATCACCGCATATCCATCGGCGTCGGTGGTCAGGCCGTCGAGATCGACCGAGCCATAGCTGAGGTCGTTGCTGCCGTTGTAGAGGACGAGCGCCAGCCCATCGAGGGCGGTGTTGCCAGTTCCCCCGTCGTAGATCTCGATGAATTCGGCCATGTCGGTGCCGGGAGTGTCGGCATCGGCCTCGTTGATGATCACGGACGCGGTCGGGGGTGGCGACGTCTCCTCGGTGTAGGTGCCAAGCGGGAAGGGGATAGTCGCGGTGGAGTTGGTGGTCGCCCCGTCGAGCGCGTTGATCCCGCTGAGGCTCCAATTGGCCAGAGCGAAGGTAGACCCATCCTGACCGGTTCCGCTGACCCGATAGGCCCAGCCATCCAGATACTCCCACGGCTGACCGGTGCCGGACGCGCCGACGGTGCCGAAGACGTCGACCACATCTGGACCCAGGAAGAGCTCGATGGCGTCGTCCCCGTTGATGCTCAGAGCCGTGCCATTGGTGAAGTCAGGTGCGAACCCGAAGAAGCTGGTGAACCCAGGGGCTTCGCTCGCCAGATATAGGAAATCGCCGGCGACTGCGCCGACGGCGGGGAAGGTGAACTCCGGACCGGTGCTCGGGTTGCCGTTGTTGGCCGAACCCACCCCGTAGACGCTCAGATCGGGGATGTCGTTGGCCACGTAGAGCTCGATGGCCTTGGGCAGACCTCCGGTCAATGGGCCGTCGACTACGCCGGTGATGACCAGGTCGCCGGTCGTTGCCGCCGCTGGCAGGGCGGTGATGGGTAGCAAGGAGCCGAGCATGCCGATCACGATCAGCGCGCCCATGCTGGAGCGGTTGCGAGTCACGTCGTCCTCCTGTGAAGCGCCTCCCGCCCCAATGTGCCTTTGTCGGCCAGCCCGACGCTATTGCACCACATCCCGCTCGCAAAGTGTGTTCGTCCAAGATTCCCCAATGTTTGGTTCCGGAGTCACCGGCGGGACTCAGTCCGCAGTCCAATAGCCTCCAGCGCCTAATGCTCCTCAAACACGACGTCCTCTCTGGCATCGAGACCGGTCGCATCGGATCGGTGTATCGGAGATGGGACCAGGCACGGGTGAAGGCCGGCTCGAACCTCCGCACCGCCATCGGCGTCATCGAAGTGGTCTCCGTCGATGCCGTCGGCGTCGAAACGCTGACACGGGAGGACGCAGTCGAGGGCGGCTTCGAGGATGTGCCCGATCTGGTGGCTTCCGCTGGGAGCCGCGGAGAGACCCTCTATCGCATCCGGCTACGCCACGTTGGGCCGGACCCGCGGGTGATCCTCCGGGAAACGATCCCCGACGAGGCCGGCTTGATCGAGTTAGACCGCCGTCTGCAGCGCTTCGACTCTGTCAGCAAGCACGGTCCATGGACACAGGAGACACTGGACTTGATCGCGGAAAACCCCGGGGTGCGGGCCGAGGATCTGGCCGCATCGATGGGGCGGGAGAAAATGCCGTTCAAGCTGGATGTTCGAAAGCTCAAGGAGATGGGTCTCACCGAGAGCCTCCTCACCGGCTATCGGCTGTCACCTCGCGGTGAGGCGTACCTGGCCGGCCGGTTTCGAGGTCAGCGGGACCAGTAGAGAAAAGCGACTTGCTGGGCGGTGAGGGCTGTTCCCGAGTAGACGGTGATCTCGTCGAGCGAGGCCATGAACGGGCGGTTCTGGGTGGTGGCCGAGTCGATGCCCGGGTCGTTGGCACCGCCCCACTGATCACCCCAGCCCGAGAGGTTGCCACATCCTGCCCGCCACCAGCCGTTCTGAGTTTCGGCCACGGTGTTGGTGTTCGTACCCACCTGCACACCGTCGATGTAGAGCCGCATCCCGGCGGAGCTCTGCGTCCCGACGGCCATATGCCACTGGTTGTTGTTGAGACCGGTTCCGGAGCTGAGACCCACATGCGCCCCGTTGTACACCCCGAACCAAACCCGTCCCTGGCCATCCATGTAGAGATGGCGGTCGTAGGCCCCAGCCGTGGGGGCGGAGACACCGGTCTGAGGGCGCTCGAAGCCGAGCAATTTACCGCCGGTTGTGTAGGTCGTGGGAGCCCGGAACCAGGCAATGATGGTGAAGGTCTGCGGAGCAGCGATCGAAGTAGTCGAAGCGGTGTAGAGACACGAGCTGGTTGTGAGTAGTTGGACAGCCCGGTCCGGGGTGTCGGTCACCAGCCCACCATCGTTTAGCCGGGTGAAGTTGGCGGCGGCGCCACTGGGGGCATAGGACCCGGCGCGGTTGTTACCCGAGGCATCGGCTGCGGTACCCGCCGTGCCGGTCTCGTCCAGTTTCCAGTACAGATAAGGGCCGAGGTTGTTGATCTCGGTGGTGTAGCTCCAGTTGGGGATGGTCCAGCTGTCACCGGTGTTGGTGGTGATGGCGGTGAAGGCGGCGGCGCTGGTTGGGACACCCTCGCCGCGGAAGCCAAAGCTGGCAGCGATCGCCAGGATCAGGATCGGCGTTATCGAGGGGGCACTTCGAGAGAGGAGCCGCTTCGGGTCGGCCGGCTGGTGCTGGTCGATCCGTCGCTGCCAGGGCCGTCGGCCATGATTGTCGGGCTCGTAGTCGAGCACGGTCGCCACCACGGCTCCCACGAGAAGGACGAGGTGGAGAAGAAGAAGAAGCCATTTGCCGGTGAGGAACCAGATCACGGGAAGACCGACGAACTGGACGAGGAGCCGTCCGAGGCCGGTGACCGACTCCCGGGGCACATGAACGCTGTCGGGTGTCGGGTTGGCATCGCCCTTGGTCACGAGGGAGCCGTCCTCCTCGATCGACACCACCCGGTGGGTGAGGATGTGACCCTCGCGGCTGGGATTCTCGAATGTGATGACCCTTCCCACCGTTTCATCGATCACGGGGTCCGGTGAGGCGAGAACGACGTCGCCGGCACTGATCGCAGGCTCCATCGACCCCGTGACGATCACGTAGGAGTGCCATCCGAAGAGGATCGGTATGAGAGTGACGACGAGACAAGCCGCCAGGAACCACAACCATGCCCGACCGACAATGCCCGCAGTGAGTCTCATCCTCGAGTAGGTCTCGGGAACGTGGATCTCGCTTCGGATCGGGTCTGTGATCGTGGTCATGCGTTTCTCTGCTGGCTTCCTCTGAACGTCGCCGGCCCCGGCCCCGGGTGTCGGGCGCCGGGGCCGGCTCGATCAGATCAGTTGCCGGCTGGGATCAGTTGATCTCCCAGTTCAGGTTGGCGATTGCCGAGGAGCTCTGGACCGTGTTGTCGGCTGCGGCGTTGATCGTCCATCCGATTCGGTAGACGACCCGCTGCGGTCCGCCGGCCACGGCGACGCCGGTGGCGGCCGCATAGGTGGTCGGCATCGAGTTCAGAGTGCCACTGAAGACGCCGCCGGTGGTGCCACCGGTGTAACCGGCGCAGGTGGCGTCGACATTGACGGCGGCCCCAACTGCCTGGGCATCGACGGTGACGTTGATGAACCCTGCCAGCGCAGTCCCATTGGTGCCGGTGATGGCGCCGCGGTACAGGCGGAGGTTGCCGGCCAGCGAGCCGCCGGAGTGGACTGTGATGCACTTGACGCCGGTGTCACCGGGCTTGCGGTTGCTCTCGGTGAAGAGAGCGGCGGTGCTGCCGGCGTAGACCGTGCCGCCACCATTGTTGGTGAGGACCAGGTTGCCTGTGCTCCACGTGTCATTGGTGTTGTCCGTGGTGGCGCTGAACGCCGCGTTGCTGCCCTGCCAGATGAGGAGGGCGGCGACGAGAAGTGCGGCGAGGGGGGTGACGGCCCGTAGGGCCCGTCTCCGACGCCGATCGGTTGAGTCGATGGCATATGCCATGGTCTGATTCCCTTTCCTTCTGTCTGAATCTGTCTCCGATGTGTTCGGCAGGCTGACTAGACACCGTGATGGGCCTGCGGACTCAAACGCCAATGGGCCTTTTGGCCTATCCGGATACACTCGACGTGGTGCCTCGCCGCTCCCCGGCCCCAACCACCCTCCTCACCGACGACGACCTTCATCTCTGGAACGAGGGCACCCACTACCGGTTGTACGAGAAGATGGGCGCCCACCCGGTCGATGGCGGTGTCCAATTCGCGGTTTGGGCCCCCAATGCCGACTCGGTGGGCGTCATTGGCGATTGGAATGGCTGGGACCCGGCCAGCAACCAACTCAGCCCGCGAGACGTGTCAGGGATATGGGAGGGATTCGTCGACGGAGTGGGCCCCGGCGCTGCATACAAGTACCGGATCGGCAACGGGAGCATCGTGGGGGAGAAGGCCGACCCGTTTGCAATCCACACCGAGACTCCGCCCAAGACTGCCTCCAAGGTCTGGGACCTGGCCTACGAATGGGGCGACGCGGAGTGGATGGGGAATCGGGCTCGGCGAAACTCCCTGGATGCCCCGATGTCCGTGTACGAGATGCACATCGGTTCCTGGCGGCGGGGGGAAGGCGGGCGTCATCTCACCTATCTCGAGCTCGCCGACCAGCTACCGGAGTATCTGGCGGAGCTCGGCTTCACCCATGTCGAGCTGATGCCGGTCATGGAGCACCCCTTCTACGGCTCGTGGGGCTATCAGACGACCGGCTATTTCGCACCGACCAGCCGCTACGGGACGCCACAGGACTTCATGACCCTGATCGATACCCTTCATCGCGCTGGTGTCGGAGTGATCCTTGATTGGGTGCCGTCGCATTTCCCGACCGATGCCCACGGCCTCGGGCTCTTCGACGGGACCCATCTCTACGAGCATGCCGATCCCAGGTTGGGTTTCCATCCCGACTGGGACACCTACATCTTCAACTACGGACGGGCCGAGGTGCCCGCCTTTCTAATCAGCAACGCACTGTTCTGGCTCGACCGCTATCACGCCGACGGGCTCAGGGTCGACGCGGTGGCTTCGATGCTCTACCTCGACTACTCGCGCCGGAAGGGGCAATGGATCCCGAACCGGCACGGGGGACGAGAGAACCTCGAGGCGATCGCCTTCATACGGCGATTGAACGAGGTCGTCTATCAGGAGTATCCCGCCACCCAGACCGTCGCCGAGGAATCGACCTCTTGGCCTCTGGTGTCGCGGCCCACATTTCTCGGCGGTCTCGGTTTCGGGCTCAAGTGGGACATGGGATGGATGCACGACACCCTGGTTCATCTCTCCCGCTCGCCGGTGCATCGCTCCTTTCATCACCATGAGCTGACGTTCCGGGCGGTGTATGCCTTCAGTGAGAATTTCATGCTTCCGATCTCGCACGACGAGGTCGTCTACGGCAAGCGAGCCTTGCTCGAGAAGTTTCCCGGGGATGACTGGCAGAAGTTCGCCACCCTTCGCCTCCTCCTCGCCTATATGTGGTCCCAGCCGGGAAAGAAGCTCCTGTTCATGGGCTCGGAGATCGGGCAGCGCTCCGAGTGGTCACATGACGACCAACTCGATTGGGCCCTACTCGACGTGCCCCCTCACCGCGGGATCCAGCGGCTGGTCGCCGATCTAAATCGGGTCTATGCCGAGGAGCCGGCCCTCCACGAGCTGGACTGCGATCCGGCGGGTTTCGAATGGGCGGTCCCCAACGACGCGGCCAACAGCGTCCTCGCCTACTTTCGCCGATCATCGGGCGGTGACGCCCTCCTCGTTGCCGTCAATCTCACACCCGTGCCACGGCACGCCTACCGCATCGGTGTGCCCGGCCCCGGGCACTGGGTCGAGATTCTCAACACCGATGCCGAGCCGTACGGTGGCAGCGGGCAGGGCAATCTGGGTGGGGTCGACACCGGTCCATTGGCAGTTCCCCACCACGGTCGCCCGAACAGCATCGACCTCACGCTCCCACCACTCGGGGTGGTCATCCTCCGTCATGAGGCGATGCCGGGGAAGAGCGGATAGTTCCCTGGGGTTCTATAGTTTTTGACTGCGTCTTGAGCAACTTCATCTGTATTCACGGGCACTTCTATCAGCCACCCCGGGAGAACCCATTCACCGGGAAGGTGCCGGAACAGCCTTCGGCCGCCCCCTGGCATGACTGGAACGAGCGCATCACCGAAGAGTCCTACGCCGCCAACGCCAATGCACGCATCCTCGACGGGAACGGCGAGGTCGCCAGGACGGTGAGCACTTACCAGTCGATCAGCTTCGACTTTGGCCCGACTTTGCTCAGCTGGCTCGAAGGGGCCGAGCCGGATACCTACCGGGCGATCATCGAGGCGGACGCGGCGTCTGCCCTGAGGTTCGGCGGTCACGGCTCGGCCATGGCCCAGGCCTACAACCACACCATCCTCCCCCTTTCCAATCAACGGGACAAGGTGACCCAGGTGCGTTGGGGCATCGCCGACTTCGAGCAGCGTTTCGGTCGGCGCCCGGAAGGCATGTGGCTTCCGGAGACCGCGGTCGACACCGAGAGTCTCGACATCCTGGCCCGAGAGGGGATCAGATTCACCGTGCTCTCCCCGTACCAGGCCGCCTCGGTCGAAGGCATCGACGGATTGTGGTCGAACGTCGACGGCGGAAGAATCGAGACCCGAGTCCCCTATCTCATCGACCTGGGCCAAGGTCGATCGATCGTCGTGTTCTTCTACGACGGGCCGCTGTCCCGGGAGATCGCCTTCGATGGCCTCCTCGAGGACGGCAAGGCCTTTGCGCACCGATTGGTGGCGGCAGTGGGGGAGCCCGGGGAAGGCCCGCGGCTGGGCCATGTCGCCACCGACGGCGAGACCTACGGCCACCATCACCGACACGGTGAAATGGCTCTGGCCGTCGCCCTGGAGACGATCGACGCCGACGCCGAGACAAGGCTGACCAACTACCCGGAGTTCCTCAGCTTTGCCCAACCCACTTCGCGGGCCGCCATCGTGGAGGATTCATCCTGGAGCTGTGCCCACGGCGTCGAGCGTTGGAGGGCCGACTGCGGCTGTCACACCGGACGTGAGCCGACGGGGCATCAGAGGTGGCGCGGCCCGCTCCGTTCCGCGCTCGACTGGTTGCGCGACGAGCTGATCGGGCCCTTCGAGTCGATCGGCGGTGAGCTTCTCGAGGACCCATGGCAGGCGAGGGACGCCTACATCTCGATCGTCCTCGGTGGCCCGGTCGAGGAATTCCTCGACTTGCATGCCAGACCGGGTCTGGACACCGATCAGCGCGCCAGGGCGGTCCGGCTTCTCGAGATCCAGGAGCACGCCATGCTGATGTACACCTCGTGCGGGTGGTTCTTCGACGACATCTCCGGCTTGGAGGCAGTGTTCGTCCTCCGTCACGCCGGACGGGTCTGCGAGCTGGCCCGGGAGGTGCTCGGAGTGGATCTCGAACCGGAGTTGATGGCCCGTCTCGAGGCGGCACCATCCAATCTCGAAGGAGTCAATGGCCGCGTCGTCTACGAACGCGAGGTGAGCCCATTCGTGAGGGGTCACTGAAGGTCGGCTACGGCGAGGACGAGAAGGTCTGTGTGGTGACTGTCGGAGGTTCGGGGGTTGGGCGTGACCTGTGACCGATCCGGATGCGATCGCGGCCGAGATCCTTTCTCGAGCCGGCGCTCCCGTCGACTACCTCGAAGTCGAGACCGACGGTGCGGCCAAAGCCGCGGCGATGATCGCCGACCTCATCTGACACTCTGGAGACCGGCGCATCCCTCTTTTCGACCACCGCGATCCGGCCGTGGTCAGCTGGCTCAACGGCCGGCGCGGTACCTGACGTCCGCCCATGGAACGTTTGGATCGAGACGTGCGACGTGGCCTGTGTTCGGGTGCAAGATTGAACACTTGTTGACACCAACCCGATCCAGTCGTACGCTTCGCCGCCAAGTCTGAAACGTTTAAATCAAACGTTTCAGCGGTGTGAGACGCACCCTGAGGAGGATGGATGAGACGGTTTTCCAAGCGTGTCCCACTGACGCTGGCGGTGATGGCACTGATCGTCGCGGCCTGTGGTGGAGGTGGAGGCGGGGCAACGACAACGGCTGCACCAGACGAGGGCGGGTCGACGACAGCACCTGCCGGCACGGAGGCTCCGGCGACAACCGCGGCCCCGTCCGAGGACGCGGTCACGCTCTCGTTCCTGTACGACGACAACCCGGTCACCATCGCAACCGCGGAGGCTTTGGTGGCGGCGTTCACCGAACTCCATCCCAACGTCACATTCGAGACCGAGACCCGGCCAGGTGGAGGCGAAGGCGACAACCTCGTCAAGACCCGTCTCGCCACCGGGGAGATGACCGACGTCTTCTGGTACAACACGGGCTCGCTGTTCCAGGCGCTCAACCCGACCGAGACCATCGTCCCGATCACGGATGAGCCCTATATCGAAAACATCGTGGACTCGTTCCTGCCTACGGTCACCGCCGAGGGAGATGTTTACGGGGTGCCCAGCCAAACCGCCATGGGCGGTGGCGTCCTATACAACAAGACGGTCTACGAAGATCTCGGTCTGAGTGTGCCCACCACCTGGGAGGAGTTCGCCGCCAACAACGACGCGATCCTCGCTGCCGGGATAACCCCGGTCGGCCAGACCTACACCGACACCTGGACGTCTCAATTGTTCGTGCTGGCCGACTACTACAACATCCAGACCCAGGACCCGGATTGGGCCGAGAAGTACACCAACAATCAGGCCAAGTACGTCGACCAGCCGGCCCTCGCCGGATTCGAACACCTCCAGGAAGGGTTTGAGAAGGGTTGGTATCAGGAGAACTTCGGGTCCACGACCTTTGACGATGGTCTCGTGTTGCTGGCGAACGGCGAGATCGCTCACTATCCGATGCTCACCTTCGCCCTCGACGCCATTGCCCAGAACGACGCCGACGCCGTCCAGAACATCGGGTTCTTTGGCCAGCCCGGCAATGACGCTGCGACCCACGGGACCACGATCTGGATGCCGGCTGGCATCTACATCGCATCCACCAGTGAGCAACAGGACGTGGCGAAGGAGTTTCTCGCCTTCGTGGCATCCCTGGAAGGCGTAGAGGCGATGACCGCGGCGGTGGCTCCCCAAGGTCCGTACATGATCGAGGGTGCCGGCTTGCCAGAAGACACATTGCCTGCAGTGCTCGACATCCAGGCCTACATCGATGCCGGGGCAACGGCACCGGCACTCGAGTTCCTGTCGCCGATCAAGGGCCCCAATCTCGAGTTCCTCACTGTGGAGGTCGGGTCTGGCCTGAGCAGTGCTGCGGACGCCGCTGCCCTCTATGACGAAGACGTCATCGCTCAGGCGCAGCAACTCGGCCTGCCTGGTTGGTGAACCAGCGCACCGAAACCACTTCCGAAGTCGGTAGTTTGAGTGCCGACGGGACAGCTACCGTCCCGTCGGCGCTCGGCGTGGAAAATCGACCTACCAAAACGCGCCTACTGGCGCACAAGGCCTATCCCCACAGCTTCTACATACCCGCCGCGATCGTCTACGCCGTCTTGTTCATCGTCCCTACTGGGATGGCCTTCTTCTTCAGTCTGACCCGATGGTCATTGTTCGATTGGGAGTTCATCGGATTCGAGAATTTCGTCCTCTTCTTCAACCGCCCTGCATTGGTGAGCAGCATGCGCAACACGCTGATCTATGCGGTTGTGACCAGTGGCCTGAAGGTTGTCCTCGGTCTCCTGCTCGCCGTTCTCTTCACTTCCATGATCCGGCTCAAGACAGTCATGAGGTCGATGGTGTTCTTCCCGGTGATCGTCAGCATCGTCGCCGTTGGCATCACCTTCAAGATCTTGATGCACCCCTCGGAGGGCCTGATCAACAAGACGATCGAGTTGCTGGGTGGTGTGGGCCCTGCCTGGCTCACCGACCCCCAGATCGCCCTGCTCTCGGTCGCCCTGGTCGATGTCTGGAGAGGCGTCGGCATCGCGCTGGTGATCTTCATCGCAGGCATCGTCTCCATTCCCGAGGAGTACACGGATGCGGTCCGGATCGATGGTGGCGCCTGGGCCAGGTTCCGTCACGTCATCGTTCCCCTGAGCCGCAACGCCACCTTCACGGTGATCCTGCTCTCCCTGATCGGTGGTCTCCGCAGCTTCGATCTGATCTGGACCATGACCGGGGGAGGCCCGGGGTTCACCACGGATGTGATCGCATCGGCGATCTTCAAGCAGTATCAGGCTGGGTTCTACGGGCTCTCGACTGCGGGGAACGTGATCCTGTTCATCGCCGTCAGCATCATCGTCTTTCCGTTGATGCGGTACTTCAACCGCAAGGAGCTCGACCTGTGAGGCTGGTGCGCAGGTGGTGGGTCGATGGCGTGGCGCTGGCGATCGGCACTGTCGTGTTCCTTGTGCCCTTCACTTTCATCGTTCTCACCGCCGGCAAGGACCAGGCCGAGGCTGCATTGCTCGACTTCACCTGGCCCACCGAGTGGCACCTATGGGACAATTTGCAGGAGGTGTTGACCGCACGTGATGGCATCGTCGTCACCTCACTCAAGAACAGCTTCATACTCACCATCGTCTCGGTGGCGCTCATCGTCTTCGTTTCCTCGATGGTCGCGTTTGTGCATCAGCGTCGGAAGGATCGGGTGAGCTCGCTGGTCAGCGTGCTCGTGCTGGCCGGCCTGATCATCCCTCCGGCGGTGGTGCCCACGATCTTCGTTCTACAGGCCCTTGGGCTGTTCAAGACACTCCCGGGACTGATCTTGATCCACCTGGCTTTTGCGATGCCCTTCGCAGTCATTGTCCTTCGCGCCTTCGTCGGCACGATCCCACGCGAGATCGATGAGGCTGCCATCGTCGATGGAGCCTCACCGATGACCCTGTTCTTTCGAGTCATCTTCCCCCTGATTCGCCCCGCAGTGATCACCGTGATCGTGGTGAACGCGGTTCTGATCTACAACGACTTCGTTTACGCGTTGTACTTCTTGCCCGGAGACGAGAACGCCACCGTCCAGCTCACACTGTTCAACTTCCAGAGCCAGTTTCTCACCCAGTGGAACCTGCTCTTCATGAATGTGGTGTTGATCACCATCCCGCCGCTGATCATGTTCATCCTCTTCAGTAGGAAGATTGTCTCCGGTTTGGCCGCCGGCGCGGTCAAGGGCTGAAAGGGAAGGGTGAATTTGCAAACGCCGACCCTGAAGAGCCAGCTGCCTTGCGGGATGTTGGGAATTGGCCCTGAGCCGGTCCGGCTCACCTGGCGTTTGGAAGATGGCGGCGACGAGGGTCAGCTGGCGTACGAGATCCAATGCTCCCGGACCGCCGACTTCGAAGACCCGTTCGCCTCGACCGGCGAGGTGCGGGGCAAAGAACAGGTCGGGGTACCGGCTCCCGGAGGGTCATTGACGAGTCGCGAAATCCGCCACTATCGGGTGCGGAACGCAACTGCCGGGGGGTGGGGGGAATGGAGTCCTGCTCTGACCATCGAGGCTGGGCTCCACGAGGCTTCCGATTGGGCGGCCGAGGCGATCACTCTCCCAAGTGACCCCGGGTCCGAGCGGCAGTCACCGTCCCCATTGCTGCGTCATGAGTTCGATCTCCAGACCGATGTCGAGAAGGCCCGGCTGTACCTGACCTCGCTCGGCATCCACCGGGTGTCGATCAACGGCCAACCCGTAACCGATGAGCTACTCAACCCCGGATGGTCCAGCTATCACCATCGGTTGCTCGCTGCGACCTATGACGTGACTGCCCTGCTCTCCTCCGGGCGCAATGTCATTTCCGGCGCACTCGGCGACGGCTGGTACCGGGGCCGGCTCGGTTGGGACCCGACCGGGGGCGACCGGGCTCGTTATGGAAGCGATCTCGGGCTGATCGCTCAACTCGAGATCGACCTCACCGATGGATCTTCGCTGCGCGTCGTGACCAATCAGGAATGGCTGGCATCGACCGGAGAGATTCGCTCCGCCGACCTTTATGACGGTTCGGCCATCGACCTCCGCGTCCGGCATTCGGGATGGGAACAGGCCGGGTTCGACGCCGCCGGGTGGGTGCCGGCTGCGGTCATCCCCATCGAAAGATCACTGATCCGGCCTCGGACCGCGCCCCCGGTCCAGGAGGTGGAGACGCGTCCGGTCACCATCCTCAGTCAGTCGGCAGGCAAGACCATTCTCGACGGAGGGCAGAACCTGGCTGGATTCGTCCGGCTCAGGGTGAAGGGGCAGAGCGGCGATCAGGTCACGGTGCGCCACGCAGAAGTGCTGGAGTCGGACGGCACGCTCCATACCCGCTCACTGAGATCGGCTAAAGCGACCGATGTCTACATCCTGGCCGATGGTGCAGAGGTGGAGCTCGAACCGACCTTCACATTTCACGGATTCAGGTACGCCGAAGTCGAGACCGACGCAGAATTGATTTCGTCTGAGATCGTGTCGATCAGCTCCGACCTCCCCAGACGCGGTTCGTTCGAATGCTCGGAGCCTTCTTTGAACAAGCTGCACGAGAATGTGGTCTGGTCGCAACGGGGCAACTTCGTTTCGGTGCCAACCGACTGTCCGCAACGAGATGAACGCTTGGGATGGACAGGTGACGCCCAGGCATTTGCACCGACCGCATGCACACTCTTCCACTCCGAGCAGTTCTGGGCTAACTGGCTGGAGGATCTGGCCCTCGATCAGGATGATGTGCTCGGAGTGCCCAGTGTGGTTCCTGATGTGGTCCTCGGTGGTGAAGCTCGATTCGGGCGGGCCGGGTGGGCCGATGCCGCAACTTTCGTTCCTTGGGCGGTCTATGAGTCCTACGGCGACGCCGAGATCCTGCGGCGCCAGTTCGACAGCATGAGACGGTGGGTGGACTCCCTGGTCAATCGGCGCGACGACGACGGGTTGCTTGCCTCCTCGTTCCAGTTCGGGGATTGGCTGGATCCCGATGCTCCTTCTGACCGGCCCTGGGAAGCGAAGACGGATTCGACGTTCTTGGCCAACGCCTTCTTCTCCCGGAGCGCCCGTTTGACCGGCGAGGCGGCAGATCTCCTGGGCGACCCGACGTCGGGCTCTCGCTACGGCCTGCTGGCCGATGAGCTGGCCGATGCCACCTGGGCCCGGTGGCAGAACCACATCATCGAGACACAGACCGGATGCGCCGTTGCCCTCAGCTTCGAGATCGTGCCCGAAGCAGAACGGCAGCGAATCGAGGACGCCCTGGCAGATTTGGTTAGGCAATCCGAGGGAAGGGTCGCCACCGGGTTTCTGGGAACACCCTTGGTCCTCCACGCACTGGCAGACGGAGACCGTTTCGACGAGGCATATCAGATGCTGCTCAGACGACAACATCCGTCATGGCTCTATCAGATCGAGATGGGGGCGACCACGGTGTGGGAGCGCTGGGATGCGATTCGTCCTGACGGCTCGATTCACCCTGGCGTCATGGCGACTCCGCCCGGCATGGCGGATGAGGAGGATGCCGGGGGCCACATGCTGAGCTTCAATCACTATGCCTATGGCGCGGTCGTTGATTGGATTTACCGCCATCTGGCCGGCATCGCTCCCGATCGGGCTCGGCCGGGCTATCGGCACGTCGTTTTCGCTCCCCGGCCTCCCGCTGGCATCGATTGGGCTCGCGCCTCGATCGTCGGGCCGCTGGGCCCCACCTCGATCGAATGGCACGTGGGCACGGGCGGCGAGCTCACAGCCGACATCGTCTTGCCCTTTGGCGCGTCTGGAACCTTCATCGCCCCTATAACCGACGACTCCCAGGTCCTATGCGACGGAGTCGACTCCGGCTACGACGTCAGCCTCGGGCCGGGGAACCACCGGCTCTCTGTGACGAACCCGCGAATCTCGGGGGTGGGCTAGCCGGAGGCCCGGGGCGGGCCGGTGCTGGCCCGAACCACCAGTTCCGACGGCAGAAGCATCTGACGATGGGTGTGATCTGGGGTACCGCAGCCTGCCAGCAGCAAGTCGATAGCACTCGACCCCATGGCGGCGGCGTGTCTTGCAACCGTCGTGAGCGGGACGATCGCCGCAGCGGCGAACTCGATGTCATCGAAGCCGACAATGGAGACATCGTCGGGCACCGAGTAACCGAGGGCGGCGAGCTGCATCTCCATCCCGACCGCCATGGAGTCGTTGCCGCAAATCACCGCGGTTGGGATGCCGGTCTTATGAAGTTCCAGCGCGGCGAATTGACCGGCCTGGACGTTTGTCTTCGGGGGGGTGGCGATTTCGGTGAGATGCATGCCCAGATTGGTCGCGGTGGTGCGGACACCTTCGGCACGCTTCTGCAGCTGGGGTACATCTGGGGGCCCGACCCAGGCGATTCGTCGATGCCCCAGTTCGTGGAGATGGCGTACGGCTTGCACGCTGCCGTTTAGGTCATCCACGGAGGTCGAACAATGATCGAGCAAACCGCTCTCGAGGTCGACGAATATCACCGGCACATGTCTGGGGGCCCTCTGCCCGGGCTCCTGGAACACTTCCGATGCCCGGGTCAGGAAGATCCCTCGCACCCGCTGTTCCATGAATACCTGGAGATAGCTCTCCTCCTTGAGCGGGTCATCCGAGGTAGCACAGGCGAACACCACCAGGCCGTGCTGGGCGGCCTGCTCTTCCACGCCCCTGATCAACTCGTCGTAGAACGGGGTGAAGCCGGGAACGGTCACGCAAACCACCTCAGACTTGCCGGCACGAAGCTGGCGCGCCGACCCGTTGCGGACGAAACCCAGCTCGTCCATTGCCTGACGAACCCGTCGTTGGGTGGGTTCGGTGACGACTTGAGGGCGATTGAGCACGTTGGAAACGGTCGCGATCGACACACCGGCTTTCTCGGCTACCTCACGCATCCCTGGGGCCATGCGGAGAGTTTAAGACCGGGGATCCATCGAACCTGAACGCTGGTTCAGTCCAACACCAGCTCCGTCGAGAGTCGAATGTCCGCCACAGAGCGGCCGGCAGAAAGGGTCCAAGTCCCCGGCTCCGCCATCCAATCGTGAGACGTCTCATCCCAGTGCTCGAAGACCCGACGCGGTAGGTGTATCACGGCGGTGCCTGACTCGTCGGGGCCGAGCCGGATCTTGTCGAATCCGCCGAGAATGGCGGGAGGTCGATCGATGGCCGAGATTTCACGGTGGGCATAGACCTGAACAACCTCCGACCCTTCCCGCACTCCGATGTTGCGGATCGTCACCGAAACCGACACCCTTCCCTGGTCCTCGGCGGTCACCTCCAGCGCTTCGTAGGCCCACGTGGTGTATCCAAGACCGTGCCCGAATGGGACCAAGACCTGGTCGTCGGCGTTGGCCCGCTGGTAGCCAATGCTCTTCTCGGCGTAACGGAGTTTCCCACCTGTCGGCCGAACCGACGGCAACCCGTCCCGATTTCGCCACCATGTGGTTGGCATTCGGCCACCGGGCTCGGAACTACCGAAGAGCACGTCGGCCAGAGCGTTCCCGTACTCCTGGCCGGGGAACCAGGTGAGAAGTATCCCCGGAACGTCGTCCGCCCAAGGCATCAGGACCGGCGACCCGGCGTTGACCACCACGACTGTGGAGGGGTTGACGGCGGCAATCGCCCGAACGAGGTCGTCCTGGTGCCACGGCAGGGACAAGTTGGTCCTGTCATAGCCCTCGCTCTCGATGACATCGTTGGTGCCTACGACCACGACCGCCACGTCGGCAACCTTCGCCGCCTCAACAGCATGGTTCAGGGCGAACACCGAATTCGGAGCCGGGGGCTCTACGTACATCTGGAGCACGGTGGGCCACGATGGGTCGCGCTCATGTCTCAGCTTCATATGGGCCGGTTGCCCAATCTCCAGGCTGACGGTCGTCGTCACTTGCTCGGGCCGTAAAGCCTGCTCGAGATGGTCCGCCCCAGGGTCGGCGCTGAGCTCTTTCTCCAGGATGACCTCGCCGTCGAGTTCGAGGGAGTAAGGCCCGATGCCGCCGAAGCCCACGTCGTACTCGCCGCTGATCGGAACGACGACGTTGGCGGACATCTCGATCGACGCGACTGATCCGCCGTCGACTCCCGGGCCGAAATCACCAAAGGAGAAGACCCTGCCCAGATTCATGTGACGCCGGCCGATCTCCCGGTCGGAAGCATCGAGCAGACGCACTGCCACTCCGGGCTGGCCTGTGAACGGATCGGCGCCAAAGCGACCGTCGAGCACCGTGTGTGTCTCTCCGGCAAGGATGCCTGGAGCGTGGATGACGTTGGCTGAAACTCCGAGCAAGGCGCGAATTCCATCCAGCGGAGAAACGGCATACGGAGGATCGACATATGCGCTGCCTCCGCCGAGCGTGCGAGCGACCGCCGCGTTTGGACCTATGACGGCGACAGTCGTGAGCTTCCTGGGGTCGAAGGGGAGAAGGCCTCCCTGGTTTCGCTCCAGCACAAAGCTCGCTGCGGCCGCCTCTCTTGTGAGAGCGGGCACCTCCTCACGAGCGCCGTTCGAGCGCGGTCTCGCCTTGGGGGGATCCAGCTTTCCGACCCGCCACGCGAGACGGAGGAGCCGTTCCAGCTTGTCGTCGATCGCGTCGGGAGACACCAGGCCGTCCTCGACGGCGGCGACCAGGGGCTCCTCCCAGAAGGGATTGGGCCCGGGCATGGCCAGATCGGTGCCTGCGTTGGCGGACTGCAGAGTGGTGCGAACCGCAGTCCAGTCCGACACAACCAGGCCGTCGAATCCCCACTCGTCTCTCAGGATCGAGTCGAGGAGAGGGCTCTCGGTCATGGTGTGGCCGTTGACCCCGTTGTACGCCGCCATGACCGTCCAGACGCCCTGCGCGACCAGACGTTCGAATGGAGCGAGATATAGCTCACGCAGAGTTCGCTCATCGATTTCGACGTCATAATTCATGCGCTCGGTCTCGGACTCGTTTGCCACAAAATGCTTGGCGCAGGCGCCCACTCCTTCGGATTGGATGCCCTCGACAAACGCCGCAGCCAACTCTCCCGTCAACAGGGGATCCTCGCTCCAGCACTCGAAGTGGCGGCCTCCGAACGGCGTCCGGTGAAGGTTCACCGTCGGGGCCAGCACGAGGTCCACACCCTTGCTTTGCGCCTCGGCAGCCAACAGCCGGCCAATACGCTCGACCAAGTCGCAGTCCCAGGTCGCGGCGAGAGCGGTGGCGCAAGGGATGTTTACCGATGTATCGCCCACCCATCGGTCACCTCTCACACCTGCCGGACCGTCCGACATGGTGATCGAGGACAACCCGATCGCCGGTTCCGCCCCGGTGGTCCATGGCCCTGTACCAGACAAGAGCGCGACCTTCTGATGGAGTGTTAGGCCCTTCAGCTTGCGCCGGAGCGACAACCGGGACGGAACCCGACGCATGACTTGTCACCTCGCTGATCTACGCCTGCGCTGAAACGTTTCAATCGTAAGTCGGGCCAAGGTAGTCCCTCCATCTAAACGTTTCAACCCCGGAATCGGACGCGGGTTGAGAAGCAATCGAGGGCTGCGCTTCTGCCGACAGACACTAGATTCGGCCCTCATGGCGAAGATCCCCGCCACGACCGGCCGAGTCGTGATCGAGGCCGAGTCACCGCAGGTGGACGGTGGCCGCTTCGCGGCGAAGAGGGTGGTGGGGGAAGCGGTAACGATCGAGGCCGACGTCTTCGGCGATGGTCACGACGCTATCGGCGCCATGCTCCGACATCGACAGGCGGGGGCGAGACGGTGGGTAGAGACCCCAATGGCGTCCATCGGAAACGATCGCTGGCGAGCCGAGTTCCTTCCCGACAGTCTCGGGGTCTGGCACTTCGAGATCGAGGGCTGGCAGGACCATTTCGCCACCTGGCTCGATGGGCTGGAGAAGAAGGTGGCCGCCGAGGTCGACGTGAGCATGGATCTGCTCATCGGGGCCGATCTGGTGACCGCCGCGTCGGCACGGGCCAGGGGGAAGACCTCCCGATTGCTGAAGAAGCACGCCAGCACCCTGGGCGAGCCGAGTCTGGATCTGACCGAGCGTCTCGAGGATGCCTTCTCCGACGAGCTGATGATCACCATGGACGCCAATCCCGACCGGTCGCAGGCGACGCGGTCGCGGCGGTTCGAGGTGATCGTCGACCGGGAACGGGCCCGCTTCTCAACCTGGTACGAGCTGTTCCCGCGTTCATGGTCCGATGACCCCGCCCGACACGGCACCTTTGCCGACGTCACCAAGCAGCTGTCCTATGTCGCCGACATGGGTTTCGACGTGCTGTATCTGCCCCCGATTCACCCAATCGGGACCACCTTCCGCAAGGGCCCGAACAACAGGCTGGGAGCCAAGGCCGAGGACCCCGGCGTGCCCTGGGCCATCGGCTCAGCTCTGGGCGGCCACACCGCGATCCATCCCGACCTCGGGACGATCGATGACTTCCGCATCCTTCGGGACACCGCCGCCGAGCACGGTCTCGAGATCGCCCTGGATGTCGCGTTTCAATGCTCGCCGGACCATCCCTGGGTCACCGACCACCCGGAGTGGTTCCGGCATCGTCCCGACGGGTCGATCCAGTACGCCGAGAATCCGCCCAAGAAGTATCAGGACATCTACCCGATCGACTTCGACACTTCCGACCCCCGAGGTCTGTGGCAGGCGCTCAAGGGGGTGTTCGACCACTGGATCGGGGAAGAGATCCGGATCTTCCGTGTCGACAACCCACACACCAAGGCTTTCGCCTTCTGGGAGTGGGTCATCGCCGAGATACGCGCCGAGCACCCGGATGTGATCTTCCTCGCCGAGGCGTTCACCCGCCCCAAGGTGATGTACCGGCTGGCCAAGCTCGGCTTTTCCCAGTCCTACACCTACTTCGCCTGGCGAAACACGCGTCACGAGTTGGTCGAATACATGGGTGACCTGGGCCGTGTCGCCGACTTCTTCAGACCCAACTTCTGGCCGAATACCCCGGACATCCTCACCCAACAACTGCAAACCGGTGGCCGGGCGATGTTCATGACCCGCTATGTGCTGGCCGCCACCCTCAGCTCCAACTGCGGAATCTACGGGCCTGCGTTCGAGCTGATCGAGCACGTGCCGCTCAACGCCGGATCCGAGGAGTATCGGAACTCGGAGAAGTACCAGATCAGACGCTGGGACCTGGAGGACGTCGAGTCCATCGCCCCGCTGATCACACAGGTCAACAGGGCCCGGCATGAGCATCGGGCCCTCCAGCACACCGACAACATCACCTTCCACCACACCGACAACGACAAGCTGCTCGCCTTTTCCAAGCGGGCGGTGGGAGACGTGGTCCTCGTAGTGGTCAATCTCGACCCGGACTACGAGCAGGCGGGGTTCGTCGACCTGGATGTGGACGCGATTGGTGTCGACCCGACGCACCAGTACCAGCTGCACGATCTGCTCACCGACCGCCGCTACCTCTGGGAGGGATCACGCAACTTCGTCTCGCTCGACCCGGCCGGCATCCCGGCTCACGTCTTTTCCGTGAGGAAGAGGGTCCGATCGGAGCAGAGCTATGACCACTTCGTTTGAGGCTCACGAGGACAGTGGGTCGGTGGCCTGGTACCACGACGCGATCATCTACGAGGTCCACGTCAGGGCCTTCGCCGACGCCAACGGAGATGGGATCGGTGATTTTCGCGGTCTGACCTCGAAACTCGACTATCTCCGTGACCTGGGGGTGACGACCCTTTGGCTCCTTCCCTTCTACCCATCCCCGCTGCGCGATGACGGATACGACATCGCCGACTACAAGTCGATCAACCCCTCGTACGGGACCATGGCCGATTTCCGCCTTTTCCTGCGGGAGGCGCACAAGCGGGATCTCAAGGTCATCACCGAGCTCGTCATCAACCACACCTCGGACCAGCACCCATGGTTCCAGCGTGCCCGCAAGGCGCCGGCGGGCAGCCCCGATCGTGACTTCTACGTCTGGTCCGACGATCCGGAGCTCTACAAGGACGCCCGCATCATCTTCCAGGACACAGAGACGTCGAACTGGACCTGGGACCCGGTGGCGAATGCGTATTACTGGCATCGCTTCTTCTCCCACCAACCGGACCTCAACTTCGAGAACCCGGCGGTCCACGATGCCGTGTTCGATGCCCTCGACTTCTGGCTCGCATCGGGCGTGGACGGGCTGAGGCTCGACGCTGTCCCCTACCTGTTCGAACGTGATGGGACCATGTGCGAGAACCTTCCGGAGACGCACGACTTCCTCAAGGCGGTCCGGGCCCGGATGGACGCCAAGTACGACGATCGCATGCTCCTCGCCGAGGCCAACCAGTGGCCCGAGGAGGCGGCCGCCTATTTCGGGGACGGCGACGAGTGTCACATGTGCTTCCACTTCCCGCTGATGCCCAGGTTGTTCATGTCCCTTCGCATGGAGAACCGATTCCCCATCATCGACATCGTCGAGCAGACACCGCCGATTCCCGAGAACGCCGCCTGGGCCATCTTCCTCCGCAACCACGACGAGCTGACCCTCGAGATGGTCACCGACGAGGAACGGGACTACATGTATCGCGTCTACGCCAACGACCCGCAGACCCGGATCAACGTCGGGATCAGGAGGCGTCTCGCTCCACTGCTGGGCAACAACCGGCGCGAGATGGAGCTGATGAACGCACTCCTTTTGTCACTGCCCGGGACCCCGGTCCTGTACTACGGCGACGAGATCGGGATGGGCGACAACGTCTATCTGGGCGACCGGAACGGGGTGCGCACTCCGATGCAGTGGTCCGGTGACCGCAACGCCGGGTTCTCTGACGCCAACCCGCAGCGGCTCTACTTCCCGGTGATCACTGACCCCGAGTATCACTACGAGACCGTCAACGTGGAGGTGCAGCGGGACAACCCGAACTCCATGTGGTGGTGGGTGAAGCGCGCTCTCACCTTGCGCAAGGGGATGCCCGAGCTGTCGCGGGGTGGGCTCGAATTCGTTTCCAACGAGAATCCGAAGGTTCTCACTTTCCTCCGATCGCTCGGCGAGCGCTCGGTCCTGGTCGTCGCCAATCTCTCGCGTCACACCCAGCCCGTCGAGCTCGATCTGACTGGGTTCGAAGGGGTGGAGCCGGTCGAGTTGTTCGGTCGAGCCCGCTTCCCGGCGATTGGCATTCATCCCTACCTGCTCACCCTCGGGCCCCACGATTTCTTCTGGTTCGGCCTCGATAGGGCGGAAGCGCGGATCGACGAGCCTGCCGGGGTGCCCCGGGTCAATGTCCGAGGGGAGCTGGCGGGAATCTTCCGCGCCCGCGAACAGCTCGACAGGGTCCTTCTGGGCGCCATCGAGGGCAAACGATGGTTCCGGAGCAAGGCGCAGACGATCAGTGGTGGTCACATCGTCGACAGGGTCGAGGTCCCCGGCGCCAACTCGATCATCGCCTTCCTCCAGGTGGAGTACGTCGAGCAGGATCCTGAGATCTACGCCTGGCCCATCGCCCTCGCCACCGGGTTCGAGGCGGTGAGCAGACTCGTCGAGACTCCGGCATCGGTGATCGCCGAGGTTCACTCCCCGTTGGAGACTGGCGTGCTCTACGACGCCACCACCGAACCAGCATTCGGCGCGGCCCTGGTAGATCTCGCCGCTAACCGGCGCAAGCTGAAGGGGCGTGCCACGACGCTCTCTGCCCTGCCGATGACCGCTTCACGACATCTGGCGGCGGCGATCGAGGGACAGGCAGCACGCCCCGGCGGCGCCGAGCAGTCCAACACCTCGATGATTTTCGGTGACCAGGTCATCGTCAAGATGATGCGTCGCGTCGACACGGGGCCGAATCCCGAGGTGGAGGTGGGCCGGTTCCTCACCGAGCGGGCGGGATTCGAGCATTCCGCTCCCCTGCTGGGCGCACTCGAGGTCTCGATGAACGGGAAGGCGGCAGCCTTTGCCGTCGTCCATCGCTACGTTCCCAATCTGGGAGACGCCTGGTCCCATACCCTGACGTCGCTCTCGCTGGTGTATGAGCAGGTGGCCGCCCGTCGTGCCGAGTTGGGGCGACCGCCGGCTCGAAGCCATCCCCTGGACATCGGGGATGAGGAGCTCGACGTCGGGCGTGGGCTGGCCGGGGTTCTCTTGCACGAAGCCGCACTACTGGGTCAGCGCACGGGCGAGATGCACCTCGCCCTTGCCTCCTTTCCCGACGACCCGGACTTCGCCTTGCAACCCCTCTCGACGCTCTACCAGCGGTCGTTGTACCAGTCGACCCGGTCGTCGATCAGGAACAGCTTCAACCTGCTCCGCCGCCGCCGTTCGTCTTTGACCCCAGCCCAGATGGAACTCGCCGACATGGTCCTCGAGCGTGAGCACGACCTTCTCGAGGACCTTCGTTTGGTGACGACCGACAAGATCGACGCTGTGCGTCTGCGCGTGCACGGCGACTATCACCTCGGCCAGGTCCTCTTCACCGGCAACGACTTCGTCATCATCGATTTCGAGGGGGAACCACAGCGTCCCCTGTCCGAGCGTCGGATCAAACGGCTGGGATTGCGTGACGTTGCCGGCATGCTCCGTTCCTACCAGTACACGTCACAGATGGCGCTGCGGGAGGCGATGGAGGGTGGGGTCGAGGAGCTGGACCATGCCGCCCATCTGGAGGACTGGGCGGACGCTCTGGCCCGATGGCTGGCTGCGGCCTTCCTCCGCGGTTACTTGGGGACAGTCGAGGGGACGCCGATCGTGCCTGCCAACCGTGAGCACGTCAGACGTCTCTTGGACACGCTGCTGTTGGACAAGGCCGCCTACGAGCTCGGCTACGAGTTGAACAACCGCCCCGACTGGGTCGATATCCCCCTGCGCGGCCTCCTCCTCGCCTCCACTGGCCAGGAGTGAACCTGCCGCTTACCTGAGGTTTATGGCGCCACATTTGGCGCTAGACCGACAGAAGAAGGATCTGCTCGTCGTGGCTTCGCTTTCTATGTCTTCGTAGCGCCATATTTGGCGCTACGTACCTCAGGTACGCGTCAGCCGGCGGATGGGTACCAGGTCTTGTCTTCGAGCCAGGCGCCGAGCTTCTTCCAGGCTCGGCGGGCCGTGCGCCACAGCCAGATGGTGAGGGCGGTGGCGGCGATCACCAGGATGATGACCACGACGATGGTGGGGATCGGGTAGGTCACGGCGAGTGTGACGAGCCCGGCCACTCCGACGTCTTCGGCAAGCGAGATCCCGATGTTGCTGACAGGTTCAGGAGAGGCATTGACCACCACCCGTGTCGAGGCCTTGGCTACGTGGGCGTCGAGGGCGAGGGCTCCGGCCACGAGCGCTCCAACCGCGGCGCCGATGCTGGCCGAGTCGCCGGCGACCACCGCCCCGATGGCAGCAGCTCCGAGTGGCCGGATCACGGTATGGATGGCATCCCACACGTTGTCGACGTATGGGACCTTGTCTGCGAAGAACTCGACGACAAAGAGGACGCCGGCCACGATCATCACGTCGAGACGAGTCAGCACGTCCGGGATGTCGGTCCAACCCAGTCGGCCGGCCATACCCAGCATCAGGGTCACCAGATAGAGGTTGATGCCAGAGGCCCAGCCAGATCCGGCGAGAAGCCCTGCTGCTTCCATGGGGAGAAATCTACCGCCACCCCCATATATCGCACCTGTACCCCCGAGGACTAGGTTTGGCCGTCTTCCTACTAGTGAGGTCGGCAATGCAGGAGAACATGGACGTCGTCCTGTCGATCCACCTCGTCGAGGATGACATCGAGACCGTCGCCGTGGCCGAGCTGGATCTACGTGACGATCACTTCGAGGCGAGTGGCAGAGCGCGGCGCAACCCGGTCGATCCGGCTCGACCGGTCATCGGCGAGGAGCTCGCAGTCGCCAGGGCCCTGGCGATGCTGGAAACGCAGATCAACGACTCGGTGCAGGAGAAGATCGACCGTTTTCTCGTTCATACCGACTGATCTGGCGCCAAAAGCATCAGTAATTGAGCAAAGGGGGCGGACAGATGTCCGCCCCCTATCGCCCGAACCCCCGCCCTCTCTCGGGATTCCTCACCAGATTCGTTGGCGACGATACGGACAGACCCTGTGGGAAGCCTTAAGGGGCGTCGCGATCGGGTAGAAATACGCCCCTCGCACGCAGGGAGACCGTTTGGCCAGGAGCCGCCCGCATCCTGAACCACTACTTCGGCGGGCGCGGCTCGAAGCCCTTCTCGATGAAGCCGCGACCCGTCGTCTCACGGTGGTCACTGGTGGTGCCGGGACCGGTAAGACCACCTTGTTGTTGCAATGGCTCGGCCGGAAGCCTGCCGTCTGGCACACCGCGACCCCAGGTGACGCCTCGCTGTCCGTCCTCGCCCGCGGGATCCTGGACAAGCTGCGCCTGAAGGTGCCCGACCTCTCTCCCGAGCTGTTTCTCGCCATCGAGGGCGGGCGCGGCCCTGACACCGAGACGGGGGAGTCGGACAGAGCTGACTCCCTGGCGGCCGAGCTGAGCCGGGAGCTGGAAGCCAAGCTCTCCCGGCACCTCTACCTCGTCCTCGACGACATGCATGTCCTGAGCAGGCGAGGGGACGGGGCACGTCTCGTCGCCGCTCTCAGCCGCAACGCGCCTGAGCATTTCCATGTGATCACCGCGTCCCGTGATGCCCTCCCCTTCCCGACGAGCAGGATGCGGGTCCAGGGCCAGGCCTCAGAGATCACAGCCGACCTCCTGGCCTTCACAGTCGACGAGGTCGGCAGTCTTCTCAGTCAGGTAGGTGAGGAAACTCCGGAAGCGGCAACACGGTTCTTCGATCGAACCGGCGGGTGGCCGGTGGCCGTCGTCCTTGCCATGCAGTTGGAACACCTCGGGTCCGAAGGGGTTTCTTCCGGTGTCGACGGCAAGGCAACTCTCTTCGAGTACCTGGCCGAGGAGGTCATCGGCTCCGAGTCATCGACGTCGTTGGACGCACTGAGGAGGGCGGCGCTGCTCCCATGGATCACTTCCGACATGGCGGCGAGCCTGGGCATCGGAGACGGCGCCGCCAAGTGGTTCGACCCGCAGCGTCGCAGCGTCTATTTGACCCCGGCGCCCAACCACTCCGGTGCGGTCAGTCTCTCCCCGCTGGTCCGCGACTTCATCCTCGAGCGGCATCCCCTCGGCCGGGAGGACAGCGACGAAATGCTGCTCTCGGCGTCGGCCCTCTATGAGCAAGAAGGCGCACTGGCCGAGGCAATGGAGTGCGTGTCACGACTCGGATCGGCCGACGAGATCGCGCGTTTTGTCTCCGAGAGGGGGGCGTCGCTGCTGGCGGCCGGCCTGGCCCGCCAGATGGTGGCGACAATCGGGCAGCTCCCCGGAGATCACCGTGACGTCGAGGTCCGTCTCTTCGAGGCCGAGGCGAGGCAGGTGCTCGGCGACTGGGAAGGGGCCACTGCCTGTTACGAGGACTTGGTCCCCGGGTCGGGAGAGATCCCGGCGCGCCTTGCCTGGCGCCTCGGTTTCCTCAGCCACATGAGAGGGGATGTGAAATCGGCCCTCGACGTCTATCGGCGGGGGCGGCGAGGGGAGGGCGACCCGGCGAACGAAGCAGCGCTGCTCGGCTGGACCGCCAGCGCCCACTGGCTGAGAGGTGAGCGTGACGAGGCGCAGTCCCTGGCCAACGAAGCGCTGGCGCTGGCTCGTCGGGCGGACGACTCGGGGGCGCTCGCCACGGCTCATACGGTGCTGGCCATGGTGGCGGCGATGGATGGCGACCGGGCCGGGAACGATCTGCACTACCTGCGGGCCCTCGAGCACGCAGAACGAGCTCGCGACGTGGTGCAGACCATCCGGATTCGGTCCAACCGGGGCTCGCATTTTCTCGAGGAAGGCGACTACGGCAACGCACTGGCTGAGCTGGACATGGCCCTGCGTCTGGCCGACATGACGGGGTTCCAACTGTGGAGGGCCATGTCTCTCTCCAACCGGGCGCAGGTACTCGCCGGTCTGGGTCGTCTCGAGGAGTCCGTGGCCGATCTCGAGCAGTCACGGGAGATATTCAGAGGGATGGGCTCGAGGCTCGAGTCCTATCCACTCGCCCAAACGGCCGATGTCTACGCCTTGCGAGGCGACGGTGCCCTGGCCCGGGCCGGCTACGAGGAAGCCATCCGTCTCGGAGATGAGGCGGAGGACCTTCAAGCCCTGGTCCCTGCTTTGTCCGGGCTGGCCCGATTGATCGCCTCCGACGACCCGGACCGGGCGCGAGACCTGGCCGATCGCGCGGCGGAGGTGGCGTCGGTCATCGGTCATGTCGGAGCCCTACTCGCCCAGGGATTCGTTGCGCTCGCCGAAGGATCGACTGAGTTGGCGCGGGCGAAGGCAGTGGAGTCTGCCGATGTGGCCCGGTCCCGTCAGGATCTTCCCGGACTGGCCGAGGCGCTGGAGCTCGAAGCGGCAACCCTCTCCGACGAGCAGAGGGCGCGATCGCTGCTCGAGCAGGCCCGGCGCGTCTGGGAGGAGATCGAGGCTCCCATCGGGATGGCCAGGGTCGACATCGCACTCGCCGGCCTGCCCGGCGGGGATGCAGATCTCGCCGAAGCCTCGGCGGAGACCTTGCTCCAATTGGGCGCCAAGGGCCTCGCTCTCGAGGCGAAGAGAGTGGCTGAGAGCCTCTCGGAACGCGCCTCGCACGATGTGATCATCAGGACACTTGGCGGGTTCGGCGTGACCATTTCCGGAGAGCCAGTCCCTTCGTCCGCGTGGCAGTCGCGGGTGGCGAGAGAGGTCGTCGGGATGTTGGCCGCCACCAGGGGGCGCTCCGTTCATCGTGAGGTTGTGATTGAGCGGCTCTGGCCGGATGAGGACGTCAACAAGGCGGGCAACCGGCTCTCGGTCGCACTGAGCACGATCCGCGGTGTCCTCGACCCGCGACGACATCATGGCAACGATCACTACCTGGTGGCAGACCGCGAATCGGTGTCGCTGAATCTCGGCCATGTGATCGTCGACATCGAAACCTTTTTCGACGAGGCTCAGCGAGGCCGCACCCTCATCCGCTCGGGTGACCGGGAGGCGGGGCTGGCGATGCTCCGAGCGGCCGAAGCCTGCTACGTCGGGGAGTTCCTCGAGGATCAGCCATATGCCGACTGGGCGATCGGCCTGAGGGAAGAGGCGCGTGCGGAGTTCATGTCGATAGCGCGCATCCTGGCCGAGGCAGAGACAGAGGCTGGCGACCATGACGCCGCGGCCCGTTGGTATATGCGAATCCTGGAGCAGGACGCCTACAACGAGCCTGCGCATCTGGCGCTCGTAGCGGCCATGGCGGCCGCCGGCCGCCACGGCACCGCCCGACGTCTCTACCGGATCTACGTGACCCGGATGACCGAGCTCGAGGTCGAGCCGGCGCCGTTCCCCACCCCAGTGACGGCTTAAGACTTCTCTAAGACCCCTGTCTCATACTTCGGGTGATGGACACCTTCGTGGTGCGGGTGTGGGGGCCCTTGGCCGACGGGGGAGAGGAGACGGGCCTGCGTGGCGTCGTCGAACACGTCGCTTCTGGAAGGAGCGAGCGTTTTCGAACCGTCGACGAGCTCGTCTCCTTTCTCCGTGCTCCTGACCTGAACACAGCGGAGGAGCCACTAGCCGGCGAGGCCTGAGCCGGCGGATACCATCGGCGCACCTTGTTCCCACTGCGCGATGTGAATCCGACACGGGTGACGCCCGTGGTCACGCTCGCTTTGATCGGGGTGAACTTGATTGTGTTCTTCCTGATTCAAGGACGGGGCAATTCAGACGAGCAGCAAGCCTTGGTGTACGAGCGCGCTGCGATCTCCTGTGAGGTGACCACTGGCTTCCCACTCGGAGCCGACGAGATCGTCTCGAATGTGTGCCTCGACGGAGCCCAGGATCCGATCTTCCCCGAGAAGAATGTGTTCCTCGCGCTCCTCACCTCGATGTTCCTGCACGGGAGTGTCGGCCACGTCTTGTTCAACATGTGGTTCCTCTGGATCTTCGGCAACAACGTCGAGGAAGCCTTCGGGCACATCGGGTACCTGCTCATGTATGTCATCGGCGGTCTGGCCGCGACCGCGGCCTATGTGGGGCTGAACCCGGACGCCACGATCCCGCTGGTCGGCGCTTCCGGGGCGATCGCGGTCACGATGGGCGCCTACGTCGTCCTCTTCCCCGGGCACCGGATTCTCTCCCTCGTCGGCTGGTTCCTGCTCCCGGTCCCGGCGGCCGTGTTTCTGATCTTCTGGTTCGTCGCCCAGTTCGGATTGGGCGGCACCAACACGGCGTGGGAGGCGCATGCCGGCGGATTCGTGTTCGGGGCCGGGATCACCCTCTTTCTCCGCTCCTGGCTGATGCGCCGCGTGGCGGTCCGAGCGTGATCGACTAACAGTGAGGCTGTCTACTGACGCTATGCAACGATGACGCAATACCTAAGCAACACTGAACACATGTCCCCAATCTGAGAGGAAACGGGGTGCGCTGTGTGTAGTGTCACTGTTCATAGGCATGATGAGCGGATTTAGGGCGGAGTGATGGGTCGGACCTTGCTCGTGGGCGGCTGTGTGCTCAGCCTGGACCGAAAGGTCGGCAACTTCCGGCAGGCCGATGTGCTCATCGAGGACGATCTGATAGCCGAGGTCGGGGAGAGTATCCGGGCTCGTGACGCCGAGGTCATCGATGCCACCGACACGATCGTCATGCCAGGATTCGTCGACACGCATCGTCACCTCTGGGAGTCGTTGTTCCGTGGCATCGGGAGCTCCGTGACCCCCGAGGCGTCGGACTGCTCTGCCGATGACGTCTATGCCGCAACCCTGATCGGGCTGTTAGGCGCAGCCGAGGCGGGAATCACGACCGTGGTCGACTGGTCCGAGGTCTCGTCGGGGGCGCACACCGACGCGGCGCTCCAAGCTCATGCGGACGCTGGGCTCCGCACAGTGTTCGTCAATGCGGCGTCCGACTGGCAGACCGGGAGCCGGAGCCTCGAAGCCGCCTCATCGCTGACCTCCTTTGCCGCCGGGCCTGCCCGGCCAGAGGAATGGGCCGCTGCTCGTGAGCTGGGACTGCGCATCCACGCCCACGCCGGGACCGGAGCCGACCGTGCCGGCATCGCCCAGATGGCCCCGATCCTGGGCGAAGACGTCACCCTGGTCCATTGCTCAGGCTTCAGCGATTCCGATCTGGATGCCGTCGCCGGCTCCGGAGCGAGCATCGTCCTCACCCCCTCCAGCGAGATGGCGTCCGGCATGCAGCCATTGCAGATCCAAAAGCTGGTCGATCGCGGTATCCGGCCCGGGCTGGGTATCGACACCGAACTAATGGCCCCGGGCGACATCTTCGCCCAGATGCGGGCAGCCATCTCCCTCCAGCACGCCACGCTCTTCGACTTGAAGCTCGCGGGCAAGGCCGGGGTGCCCAAGCTCCTAAGCACCCGTGACGTGATCCGTTATGCCACGCTCGACGGGGCCGCCGCCGTTGGGCTCGGGGCCAAAGCGGGATCCCTTGCCCCCGGCAAGCAGGCCGACGTCCTCGTCCTTCGCGCCGACCGACCCAATATCTATCCCGTCAACGACGCCATCGGTGCGGTGGTGTGGGGGATGGACACTTCGAACGTCGATTGGGTGTTCGTCGCCGGGCGGTCGGTGATGCGCAACGGAGCCCTCGACGCCGACCTGGATCGAGCCCGGGGACTGGCGGCCACCGCCCGGCAGCGTGTCGGTGTCGCCACACAGGCCCTCGTGGAGACCGGCAGCGGGGGGATGGGATGACCCAGACTCGAACTCCCTCATCGGCCGTCACATCCTTTGTCGTCGGCTCCCGCTACATGCCTGTGTACCTGGCGCTGATCCTGCTGGTCGTGGTTGCCTCGATCTGGGCACCGGCCACATTCAGCAGTGCCGGCCTGAGCCAGATTGCTCTCCTGGGCACCTTCCTCGCCATCACCGCATTGGGCCAGATGCTCGTGATCATGACCGGGGGGATCGACCTCAGCGTGCCAGGGACGTTCTTGCTGGGTGCCCTGCTCATGGTCGGTGTCGGCCAGCAATCGGACGAGCGGATATGGATCGCATACGCGACCGCCATCGGGGCTGCCGTGATCATCGGGCTCCTGAACGGGATCCTGATCGGTGGGCTCAAGTTGAACGCCCTGATCGTCACGCTGGCGGTGGGGCAGATCGTGTTGGGAGTCGCCAACCGCTATTACACGACAGTCGCCATTCAGAAACCGGTCCCGCCTGCCCTGTCGGATTGGGCCAACGGGACCATCCTCGGAGTGCCTCCCATTTTCTGGATAGGGGTGGGGCTGGCTGTCGTCCTCATGGTGTTGTTCAGGTTCACCGGATTGGGGCGGAGGTTCCAGGTAGTTGGGGCCAACCCGGTCGCCTCCAACGTGCTCGGGTTGAGGGTGAACCTGAATCAGATGCTGGCCTACGTCGCCGCCGCCATCCTCTACGCCACCGCGGGCGTGCTCCTCTCTGCCGACCTTCGAGCTCCGGGGGTCACCGTGGGGGCCCCTTACCTCCTCGGGCCCATCGCCGCGGTCGTGATCGGCGGCGCATCCCTGACCGGGGGCCTGGCCAGTCCTATCTCCACCTGGGCGGCGGCCTTCTTCCTCGCCGGGTTGAACCAGATGATGCGGGTGCTGGGCCTTCCCACCGCCCTCCAATTCGTCGTGTTCGGTCTGGTCATCATTGGCGGGATGCTGGTCTCGGGAGACCGGATCATCAAAGCCGTCGAACGGGTCCTGCGCGACCGGTCTCGACCGGGGCGCAGGGAAGGGAGGCTCGCCGTCGAGGGCGGCGAACCGTGAGAAAAGGAGAACCGACGATCGAACCCGATATCGGGAGAGCAATAAAGCGAATAGAACGGAGAAGGATGATGAGACCCAGGGTTATCGCCCTGATCGCCGTCTTGGCACTCGTCCTGGCCGCCTGTACGGGCGATGTAGCCGAGACCAGCACCACCGCGGCACCAGAAGAGGAGCCGGCGACCACCGCGGCTGCCGAGCCCACCACCACAGCGGCCTCTGAGGCGACCACGACGGCCGCGGCCACGGAGGAGGATCCCCTCGCCGCCTACGGCGAGTCCACAGCAGCAGACCCGGCACTGGTCGAGAAGGCACTCGGACCGGTGGGCGAGGTCCCAGATATCGTCCTGGCGTCCATAGCCCGAGCGAGTCAGGACCTCGACCAGGCCACCATCGACAAGGCGATGGAGTGCTTCACCAATGCCGTCGAGTGCGAAACGGGCACCGGTGGTGAGGTGATCATGGGTTACGCCGACGGCGGCGGGCTCAACGTGTGGCGTCAGGTGACACGCATGGAGGCCATCCTCCAGGCCCTCACCTATCCAGAAATCGGAACCATGGTGTTCCGTGACGCCCAGTGGTCCACCGACCCGGCAGTCCCGATCGGCGACATCAACTACATGGTGGAGCGTGGAGTCACGTTCATCATCGGATATCCCGACTGGGGCGTGGCGCTCGGTGACGCCATCAAGGCCGCCGAAGCGGCGGGCATCCCATATGTCCCCTATTCGGCGGGTTGGGTCGGTCTCCCCGGCCAGGATGGTGCACTGACCCCGGGCACCGACTACCTCTCCATCGTTGGGGAGGAGCTGTGCGCACTCGGTGAGAGCTTTGCCGGGGTCATCAACGACGGAGTTGGTGAAGGTCAGATCGGTGTCCTCGGCGGCACACCCGGCAACGCCCTTTCGCTCGGGTGGCAGCAATGCCACATCCCAGCACTGGCTGCCGGAGTCGAGGTGGTCAACCCGCCGGCGGATCCGAACTCGACCACAGGTGACACGTACTGGGCCAATGACATCGCCCGCGACGTCGTGAGCGGCATTCTGTCGACGAACCCCGACATTGGTGGCTTCAGCTATGAGTACGCCGATGGGCTCTACACGGCGCTGGAAGGCGTCGAGATCGACGAGATGACACTCGCGATTCGGACCGATGAGCAGACACTGTTCTGTGACTGGGCCGAGCGCAACAACCCGAACTACCACATCTGGTACTCGGCTGGTGGCAACTTCCAATCGCGGACCGCAGTCACTGCTCAGATGATGAATCTCCAGGGGGCCGAGGTCCCCGCGGAGATCGTCGTACCCCACGTGATGCGTGAGGTCACGGCGGCGGACTGCAACCCAGACCGTGTCACTCCGACCGTGTCCAACACCTCGTTGGTCCCGGACTCGGTGCTGGCGTTGATGTATCCGGAAGGATGAGCATCGGCGGTCCTGGAGGAGGGTCGACCGCGGAAACTGTCCTCGAGCTGGCGGGAATCTCCCGCCAGTTCGGGGCGGTCCGTGCGTTGACCGACGTCAGCTTCGATTGCCGCCCCGGCGAGGTTCATGCCCTCGTCGGCGAGAACGGCTCCGGGAAGTCGACCCTCCTCGGGATTGCCAGCGGGTTCGTGGAGCCCGATCGGGGCACGGTGCATATCGCCGGCATGAGGCTTCGCACCGACTCCCCGGCTCTCGCTCGCAAGCTCGGTCTGGCCATGGCCTATCAGGACACATCACTGGTCTTGGCCCAGCCGGTGAAGAACAACCTCTATATGGCAGCGCCGCCTGATGCGAAGCCACCTTTCTGGCGGCGAAAGAAATGGGCACGCCGGCTGCTGGGCGAGTTCGACCTCGACATGGAGCTCTTCCCCGATTCTCCAGCCGGCTTCCTCACGCTGGCCGAACGTCAGATGTTCGAAGTGGCCAAAGCCTTGGTCTCCGATCCCAAAGTGCTTCTCCTCGACGAGCCCACCACGGCCCTGGGACCGGACGAGGTGGAGGCTCTTCATCGCACCGTTGCCGCCTGTCGGCGGCGAGGAGTCGGGGTGGTGTATGTCAGCCACCGACTCCCGGAAGTGCTGGAGATCGCCGATCGAATAACCGTCCTGCGCGACGGCAAGACGCGTGGGACATTCGATGCGAACGCGACCACCGAGCACGACCTGGTCGAGCTGATCGTGGGCCGCCCATTCGAGAGCGCCTTCCCGCCTGCGGCCGAGACGTCAGAAGAGCGTCGTGAGGTGCTCGTGGTCGAAGGATTTCAGGGACAGTCGTTCGGTCCCGTCAGTTTCACCCTGGAAGCAGGAGAAGTCGTGGGAATCGCAGGGGCCGAGGGGAACGGCCAGCCACAGCTCTTCGACACCCTCGCCGGGCGGACCCCTCCGAGGGCAGGACGGGTCGTTTGCGACGGCAAAGAGCTGACGCTGATCTCGACCCACGAGGCCATTCGATCCGGGATCATGTTGTTACCCGGCGACCGCAAGCGCGAGGCATTAGCCCCAGTGCTCGGGGTCCGGGCCAATTCAACGATCCAATCCCTGCGTCGTTTCAGCTTTCTTGGATTTCTTCGCCGACGGGCCGAGCGCAAGGCTGTCAAGGACCTGGTCGCCGAGCTCGAGATCCGCACACCATCTCTGGAGCAGCCGGTCGAGTTCCTCTCCGGTGGCAACCAGCAGAAGGTCTCGGTGTCGCGGACCTTTCTCCGTGAGCCCTCGGTGATCCTCGCCTACGAGCCCACCCAGGGCGTGGACGTCGGCTCCCGCTTCGACATATACCGGGCACTGCGGGCGAGGACCGACTCCGGGGCTGCCCTCCTCGTCAAGTCCAGTGACCCCATCGAGCTGTCCGGTCTCTGCGACAGGGTGCTGGTCATGTCCCGCGGAACCATTGTCGAGGAGATACCGGGCGATGAGCTCGACGAGCTCCGCATCGTGGAGGCCATCGTGCGAGGTCCCGGAGTGTCCCGTTCCGGGCGGTCGCCGTTCGGCGTGGCCATGCCGAAGGCTCCGACCAAACAGCCCACCACGTGAGCATTCTCGAGAGGTCCCGGCTGGAGGTCCGCAAGGTACTCCGCAACGCCCGGGACAAGAACAAGTGGCGCAAGGTGATCAAGGTCAGGCTCTGGATGCCTGTCGCGCTGCAGATCCTGCTGATCCTGGGAGTGGTCTGGTTCACCGACTCCCGATTCGAGGGGTTCATAAACCGGACGAACACCGTGAACATCCTGCTCATCGCCATCCCACTGGCAATTGCGACCATGGGTCAGATCCACGCACTCCTCGTCGGCTATCTCGACCTGTCGATCGGGGCGATGATCGGCCTCTCGGTGGTCATCGCCTCGTTCATGATCCAGCCCGAGTCGTCGCCGGTGGAGCTTCTCGTCGGGCTCGGCGCGATCTTTCTGACCGCACTCGCGGTCGGCCTGGTCAACGCCGGTCTCATACGCGGAGTGAAGATCCCTTCGATCATCGCCACGCTGGCCACCTTGAGCATCCTCGATGGGATCTCCCTCACCCTGCGCCCCACTCCGGGAGGGACCATCGACCCAGCCTTCACTTCGCTTCTCCGTGGTGGGATCGGGGCGATCCCGATCGCATTCATCTTGGTCGTGGTCGGTGCGGGCCTGCTGGACCTCTGGCTACATGCCAGCGAATCCGGGCTGAAGGTCAGCGCGGTGGGATTCGACGAGCGCTCGGCGAAGAGAAGTGGCGTCAGGACCAACTGGGTCAGGGTCAGGGCTCTCTTGCTCTCCGCAACCTTCGCGGCAATTGCAGCGTTGTTCGTGATGACGCGTTCCGGGGTGGGCAATGCCCAGATCGGCGCCAGCTACACGCTGAACAGCATCACAGCTGCTGTGCTCGGCGGCGCCGCCCTCTCCGGGGGGCGTGCCACCTTCTTCGGTGGTGTGGTCTCCTCGGTCCTCCTCGCCGTGATCATCACCGTGCTCCCGTTCCATGGCCTTCCTCCCGACGTCGGCCCCGTGGTGATCGGTGTCCTGGTTTTGATCGGGATCATCCTGTTCCAGGTGGGCGACATCAAAGAGCTGGTGAAGCGCAACTACCGCCGGGCGCGACGCCTAGTCATAGGGAGCAGACCGCCCAAAGCCGCCGAGTTGCCGGCGCTCTACCCCTCCGGGACCGACTTCAGCGTGGTCCCCACCGGTCGCAAGTTGATCAAGGGCGGGATCGTCCTCAGCCTCGACCCGGCGGTCGGTGACTTCGCCCAAGGAGACGTCCTCATCGACGGAGATCGCATCCTGAAGGTCGGGCCGAACCTGTCCAATGGTGAGGTGGAGACGATCGACGCGTCGGGGATGATCGTCATGCCCGGGTTCGTCGACAGCCACCGTCACATATGGGAGGGGATCCTGCGCAACATCGGCACCGATGTCCCGCTGGAGGGAAGGGTCAGCTACATCTCGTTCGTCCTGCGCACTCTGGCACCCGTGTTCCGGCCGGAGGACGCGTACGCGGGCAACCTGGTCTCCTCTCTCGGCGCGATCGACGCCGGGATCACGACGCTTCTCGACTGGTCCCACATCCAGGCATCGCCGGCCCATACCGATGCGGTGGTCCAGGCCCTCGAGGATTCGGGGTTGCGGGCAGTGTTTGCCTATGGGTTCCCCTGGTGGGGGAAGTGGGAGGAGCGTCAGCCGAGCTGGTTCGTGCGGGCTGCCACCGAGCATTTCTCGTCGAATGACCAGATGCTCACCCTCGCCCTGGCGGCGCCGGGCCCCGAATTCACCGACTTCGAGGTCGCCCGCGACCACTGGAAGCTGGCACGGGAGACCGGGGCACGGATCACTGCCCATGTCGGAGTTGGCACCTACGGTCAGGACGCCAAGGTTCAGGAGATGGGGGAGGCCGGGCTGCTCGGGCCGGACACCACTTACATCCACTGCACCACGCTCAACGACACCGAGATCCAGATGATCGTCGACACCGGGGGAACGGTCTCGCTCGCCTCTCCGGTGGAGATGATGATGGGGCACGGCATGCCCCCGATCCAGAAGTTCCTCGATCGAGGTCTGCGGCCCAGCCTCAGCATCGACGTCGAGACCAATGTCCCTGCCGACATGTTCAATCAGATGCGATCGGTGTTGGCACTACAGCGTGCCTTGGCATCCGCCGACGGCAAGAGCCCGGTGTCGATGCGCGAAGTGCTCGAGTACGCCACCATCGAGGGAGCCCGCGCCAACGGGCTGGAGGACAAGGTGGGGACCCTCACGCCGGGCAAGCAAGCCGATGTGATCCTGCTTCGCACAGACCGGATGAACGTCACGCCCTTGAACGACCCAGCGACGGCGGTGGTGACCGGGATGGACACCGGCAATGTCGACACGGTTCTCATCGCCGGGCGCTTGATGAAGCAGCACGGCAAGCTCCTCCACGTCGACTGGGATGCGGTGAAACGCATGACCCTCGAATCCCGCGACTACGTCGTCGAGAAGTCCGGGTTCAAGCTCCCCGGGATCTGATACCACTTACCTGAGGTACGTTGCGCCACATATGGCGCTGGATCGACAAAGAAGGCGTCCCTCAGCCCTCCAGCGGCACCACCCACAGTGCCGACGCCGAAGCATCTGGCGTCAACGACTCGACCAGCAGGGCGGGACCTGACGCGGTCTGAATCAAGGCGTGGGAGTGGATACCCCCGCTGGAGGGCAGGTCGTCGGGGGTGAGCACCGTTTCGACATCTTCGCAAGACAGCTGACGGGGATCCTCCTGCCAGCCGAGTCGAATCGGGGGCTCTTCCTCCCGCCCCGATATTGCGGCGAAAGCAAGCAGCCACCCCGCATCGGTCGACAACAACCGCGGGGCGCGGATCGAGATCACCTCGGGACAGTCGTCCGGGCTGAGGACCGGAGTCTGGGGACGGGACCAGGCGAGGCTGTCAGGAGACGCCGCTATTCCGAGGTGCGATGTGTTTCGATCGGCGTCCGAGGCGCCCTCGTACAGCATGAAACGCTGTCCCTCCATATTGAATGTCGTCGGGAAGTCGATCCATGCCCCGTCCCAGGCTCCCGGCCCGCCCACCTCGTACACGATCGCTGCGTCGTGCCACGGACCGGATGGGCCGTCGGAGATTGCACGCCAGAAGATCGGTGTGGCCCCGGGACTCGCCGGCACGCCAAATCCGAGCATCGACCAGCTGTCATCGGGCTCCTGACTCAGGCTCATCGGCATGTGACCGGGATCGGCGAGGTCGAGACCGAGGTCGTCGACGCCCGGATCGCGTTGTTGGATGTCGGAGCCATCGCCGGACCAAGTCATCTCGATGACCCGGTGGCCATCGGGGCCAAAACCGACGATGTAGGCATGAGGTCGTCTCGTCGACAGTGGCGGCAGCGGCTACGAAGAGATGATCGACGCCGTCGACGGAGCCGTGCGGAACCAGCGGCCCGTCTGGGATGACCGCCTGAAGTTGGGCCGGTGCGGACGTCGTGGTGGCCCCGGTCGAGGTGACCACGATTGTCTCACCTGCGCACGCTCCGACGAGAGCGGTGACAAGCATGAGACAGATCCGAAAGGGCGATCTCACCGACCCATCTCAGCAGAATGCGGTTCAGTAAGCATTGACTTACCGTAAGTAATCACTTACGATAGGGGGACATGGTCGATGCCCAGCTGGATGCGCTGGCGGTGGAAACGAGGCGGGTCATCTACACGATGCTCCTCGAGAAGCCCCGGTCGGTGGGTGACATCGCCGACCGTCTCCCCGTGAGCCGGCCGGCGGTGTCCCAGCATCTCAAGGTCCTGCTCGAAGCCGAGCTGGCCCGGGTGACCAGCGTCGGCAACCGACGGGTGTACTCGGCCAACCCGACCGGGATGGCAGCACTGCGGGATTGGGTCGACGAGATGTGGGACATGGCGATGGGGAGCTTTGCCGGCTTCGCCCAGAGAGAGATGGAGAGTGAGATGAGCGAAATCGAGCCCGTGGTGAAGATGGTCACAGTGCCTGGAGAGACAGGAGTCGTGTTCGAGTTATTCACTCAGAGGATGGGGGAGTGGTGGCCCCTCGCTTCTCATTCTGTCGGTGGCGAAGATGCGGTCGACGCCCGGGTCGAGCCCGGTGTCGGGGGACGGGTCTACGAGGTGACCCGGGATGGTGCCGAGCACGATTGGGCGCGGATCACCGACTGGGCGCCGGGAGAGCGAATCGTTCTCGATTGGCATGCGGGCGTGCCTGTGTCACAGTCGACCCACGTCGAGATCACATTCCGCCAGACCGCTGAGGGGACCGAGATGACGCTGGTCCATGACGGCTGGGTGGCCCGGGGGGCGGACGCGAAGGCGATGCGGGAAAGCTACGAAACCGGCTGGGACCTGGTCCTCGGCCGGATCCCCGGTTCGGCGAGAGTCGAAGCGCGGGCTTGAGCCCGTTTAGACGGCAACCCCGACCAGCAGGGTTGCGATGTACCGGGCGTCGGCGCCCCCGGTGACCGCGGCCATCTGATACTGGCTGCCGTCTGCGAAGACCATGTCCTCTGCGATGCTCCTCACCGAGGTGTTGGGGCCCTTGGCCGCATAGGGGTCTACGGCGTAGACGGCGGCAGTGACCTCTTCGGGGAAGGCGATCTGGGAGGTTGCGACCAGCCCGGAGTCGAGGAACTAGTGCCAATCCGCAAGCGACTTTTGTCCTCACCGAGCCGATCGAGCTGAGCCAGGCAGCAGCTTCGGGCGAGATGGTCGACGTGGTCGCCTCCGGCGAGCTGACATTGAACGGTGTGACCAATGCTGTCGAGATACCGCTGCAGGCTCAATTGATCGACGGATCGATCCTGATCACCGGGTCGACACAGATCCTGTTCGCCGATTACGAGGTGACTGCCCCCAGCGCCCCCGTCGTGGTCTCCGTCGAGAACAACGGAATCCTCGAGTTCCAGCTCTGGCTTGCCCGATAACCCTCCTCCCGGGCAAACCTGATGCAGGGCGTCACACATACGTGACGCCCTGCGTTCGGAATCGCTCGCATCCACTCTCGATACGCCTATCGCGGCGCATTTCGTAACCTGGCCTCCGTGATCGTTGATCGCTACCAGCCGATCGAGCAGATCGGCACCGGTGGGATGGCCACGGTGTGGAAGGCCCGGGACACGCTTCTGGGCAGATTCGTGGCGATCAAGCGTCTTCTCCCGCACCTCGCCGGCGACACCGAGGCGGCGGCGCGATTCAAGAGAGAGGCTCAAGCCGCGGCCCGGCTCAGCCATCCCGGGATCGTCACCGTGTTCGACACCGGCGAGGACGCTGACGGGCCTTTCATCGTCCAGGAACTCGTCGACGGCACCACCCTGGCCGCCCATCTGACCCAAACGGGCGCCATGGGCTCGCAGCCGGTGATCGACATCGTGTCCCAGGTGGCCGCGGCCCTGGACCATGCCCACGCGTTGGGCGTCATCCACCGCGACATCAAACCGGCCAACCTGATAATCGAGTCTGACGGCCGGGTGAGGCTCGCCGACTTCGGCATCGCCCGGACCGTCGACGACCCGGCGACCATCACTACATCGGGCGAGCTGGTCGGGACGATCACGTACCTCGCACCGGAGATCCTTGCTGGGCGACCTGCCACGCCGGCCACAGACATCTATTCCCTGGGTGCGGTCACCTTCGAGCTGCTCTCGGGACGGCCTCCATATCAGGCGCCCACGCCCGCCGCCCTCCTCGAAGCCGTTCGCAGCGGTGACGTCCCCGATCTCCGCAGCGTTGCTCCCGACCAAATGTCCACCGCAGTTTCCGAAGCGATGGCCAAAGACCCGGTCGCTCGGCCGGCTACGGCCGGGGCGTTCGCCGCGACCCTGACCGGGTCGGCCACGATGGTCATGGCCGCCGCCCCGATGACCCCACCGGTCAGCGCGGGGTCTGAGGAGCCCACGGTCGTGACCGAACGGAAATCCACACCGCCTTCACAGGTCGTGCCTGCCGGAGCGGGTCGGGCGGCGCGGTGGCCATTCCTGTTGCTGCTTCTGGCAGTCGTCGCGGTGGCGGCCGCGGCGATGAGCAACGCCCCGGACGACGGTGGGGGAGAGCTGGCCGCGGTCACCACCAGCATCGCTGGGGTGACGACGACAGTTCCCCCTCCTACAACCACGACGACGATTCCGACCACCACGATTCTGACCACCACGACGACCATCCCGACGACGACTTCCACCGTCGTGACGGCCGAGTCGGTGGCGAGCGAGATCGGGGTCCTCCTGGGCGTGCTTGGCCCACCGGAGTTCCGTCCCAGGGACATCCGGCAGGTCGAGGACCGTATCGATCGCATCCTGGAAGAGTGGGAGAGCGACGATCGAGAGGACCTGATTCGTGAGCTCGAGCGTGCCTTCGAGGAGGTGGCCGATCTCGAGGAGTCGCCGGAGCGGGAAGAGCTGACCGCCCGGCTGATCCAGCTCTCGGAGCTGATGGGCTACCGGGTCGACCAGATCGGACAGGGTAATGATGACGATGAGGATGGCGGCGGCTGATGGCGACAGCCGAAGAGATCTACCGGGCCGGTGCCACCATGGTGGAGATCGAGGACGTGCTGTCGAAGAGACTCACGGCGACGATCGGGACCCTCAATGAGGATGGCTCGATCCATCTCGCGTTTGTCATCTTCCTCTACGAGGATGGGCGCTTCTTCTGCGAGACGTCATCGGTGACCCGCAAGGCGCGCAACGTGAGAGTCAGGTCCACCGCCTCGTTCCTGGTTCAGGGTGAGGCGTCCTCGGGGCGAACGATCATGGCAGAGAACGAGGGAACCGCTCGTCTCATCGAGGGCGAGGAGGCCCGTTCGGTGAATCGGCGACTCCGTGCCAAATACATCACCGATGCCGCCCTGGATCGGGTCGACCAGGCGTGGAACGAGTTCGACGATGTCGCCATCGAGATCACTCCCGGACCGCGATGGAGATCATGGTGTGGGCAGACCTTCACAGCAGAGACCACCCGGGCGATGAATGGGTCCTCGACGGCGGTGTGGCGCCCCGACGATTAGGGACGTCGTGTTCCGCGAGACCATCATTGTTGGCGGGCCGGACAGCATCCCCCTCGCCGCCAGCACTGGTGATCCGGAGGGTGAGACGAGGGGTGTAGTGGTCTTCGCCCACGGCAGCGGGAGCAGTCGGCACAGCCCGCGCAACCGACAGGTCGCCGTTGCTCTCCAAGCCGCCGGCTTCGGGACGCTGCTGCTCGACCTGCTTACTCCCGAAGAGGACGAAGTCGACATGCGGACGGGGGAGCATCGGTTCGACGTGGGCATGCTTGGTGAGCGGGTGGTCGCCGCCATCGACTGGCTCCGTCCCGCCGACAACTCGCCGATAGGCCTCTTCGGTGCCTCCACCGGGGCGGCCGCTGCTCTGATCGCGGCGGCGGCGCGGCCTCAGGATGTGTTCGCTGTCGTCTCCCGCGGCGGGCGCCCGGATCTTGCCGGAGACGATCTGCCCACGGTTCAGGCTGCGACCCTGCTCATCGTTGGCAGTCGCGATGCCGCGGTGCTGGAGATGAACGAGAGTGCCCGAGGGCGGATGCAGGCGGAAACCACCCTCGAGGTAATACCCGGCGCCACACATCTCTTCGAGGAGCCGGGAGCCCTCGATGTGGTGGCACGCCTCGCCCTCGACTGGTTCGAGCGCTACGTGCCTCAGGAACGGGTTCGCGCCAGGGAAGGCTCGTAAACGTCAGCGGTGTAATCGCGAACCATTCGGGCCGCGGTCACCCTGGGGCCGAGAGTCCGCCAGGCGTGCCGAATGCGCTGATGAAAGGAGGGACGGTCGCCGTGGTACATCTCGAGGATGGAGCCCAGGGTGTCGAAGAGCGATGTCGCTTCGGCCGCATCACGTAGCTCCTGCTCCTCCTCGTCGCTGCTGGTGATCGCCCAGCCGTTCGCACCGTCGTACATCTCGGCCCACCACCCATCGAGGATCGAGCAATTGAGGCCGCCGTTCAGTGCCGCCTTTTCCCCGCTGGTTCCCGAGGCTTCCCGGGGCCGGATGGGGTTGTTGAGCCAGATGTCGGACCCGGCCACCAGGACCCCGGCCAGCTCCATGTCGTAACCGGCGAGGAAGGTGAATCGATCGTTGGCTGCCGGTGACCAGGAGTAGCCGACAACCTCGGCGATGAGGGCCTTGCCCATGTCATCCTGAGGATGAGCCTTGCCTGCGAACACGAAATGAACTGGGCGACGTGTGTCCTCGAGGAGATGACGGAGGCGGTCCGGTTCTCGAAGCAGCAGCGTCGCCCGCTTGTACGGTGCAAAGCGACGGGCGAAGCCAACGACCAGGGCGTTGGGGTCGAGGGCGCGGCCGGTGCGAGCCGAGATCAACTCGCCGAGACGCGCCGAGGCTCCGTACCGGATGGCGCCGAGCCGGTCGTCGTCGATATTTGACACCCGGTCCCAGGCTTCAGGATCGCCATCGGCCCAGTCCGGGCCGAGAGCATCGTCGAAGACGCTCTGGATCTCGGGCAAGACCCACGTGCGGGCGTGCACCCCGTTGGTGATCGAGGTGATTTCGTCTCCGATCCCCATCCCGGCGAACAGGCCGCGGCTCACTTCGCCATGCAGCTTGGAGACCCCGTTGGCCCGGCTCGCCAGACGCAGGGCGAGCGCTGCCATGTTGAAATGACTGTCATCGCCCGGGTCCTGTCCCAGCGCCAGGATTTCGTCGACCGAAGCCGTCCACCGTTCTGCCCACGGCTCGAGATAGGGGATCATCAAATCGCGGTGGAAACAGTCGATACCTGCCGGCACCGGGGTGTGGGTCGTGAACACCAGACCGGGCCTTATCCGTTCGATGGCGGCATCGATGTCACCACCGTCGATCAGCCGGTCGATCAGCTCGAGCGCGATGAAGCCGGCGTGGCCCTCGTTGAGATGATGCACCGGAGTCAGCCATCCCAGGGCGCCAAGTGCCCGGGCTCCACCGACACCGAGCACCATCTCTTGATCGAGGCGGTGATGGCGGTCACCGCCATAGAGGCGGTCGGTGATGCCACGGTCGTGCTCGCTGTTCGCCTCGAGGTTCGTGTCAAGGACCAGAAGCGGGATCCTGCCCACATCGAGGCGCCACACGCGTGCGGCCACGTCTCGACCCGGGAGGGGGACGCTTACCACAACACCGGTATCCACCGCCCCGAGCTGGAGGGGGTCGACGGTCGGGTAATGCTCAGCTTGCCCGCCTTCGGCGATCTCCTGATCGAAATAGCCATGTCGATAGAAGAGCCCCACCCCAACCAACGGAAGTCGTCGATCGCTGGCCGCCTTCAGGTGGTCGCCGGCGAGGACCCCGAGGCCCCCTGCGTATTGGGGGACGAGGGCATCGATGCCGAACTCAGGAGAGCAGTAGGCGATCTCCGGTGCGACCGGATCGACGAGGACGGCGTCGAGATCGGCGATCTCCACAGAGACGCTCTCGACGAAGGCGCCGTCACCGAGGAAATCGTCGAGCTGTTCGGGTGTGAGGTCGGAGACGACCGAGACCGGGTGTCTCGTCGGGTTGGCACCGGGCAGCGAGAAGAGAAGCTCGCGGCAAGACGATGTCCAGGTCCAGCGATGATTGGCGGCGAGGCGATGCAATGCCTCATGAAGCGCCGGCGAATCCAAGTTGTCCCTCCTCATGAACACAACGGCCATCGAAGCCCGCGAGGGCCAATCATTCAGTGTAAATCCCCGGGCGCTGGATCCTCAGTCGTCTTCCAGGTCTTCGATCTGATCGAGCACCTGAAGAGACTCTGTGGCCGCGGTGCCAACCAGGCCCGCGGAGCCGGCGAGCTCACCGAGAAGCGCCCGGGACCGGGGCCCGCCGATGTCGGCGAGCAGACGCACGACATCAGGTGTGAGTCGTCCCGTCTTGCCGGCCTTCGCGATCAGGTCGATGGAACGTTCGCCTGCCTTGACCAGGGAGATGCCGGCGAGCATCTTCTCCTGTTCGTCGTCGCCAGAGAACGCTTCGAGCAGGGCATAACCCGCGCTTTCCGAGCCAACCGTCCGCCAAGCAAGACCGGCCCCGATCACCTTGACCGATCCTCCGAGGCTCACGCGGTGATGCTACGAGTCAGATCTCGTTCCAGAGGCCGTGTTCGTCCCAGTACGGCGGCTGATGAGGGGCCGGGTGGTCGAACCAGCCGTTGACGTGCTCCCTCAACTTGGGATGACTGGGGAAACGTTGCCCACCACGGTCGAGGGTGATCACGAGATCGAATTTGACCCTGATATCCGTGATCCGATCGACCTTGGAGAAATCGGGCAGCCATTGGGTGTGGACCGGCCAGGCCAGAAGGACCAGATTCTTGAACTCCACGCCTTGCTTGGTGGCCAGATTGGCCACTGTGCCCCCGTGGCTGTGGGCGAAGAAGTCGGGGGTGTCGAGGCCCTGATCACCGATCCATTGCTTGAGCGCAAGCGCCGCCACCCGCCGTCCGGCATCCGTGTAGGACCCTGTCCACTTGAAGCTCTTGTCGTGGACGTGGAGGGCGGGCTTCTTCCGCTTCACTGCCTCGTAGAAATCACCCCGAGGCTGGTACCAGACCTGCTCGCTGGCCCAGGTGCCGTGGGTCATAGCTGCGGTCTTCGATTTGCGGCTCCGCTTCTTGGAGGGCGGCTGGGGCTTCACTGCCCCCTGGACCTTGGGATCCTTCGGGTCGATCTGGCGCAGGGCTTCGAGGGCGAGACGGGAGACGAGCGGGTCTTCGCTCATGGCCCCTTCCTCGAGGATGAGCCGGATCTGGGGCCGGAGTCTCGTCGTCTCCCTGGCGCCGGCCGCGGCGGCGACCCGCACCAGGGGATGGGGGCTTTGCATCCCCGCCTCGAACAGGGCGGCAGCGTCTTCGAAGGACGGGCTCCGGTACAGGTCGTCGACGGTCCGCGCCATCTCCTCCTGGACTGCTGGCGCCGACTCGGTCCGGAGCTCGGTCTGTGACATGCGGAGCGGACGTGTCGCCTCTGCGACGGGGATGCGCTGGGTTCTCTCCAGAGGTCTGAGATCGGGTAGATCGAAGTTGGGCTCGTCCGCGACCTCCCGCTCCAGTTCCTCGATCTCGTCCTCCTGGCCGAGGACGCCGGCCCGAGCAGCCAGGAGAAGTGCCGCCTGTGAGGCGGCGGTGGATCGGGTCTCGACCGCTTCCGGCCCGGGGGTGACCCCAAACGCCTCCCGGGGGTCTATCGGCTCGAGTGATTGGTATTCGGGCATGGCTCCGTAGGTATACACCCCGGCAGTGACACGTCAGTCGGCCCGGTTGATGCGGTCGAGGGCGGCCTGATCGATCAGGTCCTGATAGTCGGGGTGGCGAGCGAGCCAGGCGGAGACGAAGGGGCAGAGTGGGACGATGGTCTCCCCACGGGACCGAACGTCGTCGAGCGCACCCCGGACCAGGACCGAGCCCAGTCCCTCGCCCTCGTGACCAGCGTCGATCTCGGTGTGGACGAAGTAATTCCGACCACCCCGGACGTGGTAGACCGTGAGACCGGCGGGCTCGCCGTCGAGTTCGATGACATAGCGGTGATTGTCGGGATCGTTGCGGACTGCGACGTCGTGATCGTGGGTCATCGGCTCCTCTTCTGGTCCTGCTTCTTGCGCTCCCGACCCGATTCTCGCACCGCCCGGGTGAGGAGGAATTCGATCTGTGCGTTGACACTGCGCAATTCGTCCGCCGCCCATTTCTCCAGGGCGGCGTGCAGGTCGGGATCCACCCGCAGCAGGAAGCTCTTGCGCTCTGCCACCTTCCTTCCTACTGGTAGAGAGTCCCCGCATTGAGCACCGGCTGGGCGTGGTGCTCGCTGCAGAGGACGACCAGGAGATTGGAGACCATGGCTGCCTTCCGCTCCTCGTCGAGCTCGACGATGTGCTTGGCGCTGAGCATCTCGAGGGCATGGTCGACCATCCCAACCGCACCTTCCACGATCCGGGTGCGTGCCGCCACCACAGCCTCCGCCTGCTGGCGGCGGAGCATGTCGGCTGCGATCTCGGGTGCGTAGGCGAGCCTGCGCAGCTGGGTGCGCATCACTTCCACCCCGGCCAGAGTGAGCTGGGTTTGCAGCTCCTGATGAAGTGAGGTGGTCACCTCGTCGGCATGTCCCCGGAGCGAATGCTGTCCTTCCTCGTAGGCGTCGTAGGGATACTCCGATGCCATGTGGCGAACCGCGGTCTCGGTCTGGATCCTGACGAAGTCCTCGTAGTCCTCCACGTCGAACACTGCTTGGGCGGTATCGACGACCCGCCAGACGATGACCGCGGCCACCTCGACCGGGTTCCCGTTGGCGTCATTGACCTTGAGGATCTCGCTGTCGAAGTTCTGGATTCGGAGGCTGATCCGCTCCCGTCTGGTGAGTGGGACGGTCCAGGTCAGGCCGTTACGGCGCACGGTGCCGAGATAGCGGCCGAAGAAGGTGACGACTTTGACGATGTTTGGGGGGTTGATGATGAAGCCACTGGCCAAAACGCCGGCCACGACGATGACCACGATCCCGACCCACAACATGGTTGTCACGCCGTCGTCCTGGGAGGCCTGATAGATGAGCCAGCCACCCCCGAGGAATAGGGCGATCACGAGCACGAGCATCAACCATCCGTTGATGCCGAGACCCTTGCGTTCGTTCACTGCTGCCTCCGTGATAGCGATCTGATATCACCACGATAGCACACCACAGACACGAGGACACAGGTGCGTAGCTTCTCTCCCGATGAAAGTCGCTGCCGTGGTAGCCGCATCTCTTCTCGGTGTGATCGCCGTGTTCCAGCTCGCCCTCGCCCTCGGCATGCCGGCGAGACGCATGGCATGGGGAGGGCAGTACGAGGGCAAGCTCCCCTTGGGTCTCCGGATCGCCAGCGCTGTCGCCGGCCTCGTGATCTATCCGCTCGCCATCTTCCTCATCCTCGAAGCGGCTGACGTGACCGATTTCGAAGTCGTCCCCGACGTCGGCCCGGTGGGCATGTGGGTATTCACGGGTCTGTTCGCCTTCGGCGCCATTCTCAACCTGGTGTCGCGTTCCAAGGCGGAGCGGGTCTGGGCGCCGGTTTCGATGGGAATCGCCGTTTGCTGCGGGATCGTGGCAGCCGGTCTCTAGACGGGCAGCACGATGGTGAAGACTGCTCCCCCATCGGGGCTGTTGGCGGCGGCGATGGTCCCGCCGTGGGCCTCGACCAGATCGCGGGCGATGGAGAGACCGAGCCCGCTTCCGGTCGAATCCCCCGATTTCACGAACCGCTCGAACACCCGCTCCAGCCGGTCGAGTGGGATGCCAGGCCCGCTGTCGGCGACCTCGATCCGCGCCGTGGACTCGTCCATGCGAGCCGAGACCTCCAACCTGCCTCCGTCCTGCATCTGGTTGATGGCATTGGATACCAGGTTGGACAACACCTGACGCAGTCGGTACGGGTCCACGTCGAGCTCGCCCATCCCCGGCTCGACCTTCACCTGTGCCCTGACGTCATGTGCGTCCAATGCGGTGGAGAACGATGCTACGACGTCCCCGATCACGCCTTCGATGTCGGTCGGCTCCCGGTGCAGCTGGAGCCGGCCGGCCTCGGCCAGCGTTAGAACCCGAAGATCTTCGAGGAGACGCTCCATCAGATCGACTTCGTCGATGACGTTGGACAGGCTCTCCGGATCATGTAGCCCGTCGATGACCGCCTCGATCTCGCCCCGGATGACTGTGAGTGGTGTGCGCAGCTCGTGACCGAGGTCGGCCAGCAGCCGGCGTCTCCGCTCGTCCTCTTCCTCCAGTCGGGCGGCCATTCGATTGAACGAGCCGCTCACCGCGGCCATCGGACCGGGCTCGTTGATCGGGACCCGAACCCCGGTCTCACCGTCACCGAGACGCTTGGTGGCGTCGATCAGGGCGCCGATCGGTGCCCAGCTCCGACCGAAGCGATTGCGGGCGAAGCCGATGAGGCCAATCAAGGCCAGGATCGCGAGACCGCCGAGCACGAAGCGCCCGGGGCCACGGAAGACCCCCAAGAGGTTGAAGAAGATCACCCCGAAGAAGGGCACCACGATGATCAGGAACAGGACGATCCCGATGAAAGGTCTCCACACCCGGGGTGGGCCGTGGCCGTCATCGGACCAGGGCGGCCCCTGCCATCGCGGGTCAGGCATCGCTGAACTTGTAGCCGACGCCGTAGACGGTCAACACGTATCGGGGGCTGCGGGGGTCGGGCTCCAGTTTCTTCCGGAGGTTCTTGATGTGGGCGTCTATGGCCCGCTCGTAGGAATCGAAGGACACACCACGGATCGAATCGAGCAGCTGGCCACGGGTGTACACCCTGCCCGGGCTGGATGCGAGAGTCCTGAGTAGCTCGAATTCGGTGGCGGTGAGCTCGATGCGGGATCCGTCACGCTCGACGCTGCGGCGGGGGAGGTCGATCACGACATCCATCACCCGGATGGTCTCGGAGGCCACATCGCCGCCAGTGCGTCGCAACACCGCCTTGACTCGCGCCACCAGCTCCCTTGGGCTGAAGGGCTTGACCACATAGTCGTCGGCGCCCAATTCGAGACCGACGATCCGGTCTGTCTCCTCGCTACGCGCGGTGAGCATGATGATCGGGATTGTCGACTGGCCCCTGATCGTACGGGTCACGTCGTACCCGTCCATCCCGGGGAGGCCCAGGTCGAGCACGACCAGGTCGGGCCGATCGGAGCGGACCGCGGCCACCGCCGCGGGCCCGGTCGCGGCGAGGGCCACGTCGAAGCCCGCCTCGGTCAGGTAGTCCCTGACGAGGCGGGCGATCTTCATCTCGTCGTCGACGACGAGGACTTTGGGCACGCCGGTCATTGTCGCCGCCGGACGTGGGCTAGGTGTCCTGTTCGGGCTCGGGCTTCGGATTCGGGGGGTTGCCGTGAGCCCGGTCGTGCCATTCGGTCATGCGCTGGTCGGGTGGCCCCTGACCCTCATGCCAGTCCCTGGCCCAATACGGACCCGGCCCGCCCCAACGGCGCGGCCCGAAGAAGAGCCGTGCGATCAGACCGAAGAGCAGGAAGAACAGCAGCACCTTGAAGAACAGACCGAAAAACCCAAAGCCGACGCCCCACCCGGGTCCCCACCAGCCATGGATGCCGTTGACCGTGCGGGTCACGACCTCGGCCCCCGTCTCTACCAGGCCCCGTTGGTAGCCCATCTGCCACAGACCGAAACCGATGGCGCCTAGGGCTCCGACGATGAGGAGGGTGATGAGCACCGTCCCGACGATGTTTCTTTTCATGTCTCAGACTCCTTTCATAAGAGACTCGACATTGAGGATCGGTCCCGAATGTGGAGACGATGTGAAGAAGGAGTGGAGGTTCAGCGGGTGGATTCGTCGAGGGTTCTCCGCAGGAGGGGCAACGCGGCTCGGTCTTTCTCCCGGCCTGCTGCTTCCTTGCTCCGAATCACATCGGCGAGGGAGGCGACTTGAACTGCGAGGTCCGGCTGGGTGGCCACCCTCAACTCGTCGGCATCCTTGATCAGATCTCGGTACCCGTCGGTTCCGGCAGGGGACACAACGAGATCGAGGTCACCATGTTTGGTGACGAGGGTCCACATCGTGGCGTTCGCGAGCAGCCCGGGATCGAAGGGAAACGGGACGCCGTCCGGTTCGGTCGCCGTTCGCAAGCGTGCGTCGAGGTCCTTCAAGGCACCGGCGAGACGCTCCAGATTGGCACGATCCGGCGCCGGGGTGATGTCCATATCTTGGGTGAGGAGCGGGGCTCCGCGCAGCCGTGCCGCAATGCCGCCGACGACGAGGAAGTCGACTCGATGGGCGTCGAGCACCCGGAGCATCGCCACCGGATCGAAGTCAGCCACGAGCCAACTGAGCCATCACGTCGATTCGGTTCACGGCCTCGACCATGCCATAGAGACGCTCGTGGGGCAACAGGTTCAACTCGCGGCGTATGAGGGCGAGATCGTGGTCGTCGACCGGCTGAATCGAGATGCCGAGCTCGAAACCGGCTGCTCGCACGACCCTCTGCACTGTCGCAAAATCGGGATTGGTCCGTCCGGTTTCCCAACGTGCCACCACCGACTGATGACTGCCCAATCGATCGGCCAGCTCGGCCTGGGTGAACCCTCCCCGCTTTCGTGCTTCGGCGATGAGAGATCCTGCCGTCATAAGAACAATATAGCAGAATACGTATACCAAGAATAGCAGAACAGATATGATGGTGTCGCAGTAGTTTTGCCTGTTTTGAAACATCGACTGGCAGCCGGGCGCGGAACCGTCGCTGGCTAGGACGGGGCCCACTCCCCACAGCCGACGGAATCGAAGGCGAAGTCCCCAGGATCGATCACGACTTCGGCCTGCCCCGATGGCTGCTCGGTGGCGATGATGTCCTCCGGTTCACCGGAGACACCGGAGAGACGCTCCCAGGTGCAGTCGTTGCCGCCGGGCGCCTGATAGGTGCCGGGTGTGATGTGGGTTCCCAAGACCCATGTTCCTTCGGGGATCGTCGTCATCAGAGGGTCGACTGGCGTCAATGGGTACCAAGCTTCGCAGTCGGTATCGAAGGCGGCGTCGCTCGCCATGATCTCGGCTACGCCATGGTTCTCAACCGGGCTGCCGGCGATGATGTCTCCAGGCTCGCCGGAGAGCCCGGAGAGACGATCCCAACCACAGCCGAGGATGTCGGTGACTATCCCGGTCTCGTAGATGCCTGGCTCGACATCCTCGCCGACGATCTGGGTCCCTGGGCCGAACGCCGGCACGGGTGCCGGAACCGATGTCGTGGTGGCGGGAGCGGTGGTTGTGGTGGCGGGTGCGGATGTGGTGGTGGCGGCGGTGCTCGACGTCGTGGCAGGGATGGTGGTCGTGACCGGCAATGTGGTGGCGGTCGTGGTCCCTGGGACCGAAGTCGTCAACGCAGGTGCCAGGGTGGTGGTCGTGGTGCTGGTCCCCGTCTCGGGATCGTTGTTGCAAAAGGCCAAGAAAAGGATCAGGAGAAGCAGAAGCGCCCCGACTATGACCAACCACGACCGCCACCACGGCGTGGGAACCTCCTCGACCGGCTCGGCATCGATCGGCTCCTCATCCAGGGGCTCATCCATGGGTTCCATGATGAGAGTCGCATCCTCGGGTGGAGCCGTCGCCGCCGCGATGAGCTCGGCGGTGGTCAGCGGAGGCAGCACTGCCTCCGCGAACGCGGTCGGATCGCGAGGACGGAAGTAGAGCGGCTGGTCGGCCCCCTCGATGAGAACGACATCGCTCTGCTCGGTCCGCGTGACGACTGGGGCGGGTATGCGGGCGACTTCCCTCTGGTTCACGGAGAGGACGACTTCGTCGCCGATCTGGGCGAAGGTGGCTTCGGCCCACGGGTTGTCCAACTCCTGGCCGCCGGCCCGGAGTTGTCCTTCGAAGTGTTTGCCCGGGCTGGTCATGTGGGACCAACCTAATCGGGGGGATCACCCCCAGGGGACCTATCCCCATTCCCGAACCAGCCCCGGTCGGGCACGGTTCAGGTCATGGTGGGGACAGACCTGCAAGGGGTTTCAGGCGAACGCGACTACCACCGCGTACGCGTAGACAGCGAGCACCAGCATCAGCATGGCGTAGCCACGAAGACCTCGATTCCCGAAGTCGTCCGAGATCTTGGACCCGGACAGGCCCACGGCGCTGAGGAACAGGATGCTCCCAATCCATTCAGGCATATCGCCTCCCGCCCCCTCGCAAAACATCCCCTTCTAAATGTAGTCCATCTGACGAAGGCGGGAGGCGTCTGACCGGCCCCATTCCGGTTGGGACATTCACCGATGCCTGAGTTGCTCGCCATAGTTGCCACTCTTCTCACCGCGACCTTTCTCGTACCCCAGATCGTCCGGCTTCTCTCGAGTGGCGACACGGCGGGTCTCTCAGCCGTTTGGGCCGGATTCGGGGTGGTCACGAACCTGGCGTGGGTCGCCTATGTCGGAGCCCAGGATCTCTGGGTGGCCTCGATCGCACCGGGCGTGGCCGTTGTCTCTTACACCATCACGCTGGTCCTCATCGTGCGTCGAACACCCGGCATCGGCTGGTGGCGGTCCTCGTTCTGGTACACGACGAGCCTGTTGGCGGCCGAGGCTCTCATGGGCCCGGCCGGTCTCGGGCTGCTGCTGGCCATGACCCCGGCCGTCCAGCTCATGCCAGGTGTGATCGCGGTCTACGGCACCCGCCGCCCCACAGGAGTTGCCCCGGCGACATGGGTGATCGCCGCTGCCGAGGCGCTCTTGTGGGGTGGCTATGGATGGCTGGTGGCCGATCTCCCATTGATCGGGTACGGGATCGTCACCGTGATCGGCTCCGCCCTGATCCTCACCCGCTGCTGGGCCACCAGATCCCGGATCCAGATCGCCCGACCGTTGGTCGAGGTCTGACGTCTTCGATACCGTTTTGGCGCGCCGATGTCGACCTATAGACCGACATCGGCGCGCGAGAATGGGGGTGAAATGGAGACCACCTTCCGATCGGACACGACGGCGCTCCGAACCACCTGGGGCGAAGACCTGATCACGGTGCTTCTCGCCTCGTGGCTCACGTTCGGCGGGTTCGTGGATGGTTTCGCACATCGAAATCTCGACACTCCGGAAACCTTCTTCACACCCTGGCACGCCGTCCTCTATTCCGGCTATCTGGCTGTGGCGCTCTGGCTGGCTTGGCTGGTGATTCGAAACCGACCGATGGCGTCCTCGTTGGTCGGAGCGATTCCGAACGGGTACGGAACCTCCGTCGCCGGCCTGATCGTCTTCATGGCCGGCGGAATCGGCGACATGTTCTGGCACATGGTCTTCGGGATCGAGGTGTCCATCGATGCACTGCTGTCGCCCACCCATCTCATGCTGCTGGTCGGGGCACTGCTGATTCTCTCCGGGCCTTTGCGGGCCGCCTGGTTCGACGACGACCCGACGCCAGGTCTCCGCCCACTGTTGCCTCCTGTCCTGGCGACGACGATGGCGGCGGCGCAAGTCGGCTTCTTCTTCCAGTACATGGACGGGACGAGCATGCGGTTCATGGAGACGCCCTACGTCCCGGGTATGGAAACCGGCTACTTCGCCTTGGTGGCCGGGGTCGGCTCGATCCTCATCACCACCATGATCCTGATGGGCGCTCTGTTCATCCTGATGCGGAGATGGACATTGCCCTTCGGCGCCGGGCTGGTGCTCTTTGGCGGCTTTGGGTTGCTCATGGAATTCCTGGAAGGGTTTGACTACACCCACGAGCTGATAGCCCCGCTGTTGGCCGGGCTCACGGTCGACCTGCTGGCGCGGGCCGCTGGGTACTGGCAGGGATCGGCCCTCTTCGCTCCGGATCCTGGCATTTGTGGTCCCCGTAGTGATGTGGACGGTCCACTTCGGGATCTTTGCGATGTCGTCCGAGATCAACTGGCCAGAAGCGGTTTGGGCCGGTCTCATCGTCTTCTCCGGACTGGCCGGCGTGGGTCTCAGCCTGCTGGCATTCCCCTTCCGTTCTGCCGCGGAGATCTCGACCTAGAGGTCGAGATCTCCGCGCCAAAAGCGTTGTTTCACCGGGGTCGTACCATCTCTCGCAGTTTGAGAGACACCGAGCCCGAGCGTCTCGGGGGACCCCTGCCCATTCTCGACACGTCGACCCCGGTGCCGGTGCCCGCGCCTGTCCCGCGGGAGCGGCGGCCGCTTGTCTGGTTGTGGGCGTTGGGCGTGGTCATCGTTGCCCTGGTGACGGTGGCGGCCATCCGGGGCGATGCCCCCAGGACCGCCGATGTCGCCGCCGGCTCCGTCTCGCCGCTTCCTGCCTCGGAGGAGACGGCGATCCCACCCGATTCGGCTGCGTATGCGGAGATCGATCCCGCCGCCGAGGACCTCGAGGTGTGCCAGTGGGACTACTGCATCGTCCATGACCGCGTCGGAGAGGAGCGGATCGAGAACTTCCTCTACGAGATCTCACCGACGGAGGCACAGGCCATCGCCGACGAGGTGGTGGCGGATTGGGATGTTCCGCAGGTCTCCGTCTCTTCGACCGTGCTGGAAGGCGATCTCGGTGGGCTCTATGACCCGAACACTGGCTCGATCACCCTGGACGAGCCGCTAATCGCCTGGTCGCTGATCCACGAGCTGGCCCATCACATCGTCGTCGAGACCGGCCCGTCCGATGTCGAGGGCCACGGCGGAGAGTTCCTCGACACTCTCGACACGCTGGCGGGCGACTCGTGACCTCCAACGTCCCTATTCCCGGCGGCGGTAGCGCCGGTGCCCGGCCCGGTCAGCGGGTGGCACGGGCGCAGGCCACCACATCACGTCGCTGGTTCTACGCATCCGTTGCCGTGCTCGCCATTTCAGCCATCGTCATCGCACTGCTCGCCGTCGGCGAGCCCTGGAACCTGGCGCCGGGGATGACCACATCCTTCACCAAATCGGTCGTGGCGCTGGTGATCACCCTGGTCCTGGTCCTGCCCGCCTTCGCTGTGTTCCGCTACGAGCGGCAGAGTGTCGGCGGTCGTTGGCACGAGCCGGCTTGGCGGCCGAGTCTCATCGGATGGGCCGGCCTCCTGGTTTCGCTCGGGTTGGCCATCTTCTGGCACGGGCTCCGGCTCGCCTTCTATGTCGCCCGGGTCTGGACCGGGGAGCTGTGATGCGCCGTCGGCTCGGCCCACTGCTGGCCATCGTGATCGGGCTCTCGCTCCTTCCCGGCGTCGCCGGCGCCCAGACGCCTGCTCTGCCCGGTGGTTGCGCTCCCGACGAGAACGCGACGGTCCGGGTGCTTCTCCTCATCGACCAGTCCGGATCGCTGGCCCGGTCTGATCCCGACGACCAGCGGATCACCGGGGCCCGGGCGGTGGTCCGGTCCTATGCCTCACTGGCGGAACGGGTCCAGAACGTCGAGATCCAGGTGGCCGGTTTTGGCGAGGACTACCGGCCGGGGGAGTGGCAGGCGCTGAATTCGGACACTCTCGGCGCGGCTCTGGAGCAGGTCGATGCGGTGACAGCCGTCGAAGACCAGAACCACACCGACTATGTCTATGCGGTCAGTGGCGCCGCCGACGCCTTCGAGGGATCGTCGGCGACTTGTCAGATCCTCTTCTGGTTCACCGATGGCCAGCACGACCTGGACGAAGATCTCCTCCCCGCCGCGGGACTGGAACGGTTCTATTTCCCACAGCCTGTGACCCCGGCCAACGTCGTCGAGGCAGAGGCAATGATGCCGGCCCTCGTCTGTGACCCCGGTGGGCATGCCGAACGACTGGGGAATTCCGGTGTGAGTGCGCAGATCATGTTGCTCGGCGACGAGAGTGGTGTGGACGAGGCCAGTCGGCGGGTGCTGCGGGGGATGGGTGGCGACCCCAGCTTGGGCTGCGGTCCCGGCAACGGGGCGTTCCAGTCGGTCGATGATGCCAGCAGGCTCCCCTTCATCATGGCCTGCGCTTCCCAGGTGGGTGGATATCAGCTGCCCGGTCTGGCTCCCGACGCCGCCGGCAATCTGACCGTCAACGAGGGTGTGGTAGACGCCGGTCCGGCTCCGTATCAGCTCGCCACCGAGGTCCGGCTGATCACCAGGGGAAGCGCCGGAAACCCGCCCAGCCTGACCGCTTCGTCCCTCACCGGCGTCACCGAGACGACAGACGGCGACTCCGGTACCAACGTGGTCCAGGCTCTCCCGGTGGGGGCACCATTCGGCATCGAGATGTCGGGAGTGGCCGAGGTGTGCGGCTTCGTCGTCGCCCAGCCTGCGGTACCGGTGGTGCAGGGCGCTGCGCCCACCCTCTATCAGAACGAGCCGGGGGAATTCGTCGTTGTTGCCGACGGGCCCCATGGGCGGCTCGAAGGAGAGGCCCTGGGCCGGATCCAGGTCACGGCAGACTCGGGCCAGGTTGGCGCGCCCGACGGGACCGGCTGGCCGGTCACTGTGCCGACTCTCCCGGTGGTGGAGAGCTTCGACCTGATCGTCGAGATGACCTCGGTCCCCGGTCTGGTTCAGAGTGCAACCCAGACTTTCACGCTGAACGAGCAGATCAATGCCCCCGCCATCGTGGAGCAACCCGCGCCGATCAGCGGGGAGGGGGTAGGCCCGTTTCTGGTCGATCTCCAGGTCGACCCGAAGGACGGTGGAGAGTTGTGTCTGGTCGGGCCTACGGCAGGGATGACCGGCGCCAACGAGGAGGCGATCACCGCCACCGCCGATATGGCGGGATCCGAGTGCATCCAACTCGAGGCCGGTGGGATTCAGACGGTGACCATGGGGATCACCCTCGACCGCTCGGGTTTCGCCCACGACGTGCTCGAGTTCCAGACGAGGTCCACGCCGAGCACCAGCCCGGATCGAGTCGAGGAGGGCTCGCTCGCCATCGATCTCGAGGTCACCCCGAAGGCGAACCCGATTCTGGTCGCCGTGATCGTGGCCGGTCTCATGCTGCTGATGCTCGCCCTCCTCTGGGCGATCCTCTACGGGGTCAACCGGCTCATCGGCCGCATCCCCGACCCACGCCGGAACCGGATCCGTTACGCCAATTTCGTCGCCGAGCTCACCCCCACCGAATACGGGGAGCTGGAGATCGGGATCGTCGAGGCGCCGGTCGACAGCGCCTTCCGGCTTCCCAAACGCACCCCGGCCCGTCTCGACGCCGGAAGCCTGCGCATGGAGCGCATCGTGTCCATCGTCCCCTGGGTGGCTCCGTACGCCCGGATCGGTCTCGGCACCGACTGGGTGGGTGCGCATCAGGGACCCGGGCTGCCGGGGAGGACCGTGGTCGCCGAGAAGACCTATCGGGGGAGGGCTCGGGACGGCCTCGGCCCGTTGGTTACGATCGGGCTGAGCAATTCGAATTTGGAGCGGCTGTCGGAGGGAACCGCGCAGAAGGCTCCGGGCGTTCTCATCTTCGACATCCGAACTGCCCGCGGCGCCGATGCGAGCAGGGTCGCCGCCGACATGATCAGCGACTCGCTGGGGCTCATCGCAGCCGAGATCTCGACCAGGCACCTGGTCGCCGAAATGGAAAGGACTGGGGACACGTGAGATCGTTTCTGGTGATAGGGCTCGGTGGGTCCGGCGGCAAGACAATTAGATATTTGAAGCAGTCGCTCGGCGAGTGGCTGAACGAGATCGGCTGGCAGGGGGGCATGCCCCAGGGCTGGCAGTTCCTCCACATCGACACCCCTTCGACCCAGGAGGCCCCGATCCTGCCCGGCCGCCCCGAGCTCCTGCCCCCCATCGAGTACATGTCGCTACACCGGGACGGCGTGCCCTTCGAGACGGTGGTCGACCGGCTCACCCGGAAGCAGACCAACTTCGACGGGTGGTGGGTCGACCCTGATTTCATGAATGTCCCCATCGCCCACGGAGCCGGGCAATACCGGGCCATCGGGCGGGTGCTCGGGCTCGATCAGCAGGACCGGATCCACACTCAGCTTCAGGGCAAGATCACCGCTCTCCGGACGGCCGACGCCATCGGCGAGCTGCAACGGCTGCGGGCATCGGCCGACGAGGAGGGCTCGGGCACATACGAGGAACGGGGTGAGCCGGTCCTGATGATCGTCTCGTCTCTCGCCGGAGGGACCGGGGCCGGACTGTTTCTCGATGTCGCCGACATGCTTCGGGCCGAGGGCGAGCAATGGCTCGACAACTCCTTCGGCATCCTCTACGCCGCCGACGTCTTCCAGAGCCTGGCCGCCGGAGCGAGGGCCGGTGTCCATCCCAACTCGGCGGCGGCATTGGCGGAGCTGCTCAGCGGCGTCTACGCCGGGGGACGGGTCGCGGTCGCCGGAGAGGAGCGGGAGATCTCCCGCAGCGGGCCCGCCTTCTCCTTCCTGGTGGGTCACGCCAACACCAGTGGAGTCGTCTTTGGCGATCAGACCGACGTCTACCGGGTGATGGGCCGCTGTCTGTCCGCGGTGATGACCGACCCCCAGGTGCAGGACGACTTCGTGGTCTACACGGCGGCCAACTGGCAGAACAGCGCCGGGACCTACGGCGACTCGGGCGGACCGATGCACATGCTGATGGAGCCGCCATACGTGGGCACCCTCCAGGGTCTCGGCTATGCGGAAGTCGATCTCGGGGTCGACCGGTTCAAGGCCTACTCCGAGCGGCGGATCGTGCGTGACGCGGTGGACACACTCGTCAACGGCCACCGTCTCATCACCGAAGGACTGGAGCGATACGAGGGTCTGACCCCGGATGTCATCGCCCAGGAGCTGGCCGCCGACCGGCTGACCGGCTTCCTCAACAACGTCGGGATCAACGAGCGCGGCCAGGAGCACCAAGTCGTCGAGGCGATCGCCCTTCCGCTGCGAGAGCGTCAGGTGATCACCGGCTCACTGGCCGAAGAGGTCTATCGGGCCGCGGTGGAGAACGTCGGGGCCAAGGGCCGGATCGACGAGTGGCTAACCGCCGTGGTCGAAGAGGCCGAGCTTCTCGCCCCCGGTGAGAACGAGCGCTACGACACCAAGATCAGAGAGCGAGCCCGGGTCTGGACCAAGGAGGTCACCAGCCGCTTGCTCCGGGAGACTGGCGGGATCGCATCCGGTTACGGCCTGCCGGTCGTCAATGAGCTGCTCGAGCTGGTCCGGGGTGAGGTCCGCACCGCATGTGACGATCTCGAGCAGGAGCGGATCGAGTTCGAGAGCTTCTCGGCACATGTCCGGTCGAACGTCCAGGCCGCTTTCGGCGAGCTGGGTGGCCAGCTCGGCTCCGAGCACGAGGCGGTGAGGATGGCGGCCGCCCAGGCCGTCGACACCCTCGTCTTCCAGCGTATGGAGGAGAAGTCACGATTCATCACCCGCGCCTTGCTCCTCGACTTCGACGAGTCGGTGGTGATGCCCCTGATGGAGTCGGTCCGTCTCGCTCTCGGTGAGCTGCAGCGCAAGCTCGACCCGGCCGATGTCGAGGCCGCCCCCGTCGACGGATGGCCCCGGCACAATCCCCGGCGCGACCAGGCAGTGTCCGACGACCTCATCCCGGGCAAGACGGTGGCGCTGGTCATCGATCCCAAGGCGTTCCCAACGCTGTTCGATGAGCTGCTGACCTCGACGCTCGGTGTGAACTACGGGGCGCCGGCGGAGAGATGGCGCTCGGTCCGCCACGAAGTGGTGACCGGCAACTACCTCGAGGACTCGCAGCCGACCGACCGTCGCCTGGCCTCTCAGGTGAGCGGTCTGTTCGAGGTGATCGACCAGTGGCAGCCCAGCGAGGCCATCCTCCTCGGCGGCGAGCCCGATCGCCCGGCCCGATTCCGGCTCCACATCGAGCGTGACGAGCTGGTGCTGCGGGCACGTGCCTGGCTGACCCGAGAGGGGACCGATTTCGACGACTTCCTCTCCCAGGGCTTGCGCGCCTATCTCCAGGAGCCGGACAAGAAGGTCCCGGCCTCGGTCGCCCGCGACCGGGAGCGGGCCTTCCAGTCGGCGCTCGAATCCGCCTTCGAGGCAGCGGAGCCGTTGGTCCACGTCGACCCGGTGCTCTTGTCCGAGGTCCACGACCGGGTGCTGACCACCCATGCAGTGCCAGGGGAGATCCCGCTGAAGAACCATCGTCTCGAGCGCTGGGTCAACCAGTTCCTCGACTCGAAGCTGGCCGATCGAACCGACGGCACCCACGACAACGTCACCCAGAGCGATCGGGTGAAGCGGATCTCGATCTACAGCATGCTCGAGGGAGCGCTGCACCCGGCCGTGTTCCGGTCGCTGATCGACCCCATCGCCGACGGCTATGCCGCCGCAGCCAGAGCGGGTCGTCTCCGCGATTTCTGGAAGTGGCGCAGGAGCCGGCCCCTGGGCCGATCGATCCCGTTGCCGACCCCGATGGTGCGGGCATTGGTCAGAGGGTGGTTCATCGCCCGCTTGCTCGGCCTCCTCACGGTCGGGCAGGACAACGGGGCAACCGTGGTCCGCTTCGAGAAGGGGAAGGGTGGCCCGGTGATCGAGTCGCCGCCGCTGGTGACGACGCCAGGGGAGAACCGTCCCCGCCAATTTGGAGCGTTCCTCGAGACCCTGGCGCTCGCCATCCCCTACTCGGCCGACGCCGGCAAGCCGGAAGAGATGCTGGGGATCTTCCACACGCTGATCGAGCTGGGTCGCAATCCGGGGACGATGGGGGCCGAGATGGGTGAGTTCCGCGAGCTCAGCCCCGTCCTCGAGGAGTGGGTCTCGTCGGGGACGGCCTTCGGCCGGGAGGCAGGTGTCACCCAGATCGAGTTCGAGGAGGCAGGCAAGAGAGCAACCGCCTTGGCCGATCTGATCACCAGGCTGGATGAGGACTACGCCCGTCACGCCGAAGAGGAGCGCAAGGAGGGGAGGATCGGTCCCGAGAACGCCTGGTTGGGCGCCACCGATCTGATCCACGAGGAGCTGCACCGCATGGCAGTCGCCCTCCAGGTGAGGGCATCGGCGACCACACCCGAGTTCTAGGGATGACGACGGTCTCCACCGTCCTGGTCGGGGATCGGGCCGGCCCGGCATGGGCCGCGGCCACGATGCTCGGCGCCATGGTGGAACAAGGCTTGATCGAGCCTTTTTGGTTCGTCGACTCCCGGATGGCCCGAACCCAGCCCTGGCCAGGGGTGAGATTCGACCGCTCCGAGCCCCATGAGGTGCCGCTGTTCACCTCGATCGGGGAGCGCGCCGCCGATGAGATCAGGGTCGGTGCCATGGCCACACCGGGCGACTCGGTGCACGCCGAGCAAGTTGCTGGAGTCTCCGAGGTGGTCCATCGCCAGCTGTCCTCTCTGGCACCGGGGGAGTCGTCGGTGCGGTTGGCGAGGCTCTGGTTCCCTGACTGGGACACATTGGAAGCCCCCGAGGACGGGTTCTTCTCCACCCATGTCCACGCCAATCTGGTGGTGATCCCTGAGGACCGAAGATCGGACCAGCATTTCGCCGCGCCCCTCTCTCCGGCGACCGCCGACTTCGTAGGTCACGTCGCGGCCGAGACCGCCGTCATCCTGGGCATGTTCGCCGGGATGGAAGGTTGCGCTCTCGACGATCTGAGCCCGGGCGTGATCTTCGGCGACAGCCCCAAGCTGCGCCTCACCCGTTCCTACGTTCGCGTGGGCCGCAGCCCCGCCCTTCCATTGCAAGAGATCGTCGATCACGAGGGCCGGCTCCCCGTCCCTCCCGGCACGATCGAGGCGCCATCGCCGGCGGCGGCGGTGTCCGATCTGGCGGATCGTTCGATCCCGCTCTTCGACCGTCTCGCCTTCGAGGTCAAGGATCCCGAGGCCCCGCAACGTCATCAGCTACGGCCGGTTCGAGCCCTCCTCCTGATCCTGAAGGAGATGGGCCGGTTCATCATCTCCCTGCCCCGGCGGGCCGTGGAAGGTTTGTTCGAGGACTTCTCCGAGCTGGCCGGGCGGACGTTGCAGGATCTGGTGGGCAGCTCGTCGGTGGTCGAAGTGGTATGGAAGGGCAAGTTCAGCCCCAGCGGCCACGGGGAGGACTTCGATGCCCTGATCGCCGACCTAAAGCGTCAGGCGGAGCGCAGGCTCGACCTGCAGGGCGGCCCCTCGATCGACCAGGCGGTATGGCGGGATCTCAGGAGCCTCGTGCTCTCGACCGCGGATGGCAGCGAGCCGCCACCGGGTGTGGACCCGATCGAAGTCCACGGCCAACGCGCCGTCGTCAATGACGCGGCATCGCTGGCCCCTCGTCCCGGGGACTCGCTGGTGGGCACGGCCAAAGACATCCTCGACGAGTCGGAGTCGGGCTCGCCGGTCAGTCTCCTCGGTCGTCTCGGGGCCCGGATCGAGCGGATCGCCCGATCGAATCGGTCTGCCGTCTCTCGTCTTCTGGAGACACTCGACGTCCAGATGGCGGCGCTGCACAACTACCGGCCACCGGGGTATGCCTTCTGGCACATCGCGGGAAGCGTCCTCTTTGCCGCCCTCGTGGTGAGCCTGCTCCTCCTCACCGGTGCCGTGCGGGGCTGGGGAATCACCGAGATCGACAGCTGGACACGGAACATCCTGTTCGGGGCCTTGACCCTGGCCTGTGTCGCCGGTCTGATCCTGCTCAGGTCCTACGGGGTGCAAGCCCTGGCCGAGGGGCCCAGGACAAACGGGGAACGGTTGTCCAAGCTCGGGGCGGGCCCGACCTGGATCGGTGTCCTCATCGGTGGGGTCGTCGGCGCCCTGTTCGCCGGCCTCGCCATCACTTTCCTCGACTACCCGTCGACCGAGCCTGCCACCTATGCCGCCGTCCTGGCCGGGATCGTCACCGGCGCCGGGCTGGGCCAGGCCTATTCGCTGGCCACCTATCAGGATCATCTGCCCGCCATGGGCCGGATGTCACGTCTCACCATCCTCACCGTCCTGGTCTACGTGTCGCTCATGGTCATCGGCGCCGTCTCCCAGCCCGATGGGTGGTATGCAACCGTGACGGGCGAGGAGCTACGGAGCCTGGTTTGGCCGATCTGCGGCACGATCGGCTTCTGGCTGCTGTTCGTCCTGGTCGTCGTCTCCTGGCGCCGTGTTCAGGAAAGGCTGGCGCTGCGCAGCTACAGCCAGTCGATCCGTCAACTGGCGGAGCAGGTCGATGCCGCCTTCACCGCCGACCGCGTCGCCGACGCGGCACGGGAGCAGTTTCTCGGATTGTCGGCGGTGTTGTCCCGTTTGATCTGGTACCCGTTCGGAAAGGGCGGGTCGATCGCCGACACCGGGGTCGATCTGGTCCAGTTCGGGGTGAACAAGGCGGCCGTCTGCCAGTTCGGTCTATCGACGCGGGGGGAGAAGCTGTTCGAGACCCGGACCGTTCGTCTCGCCTCGGAGCGGGGCTGGCTGACCTCGCAGTACGAGGGGTCGATCCAGACCTATCGGACAGAACAGGCGATTCTGGTCGGCTCCGATGACCCCGCCGACGTGGGGCGGCCGGATCAGGACCCGAAGACGGTTGCCCAGTACGAGGCGGAGACTCGACCAGAGAAGGGGGACCGCTGGCGTTGGGCCGACCTCTTCTTCGAAGGCGTCTACGACCCCGCCTTTCTCCAGGCTCTGGAGACCCATGGGGAGAAAGAGGTGTTCGGCCCGATCCTGGCCGACGCCGGCAACTTCGTGCCCATCGGCGGCGATGCCGGCGGGCGTTCCCTGCTCGATTTCATGTCGGAGGTGACGCCGCAGGGCAACGGAGATGCCGATCCCCGCTATTTCGATCCCGAGCACCTTGCGAGCGGAGCCTTCGAGCGGACCTGGCACCATCGGATCTGGTGGCCCAATGAGGAGCTCTTCGACGACGGCTCGCAGGGCGCCGACGGATCGATCGAGCCGGTTGGCTCTCTTGCCCGGGGCGCGGTCTGGGTTGCGGCCCGCGCCGACACCACTGAGGACCTCGAGCCTGCGGCCATCTTCGGGAGTTCAGCCACAACCGAAACGGAATCGGACCCGAAGCGGGGACCCGAGTTTTAGGTCCTCCCGAGCGTTAGAGGGCGAGGTGCAGGCGGATTGCTTCGTCTAGCACGAGCATCAGGGGGGCGGGGAGGGTGCCCATCTTCTGTTTGACTCGGTCGATCGAGACCGATCTCACTTGTTCGGCCTGAGCCTTCGAGTCCTGTTCCAAACCCGTATCTCTTGCTGGCAGCAACACCTGAAACGGGTAGACCCTCGACACGTTGGACGTGACAGGCACAACAGTGATCACACCCCGACCCAGGCGGGCCGCTGTCGAGTTAGCGCCGTCATTGGAGACGATCACGGCCGGTCGGCGGTGAGCTGGTTCCCCGGAAAGTCCTGGACCGAACTCGACCGACCGGATCTCACCTCTGAGCATTCGTCAAGCCATCACCGTCGGCCATCGCCCAGACATCCGCTTCTCCCGACTCCTCCCACTCCCGCCATGCATCGGCGTAGGCATCACCGAGTTTCGAGGCGCGGAGCATCCTCAACGCGGTGTGAACCACCGCTGAACGGGATCCGATGCCTTGGCTCTCTGCGTATTCGTCGAGGAAGTCGACGTCGTCGGCGGGAAGGCTGACGCTGATTTTCATACCCGCATGCTACCTGAGGTACGACCTTGGTACTACCCCTGTCAGATCAGCGTCAGCTGCCGAATCTGTCGCGCGGTGACCGTAATGTCGGTGGAATGACGGCACCGGGTCCTTCCCTATTGGGACGGTCGGTGGTGGTGGGTCCCGGATCGCCTGCCCCGCCGGCCTGGTCCGACGCCGATCGGATCCGGATCGACGCGGCACTGCTCGCCGACCCGGACCGACTGCTCTCGACGGTGAACGACGCCCAGCGGCGCTACGTGCGGCGGACCCCCACCATCTACGAGCTCGACGTCGCACCCGATGAGCTCAGCTCGATCGAGACCACGGACGCCGCTCCCTACGAGTTGGGGAGCCGTTTCACGTTTCTCCGGGAACGCCTCTCCAAAGTCGTCTGGCACAACTCCTATGACGCCCGCACCGACCCGCCGGTGTGGTGGTGGGGCCACAAGGCTGCCGCCCGGCTCGATGTGATTGTCGGTGGCCCGGCCGATGTGACCCAAACCAACGGGACCCCGGTGTGGATCGACGGCGGTCCCCGACAGCCAATCGATCTCGATGAACGGTTGATCCACCATGAGACCGTCGACCTGGGCCGGGATACTCCGGTCCCGCCCTTCGCGAAGCCCTCGGTCGATCTGGCCCCGGACCAGCTCGAGGCGGTGTCGCACCTGGCAGGGCCGGCCCGGATCATCGCCCCGGCCGGATCGGGGAAGACCAGGGTGCTCACCGCCCGGGTCCGTCATCTCATCGAGGACCGGGGTATCGAGCCGGAAGTCCTCACCGCTCTCGCCTACAACCGGCGAGCCGCCGAGGAGATGGTCGAGCGGCTTCCCGCGGGGAAACGGCTCAACGTGCGCACCATTCACTCCCTGGGCTGGGAGATCCTGCGCATGGCCAAGCCCGGCATTCGCCTCATCGACGAGCGGGAGCAACGCCGGAGGCTGGAGCCGGTCGCCACCGCACCGCCGCGGGCCAACACCGACACCATCGGTCCCTATCTCGAGGCGCTCGACGAGGTGCGCATCGGGCTTCGTGACCCGAAGGAGGTCGAGGCAGGGCGTGACGACGTACCGGGGTTCATCGAGACCTTTCGTCGCTATCGGGAGCGACTGGAGCAGGCCGGTGAGGCCGATCATTCCGAGCAGATCTACGGCGCCATCGAGGCTCTGTGCCAACTGCCCGATCTGCGCGCCCGTTGGCAGGCCCAGTGCCGGCACCTCCTGGTGGACGAGTTCCAGGACCTGACTCCTGCCTACCTCCTCCTGATCCGGCTGCTGGCCTCACCGGGTCTCGATGTCTTCGGTGTCGGCGACGACGACCAGGTCATCTACGGCTACGCCGGGGCCGATCCCGGGTTTCTCATCGATTTCGAGGAGTTGTTCCCCGGTGCGGCGTCCCATGCCCTCGAGGTCAACTATCGCTCACCGGCGGACGTGGTCGAGTCGGCGGTCAACCTGCTCGGCTACAACCAGCGCCGGGTGGACAAGACGATCCGTGGTATGAGCGAGCGCCAGGGCCTCGAGATCGTCACCCGGCCCGGTGACGATCTGGGGGTGACCGCCGCCAACCACATCGCCCGGAAGATCGAGGAAGGGGCGGAGCCAGGTGCGATCGCCGTTCTCTCCCGCGTGAACTCCAGCCTTCTGCCGGTCCACGTCGCCCTCAGCGAGGCTGAGATCCCGTTTCACAGCCCGCTCACCACGTCGGTCCTGGATCGCACCGTGCTCCGGGCCGCCATGGCCTGGATCCGGATCGCCCTCGACGCCGAGCAGATGAGTCGCAACGACCTGTTCGAGATCATCCGCCGGCCGGGGCGGGGGATCACTCGGTTGTTCGGGGAGCTGATCGGGCGACGACGGGGGCCCTTCTCGCTGGGGGAGCTGGCGGAGATCGGTGGGTCACTCGATGGTCGCCGCGCCGACCGATGGGGCGAGCTCTGCGACGACATCGCCTATGCGGCCCAGTCCACCGCCTCGACTCCCCGGCTGCTCGAGGTGCTCACTCACAGCATTGGGCTGGACCGTGCGGCGGCTGCGCTGGATGCCGGCCGGACCCGGGCCGACCGGGCGGCTCAGAGCGACGACCTGACCGCCCTGCGTCGAGTGGCGCCGCTCGGCCCGGACCCGGCCCGGTTCGAGCCGTGGCTCCGGGAGCGTCTGGCCCTTCCCACCAACCCTGACGGGGTGACGCTGTCCACCGTGCATCGGGTGAAAGGGCTGGAGTGGGATCACGTCGTGGTGTTCGGCGCCGATCGGGGCTCGATGCCCCACGAGCTGTCCGATGACATCGAGGAGGAGCGCCGGGTGTTCCATGTCGCTCTGACCCGGGGTCGAGAGACGGTCACCATCCTGGTCGACGAGGGGCGGCCCTCGAGGTTTCTCGCCGAGCTCGACGGATCGGCTCCGATCGAGGTCGAGGCACCACCGCCCCGGAAGGATCTGGTGCCGGCCCGGATCCCGTCGGACGCCGTCTTCGTCGAGGTCGGTGACGAGATCACGATCATGGGTGGGCAACGGGGTGTGGTCGACGAGATCCTCACCACCGGGGTGTTGGTGAAGGCGACCGGGAACGGGGCCACGCTGCAGGTGCCCTTCGGCGAGAAGGTCGGCAAGACCGGTGTCTTCGGTCGGCTCACTCCGGGCGGTGACGGCGCGAGCCGACTCGGGGCTGATTGAAAAGTTGAAGACGTGGCGGTTGGGTCAGGCTCAGGCCCAGGGCGTCCCCGCCTACGTCGTGTTCAACGACCGGACCCTGGAGGCGCTTGCTGCCCTCCGACCCAGCAACGAGGAGACCTTGCTCCAGGTCCCCGGCATCGGGCCCGCCAAGCTCGAGGCGTACGGCGACGAGCTACTCGATCTGCTGAGTGTTGACTAGGGAGAGGCTCCGCCCGTTGGTCCGATAGGCGTTGGCGGTCTCAGATGGTGACGACCAGCTTCCCCCGGGCGTGCCCCGTGCCGAGGTAGGTCATCGCCTCCGAGATCTGGTCGAGGGGATAGGTCTGCTCGACGAAAGGGGTGACCTTTCCCGATTCGATGAGACCGGTCAGTGTGGACAGGTCGTCCGTGTTCTCCTTGGAGATGAAGAAGGTCGTCTTCTGGCTGGCGAAGAGCCGAGCCGATCGTCATCTGCAGCATGTGGCCCAGCGGCCCGAGCATGCGGTTGGTCTTCGGACCGCCAACGATGACGACTGTGGCGCCGGGTCGAAGGACTCGTTTGACCTCAGACCACGGTCGGCTACCCGCCACGTCGATAATCAGGTCGTATAGCCGCACTCCCTGGGTGAAGTCCTCTCTCGTGTAGTCGACCACCTGGTCGGCGCCCAGCGCCGCCACCATCTCCACATTCCGGCTGCTGCACACCGCCGTCACCTCGGCTTCCAGGGCTTTGGCGATCTGGACCGTGAACGTGCCCACTCCGCCTGCCGCCCCGTTTACCAAAACCTGTTGGCCTGCCTCGACCGAGCCCTTGTCCCGTAATGCCTGAAGGGCGGTGAGGGCGGCCACCGGGACCGCAGCCGCCTGCTCGAAGGAGAGCTGAGCAGGCTTGGGAGCCAACGAGACGTCTTCGCCGACCGATACCAGTTCGGCGAAGGAACCGGTTGTGGTGCCGTAGACCTCGTCTCCAGGCTGAAAGCGGGTGACGCTGCTGCCGATCGACTCGACCACACCGGCGAAGTCGGCGCCCAGCCTCTTGCCCGTCGGCTTCGTCAGGCCGAATCCGGGCCGGGCGATGTAGGGAGTCCCGGTGAAGGCGAACCAGTCGAGCGGGTTGGCTGCCGCCGCCCGGACCCGGACCAAGACTTCGGTGTCACCGACTTCGGGTTCTTCGATCTCCCGGAGTTGAAGGACGCTGGGCGGCCCGTATTCGTCGTAGACGATCGCCTTCATCGTGCTCAGATCGGGCGAGATGATAGGTCGGGAGGCCCCGGGGACAGATTCCCGAAAATCGGGTCCAACCCCTCTTCTGGCTCCCGTATCCTTGACCGCGGAGGCGACGAATGGGACGAGTATGAGCATCCCGGCACCGATTGCTGGACATGTCGGCGCAGCGTTGCTCCGACGCGGGTGGGCGCAGCGGCTTGGCCGTGTCGCTCTCGTGCTTGCCGCGATCGTCGGCGTGCCCGCCCTCGTGATCCTGTTCACTGGGGGACAGTCGTCGGTCATCTACTGGATCGACGTCGCCATGTTCTCCCTGTTCGCCTACACCATCGGCTTCTGGCCGCTCTGGATCATCCTGGTCGTGCCCCTGGGGCTGGTCACCTGGGTGGTGGGCAAGTTCTCGTCGGAGGCGGCGGAGAAGATCGGGCATTACTTCACGCCGGTCATCTGGATACTCGGTGGCACCAGCGCATTTCTGGTGATGGGCCCTACGCCCACCGAGGGGGTCTCGCTTCCCACCGGGTTCCCCAGGGTGGGGGCCCTGTTGGTGATGCTCGGTGCAAGCCTTCTCTCGGCCGGGCTGCTGGTGGCGGTCCGAAGAATTCAACTGCCGACGCAGGACCTGACGCCGATCGTCATGTCCCGATCCCTGGCTCCCTTGCCCTGGCACGCCATGCCGGAGGTCGAGGAACCCACGGAGGAGTTCTGGTCGCCAGACGGGGTGGTGGCCTGGCGCGCCTGGCAATGGACGGGCTCGGTGCTCCGGGGTGTTGTGACCGAGTGGACCACCCAGCGCTTCATCGCTTGGTGTGACTACTGCGATGAGCCACCGGGATGGGACCATCCTTGCGGGATCTACGCCGTGGCCCGGCCGAGCGAAGTGGGCGCCATGTTCCCGGGCAAGCCCGACGTCGTGGGACGGGTCGAGTTGTCCGGTCTGGTGATCGAGCACGAGAGCGGGTACCGCGCTTCCAATGCTCGCATCCTCGATCTGTGGACGGCCTCGCCGATCATCGCCGATTGGCTCTCGAAGCTCTATCCAGATGTGAACGTCCACAGAGGTGACCCACCCGAAGACCAGGAGGCGATGTCGTGGCCAACATAGGAAAGCCGGTGCGCAAGATCCGGATCGAGCCGGAGCCGAGTCGTCAGCCTCGTCGCGAGGAGGCGCCGGCCCGACCCAAGGAGCCGCGCCGCGAGCCGATGCCGGTGCCGAAGAAGGTGGGCCGCACCTAGCTCGAGCGAGACCCTCATCCATTGACAGATCCGGTGCCCGGTTGTAGAAACGTTTTAGACGCTCTGTAAAACGTTTTTCGTCCCTGGGTGAGCACTGAGGCGAATCATGAGCTCTCGGATCACGATCAAAGACGTGAGTCGGGCGACCGGGGTGTCCGTCTCGACCGTCTCCAACGCTCTCAACGCCCCCGAGCGGGTGGCCGAGGAGACCCGGCGCAAGGTGGTCGAGGCGGCCGACCGGCTCGGCTACCGGCCCAACCGGGCCGCCCGCACCCTGCCCAAGGGGCGCTCCTTCACCATCGGCTACTGCATCCCTGCCGGACGTGACGGTTTCTTTCTCGACACCTTTCTCCATCAGATCACCGAGCGCGCCTCCGACGCCGGCATGGACATCCATCTCTTCACCCCACATCAGGCTCAGAGTGAGGCTGACTCCTATCGGGAGATGATGCGACGTGGCGCCGTCGACGGCTTCGTCCTCTCCGGCACCGTCCACGACGACGAGAGGATCCGCGTCCTGCTCGACTCCCGAACCTCCTTCGTCACCTTCGGGCGCAGCGACCTCGCCGACAATCATTCCTGGGTCGACGTCGACGGCCGCGCCGGCACACGCGCTGCGGTCGACCATCTGGTCGAAGAGGGCCACACCCGTCTCGCCCTCATCGGATGGCCCAAGGGCTCTCTCTCCGGGGACGACAGGGCGTCGGGCTTCGTCGAAGGGCTGGAGGCCGCCGGGCTTCCGTTCGACGCCCGGCATCTGATCCGGACCGAGAACCAGTTCGCCGCGGGTCGGGAGGCGGCGTCAGTCCTCCTCGACGCCGTCCTCCCGCCAACGGCGATCGTGACTGTCCAGGACGTGCTGGCCGCCGGGGTGATCGCCGAGCTCCACGCCCGAGAGCTGCGCCCCGGCCAGGACGTGGCGGTCACAGGGTTCGACGACTCGCCGCCAGCCATCTACAGCACTCCGGGCATCACCTCGGTCCGCCAGCCGATCGAGGAGATCGGGCGCCGCATCGTCGAGTTCCTCATGCACGACCTCGAGGACCCCGAGCCGATCCGCCACTCCGACCTGGTCGAGCCCGAACTGGTGGTCCGGGAGTCCAGCACTGGTTTTCGCGCACCGTTATCGGGTCAGGAGCCGACATTGGCGCGAAAACGGGAAGGAGGGAGGAGCCGGGATGAGCGACACCTGGCTGTTCACCGAGGACCGGGTTTGGCCGGAGCAGGTTCCGTGGAAAGAGTCGCTGTTCAGCGTCGCCAACGGGCATCTCGGCACCAGAGGCACCTTCGAGGAGGGTTATGGGGACTCGGTCCCGGCCACGTTCATGCACGGTCTCTTCGTCACGCCGCCCGGTGACCTGCCCTATCTGGCCCCGCTTCCCGACTGGACCGGCGTCTCCATCACGGTCGACGGGGTGCGATTCCGTCTCGACGACCGCATCCCGCTCGGGTACGAGCGGGTCCTCGACCTCCGGACCGGCATCCTCACCCGGCGGGTTCTGTGGCGTGGACCGGGCACCGGTGTCATTCGGGCGGAGTTTCGCCGTCTCCTCTCCATGGCCAGCCCTGGCCTGGCGGCGATGGAGGTGAAGGTCACCGCGGTCACTGAGGACGTCCAGGTGGGTGTCGAGACCGGGCTCGACGGCTCGATCACCGGACCGTATGGGGCGCCCTGGACCCGGGTCGAATGGACCCGGACCGGTCCCGACCGACTCCGGATGCGGGCCCAGTCCGACGATCGTCAGGCATCGGTGACAGCGACGTCGGTGATCCGTGGTCTCGGCCCGCTCGGGGTGACTCATCACGCCCGCCACCCCCGGCTCAGCGCAACCATCGATCTGGCGCCAGGGGAGTGGCTCGGCTTCACCAAGTACACCAGCTACCAGCGGGCGCACGAGGGCGAGGACATCCCCGACGACGACTTCGATCAGGTTGCCGCTGCTTCCGCCACCGAATGGGCCCGGCGCTGGGAGACCAGTCAGATCGAAGTCTCCGGCGACACCTACGCCGAGCAGGCCCTCCGTTTCGCTGCCTTTCACCTCATCGGCGGTGCGCCACGGTCCTCAGAGGGGGCGGGAGTGGGGGCCCGCCTCCTCTCCGGGTACGGCTATCGCCACCACGTGTTCTGGGACACCGACATCTTCGCGATGCCCTATCTCACCATGACCCAGCCCGACCTGGCCCGGGCCCATCTGGGCTACCGCTATCGGGGTCTCGACGGGGCACGTCGCAAGGCGGCTCGGTATGGGCGGGCCGGGGCTTTTTTCGCCTGGGAGTCGGCCGGCACCGGCGACGAGGTGACCCCGGACTGGGGTGAGACCGCCGACGGGGAGCGGGTCCGGATCCGCACCGGGGAGATCGAGGAGCACATCGTCGCCGACGTCGCCTATGCCGTCGATCACTATGTGAGATGGACCGACGACCGTGACTTTCTCGTCGAGCAGGGAGCCGAGATGACCCTCGACGGTGCCCGCTACTGGCAGGACCGGGCCGAGGTCGACGGGGAGGGGCGAGCCCACCTGCGCAATGTGATCGGGCCAGATGAGTACCACGTCGGGGTCGACGACAACTTCTTCACCAATGCCATGGCCGCCTGGCATCTCCGCACCGCGGTCGACCATGGCACCGGACGCGACGACCTGGTCTCGAGTCTCGAGCTCCCCGACGGTTGGGAGGAAGCCTTCCTCGACCTGGCCGAGAAGCTGGAGCCCCGGCCGCGTGACGACGGGGTCTTCGAGCAGCACGACGGCTACTTCGAGCTCGAGGAAGTCGACCTTTCCCGTTTCGAGCCGAGACTGGCGCCGCTCCATGCCATCTTCGGAGAGAAGCGGCTGGAGAAAAGCCAGATCACCAAGCAGGCCGACGTGGTCATGGGTCTGGTCCTACTCGACGCCCTGCAGACACGGGGGCTGGTCGAGGCCAACCTCGACTACTACGGCCCGAGGACCGACCACGGATCATCGCTCAGCCTGGCCATGCACTCGGTCGCCGCCTCGATCGCGATGCGACCCGAACAGGCCTATGACTACTTCCGGAGGGCCGCCGCCATCGATCTCGAAGACTCGATGTCGAACTCGCATCACGGGATCCACGCCGCCACCCAGGGCGGGTTGCTGCAGGCGGCGCTCATCGGGTTTGGCGGTCTTCATCTGACCGAGGACGGACCTCAGACCATCGCCCGGCTCCCGGAACATTGGGATTCCCTGGGCTTCTCCTTCGTGCACCGGGGTACCCGGCACGAGAGGGAAGTCCGTGGAGGCAAGCCGGCCCGCGAGGCAGAAGCCCCACGGGCCGACCACAACGGAGGAGGATAAGTATGAGACACAGGACTTTCGTGGTCCTGGTGCTCCTGATGGCTCTCGTCGCCGCCTGTGGCGACGGTGGGGGCGCGGATACGACAACCGCCGGTGGCACCGAGACCACCGAGGGGGAAGCCGGGGCGGCACCGGATCTGGAGGGGGTCGAGCTCAGCCTGTGGGGCTGGTCGTCCTCGGACGCCGAGAATCAGGCCTTGACCGATCTGGTCACCCAGTTCTCCGAGGAGACCGGGGCGGTGGCCAGCTTCCAACCCCAGGCCGAGTACGACGTGGCCCTCCAGGCTGCGCTGACCTCGGGGGACCCGCCCGACGTGTTCTATGTCGACAGCTTCCGGCTGCCCGACCTGGCCGATGCCGGGGCCCTGGCCCCGGTGCCCGAAGGGGCCGTGAGCAATCCCGATGACATATACCCGTCGCTGCGGGAGGCCTTCACCTACGACGGCACCTGGTACTGCCCGCCCAAGGACTTCTCCACGCTGGGTCTGATCTACGACCCGGAGGTTCTCGAGGCGGCAGGAGTGGCAGTGCCCACCACATGGGAGGAGCTGGCGGCGGCAGCCGAGGCTCTGACCACCGGTGATGCGGCGGCGATCGCCGCCGGGACCGCTCAGGCGGGTTTGAGCATGGGGGTGGAGTACCCCCGCTGGGGTGCGTTCATGTTCCAGAACGGGGCGGCGATGACCAACGAGGACAACACCGCCATGACCCTCGACACCCCCGAGGCCCGGGAGGCGCTCGAGTTCGTGGCCGGCCTGTACCAGGACGGCTACGCGGTGAAGCCGGGGGCGGTCGACGCAGGCTGGGCCGGTGAGGCCTTCGGGCAGGGCAAGGCCGCAATGGTGATCGAGGGCAACTGGCTGCCCCCGGCAATGGAGGCCGACTTCCCCGATGCCAACTACGCGGTCGCCGAGCTGCCCAGCGGCCCGGTTGGCCCGGGCACCTTCGCCTTCACCGTTTGCTACGGGGTGGCCGCCGATGCGGCCAACCCGGATGCGTCATGGGCTCTGGTCGAGGCACTCACCAATGAGGAGGGCTCGCTGGCCTGGACCGAGGCCTTCACCGTCATGCCGGCCCGTGAGTCGGCGGCCGAGGAATGGACCGGGACGCATCCCGACCTCGAGGCCTTCGTTGCCGGCGCCGACTACGCCCATCGCTGGGGATTCGTCCCCGGTTTCGGTGACGTTCTCGGTGTGTTCAACCCGGGTCTGGAAGGAGTGGTCGACGGGAACATGACCCTCGATCAGGTGATCGCCGACACCACGGCGGCGGGGGAGGGGGTCCTCGAAGGATGAGGACAGCTTCGGGGGGCCGGGTCTGTGACCCGGCCCCCGGAGGCGGGCGATGGCGGTAGAGACCCCGCCCACTGTGTCGGAGGCGGCCCCGACGACGGGATTGCTCAAGGTAGGCCGCGGCACCCAGCTCAAGGGTGCATCGGGGCTGGGCTGGCTGTTCAGCGCCCCTGCCTTCATCGGGCTGCTCGTCTTCGTGGCCATCCCCATCGTGCTGACGGCATGGGTGTCCTTGCGGGACTGGAGTGGTTTGGTCTCCCCGTTCAACACCGAATACATCGGGTTCGAGAACTACAACGAGTTGCTCTTCGAGGACGGGGTCCGTCGCACCGACTTCGCCCTCTCCATCCGCAACAACTTCTACTACGTGCTGTTCGTGGTCCCGATGCAAACCACCATTGCCTTCGTCCTGGCGGTCATCCTCAACAACAGGTTTCTCAAGGGAAAGGGGTTCTTCCGCACCTCCTACTACTTTCCCTCGATCACCAGCTCGATCGCGGTGACCCTGATCTTCGTGTTCCTGTTCCAGACCCAGGGGGCGATCAACGCCATTCTCCCCGGCGAGGCGATCAACTGGTTCGACAACGCCAACGGCCTGTTCCACATCGCCCTCGGCGGGATCGGAATCGACGAGCCGCCGGTCTGGATGGTGGAGAACGAGTTCATGGGTGTGACTTTCTGGCAATGGATAGCCGGCCCCAGCGTGGCCATGTTCGCCATCATCCTCCTCGTCACCTGGACGTCGATCGGCACTTTCATGCTGATCTTCCTCGCTGGCCTCCAGTCGATCCCCGAGTCGGTCGACGAGGCCGCCAAGGTCGACGGAGCCTCCACCTTTCAGACCTTCAGGCATATCACCGTCCCGCTGATGAAGCCGACCATCTTCTTCGTGGTCACCATCGGCCTCATCTCTACGTGGCAAGTGTTCGAGCAGATCTATGTCTCGAGCTTCGGTGGTCCGCAGAAGACGACGCTGACCCCGTCTTTCCTCATCTACTTCCAGTCGTTCAGAAACTCCGAGGCCGCGCTCGGCTGCGGCTATTTCCATGCTGTTGCTGGTGGTGATCGTCGCTCTCCACGCTTATTCAGCGGCGGATGATGCGATCTACGGGAGACGTCTGATGACCTCGGCGACTGCTCCGCGTATGGGCCAGGGAGGAGGCTGGCGTCGATTGCTGGGGTATGCGGTGCTCATCTTCTTCGCCCTGATCTTCATCTTCCCCTTCGTCCTGGCGCTGGTCAGTTCGTTCAAGACGCTGCCCGACATCCAGGCCAACCCGATCCAGCTCTGGGCCGACCCCGAGTACGGGGGCTGGACGCTCAATGGGATCAGAGGCTTGAACACCGAGAGCGTGCGCATCCCGAGATGGTTCCTCAACTCGACGGTGGTGACGGTGATCGCCACTCTGGGACGGGTGTTCCTGGCCTCTATGGCCGGCTACGCCCTTGCCAAGATGTCCTACCCGGGCAAGCAGATCCTGTTCGCTCTGATCATCGTGCTCCTGGCGGTGCCCGGAGTGGTGTTGTTGATTCCCAAGTTCCTGATCCTCAAGCAACTGGGGATGCTCAACACCTACGCCGGGCTGATTCTCCCCCTCATGTTCGACGCCTTCGCCATCTTCCTGATGAAGCAGTTCTTCGAACAGCTCCCCGACGAGCTGATCGAGGCGGCTGCCATCGACGGGGCGACAGCCTGGCAGACCTTCTCCCGGGTGATGTTGCCGTTGGCCGCGCCGGGTGTGATCGCCCTGACGATTCTCTCGGTGCAGGGGATCTGGAACGAGTTCCTCCATCCGCTGATCGCGGTGCCCGGTGCTCCAGAGCTGGCCACCCTCCCGCTGGGTCTGGCCAACCTCAGGGCTTCGTTCGGTGAGGCCCAGCCCTGGAACACCATCCTGGCCGGCACCCTGATCACCACCATTCCCATCGCCATCGTCTTCTTCGTTTTCCAGCGCTACTTCGTCCAGGGGGTGGCCGCCACCGGGGTCAAGGGCTGAGCACGCTGCTCCGGGTCGAGGGCGGGAAGGTCGTCATCGACACCGGGCGATGCCGGGCGGTGATCTTCGACATGGACGGGGTGATCACCGACTCGGTCCCGGTCCATCGCCGGGCCTGGAGGGAGACGTTCGACTCCTTCCTCGACGAGATCGGGTCGGATGCACCCCGCTTCGACGAGGTCACCGACTATCTGACCCATGTCGACGGCAAGCCGAGATACGACGGGGTTCGGGACTTCCTCACCTCGCGGGGGATCGAGCTGCCCGAGGGGACACCGGACGACCCGCCCGAGGAGATGACGGTGTGCGGCGTTGGCAACCGGAAGAACGAGATGTTCCTCGAAGGCGCTGGCCGAGGGTGGGGTGGAGCCCTATCGGTCGACGCTGGGTCTGATCGACCAGCTCCGGGCCGCCGGATTGGGAGTCGCCCTGATCACATCGAGCCGGAATGCGGCGGCGGTGCTGGGGTCGGCCGGCGTCGATCGGCGATCTTCGACGCGTTGGTGGACGGCAACGAGAGCGGCCCGACTCGGTCTCCCCGGCAAGCCCGACCCGGCGATCTTCCTCGAGGCGGCGTCCCGGTTGGGAGTGGAACCGGCGACAGCCGTGGTGGTCGAGGACGCCGTCTCCGGGGTGGCAGCCGGCCGCGCCGGTGGCTTCGGCGGTGTGATCGGAGTCGACCGGGGCAGCAACCGCGAAGCGCTGGAGGAGGCGGGCGCCGATGTTGTGGTGGAGGATCTCGGAGAGGTTGGTGTTAGTTAGGCCCGGGTGCATCCGTGGTGCTCTACGGTTTCAGTCCCCGGCCAAGGACCGGTTCAGAGTTGGGAGAGGAATGCCCTCGGTGAGAAAACCGGGATAAGCGTCGAGACGGACAACAGGTCCTGGTCACCGGACACCAGGACGGCCCGATTGGTCTCTGCGAGGGCGATGAGGTAGTTGTCGTCGGGATCGGGAGACGAAACGCTCGGCAGTAGCACGGGGTCGTCCACCAGCACAGCACTTCGGCTGAGGAGTTCGAGGAAGGCTGCGGCTTCGTCGTGGTGGATGTGCTTGCTCAGCTTGGGATAGGCGAATGCCCGTTCCAACTCACCAAGGAGGCGACCCGAGCAGATGAGGTCGAATTCACCTTCCAACCAGAGCCGAACGAGCTGTGCCGGAGCCCCGGAGGGCGAGAGTAGGGCCGAGATGAGGACGTTCGCGTCGAGGACGACCTTCAACGCTTGGTGCTCTTGCGAGCAGCCTTCTGGGCCCGGATGGCTAGTTCCATTGCGTCATCCTCGGCCATGTCGTTGCGTGCCCAGAGTTGGTCGAGGAGATCGAGACCAAGATCCCGTCGAATTGCATCCTCGATCACCTGGCTTTCTCCCCTCCCTGTTCGAGCAGCCCGAATCTTCACCGCGCGGAGGACGTCCTCATCGATGGTCAGCGTGGTTCGCGTCTTGGGCATGGCGGCATCATAGCATCAAGATGCATGGCGGATTTCGGTAGTCTCGCCCCGATGCCGCCGCGACTGAACGCCGAGATATCCGAGAGTGTGTGGAAGGCGCTTTCGGACGAGGCCGAGCAGACCGGAGACTCCCTATCCGCAGTGGTCGACCGTGCCCTGGCTACGGCCTTCGACCTCGAACGCCATTCCTTGTTCCAGGTATCGACCTCCAACGCCTTGGTCCAGGGCGTGTTTCAAGGGGCGGTCACGGTCCAAGACCTGAAGCGGAACGGCGACTTCGGTCTGGGGACCTTCGAGGGTCTCGACGGAGAGCTGATCATGCTCGACGGAGTCTGTTACCGAGCCACTGGCGGGGGAGTGGTCACCTCACCACCTGACGACGCCCGTGTCCCGTTTGCGGTGGTCACCCATTTCCAACCCGATCTGACCCTGACCACGGAAGCGGGATCACTAACCGATCTGACGACAGCGTTGGATGCGTCGAGACCGTCGGAGAATCTCTTCGTTGGAATCCAGGCCTCGGGCCAATTCGAGAGGTTGTCCCTGCGGGCCGCCTGCGCCGCCGAATCGGGCGAGAACCTGCTGGAGGCCACCGCCCACCAGAGCGAGTTCAGGGTCGTCGACATAGAGGGGACCCTGGTCGGGTTCTGGGCACCCCTATATGCCCGGGCGGTCAATGTGCCCGGTTATCACTTCCACTTCCTCTCCGAGGATCGGGATCTCGGAGGCCATGTGCTGGACATGGTGGCCGGTCCTCTCGAAGTGGGGATCCACGTCGAATCCGAGCTGCACATCGCCATCCCCGAGACCGAGGAGTTCCTCGCCGCCGACCTCAGCGGCGATCATCAGGAGGCGCTGCACCAGGCGGAGACGGGGCAGGTGTCTAGGAACGAGTGAGGGCGCGGCGCGCCACCTTGGTGAGACGACCGCCGCGAGCTACCACCTCGGTGATCCTCCGGGCGAGAGGGGACGGGCCCTTCCAGGGGAGGCCCCGCTGGTAGCGGTAGTGATCCTCCAAGCGGAAGATGAAGGCAAGGTCGGGCTCGGTGCCGTTCCAGAGCCGGCACAGCGACGCACGGTGACCCGAGTGCTGGATGATCCCGTTGACGGCACGTCTCGCCGCCTCGTTCGCTGCCTCCATGGTCGCCACCGAGGTGAAGGTGCGCACGTAGTCGGAGGCGAGGAAGAAGTTGGAGATCTGGGTGAAGGCCTGGGGGCGGAGACGCCAGGTGTTGAGGTAGGCGACGAACAGTGGCTCGGCGTTCTCGCTCATCGGCACATCGGTGTCGGGGATGAAACCGGGGAGGAGCGAGGCGACGAATTGCTCCCGGGTGATGTCGGGATCGAGGAACCAGCAGTACAGCATGTCGTCGGTCAGCGGCTGCTCGTCGAGGGAGTGTGAGCGCTTCAGCTCCTCCCAAACCTCGATCTTGATCTCGTCGGCGGTGCAGTACTTGGCCGCTTTGTCCACCGTGTTTCCGGGCTGATGCCAGTTGGAGATGTCCACCGATATCACGCCCCTGACGTTGCCGTCGCCGAACTCGGCGAGGTCGTAGTCGGCCCAGAACTGCTGCTGGGAGACCGAGGTGAGCGCCCATGGGGAGTCGAGGTAGATGGTGTGGCCATGGGCCAGGGGCACATCCTCTTTCAGGAAGAACTGGATGCCGTTCATCCACTCGACGTAGCCGGTGGCGATCGACTTGATCCCTTCCAGGGAGCTGTCGGCAGCGAGGATTCCATCGTCGAGCAGGAGCGCCATCTTCTCCGCCGGCAGCGCGGCGATGTAGTAGTCGGCGTCGTCGAGGATGAAGGAGTTGCCTGCCGCGTCTGACATGTGGACCGCCTCGATGACCCCGCCGGGCCTGCCACATGGGAACTGCAGACGATGCGGTCGATGTGACGGTCGAACTGGTACTCGACACCCGAGGACCGCAGATACTCCAGCCAGGGGTGGAGCCAGACCTCGTTGGTCGGCCCGTTGAGCACCCGATCGGTGCTCGGGCCGGGGGTGATCAGGTCCAGGATCAGGGCCAGCCCGATGTCGCCTTCGACGTGAGCATTGGCGAGATGGGCGTTCGCAGCGACCAGCGAGCGAGTGAGCCCTTCGGCGAGAAACTTCTGATACCCCTTCGACTTGTTGTCGGCGTCGACGAACTCCCACCAGCCCATCGTCTCGTAGATCTCCTCCCGTCTGGCGTCACAGCTCGAATAGACCTGCCAGAGCTTGTCTACGAAGAAATCGACCTCGCCCTCCTCCAGACCCATCTCCGCAGGAAGATCGGAGAGCAGATCCTGGAGGATCTTCTCGAAGTCCCCTTCGTCTCGGGGAAAGCGTGCCGGCATCTCGATCGAGGTCTTGCCATAGATCGAGAGCTGCACTCTGGTGGTGTCGACCAGGTTGTCGATCACGTGGCCGTTCCCAAATGGGATCCGGCTCATGGTGTCGGTGACGTGTTTGTAGAACCGGGGGAAGAAGCGGAAGCCGTGCTCGCCGGGCAGGTAGCCCTTCGCACCGGAGACGTCGGGGCATGACCCGCTCAGCCCGCCCACCGGCACCGGGATGCTTCGGGCCTTCCCCCCGCACAGCTCGGGCTGTTTCTCGAACACGGCCACCCGAAAGCCGCGCTCGATCAATTCGTGGGCGGCACTCATCCCGGCGACTCCACCCCCCAGGACTGCGACCTTGGGACCGTCGCCATCGGGGAATGGTTTCAGCGCCTTGGGTTCGATTGGAGTGTCCGTAATCCGGGCGAAGTTACACGCCAGGAGATGTCAGCTGGCGAGACCGCCTGACAGCGACTCGATGACTTCCTCGAGGACGATGGCCTGGGTGGGACAGGCTGCGGCGACCTCCCGCAGCGTGTCCTCGTCGACCGTTGTCGCATCGATGAGCTCCGGCTTGAGGAAATCGCCCTTTCTCCACTGGAAGGCCGACGGGGCGAGAACGATGCAGGTGCCGGCGCCGATGCAGCGCCGCCTATCGATGACGACCCTCACTGCCATGTGACACCGGCCTTGATCGCATACTCGATCGCCTCGTTCTCGGTGGCCACCCCGAGCCTGGCCAGGAGGTCGTCCACTTCCGGGCTCCGGTCGGACGCTCCCGAGGCGAGCTCACGAAGGAGCGCCAGGTCTTCCTCCGACAACGCCGGCCCTCCCTCCTCGTCGGTCGCCAGGGATTCGGCCGGGTCGAAGCCAACGATCCTGGAAACCTCCGCGATCATCGGGGTGGCGAACCACTTGTCCCGCAGCTCGGCGTCTCCGAGGGACATGCCCAGGTAGGAGATCCCGGCGATGATCTGGGCGCTGAGACTGGCCGCCTCCGGCTGGTCACCGACGATCAGGATCCGGGCTGCCACCCAGAGGATGGGCACGTAGTAGTTGAGATAGGTCTCCCCGTCGATGTCGAGGGCATTGCGGGCCTCGTCGGCTGCAGTGGTCGGATCTCCCTCCGCCTCGGCGACCAGGGCCAGAGTGGCGTGGGCCACCGCCCCCCAGGGCAGCTGGCCCTTCAGCTGACGGGAGAGCTCCATCGCCTCATTCGCAGCCTCTCGGGCCGGCTCGATGAGGGTGGTGTCACCTTTGAATGCCGCGATACGGGCGTATTCGAAGCCGAGATTCGCCAATGCCTCGCATCGCTCCCCGGGGCTCCTCTGTCCGGCCAGCTCGGCGGCGCGCCGGAAATGGCGACTCATCGCTTCGACATCATCGAGCGCCGCGGCGTGGGCACCCCGCCACATCTCCAACCGTCGGGCCATCGAGGTCGAGGCCACCGCCATCGCCGCGGTCGCGGCCCGGTCGAGCCATGCGACGCACTCGTCGTCGCCGCCCACCTGAAGACAGGTCATCGCCATCCCGCCGGCGGCCAGGGCTTCCAGCCAGCGGTCGCCGATGGCGCGAGCTGCGTCGAACGCCTCACGTCCTCGCAGCAGGGCGAGCCCGGGCTGGACGTTGAGCCGGGCGTAGGTGGCGATGGCGAAGAGCCCCTGGGCTTCGTCGATAGCCGACTGACTCTCGGTGATTTCGCCCTTCCGGCTGAGATGCAGGGCCCGCACGTGCTCGATGCGACCGGCCATCCCCTGGGCTGTCGGATCGGCGACGTGGGCATAGGCCAGGGTGATCAGCGCCGACATCGAGCCCTGCTGGTCGCCGATCTCCTCATAGATGTGCAATGCCTGCTCGGCCAGGTCCTTGCTCGCGGAGAACAGCTCCGGGGCCGCCATCAGGATCTCGAGCTTCGAGGTTCCGTCCTCCTGAAGACCCATAGCGGCCAGCTTCGCTTTCCCTGCCTCGATCATCGCCAGCTCGCGCAGGGCGTCGGCTTCCTGGGAGCGGGCGCCGATCTCACGGGCGATCCCCAGCGCACGCTTGTAGGCGTCTTCGGCGGCCTCGACGTCAACCTCCACCGCGGTGATGTATCCCTCACCGATCGGTGACTTGGTGATGGCCTGTCCCAGCTCGAGACACGCCGACAGCTCCAGGCTCCGGTCACCCGAGTCCTCGGCGGCTACACAAACCGTTTGGGCCAGCTCGGCAGCCAGGTCGAAGTCCTCGCTGGCTCGCGCCGCTGAGGCCCGTCGCAGCCTCACCTCGGCGTCGAGGGCCGGTGAGGCGACCGCCCCGCTCAGTGCGGTCATCTCGGCGAGATTGGCCATCCGCTCCACCCCTCGCTCCATCACGGCGAGGGCATCGTCCTTGATGCGGAGCATCTCGATCCGCTTCTCGGGCTCGGAGGCGGCGGGGAGTGTGGCGTCGATGAGACGTACCGCCTCTTCGGGCGCCGACATCGCGACCGCGGTCTGCGCCGCCCGAATGGCACTGTCGATTGCCAGCACCTGGTCTCCGGCCTCGAGGGCGTGATAGGCAAGCATGGACAGGCTCTGCTCCCCGCCCTCGGCCGCCAGGTGCTCTGCGATCGCCTGGTGGATGTCACGCTTTCGCTGCCGGGGGAGTGAGGCGAGGAGCGAGGCCCGGATCTGGTCGTGGGAGAAGGAATAGTCGTATCCGGTGCCGGCTCGCTCGGCCACGATCAGGCCCAGGTCGACCGCGTTGCGGAGGTCTTCGCCGACCTGCAACTCGGAAAGCGTGCCTCCATCGATCCGGGTCAGGACCCGGGCCAGGTCGGCCAGCCTGAATCGCCGGCCCAGGACCCCGGCGTCGGCGAGTCGGGATCTGCAGTCCTCGGTGAGCTGGGCCAGCCTCCGCTCGACCAGGCTCTGGATCGAGGAGGGGACGGCGGGCCCGCTGAGCTTGGTCAGGGTCCAGGTGCCGTCGATCAGCTGAAGGGCCTCGGCCTCTCGATAGGCCCGAGTCAGCTCCTCGAGGAAGAAGGGGACGCCTTCGGATCGGGAGTGGAGGCTGTTCACGGTCGATTCGTCGGCCGGGGCACCGAGCAGGCTCTCCAACAGCTCGCCGCTCTGGCGCTCGGTCAGCCTCTGCAGACGGAGCACCTGGGTCACCCGCATCCGGTCCAGGTCGGCGATCAGCTTGGAGGCCCCACCGGTGGACGAGTCGGAGTAGGGGCGGAGGCTGATGAGGAGGAATAGCGGGGCGGATCCCATGGTCCGCACCAGGTAGCGGATCAGCTGGATGCTGTCGTCGTCGGCCCATTGCAGGTCGTCGAGCATCAGCAGAACGGGACGCTCCCGGGTGAGGGCGAGGATGGTGGTGGCCACCTCGTCGAAGGTGCGCAGCATCTGCTCCTGGGGGGAGAGGCCTTCCATGCGCTGGCTCCGTCCCGAGATCGCCTCCTGCGCTGCCTCGAGTGGCTCGCCGGCCCTGGCTTCCCGGGCGACGGAGGCCATCTGGGGCGAGGTGAGAAGGGAGCGAAAGAGGAGGAATGGGCCCCGGAGCTCTTCGTCGGCGGCCACGTCGAGGACGAAGAACGGTTGCTCCTGCTCGGAGGCAAGTTGGGCGGTGGCCTCGAGCATCCTGGTCTTGCCGATGCCGGCTTCTCCCTCGAGAACCACCGCGGTGAGACCGGCGGCCGGGGTGGCCAGGAGCTGCTGGGAGACGACCTCCAGCTCGCGGGCACGCCCGATCACGGGACCCTGGGCCCGGGCGGTGCGGGCGCCGAAGGCAGCAGCCGAGGCGGCACGGGTCTCCCTGGTCACCCTCTCCCCGTCGGCCGCCTTGTCTCTCCACAGCACCTCGAACAGCCGCCATCGGTCGGGGAAGCCCTTGAGCCAGAACAGACCCCGGTCGACGATCCGGATTTCGCCCAGTGTCCCGGCGAGGTCCTGGACCACTTGAGAGACCAGGATCTGACCGCCCTGAGCCTTGTCGGCGACCCGGGAGGCGGCGTGGACCGCGGTTCCATGGGCATCACCCGACGCCTGGGTGACGTCGCCGCTGTTCAGACCCATCCGCACCGAGAGCGTCTTGTCGGGATTGGCTCGGTTGTGATCCTCGATGGCCCTTTGGATCGAGGTGGCGGCCTGAATCGCCTGGTTGGCCGAGGTGAACAGCGCCATGAACCCGTCGCCCAGCGACTTGGTTTCGATCGCGCCGGCGATCTCCAGTCGGGAACGGACCAATTCGTCGTGAAGGTTGATGATCTCGTTGGCGGTGGCGTCACCCACCCGCACCCGGAGATCGGTGGAGCCTTCGAGATCCGTGAACAGGATCGTGAAGGTTCCTTGCATCGTTTCTCCCTCCGCCACTCGCCCTACCTCCCTGAACAGATCACGTTAACGGTGACGGCATGGCTGACGGGCACTGAGTACGTGCCATCATCACTCGGCGATGACGCAGCCACCGCCTTCGGATCAGGTCAGGACCATCGACCGCGATGAGCTGTGGGCCAAGATCAACGGCGGCGATCGATTCCGCCTGGTGATGGCTCTCAACGAGTGGGCCTTCCGGGCCAAGCACATCCCTGGCTCCGAGCATTTCAACACTCCGGAGGAGCTGTTCGCCTCGCTGGACACCGACGACGAGGTCGTGGTGTATTGCACCAGCCCGGAATGCCATTCCAGCATCGCCCTCTATTGGGCTCTTCTCGAGGCAGGCTTCGACAACGTGAGGCGGTACTCGGGGGGATTGACCGACTGGGAAGACGCCGGTCTGCCCCTGGAAGGGGACTGGGTGTCGTCCCCTTCGTGACACCAGGGACGCCGCGTCGGGCTTACCCGCCGTTCACATGGTGCCGACGGAGAGAATGTTCCCTTCGGAGTCCTTGAACCAGGCTGCCTTGTTCGCCCCGTCCGGCGTGGTGATGACCCCGTCGACCGTCTTCCCCAGTTCGCCGAAATCGACTTCTTCGAAGGTGACCCCCTTCGACCGCAGCTGATCGATGACTTCGTCGAAGTTGTCGACGTTGAACCCCGCCGCGGTGGCCTGGTTGGTTCCAGCGAACGGCGAGAGGAAAACGACGAACTGCGAACCGCCGGCTTCGTAGTGGGCCCCGCCGTACTCGTCCTCCTCCACCGGCTCCAACCCGAGCTTCTCGGAATACCAGCGCTTGGCCCGCTCCAGATCGGAGGCGGGGAGGGTGGCTTCGATGGGTGTGTTTGCGAACACGCTTCCTCCTTTCGTCGTCGAACCTACTCCTCGGTGGGTTGTGCCGGGCCTCGATCTAGGTCCGTCGATTCATGCCGCGTCGTTCATAACATCTCCGCCGTGGAGGGACAGCAGTTCTTCACGACGATCGCCGGTCTATCGGTCAGCCTCGCCGGTTTCGGGGCGGTCATCGCCTGGCTCCGGGACGACCCCTCGGGATGGGACCCGGTCAATCTCTGGCGGGTCAAGACCATCGTTCGACACGCATTGACCATTGCCTTTCTGTGTCTCGCGTTGGTGCCGATCCATACCTTCACACAGGACGACATGATGACGATCCGAATTGGTTCGGCGATGTTCCTGACCTTCGAAGTCTTCGATTTGCTACGGGTCCGCCGGCCCGACCCCGAGGTGTGGGACCCGTTGTCGTTGAAGGTCTACGTGACGACGGGCGTGGTACTCGGGGCCCTCCAGATCGCCAATATCTTCTGGGCAAGCCTGGCGATGCTCCAGGTGTTGGTGCTACTCCTTCTCACCTCCCCAGCCGGCATCTTCACCAACTTCGTCAGGGAGATGGGTCGTAGTCCCGGGTCGGTCGCGGAGAGTCCCGGGGAGTAAGGCGGTTTCGTGCCGTTTCGTGTGCCGTCCTCGAGGGTATCTGCCGGATAGCGACCACTGCTAGGAGCACATATGGCTTTCAGCGTCCGATACATCGTCGATGACGTCGACGAGGCGATCGAGTTCTACCGCGAGAACCTCGGCTTTGAGGTCGACATGCACCCGGCTCCCGGCTTCGCCGCCCTCAGCAGGGACGATCTGCGGCTGTTTCTGAATGCACCAGGCGCGGGCAGCGCGGGGATTGCCGGCGGCAGCCCGACGCCGGGAGGTTGGAACCGATTCCAACTCACGGTCGACGACCTCGACAGCACCATCGAGGAGCTTCGTGATTCCGGCGCCAAGTTTCGCGGGGAGGTGGCGGAGGGCGCCGGCGGCCGTCAGATCCTGTTGGAGGATCCTTCGGGCAACCTGGTCGAACTGTTCGAGCCGAAAAGCTCGTGAGCGAGGGGAGCGCAGGGTAAGGCAAAGGCCAGGTGCCGCCCGCGTAGCGTTCGAACATGGCCAAGAACCTGGTGATCTGCTCCGACGGGACCGGTAACACCTTCGACAGCCGGGTGACCAACGTGACCCGGCTGGTCAAGAATCTGGTCCTCGACCAGCCGGAGCGTCAGCTGGTGATCTACGACCAGGGCTTGGGCACCACCAAGAAGCGCGAGGAAGTGACCCGCATCAGTCAGGACGAAGGGCTGCGCATCCTCGAGGCGCCTTTGTCCTCGTCCGGCATCAACCCGATCGGTTGGGTGAACAAGACACGTGGTCTGGCCTTCGGCTACGGGCTCGAGGAGAACATCCGGCAGATGTACCGGGTGCTGGCCGAGGTCATACGAGGAAGGGGACCGTCTGTTCCTGTTCGGGTTCAGCCGTGGTGCGTTCACGGTGCGGGCCCTGGCCGGGCTGCTTCATCGTTGCCACCTGGCCCAGGGAACAGGTCCCGAGATCGACCGGAGCTTCGAGCGGTCCTGGGAGCTGTTCCAGCCGATGGTGGCTGACGACTCGGCGGTGGAGTCGCTTCGAGCCGAGCATCGTCCCTGTCCGGTCCATTTCCTCGGCGTGTGGGACACGGTCAAGTCCTATGGCGGTCTGAAGCCGGTGATGCTTCCCCATCTCCGTCACAACCCGGACGTGGCCCACGTCCGTCACGCCCTGGCCATCGAGGAGCGCCGGGCCTGGTTCAAGCCGACCACCTGGGGTCTGCTCGACGGCGACGAAGACGGGGCGATGACCCGGATCGACACCGCCGCGTACGGGCAGCAGGACATCTCCGAGGTGTGGTTCACCGGCTGTCACTCCGATGTCGGCGGCGGGGGAGCGGAGACGACCACCACCCGGGTCGCCCTGCGCTGGATGCTGGCCGAGGCGGCGGCGGTCGACCCGCCTCTGCTGGTGTCGGACAGTGGCTGGTCGCTGCTTGCCTCCGAGGACCCACCAGGGCCGCTTCCCATCCAAGAGTCCTGGAAGCTCTCCTGGCGGGTGATGGAGCAGATCCCCCGCAAGGAGATCGACAACAGCGGGGTCTATCCCCGGCTGGTCGGGCACCGGGGGAGCGACGGGGTGCGCAAGCCCTCGGACTCGAAACGCAAGGGGACGGTGGCGGTCCACTCAACGGTGGTCGATCTCAGCTTGGTCGACGCCCCGACCACCACGGTCGAGACCAGGCGGCTGCGGCCACCCGACTGATCCTCAGTCGTCGTCCGGCCTCAGCCAGCGACCGATGCGGAAGACGACGAACTCGGCGGGCCGCACCGGGGCGAAGCCGATCATCACGATCAACCGGCCCTGATCGATGTCGTCCTGGGTCATGGTGTCGGTGCCGCAGCGCACGAAGAAGCACTCCTCGGGTTTGGTCCCGGGGAACGCTCCCTGACGGAACAACCCATGGAGGAAGTTCTCGACCTGGCTGCGAACCCGGGTCCACAGGGTTTCCTCGTTGGGCTCGAACACCACCCACTGCAGACCCCGGTCGATCGACTGCTCCAAGAAGAGTCCCAGCCGTCGCACGTTGACGTACTTCCACTCCGGATCGTCACTCCGGGTCCGGGCACCCCACACCACCGTCCCTTGACCGGGCAGGGAGCGGATGCAGTTGACCCCCAATGGGCCGAGACGATCGATGTCGGCGGTGGTCAGAGAGAGGGAGGGCTCGAATCCGTGCAGACCGGCGTCACCACCCGCCGGCGCTTTCCACACGCCCCGGCTCAGATCGAGACGGGACAACAGCCCGGCGACGGCCCCGGACGGGGCGAACTCCCGAACCTGGCCGCCCCGGAGGGGGTCGGGTCGCCGGAGCCGGGGGAAGTAGAGGGCGGCATCACGACCGGTCAGATAGCCGGAGGCGCCGGCGACGGCCTCGTCCGCCGTCCTCCACGACCTGGGTGGGTCGAGGATCAGCATCGCCCTTCGCTCACCGGCGTAGGCCAGGGCATCGTCGAGCACCGTGCGGGCGACACCGGTGGCGGAGTAGGGAGGGAGCACGACCAGATTGACCAGATCGGCCCGGTCCAGGGCGTAGATGCCCCGCCCGGACTCCCGCATCCCGGGTCCGGTGTACGCCGAGGCCCCGAACCGTGCTCCGTCGTTGCCGCCGACGGCGGTGACGGTGGCGGGAACACCGGGGGAGAGGGTGGATGGAAGCGGCAGCCTGGCCCGGACCAGCAATGAGTCCTGGAGCACCCGGTCGACCCGACGCGGGCTGCCCGGCGCCAGCGAGACCCCGGAGAAGACCTCCTCGAAGCCGGTCCCGCCGTCGCTGACGGTCAGGTCGAAGCGGCGCCCTCCGCGGAGCGGGTCGATCCGGGCGGACAGCTGTCGTCCCCAGGCGCCGGGGCTGGACGCCTCCAAGACCAGCCTCTCCCGGCCACGTCCCCAGGTGAGCGTGGCCACATCGTCGGGGGCGGGCCGGTGGGCCCGGACCACGATCGCCTTGCGGCCGCCCTGGTCGAAGAAATCCTGCACCGAATGGCCCAGGTCGCTCTTGGACCAGAGACCACCGAACACCCTCTCGAACTCGAGGAAGGAGGAGATCGGGATCGGATCGTCCACCGGTCCCCGTGCCGCCCGCCCGACGAAGGCGGTGATCGCGGTGTCGACCCCGATGATGACCGGCGGTATCACCACTTCCTCGATGTGGACACCGGGTTGGCCGACCATCGGCGTGACGCTACGCAGCTCGCCTGCCCGGGTCGGCTCTGGGAGGATCATGAGCTCTGATCGTGATTGGAAGGAGAATGATGACCATTCCGTTGGGTCGATTCGGCTTCTGGCAGATGCTGAGGAACACGACACCGGAGATGGCCCGGGAAGTGGAGACGCTGGGCTACGGGGCGATCTGGGTCGGCGGCTCCCCGGCCGGAGATCTGGTCGAGGTCGAGGCTCTGCTCGACGCCACCGAGCGAATCCCGGTGGTGACCGGGATCGTCAACATGTGGCGGGAGGAGGCGGAGACGGTGGCCGCCTCCTATCACCGTGTCGCCGGCAATCATCCCGACCGGTTCCTGCTCGGAGTCGGGATCGGGCACCGGGAAGCCACCCAGGAGTACCGGAACCCGTTGGCCAAGATCGGCGACTACCTGGACCGTCTCGATTCGGCTGGGGTGCCCAGGGACCGGCTGGTCCTGGCCGCGCTCGGTCCCAAGGCTCTCCGGATCGCCGCCGAGCGGACTGCCGGGGCCCATCCCTATCTGACCACCCCGGCCCACACCGGCTTCGCTCGGGAGGTGATGGGTGAGGGAGTGCTTCTCGCTCCGGAGCACAAGGTCGTGCTCGACGAAGATGCGAAGACGGCCCGGGCCATCGGGCGGAAGATGGTCTCCAACTACCTGGGGCGGGTCAACTACCGGAACAATCTGCTCCGCAGCGGATGGGCGGAAGCGGACCTGGCCGACGGTGGCAGCGATGCCCTGGTCGACGCCCTGGTGCTCCACGGCACGCCCGATGAGGTGGCCTCCGGGCTGGAGGCTCATCTCGACGCCGGCGCCGATCATGTCGGGGTCCAGGTGCTCGGAGACGACCCGATGCCCGCCTATCGACGGCTGGCCGAGGTGCTGTCGTTCACGAGGTGAAGGCGTCGGCGTCAGCGTGCGCGACCTGGAACGAGGTCGTGCGGTTAGGGGCGGATGCCGATGACCCGAAGCTCAGGCCGTCGCCAGCAGCTCGGTTTCGACGCGGATCAAGACCCGCTGCGCCCATCGTGGTGAGATGGCTGCGGGTAGAGATGTGAGGATCAGGGTCGACGCGCGCCGTGACACCGACCGTGGCGGCATACCGGCGTCGATTGCGCAGTCCCGGTAGTGACGATCGGTGAAAAGGACCATCAAGACCGCAGCGGCGCGGGCCGGACTCAGTCGTGGCAGGCCGACTGCATCGACCAGACGGCGGAAGGAACCGGCACGCCTGGTGGCCAGCAGGATCAGATCGCGCCGGGCGACCGCCACTGCAACGGCAGTAACGCCTTCTCCATTCGAGCCGAGATAGGCCCTGAGGGCGGGGTGGTAGGCGATACCTCGCCGCAAGTCCTTCTCGATGTCGCGTGTGATGTTGGCCAGTTGGATCAGTTCGGACACTTCCAGAGCATCGCGCCGATGATCCCCGGACGCACCGCCGAGCAGAGTCTCCATGACGAAGAGCGCCGGGAGACCGATGACTCGATGGCAGTAGTCGAGGACTTGTTGCTCATCATCGAGCACTCCTTGCTGCCCCTCGAAGATCGTCGAGAATTCGATCATGCCGGCTGCCATATCCTGTACGAGACGGATGATGCGGGCGCGGGTGGCGGAGTCGAGTCCCATGAACACCTCGTCCACTAGTCGATGCCTGTCGACGAGAAGGAGATGGGCTAGGTCGCGGAGATCGGCAGTTGCCGGACTCGGGGCCGGGGGAGCTTGACCCGGTCGTGCAGTATCGAAACGGCCGGCGAAGAGTGCAAGGGCCTCCCGGGCCTCCGTCGGGTCGTCCGAGAGGTCCTCATAGGTGTCGAGCATCCGGGCGTAGAGGTAGCCCACAGCTACGGCCCTGGCATCGTCCTCCGGGAGGAGAAGGATGCTGGGAGCGAAGGAGCGGGCGGCATGGGGGAGGATGGCCCACACGAACTTCTCGGGATCCTCGATCGAGGCGAGGTGGCCAAGGCGGGGGCTGTTCCGATCGACGAGAGCACCCCGGGCTAGGAGCCAGAGACGACGGATAGGGAACGGGACGGCGGACACCATGTGGAAGCTAGTGCTACATCGGGCCAGCGGCCCGCCGCCATGAGGTGATTTCGATGCTGCTCGAGCCAGAAGACGGGCGATGCGACCTGGAAACGGGACGTGTTGGTGGGGAGAGGGTTATAGGGGTTGGGGTATTCGATAATCGGCGCGGTTAGGTCAAACGGAGGTCACACCGCTTGTTCGTGCCTCAGGGCATCGGTTTGAAGACGCGCGCGGCGATCCGCGAGTTCCAGTCGCTGTTCGGCCTGCCGGTCACGGGCGAACCCGACGCAACGCTCTACGCCAAGATGCGCGAGATCGGCCTGACGAACTGACAGGCCAGTAGCGAGCGGCGGGTAGCGAATTGGGAAGTGTGCCTGGCAAGCCAATCCTGATCCCTGCTCGCTATTCGCTACTCCCTATTCGCTGCTAAGAAGCCGACATGCGGGTCACCACCGATTTCTGGGTTTCGGCGCTGATGCGGCGCGTGTTCGCCGAAGGCGGCTTTGCAGCCATCGCGAGGCGCGGCGCGGCGGAGGCCGGCGCGATGTTCGTCGTCACGCGCAACCGCATCGGCCAGTCGACGCTGTTCGGGCCGGCGCCGCAAAGCGCCTATGACAGCGCCCGCCCCGACGACCGCCAGTTCAGTTCGCTGATCGTCGACGCCGAAGCGACGCGATCGAGGCCAGGCTCGCCAGGGAGTGCCGGTTCGATTCCGACATCTGGGTCGTCGAGCTCGAACCCGGATCGACGCCGGTCGAGGACTTGCTGAACATCACGGCGGCCTAACTCGCCGCGTTGGGATCAGGCGCCTGAGCGCCTTGCCGAACGGACGGGCCTGCCCGGGATTGTTGGCGGCCAATGCGTCTCGTGGGCCGACGAGGGCGCCTGCAGCGCCGCGGCGAGCGTCGCCGCCTTCCAGCCGCGGACCTTGTCGGCCGCACGCTCCCGGTGGCACGAGATGATAGCGCTCGAGGAACAGCCTGATCGCCTCGGCATGGCCGAACTGCCTCGGGTAGAGCGCCGCGGCGATCACGAAGGCCTGCTCCTCGGGAAGCTCCAGGAATTTCAGCGCAGCGAGCAGATCGTCGAAATCGGATTTGCCGGCTGATCGACTGCGCCTGGCGGAAATCGATGCCGAGCGCGTCGGCCAGCGCCGTCTGGAAGAAGCCGCGCACGCCGGTCAGCGCGGTGTCGCGCAGCTTGGCGTAGAGCGCCGGCCGCGGCCCGTGCCCGAACTCCAGCCGCGTCGTCTCGGCCGCGTCGTCGGCCGAAGGACGCATCATCGCGCGAAGCTTGTCGCGCACCGCTTCGGCGGCGGCGCCAGGTCTCTGGCTTCTCGGGCAATGCGCTCGGGCGTCGATGTTGGCAGGCGTTGGCTGGCGTTGATCACGGTTTCCGATCTCCGCGCTGTTCGCCGGTTGTCGGCGACGAGGCGGCCGGCCTCGCCGACTTCAGCAGCGCGCCGACCAGCTGGCCGATAGTCGGGTTGAGCTGAGGCCGGCGTGCGATGACGCGGGCGTGGCCGATGCCGTGACGGCCGATCAGCGCGATCAGGTCGATGTCGGTCAGCGCGTTCGAGCGCAAGCAGCAGCGGGGCGGCGATCTCGACGGGCTCGTCGGCAAGCCGCCGCACCAGTGCGGCCGGCGGATTTGCGCATTCGGAAAGCGCGGCGGCGACAAAGCGGCGCGCCTCGATCGAGACGCTGTCGTAGAGCGGAAGCGTGAGGTCTTCGAGCTGCGCGATCTCGCGGCGCGACGGACGCGTCAGCGAGCAGAATGCGGTGACCGCGGCCCTGAAAAGCCGCTCGGACTTGCCGTGGTCGGCCCGCACGGCGATCTGCCTGAAATCGGAGGATGACACGGATTACGCCTGACGCAACAACCACTCGATGCGACCGCGACCTGCCGGGAACTGCCCGACTGTTGCAGCTTTCGCACACCGATAAATCTAGCCGAAAAGCGTTAGCAGGCTGTTAACCCTACCGTGGCCTTATGAGCACGGGAGGCGTTGCGTAGTTGCTCCGGTAGAGCCGAGAGGGAAACCGCAAGATGGGCAGGCTTCTTGTCTTTGCGCCGCAAAGGACGGCGAAACCGCGCCCGAAGCCGGCGTTGGGTACGACGGCGTCGATCATCATATTTCCGGGCGTTCGCTATGAACGGTCGAGCCCGTTCGACCGGGTCGGTCAGTTCATGGCAAAGCCGGGCCTGCCGAAGCCGGGTCCGGTCCAGTACTAGGGTCAGGACCCGATAAACTGGACGAAAAGCTCGGATGACGGCTGCGAGCCCAGGACGGACCTCACTCAGCCGGTCGGTAGCTTGCCGGTATGAACCGCCAATTGAGCGTCGAAAGCCCGCTTGTAGGCGGGCCGCGCTTCGCCGCGAGCGACATAGGCGGCCAGGTTCGGATATTCGTCCAGAATGCCCGATGATTTCAACCTGAGCAGCACCGACACCATCATCAGGTCGCCCGCGCTGAACGCGCCATCGAGCCAGTCGGCATCGCCCAGGCAACCGGAAAGTTGGTCCAGCCGGTCGCGCACGCGATTCTCGACCAGAGGCATGCGTTGCGCGGACCAGGACCTGTCGCCCTCCAGGAGCCTTGCGGTTTCGCGCTCAAGGATCGGCGGCTCCACCGTGTTGAGCGCGGCAAACATCCATGTGATCGCGCGCGCCCGGGCATTGGCATCGTCCGGCAGCAGGCCCGCATGGCGCCCGGCGATATGGAACACGATCGCCCCTGTCTCGAACAGGGCGAGATCGCCTTCTTCGTAGGTCGAAATCTGGCCGAAAGGATGAAGCGCCCGATGCGCGGGTTCCTTCATCGCACGGAACGAAACAAGGCGAACCTCGTAGGGTTGGCCCACTTCCTCAAGCGCCCAGCGAACGCGCGTATCACGCGCCAGTCCTTTGCCGCCATCGGGTGACCGTTCAAAGGCGGTGATGGTGATGGTCATCGTGAGGCTCCTCCTTGATTCTCGAGCGTTGGCAACCCGAGCTTCGGAGAACCCGTCCCTTCATTCAATCCGTCCATGTCTGTTTGAGCCGGGTCAGCGATTTAACGCTGTAGTGTGCGAGGGCGTCCCTTCGGGCGCTCGGGTTTCAGCGCAAGGCCGACGACCATTTCCACCAAATGATCTCTGAGCGACCGCTGCCCGTCGGCGGTGTAGAGCGTGCTGCCGAAGATGCGCGAGAAGGTGGCGCGGTTCGAGACGTTGAAGAAGCTCGACGCGCTGATGTGCCAGTGCAGTTCGAGTGGCGAGACATCGTCGCGGAACAGGCCGGCTGCGCGCCCGCGGCGGCAGATCGCTTCCAGCTTCTGGATCGCGCCGGCATTCAAGCAGCCTGATCAGCTCGGACTGCTCGAGATATGCGCCGTGGTGGATGTTCTCGATCATCACGATCCGGATGAAATCCGGATGGCGGCTGTGATGGTCGAAGGTGAACTCGGCCAGCCGCTTCAGCGCCTCGACCGGCGGCAGGTGGTCGAGCTCGAGCTCCTGCTCGCCGGTCCGGACCTGCCGGTAGGCTTCCTCGAGCACGCGGCCGTAGAGCCCCTCCTTGTCGCCGAAATAGTAGTAGATCATCCGCTTCGACGTGTGCGTCTTCGCCGCGATCTCGTCGATGCGCGCGCCGGACAGCCCGTTTGCGGCGAACTCCGTCATCGCCACCGCGAGGATGTTCTTGCGAACGCCGGCGGGATCCTGCTTCCAGCCGCTGCGGCCGCCCGCCGGCCTTCTCGTTCAGCATCGATCGCTCACTCATGTCAGCTCCTCCGCAACCGTGGCATCGGGACTCAGCTCTACGCAAATTAACCGAATGGTACAAAGCTGTTGACGAAATTAACCGGCTGGTACAAAGTTGCAGCGATGGCGGGAGGATCTGCTGGGCAGGATGACGTCTTGGCGCTCGATTGGCCTCACACCACCATGGCCGAGCAACTGGGAGGCGTCGCCCGAGCCGCGCGCCGCATACTGGTCGGCTTGCTCGGGCGTGGCATCCAGCTTTCCCGGACGCCGGCGATGCACGAGGCCGAGGGCCGCGCCCAGGGGCTCTCCTACGTCTATCGCTGCTCGATACCGACACGATGGGCGAGACGCGCCCCGCCCTTGCGCGAGCTCATCGCCTTTGCCGAGCATTTCGGCTTCACGGGCTTCAACGTCACCTTTCCCTACAAGCAGGAAATCATCCCGCTGCTCGACGAGCTGTCGGAGGCGGCGCGAGAGCGCTCGGCTCGGTCAACACCGTCGTGCTGCAGCGACGGCCGGCGCATCGGTCACAACACCGACATGTGGGGCTTCAAGGAGAGCTTTCGCCGCGGGCATGGCCGGCGCGAGCGCGCGAGCGGTGCTGCTGCTCGGCGCCGGCGGCGCCGGCGCTGCGGTGGCCCATGCGCTTGCTGGAAAGCGGCGTCGAGACAGCTGCTGGTGAGCGATGTCCAGAGCGATCGGGCCGCCGCGCTGGCGGCGCGGCTTCGCGTCGCGCTTCGGCGGCGCGCAGCAGGTCGAGGTCGTATCCGACCTCGCCGCGGCCGCAGCTCGCGCCGACGGCATCGTCAACGCGACGCCGGTCGGCATGGCAAAGCTGCCGGGCATGCCGATCGCCGCCGGCGCTGCTGCGGCCCGAGTGCTGGGTCGCCGACATCGTCTATTTCCCGCTCGAGACGGAACTGCTCGGCGAGGCGCGCAGGCGCGGCTGCCGCACGCTGAGCGGCGAAGGCATGGCCGTCTTCCAGGCGGTGCGGGCCTTCGAACTCTTCACCGGCATTGCGCCGGACGTCGAACGGATGAAGGCGGCGTTCGCCGCCTTCGGCGAGCCCGCAGCCAGCGGGATAGCCGGCGACGCCACCGGCAAGGACTTGGAAAGCAAACAGGGAGGAAGAACATGACTTTCAATGCCACACGCCGCCAGTTCCTGGTCGGAACCGGCCTGCTCGCCACGGCGGCAGCCTTTCCGGCGCTCGCGCAGGACAAGCCGAAGCTGCGCTTCTCGGCCGTGTTCTCCGAGCAGGACATCCGCGCCGAGATGATGAAGATGTTCGCCGACGCCATCAAGGACGACTTCGTCTTCGAGGGCTACTACGGCGGCAACCTGTTCAAGCAGGGCACCGAGCTCGTCGCCCTGCAGCGCGGCAATCTCGAGATGGGCAACATCGCGCCGCAGGACATCTCCAAGCAGATCCCGGCCTGGTCGATCGTGACCGCCGGCTATCTGTTCCGCGACGCCGCGCATCTCAAGGCGTTCTTCGCCAGCGATGCCGGCGCCGAGCTGAAGAAGATGACCGAGGACCAGCTTGGCGTGAAGGTGCTCGGCCCGACCTATTTCGGCGTGCGCCAGGTCGGCCTGAAGCCCGACAAGGAGATCAAGACGCCGGCCGACATGGCCGGCATCAAGCTGCGCATGCCGGGCGGCGACGCCTGGCAGTTCCTCGGCACCGCGCTCGGCGCCAACCCGACGCCGATGGCCTATGCCGAGGTCTATACCGGCCTGCAGACCGGCGCGATCGACGGCCAGGACAATCCGCTGCCCAACGTCGAGAACATGAAGTTCTACGAGGTGATGTCGCAGATCGTGCTGACCTCGCACCTCGTCGGCTTCGACCTGCTGACCGTCTCGAAGAAGGTGTGGGACGAGATGGGCGCCGAGAAGCAGGCGAAGTTCCAGGCCGCCGCCGACGCGGCGATCGACTTCAGCACCGAGAAGCACCTCGCGCGCGAGAAGGAACTGGTCGAGACCTTCAAGGGCAAGGGCCTGAAGATCTACGAGCCCGACGTCGCCGCCTTCCGCAAGCATGTGCAGGAGCAGTATCTGGCCTCCGACCTTGCCAAGGACTGGCCGGCGGGCATGGTCGACAAGATCAACGCGCTCTAGGCGCAGTCGATGCGGCCGGCGCGTGCGCTGCCGGCCGGCATGCCGCTGATTCCGAAATGGCTGTCATGGCGGAGAAGCCTGCGTGAACCCATCGCTCCGAAGCCTTGGCCGCTGGCTCTACCGCCGCGCCGAGAACGTGCTCGCCGCCATGCTGGCCGTGATGTTCGCCGCCTTCATCCTGCAGATCGTCTTCCGCTACCTGCTCAACCTGCCGATCGGCTGGACCAACGAGCTCAGCGTCATCCTGTGGATCTGGCTGGTGCTGTGGGGCGCCGCCTTCGTCGTCCGCGAGGAAGAGGAGATCCGCTTCGACCTCTTCTACGCGTCGGCCGGGCCGAAGCGCGCCGCGTCATGTTCCTCATCGCGGCCGCGGCGCTGATCGTCCTCTACGCGATCTCGTTTCCGGCGGTGCTCGACTACGTGACCTTCATGAAGGTCGAGAAGCACCGCCTATCTGAAGATCCGCTTCGACTGGCTGTTCTCGATCTACGTCGTCTTCGTGGTCGCCGTCATCGTCCGCTACCTCTGGCTGTCCTGGCAGGCGCTGTTCGGCAAGGCGCCGGAGGAGTTCGACCCGACCAAGGCGGGGTCCGGCGTATGAACCTCGCCAGCCCGTTCTCGATCTCGATCGTCGCGATCACCGCGCTCGCCTTCCTCGGCCTGCCGATCGGCCATTCGATGATCGCCGGCTCGATCCTCTATCTGCTGCTCGCCGGGCTCGACATGGGCACCGCCGCCGAGCAGCTCCTGAACGGCATGTACTCCAACTACATCATCCTCGCCGTGCCGCTGTTCATCCTGGCGGCGGAGCTGATGAATATCGGCTCGATGACCGACCGGCTGCTGCGCTTCTGCGATGCCGTCGTCGGCCGCTTCCGCGGCGGCCTTGCGCACGTCAACATCGTCCAGAGCATCATCTTCGCCGGCATGTCCGGCTCGGCCATCGCCGACGCCGCCGGCACCGGCAAGATGATGCAGAAGATGATGACCAAGGACGGCAAATACCCGCCGAGCTATGCCGCGGCGCTGACCGCCGTCACCGCCGTCATCGGCCCGATCATCCCGCCGTCGATCCCGATGGTCATCTATGCGCTCGTGTCCGACGCCTCGATCGGCTACCTGTTCCTCGGCGGCGTCATCCCCGGCCTGCTGATGGCGCTGGCGCAGATGGTGCATCGTCGGCGTACCAGGCGCGCCGCAACAATTTCCCGGTCGAGGCGCCGACGCCGCTGCGCGAACTGCCCGGCATCACCTGGCGCGCCTTCCCGTCGCTGATGATGCCGGTCGTGCTGCTCGGCGGCATCTACAGCGGCGTCACGACGCCGACCGAAGCGGCGGCGGTCGCGGCCGCCTATGCGCTGCTCATCTCGGTCGTGCTCTATCGCAGCGTCAGCTTCGCCGACTTCTACCGCTCGGTGCTGGCCAGCGCGCGCACCACGGCCTCGATCGGCATGCTGATCGCCGGCGCGCTGGTCTTCAACTACGTCGTGACGGTCGAGAACATCCCGCAGTCGCTCAGCGTCATTCTCACGAGCTGGGACCTGTCGCCGATCGGCTTCCTGATCCTCGTCAACATCCTGCTGCTGCTGCTCGGCTGCGTGCTCGAAGGCACGACGATCCTGCTGGTCGTCGTGCCGGTGCTGATCCCGACCGCGCAGGCGCTCGGCATCGACATGGTGCATTTCGGCGTGATGGTGGTCGTCAACATCATGCTCGGCCTGGTCACGCCGCCCTACGGCCTGCTGCTGTTCATCATGACGCGGATCGCCGAGGTGCCGCTCAAGGACATCGTGCGCGACGTGCTGCCGTTCCTCTGGGCGATGATCGCGGCGCTGGCCCTGATCACCTTCTTTCCCGGAGCTCGTGCTCTGGCTGCCGCGGCTGCTCGGCTACCAGGGCTGATCGAGACGAGGGCTGTCGATGACGAAACCGATCTTCGTGATCAACGGCCCGAACCTCAACCGGCTCGGCAAGCGCGAGCCGGAAATCTACGGCACGACGACGCTGGCCGAGATCGAGGCGATGTGCCGCGAGGCGGCCGGCGACAGGCCGATCCGCTTCCACCAGTCCAACGTCGAAGGCGAGATCATCGACTGGATCCACGAGGCGATCGACGAGGGTGCCGGCATCGTCATCAACCCGGCGGCCTTCTCCTTCACCTCGATCGCGATCCTCGATGCGCTGAAGATGTTCTCCGGCCCGATCATCGAGCTCCACATCTCGAACATCCACCGGCGCGAGGCGATCTATCACCACTCCTTCGTCTCGAAGGTCGCGACCGCGGTGATCGCCGGGCTGGGGCCGCGCGGCTATGCCGTCGCGGTTCGTGCGATCGCAGACCTGCTTGCGGAGGCATCGAAGGAGCCAAGGCCGTGAAGACCTCGATCGCCACCGTGTCGATCAGCGGCGATTTGCGCGAGAAGCTCGCGGCGATCGCTGCGGCCGGCTTCGACGGCGTCGAGATCTTCGAGAACGATTTCCTCGCCTTCGACGGCAGCCCTGCCGAGGTCGGGCGGATGGTCAGGGATCATGGGCTGGAGATCACGCTGTTCCAGCCGTTCCGCGATTTCGAGGGAATGCCGGAGCCGCAGCGTTCGCGCGCCTTCGACCGGGCCGAGCGCAAGTTCGACCTGATGGGCGAGCTGGGCACCGACCTCATGCTGGTCTGCTCCAACGTCTCGCCGGCCGCACTCGGCGGCATCGACCGGGCCGCCGACGATTTCCAGGAGCTCGGCGAGCTGGCGGCGAAACGTGGCCTGCGCGTCGGCTACGAGGCGCTCGCCTGGGGCCGGCACATCAGCGACCATCGCGACGCCTGGGAGATCGTCCGGCGCGCCAACCATCCGAACGTCGGGCTGATCCTCGACTCCTTCCACACCCTGGCCCGGCGGATCGATGTCGAGACGATCCGCGCCATCCCCGGCGACCGCATCTTCATCGTCCAGCTCGCCGACGCGCCGCTGCATCGACATGGACCTGCTGTACTGGAGCCGGCACTTCCGCAACATGCCGGGCGAGGGCGATCTGCCGGTGGTCGACTTCATGCGCGCGGTCGCGGCGACCGGCTACGACGGGCCGCTGTCGCTCGAAATATTCAACGACCAGTTCCGCGGCGGATCGCCCAAATCGATCGCGGTCGATGGCCACAGGTCGCTTGTCTACCTCATGGACCAGGTGGCGCGCGCCGAACCGCGACATCGCGATCGACGTGCCGGCTATGCCGGAGCGCGTCGCCGTCAGCGGCGTCGAGTTCGTCGAATTCGCCGCAAACGAAACCGAGGCCGAAGAGCTGGCGGTGCTGCTGCGCGCCATGGGGTTCTCGCTCGTCGGCCGCCACAAGAACAAGGACGTGGTGCTGTTTCGGCAGGGCGGCATCAACATCGTCGTCAACACCGAAAAGGAAGGGCTGGCGCACTCCTCGTACCTCGTTCACGGCACCTCGGCCTATGCGTTCGGACTGAAGGTGGATGATGCGGCCGCGACCGTGGCGCGCGCCCGCGCCTTGGGCGCCGAGCCGTTCGAGCAGCGCCACGGTCCCGGCGAGCTGGCGATACCGGCGATCCGCGGGGTCGGCGGCGGCGTGATCTACTTCATCGACGGCAAGACGAGCTTGGCGCGCGTCTGGGAGATCGAATTCGAGCCGGTCGGCGAAGCTGGCCGGCGATGCCGGCCTGATGGCGATCGACCACCTCGCCCAATCGATGAACTACGAGGAGATGCTGACCTGGCTGCTCTTCTACACCTCGATCTTCAGGACGAGAAAATTGCCGATGGTCGACGTGATCGATCCGGCCGGCGTCGTGCGCAGCCAGGTCGTGGAGAGCGATGACGGCGGGCTTCGACTTACCCTGAACGGCGCGGAGAACCGCAGGACGCTCGCCGGCCACTTCATCGCCGAGAGCTTCGGCTCGGGCGTGCAGCATCTGGCCTTCAGCAGTCGCGACATCTTTCGGACCGCCGACCGCCTGACCGAACTCGGCTTCAATCCGTTGGAAATTTCCCCGAACTACTATGACGATCTTGAAGCGCGCCTTGGGCTCGAACCGGACTTCACCGACCGATTGCGCAGCCGAAACATCCTCTTCGACCGGGACGAAGGCGGCGACTACTTCCAGCTCTACAGTCAGAACTACGGCGAAGGATTCTTCTTCGAGATCGTCGAGCGTCGTGGCGGCTACAAAGGCTACGGCGCACCCAATGCCCCGTTCCGCATCGCCGCCCAGAAGCGGACGCATCCGGCCCAAAGGCATGCCGCGGATCTGACCGCCGCGCCACCGAACAGGGACATCCGCTTCGGCTACTGCGGCGCGCAGGCGATCGATCCGACGTAGGTCGTAATGGTTGACGTCCAGCTGTCGTCGGGCGCGAAGGCGCGGACCACGACGATGCCTTCATCGACATCGGCCTCGACGAAAACCGACGATTCCAGATCGGCCGGCAGATCCTTGCGCATCTCGATCATCTGCGCCGGCGTGACGACCACGAAATCGAGCGCGCCGCCGGCGGCGGTCCGGTCGTTGAAATTGTACACGTTCTGGCCGCCGCGATCGTAGATCGAGGCCGACCAGAACGGCACCGTGCCGTCGGCCTTGAGCCGCACCGGGCCGTCCTGCAGATCGAAGCGGCAGGCGACTTGCCCTGAAGAAGGGATCGGGCGCCTCGACCGTCGGCGCGCTGCCGTCGGAACCGTCGGCGGCGGTCATGACGTAGAGGTCGGCGGCCGCGGCAAGCCGCGACCAGGCATCGCGCTCGGAAAACAGCGGCAGCAGCAGCAGGATCGCGATGTGGACGATGCCGGCGCCGACCACGCCGAGCAGCAGCGCGTAGGCGAGCCCCGACCACATCGAGGCTACGCATGGCAGCCGGTCCTCAGCACCTGCGGCAGCTCGATGTCGGCGATGCCGGTGCTGCCCGAAACCGGCGTGTCGTAGAAGGTCAGCACGAACACCATCGGGCCGTCGCCGGAAACGCTGAGCCAGTTGCCGGGCGTCGCGTCGGGGCCGACGGTGATCGCGAAGGAATTGTCCGGGTTGCGCAGGATCGCCAGCGAGTTCGCGCCGGCTTGCGCCGGCGGTCGCCGGCAAGCATCGCCAGCGACCGGTCGGCCGCATAGAACGTCCAGAACCGGGCCGGCGGCGTGGCGCCTTCGATCAGGTAGGAACATTTGCGCGACAGCGTGTCGCCGCCGGCATCGCGGTTGGAGAAGAAGGCCAGGCCCTTCGGCGCGGCCGAGCGCCAGGATGCCCTCGCGCGCCGCGCGCGCCTTGGAATAGGGATCGGCGTCCGGCGCGCCCATGTTGGGATAGGCGGTCCAGTTGCCGATGGTGACCGCGCCGATGCCTTCCTGCGCCTGCAGCGTATACCACACGCTCGCCGCGCCGCCGCCGATGGCGATCGCGAGCGTCGCCAGGGTCAGGAAAACGGTTCGGAACATGAAGCGCTGCTGGCTGGAGATGAGCGGTGAGGGGATAACCGGCGATTGGGCCAAGAGCAAGGAGCGAGCCGATGCGTCGAACGCGCAAGGCGTTGGCGCGCACGGAGCTTGCGACCGGTGCACGTAGTCGCCGCATTCGCTATCGTCACAGCGCCGACAGCGTCTTCGGCTCCGGCGGCGCATCGATCGGCGGCGCCGAGCGGAAGCGGACCGACATCTCCTTGAGCAGCCGCGTCGTCGCCGCCGACAGCACCGCGGGTCGTTCGACCGCCTCCGTGGCGTTCTTTTCGGCCTCGCGCTTTTCCGCCTCGGCGGCCTTTGCGGCGGTCTCCTGCGTCGACGAACGGGTTCTCGATGCCGGGGATCGGCTTCAGGTCGATGTTCTTGTGGGCATATTCCATCAGCCGCTGCCAGGTCATCGCCGGCAGCGAGCCGCCGGTCATGTTGCGGGTCGGATGGAAGTCGTCATTGCCGAGCCAGACGGCGGCCGTGTAGTTGCCGGTGAAGCCGACATACCAGGCGTCGCGGTAGCTCTGCGTGGTGCCGGTCTTGCCCGCCGAGCGGATGTTGGGGAGCGCCGCGCGCCGCGCCGTGCCGATCTCCGGCACCTGCACCAGCATCGAGTTCATCTCCGACATCGCCTTTTCCGAAACCACGCGCGTCGGCTTCGGAGCCGTCGCGATCGATAGTCGAAGAACACCTCGCCGGAGCGCGTCATCAGCTGCGTGATGGCGTGGCGGGTGCCGGCGAAGCCGCCGTCGGCGAGCGTGTTGTAGCCGGTCGCCTGGTCCATCACCGTCATGCCCGACGTGCCGAGCACCATGGTCTTGTGGTCCTCGAGCGGCGATTCCACGCCCATCGCGATCGCCTCCGCCTTGATCACGGGGATCGACAGATAGTCCTTGGCGAGGCGCACCGGCACGGTGTTGATCGACTTGATGAGCGCGGTGGTCAGCGTGACGCGGCCGGCATAGCCGCGGCCGTAGTTCTTCGGCGACCAGTTGCCCCAGCTGATCGGGCCGTCGGAGATCGCGGTGTCGGGCGTCAGCCCTTCTCCATCGCCGCCGTGTAGGTATAGATCTTGAACGACGATCCGGTCTGCCGCAGCGCCTTGGTGGCGCGGTTGAACTGGCTGGCGCCATAGTCGCGGCCGCCGACGATCGCCCGCACGGCGCCGTTGTTCTCCAGCATGACGATGGCGCCCTCGGTGACGCCGTAGTCCTTGCCGTACTGGCGCAGATGGAATTCGAGCGACTCTTCGGCCGCCTGCTGCAGGTCGAGGTCGATGGTGGTGCGCGCGACCATCGAATGGATGCCGTATTTGGCGGCGACGCGCTTGGCCTCCTCGAAGGCGTAGTCGAGGAAATAGTCGGGGCTCTTGCGGTCGCCGCGGTCGATCGACGTCGGCCGGATGCAGCCGCGCCGACAGCACCTGGCCCTCGGTGAGGAAGCCGCCCTGCACCATGTTGGTCAGCACCTCGTTGGCGCGGGCGCGCGCCGCCGGCAGGTTGATGTGCGGGGCGTATTTGGTCGGCGCCTTGAACAGGCCGGCCAGCATCGCCGCTTCGGCCAGCGTCAGATCCTTGATGTTCTTGCCGAAATAGAAGTCCGCCGCGGCCGCCACCCCGAACGTGCCGCCGCCCATATAGGCGCGGTCGAGATAGAGCTGCAGGATCTCCTTCTTCGACAGGTTCATCTCGAGCCACACCGACAGGAAGGCTTCCTTGACCTTGCGCTCGACGGTGCGCTCGTTCGACAGGAACAGGTTCTTGGCGAGCTGCTGCGTGATGGTCGAGCCGCCCTGCACGACGGAATTCGCCCGGACGTTCTCCGACATGGCGCGGAACAGGCCGAGGAAATCGATGCCGAAATGCTCGAAGAAGCGGCGGTCCTCGGTGGCCAGCACCGCATCGATCACGTGGTCCGGCATCTCGTCGACCGGCACGGAATCGCGCTGGATGATGCCGCGCTGGCCGATCTCGTTGCCGTAGCGGTCGAGGAAGGTGACGGCGAAATCGCCCTGGTTGCGCCAGTCCGTCGAGGTCTCGTCGAAGGCCGGCAGCGCCAGCGCCAGCATGATGACCGAGCCGGCGGCGCCCATCGTGGCGCCTTCGCTGAGCAGCTCGATGATCGCCCGCCGCCAGCCGCTGACGCGGAAGCGGCGGAAGAAGATGGTCAGGTTTTCCCAGATTTCGCTGGCCTTGAAGCCGCCCTCGTACAGGGTCGAATCGATCCACGCATCGATCTCCAGCAGGCGGGTAGCCTTGGGGCCTTTCTTCGCCTTGCGTTGTTCGAACGGGTTTTCCATTCAGCCTTGCCCAGCCTGAGTTGGCGCGACAGTGAAAATGCAACCGGGCATTTTCGGGGCGCGCACCGCGATGCGACCGCGCGCGATGGCGGAGCTTTCCCCGATTTTCGCGGCCGCCACAAGGATCGAACGGCCACACTCCCGGTTTGTTGAACGTTAGGGTAAAGAGCGCCGAGCGCTGGCGACAGATGGCGAACAAGGTTACGGTTGAGATGCCCGATGAAGTGGGGCGGGTTTGCCCCGGGCCACCGACATCCTGCTGCGCCAGGACCTCGAGGGCGCCGAGTACACCATCTCGGGCGACGACGAGATCGACGCCCGGGCACTCGAGCTCGAGGAGGCCTGCTACGAACTGCTCGCCTTGCAGTCGCCGGTCGCCAGCGACCTGCGCCGGATCGTCGCCGCGATGCGGATCATCGCCGACATCGAGCGCTCCGCCGACCTGGCGGTGAACATCTGCAAGGCGGCTCGCCGGATCCACGGCCAGCAGCTCGATCCCAGGCTGCGGGGGATCATCCAGAAGATGGGCACCCAGGCGAGCCACCTCTTCAAGGAGGCTACCGAGGCGTACCTCACCGACGACGACGGCGGGGCGGCCGCGATCGGTGACATGGACAACTACCTCGACGACCTCCAGCGTGAGTTCGTGCAGCAGATCTTCACGAGCCACTCGGCCGAGAAGATCGACCTCCAGGTCGCGGTGCAACTGGCCGTCGTGGCCCGCTTCTACGAGCGCATCGGCGACCATGCCGTGAACGACCGCGAGATTAGGCGGAGAAGAGGCATATGAAGAGATTAGAGGGGCACAAGAGTCGATAAGAGTAACGCACTTTACAACCGATCCAGCATCGAATGCATACACAGCGCTCATGCTGGAGCGTATGAGCCATGGTATTGGTGTTAGACGGATTGTATCGATTGATCCTGAAGAAGCACAAGAGACTTACACCTGGCTTCAACAATTCCGAGCACACCGGCGATATACTGAATATAGCTACCAAGGTACGCCATTGCCCATGGACATTATGATTTTCGACGAAAAAAAGTAATCGTTTATCTCTCCACTCAAGCGGGAAGCAAGGAGTTCAACCGAGCGATCAAATTTGATAATCCCAAAGTGGCGTTGCTCTTCCGCGCGATGTTCGAGCGACTCATTCAGGACTCTGTATTAACGACGAGACCTGCAGAGCCTAGCAAAGCCACTCAGCCGCGGTCTCTTGTTGAGGGTGTTAACGATCATGGTTGATAAGTTGCGTTGAATGCCCATGTAGACTTCTCCATCAGCCAGCTTAAGAGTGTACAAAGTATCCATTGAAAAAGGAGGACTCTTTACCGCGCATGAAAATGGCATTTACAGAGGAGGGTTCCAAGGTTTGCTGAGCTTTGCAAGTGGGCCATAAGGGATAATGATTTATGTTTCTTCACTTTGCGCTTGGTCTCCAGACGATAACATTGAAGTTAATCCAATCGCTGTTACTATCGTTCCTATAATTACTCCGCTAGCATCAGCCACAAGTCTTCCATCGGAAGCGCCTTCTTTATCTCGAACTTCACGTGACGTTCTCCTAATTGTATCTTTGTCCGGAGAAATCCTTTGCTGCACTATTTGTCTTTTGGCTTCGTCATCCTGTCTTTCTCTTTTTTAATTGTAGAATCAAATTCTTTCGCAGTGACTCCTAATAGGACACCTCCTGAACTAGCAACAATAACGCCTCTAAGAAACTATCTTCTATTTAATTCTATCCTACATTCACTTTCTCCATTCATAGTTGTTAGCCAGAAAGCAATTTTGTCGAAAACTGCACAGAATTATTTTCTGGCTATGCACAATTTTATATTCCAGCCAATAATAGTTGGCGTATTATACCAGACATTTTGAGAGCCTCAGCAAAACCAGCCTCAAACTAGCCCCTTGACACATATTTTTAAGCTGCTTGTCTATTGGAAAAGATAAGCTTACCGTTCGACCATTGTAAGCGATCACGGGGTAAACTCATTAAAAATCAATAGGTTGATTTCTTAGGTTTTGTCCATAGATTTTGTTATGTGTTTGATTTTCGAGACTATAGCATCTTTGCCGGGTTTTGGTATGGCTCTCGAGGAGCCTTACGTATCGTATAGTTCGGGTCCCAACATTCGAACAAGGAGGGCAAAGCCATGTTTGGTCCGGGTGCGTATCGACCCGATCCCACCGAAGGGATTACCGCGATTGCAGACCTGCCCCCGCCAGAGATCGTCCCCTATAGTCGCAATGACAAGCGGCAACGCGTGTCCGCGTTGTGGTCACTCGGCCTATCGGGACAAGCAGTCCCAGCGGACGCTGCACGACTTGGGGAATCTCGACCTGTGGTGTCCGCGTGATCTCGTGGTCACCTATTCGCAGCACTACTGTACGAAGTGTCGCAAGTACTTTAACGCGGACCTCTCCGATCTGGCGCCACCGGGCAGTCAGTACACCCACCGCGTGATCGATCTGGCGGTACGGCTCGTGGTCGAGGACGGCCTGCCCTACCGGCCCGCGAGTTGGCACCTCTGGCGCGACCACCGCGTCTTTGTCCCTTTTGCCACGATCCAGAACTGGGTCGAGGCTGGGGGAAAAAAAGGCGCAGGCGCGCATGGACACCGACTTCCTTGACTGGGCCTTGGCTGATTTTTCCGGGTATGTGGCCGCCGATGAGCTCTATGACGGCCCCTTCTGCATTCTCTCCGCCGTCGATAATCGCTGCTACAAGCGCATCCTCTACGACGTCTTGGATCACGATCCCACCCACGATGACATCCGGGCGTTTCTCGGGCGTTTAAAAACGGCCTTGTCGGCACGCGACTTGACCCTTTTAGGCGTCACGACCGATGGCTCGGCGCTCTATCCCGAGCCCCTCCGGGAGGTGTTCGGGGATGTCCCGCATCAAATCTGTGAGTTTCACATCGTGGCCGAGGTGGCGAAAGCCGTGTTGGGTGCCGTGGCCAGCGCACGCAAGGCCCTGGCAGCCAAACAACCCAAACTGCGCAAAGGGCGCCCGAGCACGCCAGCGGCCAAGCAGGCGGCCCGCACGAAAAAGCGGCTGGCAGCGCAACGCGCCGCGTTGTTCACCTCACGATATCTGTTCGTCCAACGTCACCTGAACAAAACCGAACGGAAGACCCTGTGGCGCGTCAGCCGTGGGTTGCCCCAGTTACAGGCGCTGCGTGCGATCATGGAACAGGTGTACGCGTTATTCGATCGGCGCTGTCGGACCCAGACCGCCCTCGACAAACTGGCCAAGTTGCGGCGGCGTGTCCAGCGGTTCACCTCCCTCGGTGACACGCTGAAGAAGCTCTTTGCCCCCACGTTGGAAAAAGCCCTGACGTTTCTCGATGACAAGCTGCTGCCCTCGACGTCGAATGCGGTGGAGCGGGGCAACCGGCGCTATCGCAAGATGCAAAAACAGGTCTACCGGGTGCGCACGCAGGTGCAGATCAGTGCACGCTTGGCGCTGGATATGTGGCGTGAAGCCCAAGCCGAAGGCCGTCAACAAACCCTCGCCTCACTCCATCGTGCACGGGCTGGATAAACCCGGTGTCTTTACTACAGTCTCTAGAATAGCAGCTTTTCAACCCAAGACGAGCACCAGGTGCTCCTTGGGTCTGGAAGCGCTGACCGATGGTCCCCAACCCCCGTTACGCGACACGCTCTAGATAGAGATCCGGTCGGTGTTCTTTCTCAGGCTCCTTACTATCGGGCTGACTCAGCCCACTGGTATAGTGCTCCTTCAGCTCGGCAAGCCATGGATCTCCACGAGGGTTGCCCAAGGTGGCCGCCTCCGCCGCCGGCGCGTGCCTGATACTGCAAGGGGGCCAGGGGACGCCCGTACCCAGCGTCATGGTGCGTGTTGGCACGCTTACCACACCGAGCCGGCTCTAGACAACGCCTGCCTGCCCTCGTTTGCTCCAGGGATGCCAATGATCGCTGACGGCGATGACCTCACAACCTGCCTCGTGGACGGCGATGGCATACGCGAGGAGTGTGTCCGGCGGCTAGTGCTCTAGGCTCGCTTGCTCTCCTTTCCCCATACAGTGATCGCCTGCACCCATGGCGAAGCCATCCCTGGCAAGCCCTCCCGCTGGGCTTAGGCGGTCGGCGCAGCGCCTTCAGAGGCGGCAATATCGATCAGCGCCAGACCGCTCTCGGGATGTCGAGAATGCGCCGCAGGAAGCTCGGCGTCTCCACCAGCATCACCTCCAGTGTGGGCCGCACATGCGCCGCCATCAGGTGGCCGCCGTGAGCCGTGCCGTCGGCCTTGCCGACCACCACATGCGCATGTAAGGTCGCCTGACCATCCTGCCAGGCGATATCCCCCACCAAGGCGAGGACTTCCACCTGCTCACGGAGCGGTATGGGCTGGTAGTGCTTCTGCTCCCAGTCAAAGAACCCGAGCGTCACTGCGCTGAAGGCGCCAATGGCCGTGAAGCGCCCGGCGGTCACGTGGTGCGCTCGGGCAAATCCTGTGAGCCCCGCCATGACCTCTTCACCGGTCTCGAAAATGAGGGCAAAGGTCCGCTCACCACGCGAGCCCTGCCCGCTGTCCTCATGGAGCATTTTCGCCTGCATAGAGACACTCCTCTGTCAGAGGTTACCGTCAGGAAACGGGCGGGAGGCATGCCCGACCAACGCGTCTGCCAGGGATCGCATGAAAAAGCACTTGCGCACGGCATGACAACGGTGCGCGTTGGTACGCCCAGGAGGCCACACGCCTGAGCGCGGTGGCGACGCCTGCTGGCCGACAGTGGCCTGCCAGGGCCAGAGGCGATCGCTGACGGCGACGCTCTCGCACCCTGCCTGCTCGGCTCCCGCACCGCGTGCGATGCGGTGCGGCACGCTGCACGGCTCGTGAGCCAGTCTGCAACTCACCTGGCCTGCCTGCCAGGGTGATACAGGCACGGTACGTGAGGTAGCCTCCTCCAGAACGGCGTCGTATCTTACCATGCGGCAGAGGCACTCCACCAGGCACCAGCGACGTGGAGGATGGCACGACGGTCCATGCGCCACACGCGCTGTGTGCCTTCCAGTCGTGGTCTTCCCTCAGGTCGCATCCTGGTTGTCCTCACCGCCCTCGGGGGTTCATGCTATGGCGCTATCTGGTTGTGTACCTCCAGCCTGCGGCTAATTCCCACCACCTGAAAACCGGGTAAAATACCCTCATTTCAGCACTTATATGAGGGAGTTTTGCCATGGTCCCCCATCTCTTTTTCTACCAGCTGGTGCTGATCGCTCTTCTCTGGCTGTGCGTCATGCTCCAGTGGGCGTGGCCCAGGGACTCCACCGCGTGCCCGACGACACCGGCGCCCCCACCCCGACTGCCCAAGCGCCAGCGTGAGCCGAAACCCTTTGCGGGCCTCACCACCAAGCCGCATTGCGACGCCTGTGCGCACGCCACCGCTCCCCACCCGCAAGCCCCCTCCGCTCCGCCCCCACGCATCGTCATGACACGCGGGCGCCGACGCCAAGTGGACACCTCACACCATTTCTGCCCCAACCCGGACTGTGCCTATCGCGGCTGGGTGGGCTGGGGGAATCTCCGCGCCAATGGCCATCCGAGTGGCAGTCCCTGGCGGCAGCTGCTGTGTGTGGTCTGCCGTCGCTATTTTCTCGAGACCCTCGGGACCCTCTTCCATGGCAAGCGGGTGTCGGTTGAGCTTATCGTGCGGGTGATCGCGTGCCTGGCTGAGGGCCTGGGCATTCGGGGCACGGCACGGGTGTTCGAGGTCGATGCAAATACGGTGCTCCAGTGGCTGGTCGAAGCGGCGGAGCAGCTGCGGACGTTCTCGCAGCACGTCCTGCACGAGGTGCGGATCCGGCAGGTCCAACTCGACGAGCTGTTTGCCCTGCTCAGTGCGGTGAAGGACGGGGAAGTCAGCCAGACTGAAGCCATCGAGCATCTGGAGCGGTCACCCCAGTGGGTCTGGGTCGCGATGGACCCCGAGAGTAAACTCCTGCTGGCGCTCGACGTCGGAGACCGGACGCTGGCCATGGCGCAACGCGTGGTCCATCAGGTGGCCCAGGTCTTGGCCCCCGACTGCGTCCCACTGTTTCTCACCGATGGCTTTCGCGAGTACATGACGGCTTTGCTGGCCCACTATGGGCACTGGGTACAGCCGTTGCGCCGCCAGGCTAAGGGGCCTCATCTCAAGCCGCGCTGGATGCCACTGCCCCACCTGCTCTATGCACAAGTGATGAAGACCATGCGGCGCCGGCGTCTCGTCCGCGTGAGCCACCGCGTGGTGTTCGGGACCCTGGAGGCCGTCGAGCAGGTGCTGGCGGCATGTGGTTGGCAGATCCAAACAGCCTTTGTCGAGCGGCTCAACCTGGACATCCGGCAGCGTGTGGCGGCTTGCAACCAGTTAATTGCATAAAAATTCAACGTAAATGGTATGAGTCTGCCGCGCGGGGCCTACGGCTGGGGATGGTGCGTGCAACTCCGCACAAGGCCGACAACCTTCTCAGATTGAGAGAGGCACCTTGATGTGAGAGAGCCAGAACAGCGGGAGAGTCGTGGTGCAGCCACGGCCGTGGTTGCCCAGAGGAGCGTGTACCACATGCCGTTGCAGAGGACGTCCCTCATGCTTCGCCGCCTCCAGCATGCCGTAATGAGTCCTGCGTCTACCGGCAGCCCATAGCATCCCATGGGGCCTGGTACAGTCCTTGCACCCCTCTGCGAGACAGCAACCCACACGGTCGTGGCTCCCCCTGGGGAACACGACCCTGGTGTTTGCTACCCTGAGCACTGACGCGAGAGGAGGATACTCTATGACGCAGGCACAGCAGGCGCTCGCTGCCATCCAGGCCTATGGCGCACCGGCGCCCACCGAAGATGACCACACCCATGCACGCCACCTCTGGGAGGCCGTGATTCAGAGGGCGGAGGGTTATGATGAGGAAGCGACCGCCCAGGCGGACCCCAGCCACACGAACGCGGAAGCGGTGTTTGCCGATGGCAGCCGCCTGTGGTGGAACGCGGCGCTTCAGGCCTGGGAAACCGGGCCCGCATCCACTCAGGGAGGCGTGGGCGAAATCCGGGGTGTCCGCCCACTGCTTTAGGCGCGGCCCTTGTGTGGCCACCTCCCTTGGCGACGGAGCGTCCAGAGGAGCGCTGGCACTGGAAGAAGGTATCTATGACCCCAGACGCTGCGCCACCTGATCCGCCATCCGGCGCGGTCCAGGTGGTCGAACGGAATATTCGCACCCTCCTCAAGCGCTACCACCGTGAAGTGCAGCAAGGGGGCTGGCAGAAGCGGCTGGCTGACGCCATCACCCGCTTCACCGGCAGCATGCCCTTTGTCTATCTCCACCTCCTCCTTTTCGGGGGGTGGATCATCGCCAACCTGCCCGGCGTGCCGCTGCCCCACTTCGATCCCACCTTTGTAGCGCTAGCGATGGTGGCCTCCGTCGAGGCCATCTTTCTGTCCACCTTTATTCTGATCACGCAGAACCGGATGACTGCCCAGGCGGAAAAGCGCGCTGACCTGGACCTACAAATCAGCCTGCTTGCCGAGCACGAGATCACACGACTGCTCGCTTTGACCATGGCCATCGCCACGCATCTGGGGCTTGACACCAGCCACGATCCGGAGCTCGCGGAACTCGCCCAGGACGTCGCGCCCGAGCAGGTGCTCGACACCCTGGAGGCGATGCAGGACCAGGCCACCGACACCCCCCGCCTGGACCAAGGGCGCGCCTCGCTTGGCAGTCCAGAGAGAGGAAGACAAGAGAGGGGAAGCTAAGCACCAGTATCAGGTCGATCCGACGGCAAGGGCCAGCGGCTCGCACCCACTGCCGGCGCATGGTAGTGCGACTGCAATATGTCCACGCGCTGTGGTTGGGACTGTGCTGCAGTCCCAGGAGCATAACGTCGCACCATCTCGACGCAGAAATCCGCAAACTCTTCGATGCGCTGTGGAGGGCTGGTATAGTGCGGCATCACGCCACGCGATTCTGGGGTAAAACAAAACGTCAACGTCACGTCAAACTCCTCGAGCGCCTGCATTTGCCGGTCGAACCACGCCAGCGCCTGCGGGCGCAGGCTATCGGCCCAGCTCAGACCGGTACGCAGGTAGGTGACGCCGAGACGACGCAACCATTGCACGGCAGTCATCGAGCCGGTGGTCCTCAAAATGAAACCACTGGCAGATGCCTAAGGTCAGGCGTATACTGCGCAAACGGTTCCAGCGCCAGTTTGGGGGTGCCATCCTCGCGCAAGAGCCCCATACAAAAATGCCGATAATAGGAGGCCCCTTCGGCCTCACGATGCCGGGTCGTGGCTGGCCAATCGCGTGGCAGATCATACAGACTGTACCAGTGAATACGTTCGGCACGCCCGCGCAGGAGTTCGGCGGTCCGGTGCAGGCCGAAGACCTGCACCTCCTCGGCCCCAAACGAGGACGCCCCAGCCTCGGAGACCCACACCGGGAGATGCGTGACAGCTTGGATTTCCTTGAGTTTGTCAGGCCATTCGTGAATGCTCCAGTGATTCCAATCCAGGGGGAAGCCATGCACAGCGACAACATCGAGGTACTCGAGCACGCCCTGGTCGCGCATATTCGCAATAAACATCGGGTCAATGGGTGAAATGCCGCCAAGCACGCGCAGCACATGCGGGTTTTCGGCAGCCACAGCTTGCGCCGCGTGTTTGATCATGTGGGCAAAAATCTGCCAGTCAGGATCCACCTCAAAGGCCCAGTGCGATTTGTTGTTGGGCTCGTTCCAGAACATAATCGCTTCAATCATAGTGCTCCTCCCGTAGGCTGGCTTGCCGTCGGGCCGGATAGACGGCGCGTGACCCGTCCGGCAGTTCCCGACGGCGGCACACAAACACTTCTTCCTCTGGATGACTGATGATCGTCAAAACCAGCACTGCGCAAGAGGGCCTCGGAGCAGGCCCGATTCGGGACCCACCAGTTGGTGGGATCGCTGGCGTACGCCTGTTCGAGAAAGTGCAAGCGGGGAAAACCGGGCTGGTTGAAGATGTCGGTTTCCGAGAACGGATAATCGGGTGCCACAGGCACCACCTGGTCGCTGCCGCGTTGCATGGATTGGAACACCAGCAGGTCCCGAGCCACGTGCTCGTGAATCAGGTCGAGCGCCAGCAAGGGATGGCGCAGGTGATACAAGACGCCCATGAACAGCACGAGATCGAAGGTTTCGCCGAGCCTGGCCACGTCGTAGACTGAGAGCTGGTGCAATTCGAGTTCCACACCGCTGACCTCGGCCGCAAAGCGCGCCTGCGCCAGATACAGAGCGATCGCTATCAATCCCTACCACACGCGCAGCGCCACGGCGTTTCATCTCAAGAGCGTAGAACCCGCCATTGCAGCCAATATCGAGGACAGTCTGACCGTGCAGATCGGCCGGCAGGGCATCGGCAAAGCGTTGCCATTTCACCCGCGGATAATCGCCTAAAAAATGCTGCGGCGCCGTTTGGAACCCACCCAGATTCAGGTTATGAAACCATGGGCCGAGCTCACGAATGTGTTGTTGAATCTGCTCTGCGGTTAAGACTGGCTGCATATCCTTCCCTTGTATGCCGCACGGGCCTCCAGCACATAGCCCTCAAAGGCGGCCGCCCGATGCTCGGCTGTATGCTCTGCCAGGACGCGCGCTCTGGCTCGTGCACCCAGCGCATAGCGTTCTTCTGCTGGGATGTCGTGCAGGTAACGCAGCGTCTCTCCTGATGACTGACTGATGAGAATCTCTGTACCAGGCACGAAAAAGGTCTCGAGCCCAGGCCAGGCATCGCTAATGACGGGTGTGGCGCACGCCGCGGCTTCGAACAGACGCACGCTCGGCGCATAGCCGACCTGGCGCATCGCCGTGCGTGTGATGTTCAACGTGAAGCGCTGCGCATTGTAAAAACTGCGATGCGCTGACGGCGGCAGGTGGTCAATACGTATGACATTGGCAGGCCAGCGGATAGATGCCGGATATTGCGGTCCGACCACCACAAAACGTCCTTGTGGCCAGTGCTGCGCCGGTTCAACGAGCAGGCACTGCAGCGTCGCCTGCCGATCGGCACTGTAAGTGCCCATGTAGCCCAGGTCGTAGCTCCAGTCACGCGCCTCAGGCGCGTACAGCGAGCGGATCAACGGCGCAATACAACGGCCGCGCCATGGCGGCGCCATAGACACCTTCTAACTGCGTGAGGATGGGGCCCCCGGTGAACGACAGGTAGAGATGATAGCGCGGAATCAAAGCGGGAGAGAGATAGTCATACTCCCCGCTGCGCAGCTTCGCGAGGGTGACCGGCGTATCAATATCATAGAAGGCTGTCACACCCCTGGCGGTCTGGGTCACCCAGGTCCCGATAGCTACCCCGTCGGGGACATACGATCCTACCATGACCACATCGGCCCGTTGAATCGCAGCTGCTGAAGCGGTCCTGGAGGTCGTCCAGACTGGTGTAGAGCTCAGTACGGCCATATGGCGGTGTGGGCAAATCACGCGCCTCGGCATACCACGGCACATCGCGTTCAAGAAAGAGGACGCTATGGCCACGCGCCACCAGAGCCTGCACCAGTCCACGGTAGGTCGTAGCGTGACCATTGCCCCAGGAGGAGGTAATGGACAGCCCCAAAATAACAATGTCAAGACGTGGCGGGCTCATGAAGGCATCCCCTGGAGTGTGTGACACGTGGCATACAGCAGTGCCTCCACCTGGGCAGCGCGGTGAGCATACGTGTGCTCCGCCAGGACACGCTGCCGCGCCGCCTGCCCAATCAGACGGGCCTGCGCGGGCGTGAGAGCGCGGAGATGCTTGACCACCTCGTCGCCATTGCGGGCAGTGAGACACTCATGCCCAGGCTCGAGAAACAGCTCCAGGCCTTCCCAGGCATCCGTGATCAGACAGGCAGCCGCCCCCGCTGCCTCAAAGACGCGCGTCGGTGGCGAAAAACCATAGCGCGCCATGCTCTCACGATTGATATTCAAGACGCTCAGAGGTGTGCAATTAAAGGCATTGTGGTCGCGGGTATAGACGTGGCCAAGATACGTCACGTTCGGCAACTGGGGCACATGCTGTTCCCAGCCACTACCGCCAAGCAGAAAATGGTGTTCTGGCAGCGCCTGGGCTGGCTCAAAAAAGAACGTAGACACCCGCGCTTCGCGGTCTGGCAGGCGATTGCCAAGAAACCCGAGTGTCCCTGCAAAGCGTGCATCAGGCTCGACAGGGTAATGCGTCGTGGAGTCCAGGGCATTGTAGATGGGCACACAGGCGCGGGCCCCGAGCGCCTCATACGCCTGGACCACAGGCGAGCCGCCACCATAGGTGAGGATAAGATCATACGCAGGGATGCACTGGTGAAAGGGATCATCGGGATGCTGCTGCACGCGATCAAGCGTGGCCGGTGCATCGACATCCCAAAACACGACACGCGTGTTCGGGCCCTGTAACGCTAATACTTCGCGCTCGAGCAGCGTATCGAACACGCCGACACCACTGGCTTTCACGACGACATCGGCGTCACGGGCCTCGGCCAGCGCCGCCCGCACCTCGGCGTCATCGTGGGCTGCATAGACCACACTGCGCGCATACACTGGTGCAGGGATATCACGGTGCTGTTGCCGCTCGAAAGCATCCGGCTCATAGAACGTGATGACGTGTCCACGCGCATGCAGCGCCCGCAGCAATCCCCGGTAATAGGTCGCGGCGCCATTCCAGTAAGCCGAGAGGAGACTTGAACCAAAGAAAGCGATCCGTAGGGCCATAGCGTGCTCCATAGTGCAGGGAGGTGCCCCGCCAACGGGGGGTGCTGCGCACGGCTCATTAGCTCTACACGGCCCCCGCCACTGGCGGGGGTAATAAGCCCTACGCAGTAGCCGTGCGCAGCACTTAGCTCACCGTTTGACGGCTGAGCGCCGCTGCCGGCTTCCTGCTAAGGTCTGCCCAGATATCCAGCAACTCGTCGACGCGATGGGCACAGGTGTGGCGCTGCAAGACGGTCTGACGCCCATGCGCAGCCATCTCCTGAGCCATCTCTTGGTCATGTAACAGCGCCCGGATGTGCCGCCTCATCTCCCGGCCATGGCGCGCTATCAGAAAATCAGTGCCAGGTGTAAAGAGACCTTCCACATCCTGCCATGGGGAACAGACCAGGGGAATCCCGCAGGCCAGGGCCTCAAACGGTCGAATGGTCGGAATGCCCGGGAGCGCTTGGACATAGGGCCGGCGCGGGATATGGACCGTGACCCTGAAGCGGGCAAAGACCTGGGGCACCCTGTAGTTCGGCACCCATCCGGCATACTCAATGCCTGCCGCTGCCAGTGCCTCACATGCCTCCTTGGGATACCGGACGCCGTGCACGCGGGCTCGCAGTCCTAAGGCTGCCACCGGTCCCAGCAAAAATTCTTGCAACTCTGTCGTGCGCTCACCGTCCCCCCAGTTGCCAATCCACACCAGATCGCCTCGTTTCTTCACCCCCGGCAACGGGGTAAAGACGCGGGTATCCGCCGCTTCATGCCAGGTCCAGGCGCGCTGCGTCCAGCCGCGGGCCAGGTAGATGTCGCGAATGGCGCTGCCGTAGGCTAACACGCCGTCATAGTATTTGAGATCAGAGGCCGCAAAGCTGTCCGGATTGGTCACCGAGCGGTGGTGAGTATCATGAAAGAGGAGCACATAGTCACGGTTGTGCTGATGATGCGCCCCAATACGGCGGATGAGTTCTGGCTCGTTCCATTCGTGCACCAGCACGAGATCAACGCCATCCAGAAGACGATCGAGGGCCAATCTTTCCAGGGTGTAGAACGTGCTGCGCAAGTGTGGGTACGCCTTGCGGAAGGCACGTAGCGGTGCAGTCCCATGCTCGGCCACGAGATTGACTAAGCTCCAGCCTGCTCTGGGCTCAAAAACGCGGACCTGCGTGTCCCCGGGCCTGCAATTCAGAGGCAATACCCCGGAGGAAATGCGCGTTGCCGTGGTTCCAATCGGAACGTAGCGAATGGTAAAACAGGGCGATCTTCATTGCAGCCACCATGCTTGTATTGGGCCATCATTGCATCATCGAGGTCTGTGCCAGTGGGTCTGGCGTGCCGACACACTTGAGCTGCGTATAGAGTCGCACGTACGCCTGGGCCATGCGCGCCGGGGTATACCGTAAGGCACGCGCCCGTGCGCGCTGGGCCATGAGCTCACGCCACCAGACATCCTTGATGAGGTGCTCTAACACCTCGGCCAGGGCGTCGGGCTGATCCGGCGGCACAAAGAGCGCCGCGCCATCCCACACTTCGCGCAGACTCGGAATGTCTCCCAGGACCAGCGCGCATCCTGCTAAGCCAGCTTCCAAAACCGTCAACCCGAACGGTTCGTAGCGCGCTGGCAGCGCAAAAATCGCCGCATGGCCCAGCCACAGTGCCAGTTCGGCTGGCGCGAGCTTCCCCAGCCGTTGCACCGTACCGAAGCATACTGTGCCCCCCTCCGGATGGCGCTCCTCCCCCGCCACCAAGACTGGCCAGGACAGTTGGGGTGCCACATGCGCAAGCACGGCGATATTCTTGGCTTCGTCCCACACACGCCCCGCCGTCAGGATATACGGCTGTTTGGCCAGCGGTGGGCAATGGCTCATCTGGCGGCCATTGTAAACTACTGGCGCCGCCCTAAAGCCTCCATAGTGCGTGCGCAGCGCTGTGAGCATGGCTTCCGTCGGTGCGGTCACCAGGTCGGCAGCGTGCAGCCCGCGCCTGACCTCCTGCTGATAGCGCTCCCAGTCCGCGGGTGGCGCTGTCCCTTTGACCGCGGCAAACCACGACAACACACAGGAATGGCCCACGATAAGCGTGGGGGACTGCCAGGGCAGGACGCCATGCGTATACCCGTTGAGATGCACGATATCCGGCTGCGTCAGCGCTTCGAGATCGAGCAACCAGGCACCAGCCGCTGCTACATCGTCCCAGGGTTCCTCCATCCATTCGAGCTTCCAGGCACTCTCGCACAGCGTAATGTTCGCGACCTGTTGTACCGCTGTACGCTGCTGCTCATTGAGTGGCGCCCCCATGGTGGCCAGCACGACGTCGATAGCATAGCGCTGGAGCGCCCGTGCCAGCTCGAGGGCATACGTCCACACCCCACCGACGGTATCGGCGGTCATCAAGATGCGTCGGATGGCAACGTCAGGGAGGCTCGGCATGGGACTCCTCCTCAGGCCTCTTGGCGACCGTACATGGCATCGAGCACTTCTGCCACCGTGACGACGTGCGCGACGTCAGGATCAAACTGTGGTCGCACGGCGAGTTGCCGGGCCCAGGCCACCGCAGCCCGGCCGCCCCAGTCGTCAGGAGGCGCGTGCAGGGTCTGCCGTGTCGTGCCCCAGAAGCGTTCTGTCGTAAAGTCGTAGAAGGAACCAGCGACATTGCGCAGGGCCAGTCCGCCCTGTGTTCCGTAGAATGCCGCGCTGATCACCGCATCGCAGCCGGCTGGCAGGCGCCATGAGCACGTGAGCGAGACCGTCGCGCCTGTGTCCAGATCGAGCCGGGCAACAGCATAGTCCTCGACGTCCGTGCGATATCTTTCTAGAGGCTTGCCATGGGTAAAGAGCCGACTGGTCGTGTGCAGCACCCTTGGAAAACCGAGCATCCACAACGCTAAGTCGACGAGATGGAGGCCCAGATCGATGACGCAGCCGCCGCCAGACTGCACAGGGTCATAAAACCAGGCCTTATCAGGACCATAGGCGTTGTGGAAGACCAGTTCCACGGCATAGATCTCGCCAATCTCACCCGCCTGGATGAGCGTCCGCATGGTCTGTATGCCACGCACAAAACGGTACGACAGGTCCACGCCGAGGAGGCGATTGGCCGTTCGAGCGGCATCCACGACCCTACGTGTTTCGGCAGCCGTGCGCCCCAGCGGTTTCTGGCAGAACACCGCCAGCCCGGCGGTCAGGGCCTCGATCGTCTGCGCGGCATGCAGCGCACTCGGTGTGGCAATGACGAGACCGTCTAATTCTTGGGCCAGCAGCGCTGCCATGTCTGACAGCACAGCCGCGCCTGGGGCAATGCCGGCGGCCTGTGCTGCCAGCGCCTGGACAGGATCGACAATGGCGACAACCTCCACAAGACCACTACGGACCAGGGCCTGGAGGCGATGCTGGCCAATCCACCCAACGCCCAGGAAGCCGAGGCGTGGGCGAGAGGCTGGTGCAAGGACAGGAGCTCTTGTCCGCTGTCGCTCGTGTGCGTCATGCATAGCTAATCCAGGCCTTGAGAAAACCGTCCGGGCGTTGCTGCATGGCCGCAAAGACCATGGGCAGTTGTTCTAGTGTCACTTTATGCGTATACAGCGGCATGGGATTGCAGGGTGCCGCGCATCACCGCGTCCACGGCCAGACGCATACCCTCTACTATGACAGCGGCGTCGCGCTCGTGTGCGTTCATGACCTCGAGCCCACGCCAGTTCCAGAGCTGCATATTCACCTGGCGGAGGCCATCCTGATGATAGCCAGCAATAATGAGTCGCCCCCCTACGCATGTCAGTTCACCCGCCAGATCAAGCGGCGCCTGCTGGCCTACGGCTTCGATGACCCGCTCACATCCCGCCCCCCCAGTTAACGCGTGGACTTGTGCCACCACATGCTGGGGATTATCAAGCTGTATGGTGGTCGCCGCACCATAGTGGCGGGCTATCTCCAGCGCAAAGGTCACGGCGAGAAATGGCGATGACGCGAGCCCCCGCCTGCGTCGCAAGCGCGGTCAGGAGCGCCCCAAGAAACCCAATGCCAATAATGGCCACGGTCTGGCCAGGAGCAATCGCGCTGCGGCGCAAGACATTCATGGCGCAGCCAAGGGCCTCGCCGGGAAATGGGACCCCCTCTAAGCCAGCCGGCAGTGGCACCACCGCATCAGCCGGGGCCATGTCATAGGTGGCATAGGCGTGCAAGGACAGCACAGCCACGCGCTGACCGAGCGTGAGGCCATGGACGTCGTGTCCGAGCGCGTCAATCCTGCCCCAGCCTTCATGCCCCGGAGCCCCGGGCGCCAGTGGATAGGCAAACCACGGCCGGCCCTCCCATACCGGCAGGTTCGAGGCACACACGCCGCACCCCTCGAGACGTATGCGTATATCGTGTGGGCCAGGTTCAGGTAACGCGAGCGAGACCACCTGCAGATGTTGGGCACCAGTGAAAACCGCTGCCTGCATCGCTCTCGTGGTCATGAGGCGCGCTCCACTTCGGCCATCGCCAGCGCCTGACCAGTGTCACAGCCATGGTTCTGGAGCAACCAGGCATACAGGGCTGCCACGCCCTGCCGCACCCGCACCTGTGGTACCCATCCCGTTGCCGTGCTGAAGCGCTGAATATCGGAGGCATAGTACTTTTGATCGCCAGGACGCCAGGCGGCAAAGCGGATCACGGGCTTTTGGCCGTGGAGTCTCAGCAATAAGGGCGAGCAGTTCGAGCAGGCTGGTCGTGTTCGCGGTGCCCCCACCAATATTGAACACCTGGCCCGCCAGCGCGGGCATGTGGGTCTGGGCCAGGAGCAGCGCATTCACGAGATCGTCGACAAAGAGAATATCGCGCACCTGGAGGCCATTGCCGTAGAGCGTGATGGGTGTGCGGGTCAGGGCGCGCATGAGGAAATGCGCCACCCAGCCCTGATCTTCGGTGCCACATTGATGGGGTCCATAGATACAGCTCATGCGGAAGACCACAGTCGGTAGCCCATAGATACGAGCGTAATCCAGGACGTACTGGTCTGCGGCCCCTTTGGAACACCCATAGGGGCTGTAGAAGGCCAGCGGGCACTCTTCGTTGATACCCGTCACCCGTAGAGCATGATCGGTTGGCACATAGCGTGTGCCATGCTTGCACAACCTCTCGTCTTGGAGGTTGCCATAGACTTTGTTCGTGGACGTAAACACCAGCGGTGGTGGTTGCGCGAGCTGCCGCAAGGCTTCGAGCAGGTGCAGCGTACCCAGGGCATTGATCTCGAAGTCCTCCTGAGGATCAAGCACACTCGTGGTCACAGCCACTTGGGCGGCAAAGTGAAACACCTGCGAGGCTTGTTGCACGGCCTTCCGTATGGCGGAGGCCTCACGTATGTCCGCCACACACACCCGCACACGATTCCCGTGATGCATGCAAAGCCGCTGCAAGTTCTGCTCCACACCGGGCCGTGAGAGATTGTCAAAAATCAGCACCTCTTGCCCGGCTGCGAGCAGTCGGTGGGCGACATTGGTGCCAATGAAGCCGGCCCCGCCCGTGATCAGCACGGGACGCTGCCTGGAGGCTGCGGTCCGCATCGGTGGTGGAGTATGCGGTGTGTCTTCCTGAAGTGTGACGTCTCGTTGCGTCATGGATCGAGGCCTCCACTCTTCTATGATAGCAATAGCTCCCTCTATATCTTTTCTCGTTCGACGCTCCTGACCTCAGACAGAGGTCGTTGAGACCACCAAGCCCCGCTTACGCAGTTCTGCGCTGGCCTTCGCGCTGTAGTCGTTGGCAATCTGTCCGGCCAGCCATTCCACCATCTCTGCGAGCCCCTCGGCCAGAGTCACACGTGGGGTATAGCCCAACACGGCCTGTGCCCGCGTGATATCGGCAAAGCAATGGCGGATATCCCCCATCCTGTAGGTATGGGTAATGCAGGGTGCGAGATGTGTTGTACCCAGCACGTGCGCCATCAGAGCTGCCACCTCGGAGATCGTCGACGCGCAGCCACTCCCTATATTGAAGACGTGCCCCGCTGCCTGTGGGACTTCGAGGGCCAACTGACAGGCCTGCACCACATCATAGACGCTGACAAAATCGCGTTGCTGGAGGCCATCTTCAAACATGATGGGAGGCTGATTATTGAGATAGCGTGAGGCAAAAATCGCCAGGACCCCGGTATAGGGATTCGAGAGAGCCTGCCGAGGGCCAAAGATGTTGAAAAACCGCAGTGCCACGGTAGGGATGTTGTAGGCACGCCCAATCATGAGGCACATACGTTCCTGGTTATATTTGGACAGGGCATAAATCGAGGCCAAGGCAGGGGGTTTACTTTCGGGCGTTGGCAGCGGCTCGAGCATGTTGCCTTGAAGGTCGCAGACTTCCCAGAGGCCGGCGCGCAACTGTGTCAGAGATCGTTCAGCCTGGATATACAGGCTCCGATCAGCAGCACGGTAGAGCCCTTCACCATAGATACTCATACTGGAGGCGACAATCAGCCTCTCAACAGGATGCTCCATGAGCGCTTCCAGGAGGACAGCGGTGCCCAGCGTGTTAATCCCGAGATATTTTTCCAGCTCATACATGCTTTGGCCAACGCCCACTGCAGCAGCAAGGTGAAAGACGGCCGATACGCCGCGCAGTGCCTGACGGACCGCGTCGGCGTGACAAATGTCCTCGCAGACCAATTCGACCTCCGAATGCAGGTACGGAGGGCGCTCTGCTTGCATGCCGTGTACTTGCGGGGAGAGGACATCCAGCACACGCACCTGGTAGCCATACGCGAGCAATGCATCAGCCAAGTGAGAGCCAAGAAAGCCAGCTCCTCCTGTAATAAGTACACGTTTCTGCATAGAAGGCTCCTGAGAATTCCCCTTCATGCCCTACTGCACTCACTCTTCAAACTTTGCTCTCCTGCAAAGACACGGCAGTTAAAAGCAATTTTTATACCACATAACTCCACAATCCCTGGCACTGGGATTACCTTGCAAGTTCGCGTAACGTTGTACTTTGTAGGAGGTCGAAGTGGGCAAAGCAGGTGACAAACCATACGCGCGGGTATAGCTTCAGGAAGGAAAATAGGTATGCCCTCCGAGGCTCGTGCACGTCCTCACATGCATATACCAGTGGTGTAAAGGTGCGATGATATTGTGTACGATAGGCCTTCTTCAATTTTGTCATCAAGGAGGCCCCCATGCTCGGTGACGTGTTTGAAAGATTTGTGGAAAAAAGCCCGATCTCCGTCATGGTCCGCGCTTCACTCGAGCGCGTGTTGGGCGCCGATCGCCTCGATCTGTGGTATGAGCGCACCGCGCAGAAGCAATACACCCGAGACCTCCTGTTTTCCAGCGTCTATGATCTGATGAACCAAGTCGTCTTTTGTGTGCAACCCTCGGTGCGCGCGGCTTACCAGGCTCACCAAGACGATGTGGGCACCTCGCTCGTCTCGGTCTATAACAAACTCAATGGCTTAGAGACGCATACCGCGGCGGAGCTGGTGCGCTATAGCGCGCGTGAGTTTGCCCCGCTCATCGCGCACATGGGCGGTGAACGCGCCCCTTGGCTTGAGGGCTATCGGGTCAAAATCGTCGATGGCAACTGCCTCGAAGCCAGTGAGCATCGCATCAAAGAACTGCGTGAAGCCACGGGGCGTGCCTTGCCCGGCAAATCGTTGGTGGTCTATGAGCCGGCCCTGGGTGTGGTCACCGATGTCTTTCCCTGTGAAAATGGCCATGCGCAGGAACGCTCGCTGTTCGGGGCCGTCTTGAACACGGTTGAGGCCGGTGATCTCTGGATTGAAGACCGCAATTTCTGTACCCGCGCCTTTCTCTGTGACATCGACAAGCGAGGCGCCTTCTTCGTTACCCGCGAACATCGAGGGTTCCCTTTTGAGATTTTAACGCCCCTGCGCTCGTGTGGTCGTACGGCAACGGGTCAAGTCGCTCAGCAACGCGTGTGCGTGGTGGATGCGCAAGGCCACAAGCATATCTTTCGTCGCGTGCGTATCAAGTTGAACGAAGCGACCCGAGACGGGGCGACGATTGTCCACATCTTGACGAATGTGCCGCGCCAGGTGTCGGCCCAACAGGTGGCTGATCTCTACCGCAAACGCTGGACGCTGGAAACCGCGTTCAAACACCTGGAGGCGTATTTTCATTCTGAAATCAACACCTTAGGCTATCCGAAGGCGGCCTTATTCGGCTTTTGTCTGGCCCTGGTGGCCTACAATTTACTGGCGGTGGTGTTGGCCGCGTTGCGCCGCGTGCATGGCGAAGAGACGGTGGATGAAGAGGTGTCTCTGTACTATATCGCGAACGAAATCACGACGACTTACCACGGCATGATGATCGCGATCCCCGAGCCCGAGTGGGACGTGTTTTATGCCATGAGCACGGCAGACTTAGCTGCCATCTTGGTTGAACTGGCGCAGGGTGTGCGTCTTCAAGCCTTCCGAAAAAGTCCTCGAAGGCCTAAGAAACCTCACCCTCAGGGGAAAAAGCCAGCAAGGAAGGGACATGTTGCAACGGCTAAATTGCTCATGAATCGTCAAGCAAATTTGGTCACACCTTAACACTACTGATGCATATACCTACGACATGGGACTCTGACGTTGCGATCACTGTGGGCGTCGCTCTGCGCTGGGGGTCGTATGAGACTACTGACTAGCAGTCCTATGGCTGGACTGCTTCGCTCCTCATATGCGACCTCCTAGCTGCAGTTCAAGGCTTGCAAAGAGATCATCAGCTTTCACTTGCAGCATGAAGCTTTCGCATTCATTCTGGCTTCGATCACGGCGCCGGCCACCCCCTTCTGCTTCTGTACGACGCAAAAACATCTCGCGGTAAAAATATCAATGATTTCAATGGCTTAGGCTATGATCCCTCCATCGCCTCTACAAGTTTATTATAGATCATAACAAAATGTTTCATTGATATAACTATTTGATTTTCATACGCTTCTTGTAAGCCATTGAAATAAAAAAGCGCCTATAAGTGCTTCGAATACAATGAGTTACAGTGACAAAAATTGTCAAAACACTTGACACAAACCCTCATGGCTCATTGCAGTGCCATGATATGTCAATAAGTGACGGTGTCGGGTGATGCTGAGTGGCCGAAAGTGGCCGACGCCGTGATCGAGGCCCACTTGTCTTACTAAAAATCCGGCCTTGATCACCGCGTCGGCCACTTTCGGCCACTCAGAATAATAAGCTAAATCCTTGAACGCCTTTTTCTTTCAATAGTTAGGTGCTTTTGCATGGCACAGAAGCAGAAGGGGGTGGCCGACGCCATGATCGAAGCCAAAAAAAACCTCCCTTTTTTATTTTAATAGAGCTTTATAGTTCTCTTTGTCCAGTAAATCGCTCTTAATGATTTTTCGCTCTCAAGTTGAAGAGGGCAACATGTCTCTTTTTGAGAGCTTCTACCATTTTGTATACAAGGTAAGCACAAGATGTAGAGAGAAGAGGACTTTTTTGTAGGATGTAGCCTTCTCTTTGTAGAAAAGACCGTACAGAGTAGCAAAGGTCTTGATATGGCTTTTTAGTAACTGGTTGCGAAGTTCCACATTCCCATTGACCCAATTTAGCGGAGCCCCACCCCCCTTCGTGATCTCCTTGAAATTGGAGCCTTATCCTCAGCTCAGGCCATCATCTGCACCTGTGACCATCTGCCCAGAGGGTGACCCATGAGCGACACCGCCCATCAGACCCGCAAAAACCGCACCATCACTGTCGATTTTCGAGACGACGCAACTTATGTTCAGCTGCTTAGCAATGGCAAGGCCTTTGTCGAATGCGTGTGCGCTTTCCTCCTCTCCCTCGGCTTTCAGCTCGCCCACAAGGCGACCTGTCGCGGCGGCGGGTGTCTCACACGCCACTCCCATTATGTCCGTGTCCGGCTGGGTGGGCTCACCATCTGGCGGGTCCAGTGCACCACGTGTCGCGCGGTGTTCACGGTCCTGCCGCACTTCGTCTTGCGCTACCGTCAGATGCGCCCGGAGGTGGCTCGTGATGCGCTGTTAGCCACGCACGGTGGCCTCAGTTTGGAGCTGTGCGCGGTGCTCTATCATATCTCGCCCATGGCGCTCTACCGCTTGGTCTGTGCGTTGGGTCACCAGAGTCTGGTGACGCGTGCTGACCCGGTGTGGTTTGCCGCTGCCCGTCTATTTCCTCGCCGACGAGAAGCACAGTCGTTGTCTCACCGAGAAGGTGTATCTGCCCACGATGGTCTGTGGGCGGGTGATCTGGCATGTCGGCTACACCACGGAAGCCAGTACAGCAGCCTTTAGCGCCTCCTATGGCGAGTTTCAACGCGCCGCATCTCGGCAGGAGCCTGCGTATCGGGTGCGGGGCATCCTGACCGATGGCTTTGACAGCACGACCAGCAGTCTGCGGACGCTGTTTCCGGGGGCGCGTCTCGGCTTCTGCCTGCGCCACGCGCTCCTCAAGCTCCCAAAGAAACTCGTGGCGATCGCGTCGCCAGTACGTCAGGCACTCCGTACGCAGTTCCACACCCTGCTCTACCGGGCGCGACAGCGCAAAGGCTTGCGCGTCGTTGCATTGGGCCAATGGTTCCGCCACTTTGTCGATCACGTCGCCACCACGGCGGGGACGGCCAACGGCGAGCGCGTCCGGCGCTGGTTCCGGACAAGAAAGCGGGGTGGTATGCGGTCCTCGCAGACCCACAGATGCCTGTGACCAGCACCCTGCTGGATCAGGCCCATAATGCCATCGAGCGAAAACGCTTCACGATGAAAGCGTTTCACCATCCAGGCGACAGTCAACAGGCATTTCTGCGAGGGCTGGCGCACCTCGTCGACGCGGACATGAGCTTCGACGACGCCGCGACCCTCGCCTACCTGGCGCAGGCCGACCGGCACGGCCTGATCGACCTCGAGGCGGTCACCGTCTCGCTCTCGGGCGCCGCCTACACCGGCCGTGGCCTGAGCCACGCGCGCTGCCTGGTGCACAAGCATGGGCTGCGCGGCGTCCCGGTGTCCGACGGCGACCTGCTCGGCGCCAACCCGCTGCCCGAGGCGATCCGCAGCTACGTCGACCGTGTCGTCCACAACTCGGCCGCTCTCAGCGACTCAGCGACCTGTCCCGACGTGCCAACGGAGGGCCGTGCGGCGCGGGTTCTGACCGCACAGCACGGCAAGTTCACGCTCATCGCGCTCGGCCCGCTGACCAACATCGCGCAGGCGCTCGCCCGCGACCCCTCCCTCGCAAGGCGCATCGAGCGCGTCTTCATCATGGGCGGCAGCACCACGCACGGGAACCTGTGCTGCGGCGCCGGCGACGGGACCGATCACGGGCAGGAGTTCAACTTCTGGGCCGATCCGGCCGCCGCCCAGAGGGTCTTCACGGCCCTGTCGGGCAAGATCCACCTGACCGCGCTCAACGCGACCGACTTTGTCCCGATCACGTTCGAGTTCGCCGATCGGCTCAGGGCGAACAACACGACGGTGGCCACCGCGACGGTCGTCACGATCCTCTCCGACCCCGACGTCCAGGAGTTCATGCGCCAGGGCCTCATGTACTGGTGGGACCCGCTCGACGCGGCCGCGGCGATCACCGGCCGTTTCGTGCGCTACGAGCAGACCAGGCTCACCGTCGTGCAGAGCGGCCTCGAGGCCGGCCGAACCGTCGTCGATCCACGGGGCGCCCGAATTCACCTCGGCGTCGCGGCTGACGCCCGGGCGTTCGAGAACCACTTCCTGGCCATGCTGAACTGATGACGACCGTCGAGGCAAACGGTGTCAGGCTCGGAGTCGAGCACTTCGGAGACGCGGCGGCGCCGCTCGTCCTGCTCGCGGGCGGCACGACCATGCTCTCCTGGCCCGACGCGCTCTGCGACGCGCTCGCCCGCGGGGGACGCCACGTCGTGCGCTACGACCTGCGCGACTCCGGCGCGTCGACCACCGTCGATCCCAAGGCGCCGGCCTACACGCTGCGCGATCTCGCAGCGGACGCCGCGGCGCTCGCCCGCACACTCGACGACCGGCCGGCGCACCTGGCGGGCATCGGCGTCGGCGGGATGGTCGCCCAGGTCGCGGCGCTCGACCACTCGGACGCTTTCTCGGCGCTCACGCTCGCCGGGACGCGGCCCGTCGCCCCGGGCCCGCCGGACAACGACCTGCCTGACCACGACGCGGCGACTATGCGCCGGCTGTTCTCGCGCTCGAAGCCCGACTGGTCCGACCGCGCCGGCGTGGCGGAATTCGCCGCCGCCGGCGCGGAGACCCTCGGCGACGACCCCGCCGCCGCACGCGCGACCGCCGAGCGCATCTGGGACCGCACGCCGGGCACGGAGCCCGCAGTCCAGATGGCCAATCAGATGGGCATGGTGTTCGCCAAGCTCAACTGCAAGCCGCGCTGGCGCAAGCGCCTGCCCGAGCTCGCGATCCCGACGCTCGTGGTGCACGGTCGCCGCGACCCGTTCTTCCCGGTCGGCAACGGCGAGGCGCTCGCGCGCGAGATCCCGCGTGCGCGACTGCTCGTGCTCGAGCGGGCCGCGACAGCGATCCCCGATGCGGCCGCCGGTAGAGGTCGCCGCGGCGATGCTCGAGCTCTAGTGCGGTCTAAGGCACGCAGAGCATGTCGACCCAGGCCGCCCGGTCGTTCTTGCTGGCCGGCATGTGGCCGCCGCCTCCGCGGTTGACGCGGATCAGCGTGCCCATCTGCATGTCGAGGAACTGCGCCGACTTGCCGCGGGCCATGTTGTTTCGCCACGACGTGACCCCCGAGAACACCCAGCCCGGCTTGCCGGGCGGGAGGCCGTACTTCCGCAGCTGATAGGTCTTCGGGCGGTTCCCGGTGCACTGCGGAAACGAGGCCTGGATGCCCTGATAGCCCGCGTCGGCCCACACGCAGAACTTCCGCGGACCGCACAGAGAGCCGCCCCGTCCGGACCGGGAGTACGTCACGCGCACGCCGTCCGCGAACACGATCTGGTTGCGCGCAACCTGGCGGGCGCCGGGCGCAGCCTGTAGGCGCACATCGATGGCGCGTTGCAGTGAGCGGTCGCCGCGCGCGTGCGCGTCGCCGGCCGCCCATGCGACGGCCAGCATCGCCGCGATTCCCGCCACGAGGCACGCGACCACTACTCGCCAATGCGTCATGTCGATCGTCATCGCCAGGCTCCTGTCGTGTCGTACGCGGGCGCCGCCGGGCGCCCCACTCAAGTGCCGTGACGAGGAACTGCCGGTCACGGCATGCGATGAAGCCTGCCGTCTCGCGCTTCCGCGCTCAATCCCAAGATCCTGGGTGACTTCGTCTCGGTGAGCGCCAGCACTCAGCCGCCCGCTGTTCGGGCCGCGTGCGCCATCCGGGACGGGCCCGGATGACGCGTAACCGCTCATAGCGTCCGCGGCAGCTCAGCTAGCCGTTGTAGATCCAGCAGTGTTTCGGAACGTCACGCACGGGATCCCCGCCGAACCGGGAGTTCGTGCAAGGGATGTTGCCGCTGAGCCTCGCGACCGTGTACCTGCCTTCCCTCCCGTTTCCGTGGCCCGCCGCCCCGTAGCGGACCCACTGGGGGCCGGCGTCGACGCGACAGGTCTGACCTTCGGTCGCACAGAACGTCCAAGGAGACTGGTCGATCTCACAGATCTTGTGCGTGCCGGGCCGCGGATCACCGCCGAACATCGAGTTCGAGCACGACATGGCCATGTTGGCGACGGGGGGGTTGAACGTCAGGACGCCGGGATCGTTGGAAGGCCCGAAGCTGATCGGCCTGACCGTCCACCTGCCGAACGTCCATGTTTCCCCGGCGATGTCGTACTGGCCGTAGCGGAACTGCCTGACGCCGCCGGGATGCGCGCAATACCAGTTCTCGAGCCCGCAGTGCACCCATACCGGGGTCGGATTCGGCCCCGTGGTGGGCGTCGGCACATTCGCCTGCCCCCCGGGCGGCACCGCCGCCGCCGGCTCGGAAGCGATGGCGCTCGCCGCCATGAAGGCGGCCACGGCTGCTATGACCGCCGCGATGGTGGCTCGGCTGGGGAGCCGCAATTGCTGCAACACGTATGTCTCCTTGGCTGTTGCCGTGCCGGGCTGGGCCGGCCGGGTTTCTAGGGCCGTGCGGAAGCAGACCGCAACCCGCTGACTTTCCGCTGACGTCTCGTTGACGCGCGACGTCAGCGCGCCGTCGCCGAGCGGCGTGTCACGCTTGCGCGGTCGGTCGCCGTGAGGCACCAGCGGCCACGCGCGACCTGTCGCTGCTCGCGCAGGAGATCGGGGAGACGGCTGCTCAGCCGCCGTCGAGATGGGTTACGTGAACGGCGAGGCGGCGAACGAGCAGTCGAGCCAAATGAACGAAGCCCGCACTGCACGCTGTTGAGCGGAGCACGGGCCGATGGAGCTAGGGGACCCGAACCCCCGACCTCCTGGATGCGATGCATCTGCGGCGGCTGCTGGCTACCGGAGCGCGGTCGCCGCTCCGCTCTACAGCGAGATTCTTGGCCTGGTCAACGACGTCGTGAGCGTTGCCGTTTCGAGCTCGTGTGTCTGTGGTGTGCACGTTGACGCCAGGAGCCCAATAGTGCGCAGCTTCTAGGAATCGAAAAGTGCGCACTCGGCGTTGCTGATCTGACCGGCGTGGTCGGGAGCCTCGGGCTCGTCAGCGACGAGTTCGGGGAGGCGGCTGGGGAGGTGCGCAGCGCGTTGGAGTGGGCTGAGGTCGAAGGCGATGGCCGCGGACGGGGTCTCGAAGAGCGAGATCGCGCGGCGGCTGGGGATCAACCGGCGGACGGCGGCGAAGCTGGTCGAGGCGGCGGAGCCGCCGAGCTATTCGCGGGCGCCGGCGGGGTCGATGCTGGATCCGTTGGAGCCGGTGATGCGCCGGCTGATCGAGGACTGGCCGGAGATCAAGGCGCCGCGGGTGACGGAGATCCTGCGCGACGACTACGGCTACGGCGGGTCGGTTGATCTGGTCCGCAAGCGGCTCGCGGTGCTGCGGCCGCGGTCGGAGCGGGCGGCGCAGCGGACGGGCTATCGGCCGGGGCAGGTGCTGCAGGTCGATTGGGCCGAGATGCCGACGCGGCCGAGGATCGCCGGGCGCGAGCGGCGCGTCTACGCGTTGATCTGCTCGTTGCCGTTCTCGGGGGCGGCGACGGCGCACTTCACGTTCGACATGACGATCGAGTCGTTCCTGGAGGGCCACGTCCGCGCGTTCGAGTGGCTCGGCGGCGTCCCGCGCGAGTGCGTCTACGACAACCTGCGGTCGGCGGTCGCGCGGCGCGAGCGCGTCGACGGCCGCGACGTCATCCACTGGAACCCGCGGTTCTCGCAGTTGCGCGGCCACTACGCCTTTCACGCGCACGCCTGCACGCCCGAGACGCCGCGGGAGAAGGGGTCGGTCGAGGGCGCGGTCCGGCATCACAAGACGGGGTTCTGGCCGGCGCGGCGGTTCGCGGACCTGGCCGAGCTCGACGACGTCTACGCCGGCTGGCGCGACCGGGTCGCGCTGCCGCGCCGCCACGCGACCGGCCGCCACGTCGTCGCCGAGCGGCTCGCGCACGAGCGCGAGCAGCTGCGGCCGCTGCCGCCGATCGCCTTCGACGCGGCCGGGCGCCGGTCCTCGCGGGTCCCGGCCGACGGCTATCTGAAGTTCGGCCGCTGCTTCTACCGCGCGCCGGAGGCGCTCGTCCATCAGCGCGTCGAGCTGCGCTGGGACCGCGACCGCGTCTGGATCGAGCACCACGGCCACACGGTCGCCGACTACCCGCGCAGCTACGAGCACGGGATCTGGCAGCCGGCGCCGAGGATGCGGCCCGAGCCGCCGCCGGTCGCCGCGCTGATCCCGCTGCCGGGCCCGGAGGTCGTCCCGCCGGCGCTGAGCGACTACGCCGAGCTCTGCGCATGAGCCCCAAGAAGCCGACGACCGGCGGTCGGGCGAGCGGCTGCCCTACCTGCTGGCCAAGCTCAAGACGCCGCGGGTGCTCGAGCGGCTCGAGCAGACCGCCGCCACGGCGCGCGAGGAGGGCTGGCCCTACGAGCAGTTCCTCGAGGTCCTGCTCGAGGCCGAGGTGTTCGCGCGCGACGCGTCCGGGTCGCGCAACCGGATCCGCCACGCCGCGTTCCCGGCCCACAAGACGCTCGAGGACTTCGACTTCACCGCCCAGCCCGCCGCCGAGAAGCCGCTGATCTTCCACCTCGCCCAGCTCGCCTGGGCCGCCGAGCACATGAACGTCTGCTTCTTCGGGCCGCCCGGCACCGGCAAGACGCACCTCGCGATCGCGCTGGCGATCAAGGCCTGCCAGGCCGGCCACCGCGTCGCGTTCGCCACCGCCCAGCAATGGATCGACCGCCTCGAGCAGGCCCAGCACCGCAACGCGCTCGACGCCGAGCTGCGGCGCCTGGAGCGCTACAGCCTGCTCGTCGTCGACGAGATCGGCTACCTCCCGCTCGAACGCCAGGCCGCCAACCTGCTCTTCGCGCTGGTCGCCCGCCGCTACGAACGCGGCTCGATCATCGTCACCAGCAACCGCGGCTTCGAGGCCTGGGGCGAGATCCTCGGCGACGCCATGGTCGCCGCCGCCCTCATCGACCGGCTCGTCCACCACGCCCACATCATCACCCTCAAGGGCAAGAGCTACCGGCTGCGCGAGCGGGGCACCGCCGCCGCGCCGGCGGCCGAGATCCAGCCCGCCGGCCTACGGCCGACGACCTGAATCACGGCCGCCGACCCACCCGACCTGCGCACTATTCGCTTCCTGATAGCTGCGCACTTTTCGGTTCCTGTTGACACACGTGGCGGACCTTGTCCGCAGGGCAGCCGGCTTGATCAGCTCATCAGCGGAGGCGTCCGGCAGGATCCCGAGGAGGGCGCCAGCCCCGAACGAAGCGAGCTGCGAAGCACGCCGAGGCGCTTGAGCAGCGGCGCGCCGACATCGCGTTCGGCCCGAGCCCGGGCTCGGAGCGCGTCGCAACGGCGCCGTTCCTGCGGTGCCGGCTAGATCCTCGTCGCCGCGCCGGATCACCCACTCGCGGCGGCACGCGGGCTCGCGCCGAGCGCCGTGGCCGGCGAGCGCTGGCTCGTCGGTCAGCCGGAGCTCGACCCGACGACGGCGTCGCACTCGTGCCAGCGCACGCCATGCGGGGGCCGCGCGTTGCGTACGGCTCGACGTGCGCGGCACGCCGGTCATCGAGATGTGGCACGCGAGCACTCTGGGACTGGGCCGGGCGTTCCCGGCCGCGCTGGCGCTGCAGCGGTTCGCCACGACGCCCCGCGCGGTCGCCGAGCGCGCGCTCGGCAACGTGCACATCACGCTCTGGCAGTCGGTCCGCGCGCGCTGACCAAGAGGTGAAATGTCCCGGCCGGCCCGGGGAGCAGATCCGCCTAGCGACGACCTCGCGACCCTCGAGCCGTTCGACGTCGTCGAGGTTCGGCGGTCGGTCCGTTCGCTGTCATCGAGCGGCGCGGGCCGGTGGTGGGTCGGTCCGCGCGAGGTGCGCCCCGAACTCGAAGCTGTCGCGGACACCAGGCGCCACCTACGATTCCGTGTACGCGCTGTGGCCGTGCGAAGCGTCCGTGCCGCAATGCGGCTGGGGGTGCAGCATCGGACCATCGGACGCGACCTTCGGGGCCGGGTTCTCCTCGATTTCCACGGACCATTGGCGGACGCTCCTCACGGACCCCGACCCCGAGCAGGGATATGTCCACGAGTGGCTCCACCAGGTCGAGGCCATGTACCGGGCGCTCGGGGTCTCGGAGGCCGAGCTCCCGCCGCTCCACGACGCGGCGGCGTTCACCTCGGCCCGGCCAGTAAGGACGAGCCACCATACGGCCGGTCCTACGCCGAGTTCCATGATGGTGGCGCCAGGACCTGGGCGCCCTGGTACCGCGACTGGGTCGCGGGTCGCCTCGCACCGGTCGAGGGGGCCGCGGCGCCGGAAAGACTGATGGGCGACTCACCGATCGGTCTCACGCCCGAGCGATGGGCCCTGCGAAGTCGGAACTAGTCGGACCACCTCGCCCGGATATACAGCCTTGACTTATATAAGTCACACTTCTAGAATGCCGCCGTGCACGCGTTCGATGTCCTCGGCGACCCGGTCCGGCGGCGGATCCTCGAGCTGCTCGCCCAGGGCGAGTCGACCTCGGGGGCGATCACCGCGTAGTCCAGGCCGAGTTCGGGATCTCGCAGCCGGCCGTCTCGCAGCACCTCAAGGTCCTGCGCGAGAGCGGCTTCGCGACGGTCCGGCCCGAGGGCGCCCGGCGGCTCTACGCCGTCGACGCGGCGCCGCTCCACGACGTCGACGCATGGCTCGACCCGTTCCGCCGCTTCTGGGAGCAACGACTCGACTCGCTCGCGACCGACCTCGCGCGTGGCAAACGTGAACGGCGCCTCACGCGCCGCCGAGCCGAACATCCCGAAGGAGGACCCCTATCGATGATCGACATCGTCCGCGAGATCGGGGCCGTCGAGCGGGAGGTCGGCAGCGGCCGGCATCGCCGCCGGTGAGGCCGCGACGATCCGGCTCCGCCGCACCTACGAGGCGCCGATCGAGGACGTCTGGGACGCGCTGACGAACCCGGAACGGATCACCCGCTGGTTCCTCCGATCAGCGGCGACTACCGTGTGGCGGTCGCTACCAGCTCGAGGGCAACGCCGGCGGCGAGATCCTCACCTGCGAGCGGCCGAACAGGCTCCGAGTGACCTGGGCCTACGGCGGGGTGACCGTGGCGAGGTCTCCGAGCTCGAGGTGCGGCTCACTTCGGCGGGCGGGATCCACTTCCCTCGAGCTCGAACACACCGCCATCGTGCCCGACGAGCTCTGGGCCGAGTACGGCCCGGGCGCGTCGGCGCGGGCTGGGACCAGGGACTGCTCGGGCTGTCGCTTTACCTACGGCGCGACGATGAGAGACCCCGTGCCTGGCAGATGTCCGACGAGGGACGCGAGTTCGCGACCCGAAGCAGCGCAGCGTGGGGCGTCGCGAACGAGGCTGCGGGCGCGGACCCAGAGGCCGCGGCGAAGGCGGTCGCGAACG
>CAWENM010000012.1:0-322377 GCA_963810465.1 uncultured Acidobacteriota bacterium | reverse complement strand
AATGGCGGGCCATGGCGAAACCTCCACATAGAGGGCCGTCACCGAATGTCGGATGATCTGTTGGGCTGCGTCAGTCGGCAAACACCCTGGACCAGTCGTTCTTGATGCTGATGACTGTCCAGCCTTTGTCCGCTGCCCGGGCCAAGGCGTCCTCCGCCCCCGCCGTGTAGTCGAACTCCCGCTCGGCATCGTCGTGGAGAAGAAGTGTCCTCAGCGCCGGATGCCCGGGGTGGTTGGCAAACCGCAACATCTGGATGTCCCCGTTTGAATTGCCCCCGGCCATGATCGGTCGTCGGCCGATCCGGCTCCAGATGCGGACCGGCTTGGTCGGCCCGTCGTCGAAGAACTCCATCTCCGACTTGTAGAGGACGTCATTGCCGTCTTCGCGCTCCTGGAAATCGAGGGCCTGGGAGCTTCCGATGATTCGCTCCGGCGGGATCCCGTAGATGTGGCTCGCAATCGGTCGCATGAAATCACGATCACCCCCCGACGCGATATATGGGGTGAATCCGTTGCCTTCCAAGTGACGAAGCAGCTCCACCATCGGGGCGTAACCGCAGTCCCGGTAGGGGCGTTTGAGGACCGGGTGCTCCGACTCCTCGAAAAAGGCGCTTACCTCCCGCTGGTAGTCGTCGATGCTGAGGTCGGCGATGGTTCGCGGCACCGCCGCCATGAGCAGTCCCAGGTCTCCGTCATCGCCGTGATAGTGCTTGACCATCGCCGCACCCAACCACTTCATGTCTTTCTCGTACGCCGCCTTCCAGGGTTGCTGTTCCTGCAGTGAAGGGTCGGCGTCCGCCATCGCTGCCATGCGGTGCAGGGTGAAGTCGAGTTGGATCGGAATCGGCTTCTCGGACCAGAGTGTCCCGTCGTTGTCGAAGACGGCGATCCGTTCCTCGGGTGGCACGAAGTCGGGGCCGTCGGTCGTGACCGATGAAACAAATGCCTCGATGACAGCCCGAGTCGGAGTGTCGTTCCAGGAGTCGAGCATCGTCTCTATCCGCCCGCCATGGCCGCCTCCATCTTCTCCATCGCCTGATCGATGGTGAAGCTTGCTGCCTTCTGTCGGGGCGGGAACTCCTTGAACGTCTCCAGGAACTCGGTGATCAAGGTCGTCCCGGCGAAGACGAGAAAGGCGTTCTCGATGATGACCTCGAAGTACGTGTTGGAGGTGATGTCGGCCCGCTCGTATGGGTCGGTCCTCAGGTTGAACACTTTCGGAACACGCAACGGGACGAAGGGATCCATCCATATCTGCAGCGTTCCCGTGACCCGCTGCTCCATGAACACGATCTTCCAATTGTCGAAGCGGAGCGCCAGAGCGTCGCCATCGTCGGAGAAGTAGACGAAGCCCTTGCGCGGGCTCGTCTCCTCTTCGCCCGTCAGATAGGGGAGCAGGTTGAAGCCATCGATGTGGACCTTGTAGGTCTTGTCCCCGATGGTTTGGCCAGCCTTCAGCTTGTCCATGATTTCGGGAGCGCCGGCTGCGGCGAGCAAGGTGGGCAGCCAATCGTGATGCTGGACGATCTCGTTGGAGATCGAGCCCGCCTCGATCTTCCCCGGCCACCTGATCAACTCAGGGATGCGGAAGGCACCTTCCCAGTTGGAGTTCTTCTCGTTGCGGAACGGGGTCATCCCCCCATCGGGCCAGGTGTTCATGTGGACCCCGTTGTCCGTCGAATAGATGACGATGGTGTCCTCGGCCAAACCGAGCTCGTCGAGCAGGTCGAGGAGCTGACCGACGTTCTTGTCGTGGTCGATCATGGTGTCGTGGTATGGCGACTGCCACCTTCCGGCCTGACCCAGGCTCTCCGGCTTGGTGTGGGTGACGAAGTGCATGTGCGTCATGTTCATCCAGGCAAAGAAGGGCGTCCCCGCCTCGTGCTGCCGCTTGATGAAGTCGATACAGGCTTCGGTCGTCTCGTCGTCGATGGTCTCCATCCGCTTCTTGGTCAGTGGCCCGGTGTCCTCGATCTTCTGCTTCCCGATCGGACCGAACCGGCCTTGCTCGGTGGGATCGTCCTCGTCCGATGCCCAGGAGTGGATCACCCCTCGGGGGCGGGCCATTTCGTTGAACTTGGGAAAGTCCTCGGGCGACGGCCAGTTGGGACGCTCCGGCTCTTCCTCCGCGTTGAGGTGATAGAGATTGCCAAAGAACTCGTCGAACCCATGCACGGTGGGAAGGAACTCATTGAGATCCCCCAGGTGGTTCTTTCCGAACTGCCCCGTTGCATAGCCCAGTGGCTTGAGCAGCTCGGCGATGGTCGGGTCCTCGGCGGAGAGTCCGATCGGAGACCCGGGTATTCCTACCTTGCTCAGACCGGTTCGATAGACACTCTGCCCGGTGATGAATGATGATCTGCCGGCGGTGCAGCTCTGCTCCCATAGGAATCGGTGAACCTCATGCCTTCGTAGGCGATTCGGTCGATATTGGGCGTCCGGTAGCCCATCAAACCATCGCTGTAGCAACTCAGGTTGCTGATCCCTATGTCGTCGCCCCAGATCACCAAGATGTTCGGTTCGTCAGCCATCAGCGGCTTCTCCCTTTTCGTTCGAGGCCTTGTCGCGGACCAAGCACCGGAAACCGAGATGCGACATCGAGGTGTCGATCATCTGCGGTTGTCGGGCGGCCGGCCGGAAACGCAGGCAGTAGTTGGGGGCGCAGAGGTGCGACCCACCCTTGATCACCCGGCGGGGGATGTGCTCTCCCGGTTGGCCCGGGTTGTAGCTGTGCTCCGGCGAGGTGACTCGTGGGTTGGTGGGGACACAGCAGGCATGCTCCGCCTGCTCGGGATGGGTTCGGGTGTACCAGTCGACGGTCCACTCCCACACGTTCCCCGCCATGTCGAAGAGCCCGTAGCCATTGGCGGGGAAACTGCCCACGGGCGAGGTCCCCTCGAACCCGTCCACCTGGAGGTTCTGCCAGGGGAATTCTCCCTGCCAGCTGTTGGCCATCGCCTTCCCATCGGGGAAGTGCTCGTCACCCCACGTGAAGATGGCTCCGTCCAACCCCCCACGGGCGGCGAACTCCCACTCCGCCTCGGTGGGCAGATCCTTGCCCACCCAATCGGCGTAGGCCCTGGCATCCTCCCAGGCGATGTGGACTACGGGGTGGTCGCCTTTTCCGTGGAAGGTCGTTCCACGGCCACCGGGTCTTCGCCAGTGGGCACCGGGGAGGTACTCCCACCAGTTGCGGTAGTCATTCAGATCGACCGGGCCCGCCGACTTCTGGAATACCAGGGACCCCGGAACCAGGAGCTCCGGGTCGGCGTCGGGGTAGTCGGTCGGGTCGAGCGGCCGCTCGGCCAGGGTGACGTAGTCGGTTTCCTTGACGAATCTTCGGAAGTCGGCGTTGGTCACCTGGTGCTGGTCCATCCAGAATCCGCCGACTTCCACTTCGTGGACCGGGCGCTCTTCGGGGTAGAAGTCCTCAGAGCCCATACGGAATCGACCCCCGGGAATCCAGCGCATGCCTTCTCGCTGTCTGCGCCCCGGCGAGATCTCGATTCGTGTTTCGCTGCCCGGGGTTATCACTGGGCCAGGATCTTCGCCTTCTCTGCGGCGAACTCCTCTTCGGTGAGAACTCCCTGAGCCTTCAACTCAGCCAATTCCTTCAGTTGGGCCACCGGATCGGTGGCGGTAGGCGCTGCGGCCACAGGAGCCGGCGCGGGCTGGGACTGCTGCATGGCTGCCTCTTGCTGCTGTTGTTGGTAGGCGGCCGCGTCGGCTTGTGTCTGGGCCTTCTCCGCCTGGTGATGGGACATGCCCCCGACTACCGCCGTCGCCGTGCCGGCCACGACCGCGGTCCTTGCCGCTGTCCCCAGCAGGCTGGGCCTTCCAACTCGGCCCACTGCTCGTCGTCTCATTGTCTCTCTCCTTACTCGACGGTCGCCAGGGCCGCGTTTACGGTCTCGGCGTCCAAACGGTCATGGGCCACCAACTCGCCACCGGCGTCCTGGATGGCGGTGATCAGATTGCGGGCCCACGTGTTCTCCCAGACGATCAGGGCTGCGGTGTTGCCCGGCTCCAAGAGCTCACCGGCGGTCTCGATGTCCTCGTCGCTGAGGAGACCCATCACGTCGCCATCGAGATCGTCGAACATCCCGCCATCCTCCATCTCCCCGAGCTCGATGGCCAGGACGTCACCTTCCTCCGACTTGCTGACCACCAGAAGATCGAGGATGGACACCACCCCCGAATCGACCAGATCGGCCAGGGCAGGGACGATCTCACCCTTGAACTGGCTGCCCGGGAAGGCGATCACTGCCAACTCAACCGAGCCTCTTGCCTCCTCAGCCATTGCTGTCTCCTTTCGTAGACATCAGGCGAATCTCACTTTCATCCCACTCCCAACCAGCTTGGCCCCGATGACGACCATCAGCACCGCCATGATCGTTGCGTTGTTGATGGCCAGCCAGTGACGGAGCTCTGCCAAAGTCTCGGCCGCCTGGTCGCCGCCGAGGAAGTAGATCCCGATCGGGACAGCGAGACCGACGGTCCCGATCAGGACGAACACCGCCAGCACGATGTACTGATCGGTGCTGGAGAGCCCGGCGGTGGCGATGGCTGCCGCCGCGGCCAGAGTGAGCGTCAGGTTCTTCGGGTTGAGGGCTGCGAGCAGAAACCCGAGGCCAAGAGATTTGCCGGGGGTGAACTGGTCGACGGCAGCCATCCACTTCGGCATAGCGGGCTCCTCGTCGCCCCGCGGGCGACCGCTCCACGATCTGATCCCGATGAGGACCGCCACCAGACCAAGGACCAGAACCAGCCAGCCGACCCATATCGCCGGGCCGCTGTCGTCGCTGGCCCCGGCGGGATCCGCTACCAGGAGCACGATCGCACCGACCAATCCCAGCCCAACCAGCCAACCGAGGAGGAAGGCAAGGCCGTTGCCTTTGCCCTTCGGGGTCGACAGCATGAGAACGACCGCGATTATCGGAATCGGGCTGATCGCCACCCCGACGGCCAGTGGGAGGATCTCTCCTGTTGCTGCACCCATTCCGGCGAACCTAGCGCACCGCTAACTAGGGTGATTCACCAGCATCGGAGGTGGCATTGGACGACATTCTGGTAGGGATCTTCGCCTTGATCGTTGGTCTCGTCTTCTGCTTTTCCGGGTACTTCGCGCTGCGTGTCGTCATCCCGATCTGGGGCGCATTTGCCGGCTTCATGCTCGGGGCCGGCCTGGTGGACAACTTCACCGACGAGGGCTTCCTGGCATCGGCGCTGGGATGGGTGGTCGGCTTGGCCGTTGCCCTGGTGTTCGGGGTGCTGGCCTACGTGTTCTACGAGATCTCCGTGATCATCGCCATGGGCGCGATCGGATTCGCCCTGGGGTCGACAGTCATGGTGGCCCTGGGGATCACCTGGTCGTGGGTGATCGTGTTGGTCGGGTTGGCGGTCGGCGTGTTGCTGGCCATCCTCGCCGTGGTCGGGGACATGCCGATGATCGTGCTCAGCGTGCTCTCCGCCCTGGCCGGGGCGAGCGCGGCGACGACCGGGATCATGTTGATATTCGGTGCAATCTCGCTGAGTGACTTCGACTCGGCGGCCACCACCGACAGGCTCAACGAGGATTGGTGGTGGTTCGCCATCTACGCGGTGCTGGCGGTCGTCGGCCTGATCGTCCAGATTCGAAACACCACGCGTCTGCGCGCCTCGATGCGGGAGGCATGGGCCCAATCGGGCGGCGGCCAGCTCAAGACCGCCGCTACTTAGTCCCGATTTCGCTCGTCTCGCCAGGCGATCCATTCGCTAAGTGGGGCCAGGTCGTACCCGGTTCGACCATCGACCGAGAGTGTGAGCAGGGTGGCCCCGGCTTCGAGATAGCCGTCACCGGATTCGGGCTTGGCCGGGTTGGCGCCAGAGGAGCGCTCGATCTCATTCGGGTCGCGGCCCTCCCGGCCGCACCAGTCGTCGAGCACCTGGTTCTTGTGACGGATCACATCGGGGCGACCGAAACCGTGCCAGATGTCGGCATGACGGGCGGTGTAGCGCAACGTCCGGCGTTCGCCGCCACCACCGATCAAGATCGGGATCTCTCGCACGGGTGGGGGATTGAGTTGGGCCCAACGGTTCTCGATCCGGGGTAGTGCATCACGTAATGCGCTGAGCCGGGTTCCCGGCGTCCCGAAGTCATAGCCGTATTCGTCGTAGTCGCGCTCGAACCAACCAGCGCCAATCCCCAGGATCAGGCGGCCGTTTGAGATGTGGTCGACCGTCCGGGCCATGTCGGCGAGGAGATCGGGTTTGCGATACCCCACAGCCGAGACCAGAGGGCCGATTTCGATCCTTTCTGTGACCTCGGCGAATGAGGCGAGCATCGTCCAGCACTCGAAATGCTTTCCGTCGGGGTCGCCGCTCAGGGGAAAGAAGTGGTCCCAGTTGAAGAGGATGTCCACCCCCATCTCCTCCGCCCGCACCGCGGCAGCGCGGATCTGGGCGTAGTCGGCGTGTTGCTGCTGGAGGTCGACTGCAATGCGTACCGGTCTGCTCACCGGCCAGAACCTAACCCCTGCGGGCGAACACGATGGCGAGGAGTCGCAGGATCTCGATGTAGAGCCAGATGATGGTGACCATCAGCCCGAACGCGGCGAACCAGGAGAACGCCCTCGGCGCCCCGGTGGCGATGCCATGCTCGATCACCGAGAAGTCGAGGAGGAGGTTCAGGGCGGCGACGATCACTACGAAGATGCTGAACACGAGGGCGCCGGTGCCGACCCCGGTGACCAGTGGCACGTTGACGCCGAAGATCGACAGGAGCAAGGTGGCGAGATAGAAGAGCCCGATCCCGACCGTGGCGATGATGATCACCGACCGGGTCTTCTGGGTCACCTTGATTATCCGGAAGACATACAGGAGCAGTGCACCGACGAAGACCGCAACGGTGGCGGTCAGGGCGAGGAACACGATGCCCTCGTAGAAGGTCTCGTAGATCTTCGAGATCGACCCGACCAGAGCGCCCTGCCCCAGCGAGTAGACGATGCCGGTGATCGGAGCCAGGCGGGGGCGGGCCACGGTGGCGAAGACGAGCACCAGCAGGGCGATGATGAACAGCCAGTACCAACGCTGCACCGCCACTGCGTTGGCCCATCCATAGGCCGCCCCCGCGACGACCAGCAGCAACAGGAAGAAGGTGGCGGCGGCTACCGAGCCGATGGTCATCGTCTTCTCGCCAGTGGAGGTGGTCGCAGGAGGCGGCGCGGTCTGGAGGGCGGCGTCGGACGCGGCCGGCTCCCCGAATTGCTTGGTCAGAACTGGATTGGCCATGGAGACAGACTATGGCTTACAGGCATTTCGACGGTGGGCCGTCAGCCTTGCCCTCCCAATGTCTGCAATGTCAGGGCCTGCGCAATTATCAAACGTTCGATCTCGCTCAGGTCCACGCTCTCGTTCGAGGCATGGATCTTCGCCTGGGCGACGTCCTCTGCTCCCCACAGGATGACCTCGGCGTTCGGGCTGATTCCCTGGAGTCGGGCCACCAGCGGGATCGAACCGCCGCTCCCCATGAAGCCGGCGTCGGTCTCGTAAGCCGCCGCCATTGCCTCCATCGCAGCCTTGACCGCGGGCCCGTCCATCTTCGCCGCGAACGGGTAGCCGACCCGCACCTTCTCCACCTCGACGTGCACGCCCCACGGCGCCACCTTCTTCAAGTGTTCGATCAGCAGGCCGACCTCGTTTTCTGAGTCGGCACCAGGTGGGATTCGCATCGAGATCTTGGCCGCGGCCTCCGGGATCACGACGTTGGCGGCATCCTTGACCGTGGGTGCGTCGATCCCAATCACCGAAGCGGCCGGTCGGGACCAGAGCCGGGCACCGACGGTGCCCGAGCCGATCAGCTGCGCTCCGTCGACCATCCCCGCCGCCTCACGGAAAGCATCGGGATCCATCTCGCTGCCCGACCACTCGAACTTGGCCAGACCGGGAACGATGGTGTCGCCATCTTCGTCGTGGAGAGATCCCAGGATCTTGATCAGGGCGAGGAGGGCGTCCGGTGCCGCCCCGCCGAAGAGGCCGGAATGCGCCGGGTGGTGGAGAGCACTCACCTTGACCACCACGACCACATTGCCGCGAAGGGTCGTGGTCACCGCCGGCACACCCGCCGCGGGGTTGCCCATGTCGGCGATCACATAGGTGTCCGCTTGAAAGAGCTCAGGATGAGCGTCGACATACGGCCCGATGTGGCTGACCGTCTCCTCCTCGCCCTCGATGAGAATGCGGAGATTGACGGGGAGGTCCCCTTGGAAGACCCCGAGAGTCCCGGCATGGATGATCACGCCGCTCTTGTCGTCCGCCGCCCCTCGTCCATAGAGACGACCGTCCTTGAGCTCGGCTTTCCAGGGATCGGTGTCCCATCCGGCCTCGACCGGTGCAGGCTGAACGTCGTAGTGGGCGTAGAGAAGGACGGTGGGAGCGCCATCAGGACCCGGCATGTCACCGTAGATCGCCGGCTTCCCCTCGCCGAGATCGAGCTCGCGAACCTCGGCCCCATGCTTCTCGAGTAGCTCCATCGACGCTCGGCGCATGTCGTGAACGGGTTCCTCCGGATAACCGGGGAACGAGCACGAGGCGTGGCTCACCAGGTCCTTCAGATCTTCAGTCAGGCCGGGCATCAGGGCCTTGGCCCGTGACCGGACTTCTTCAGTGGTCAGCATCTCCAACTCCTTTGCTGGATGTCTACTCCGTTGCAGGAGTGCCCTGGCGACTCCGAGACACCGCGCTCCAGACCAGCTCGAGCACGACGGCGAGACCAAGGACCACGATCATGGCGACGAACGTCTCCGGTGCGGTCTGCCAGGTCTGTATCCCGAACACCAGGAGAACCACGGCCGTTGACAGGATGCCGAGGACGATGATCACCACGTTGGAGCCGGTCTCAGCCCTCAGCCGCATGCCGGCGAGAGCCACCATGAAGAAGATGACCAGCGCCACGACGCTGCCCAGCGATGCGATCGCGGTCAGATCCACGAGCAGGGCGAGGAGGAGAACGAGTATCGACGAGAGACCCATGCCCATGGTGCTCCCGAATCGTCCCGGATGGGCGAACTTCGGAGGGAACTGTCCGGTGCGTGCCAGAGCCGAAGTGAGGCCGACCACCCCGTAGACATTGGCATTCACCGACGTGAACGTGGCGAGGAGGGCGGCGATTGCCATCATGGCGAAGCCGGCATCTCCGAGGACCGGGCGGGCCGCCTCGGCCAAGGCGGTCTCCCCATAGCCGATCACCTGATCGACAGTGAGGGTCCCGAACACGCCCAGGGAGATCAGGATGTAGAGGGCGGTGGTGATCCCGAGGGCGATGTAGGTGGCTTTGGGGAGGTTGCGGGCCGGGTCGGGCAGATCCTCCCCGGCATAGCTGATCACAGCGAACCCCAGGTAGGCGAAGAACGTGAGAGCGATGCTGGAGACGATGTCGAACGCCGGGGGGTAAAGGGAGGGGGAGAGCAGCTCGGTGTCCATCTCTCCGAGCGTGACTGCGATGAAAACCGCGAACACAGCTAGCAGGATCACCACGACCAACGATTGGATCTTGCTGATGGCATCGGCACCCAGGATCTGGATCGCGGCAACGACCACTATCACACCTGCGGTGAAGAGATTCGCCGCGGTGGCGCTCGAACTTTCGCCGATGAACAAGGCAACGGCGTAGCTGCCGAATGAAACCGCGACCATGGCGGTGATGATGATCGCGGCGAAATAGAGGAGCCAGGCGAAGGTCCCGACGAGATGCCCGACTCCGAAACCCTGCGTGAGGAAGGTGACCAGCCCGCCTGAGGACGGATAGCGGGCCCCGAGCTTGGCGACCACGTATCCGAGGAGGGTGGCGATCACCCCTCCAAGCAGGAAAGAAAGCCAGGTGGCGGCACCTGCAACCGCCCCCGCCTCACCGAGTAGGGCAAAGATGCCGGCGCCGACCATGGCCCCAATGCCCAGCGACGCGGCCCCGCGAACGGTCATGCCACCGGACGCGGGCTTTTCAGATTCCGTCACAGCGAGTTGGGATCAGTAGAAGATCACCCCGATCAGGGCGCCAACCACGACAGAGACCACGGTCATTATCAGCATCGGGACGAAGAAGCTGTGGTCCAACAACTTCGTACCCAGCTTCGTGGACCCCGTCAGGTCGAAGTTGGCCGCCGCGATCTGTGTGCCGTTGGCGGGGAGGGTGTAGACGCCACCAAGCGCACCACCCCACATACCGGTCACCAGGCCAGGAGCCAACCCAGCCGCCAGACCGATCGGAACGATGGTTCTGGTTGCTGTCGACTGGCTCGTGGTCAATGCCGCCACCAAGAACACGGCGAGGGCGAAGATCCACACCGCCTGATTGACCCAGCCACCGATGGTGGTGACGATGAACTCCTCATGGGCTGCGATGAAAGTCGCCGTGAGCCAGGCGATGCCGAACAGGGCGATGGCCGAGACCATTCCCGCCTTGAACACCGAGGCCCCAGGGACCTCGCTCACGTCTGGCTTCGATATCAAGATGATGAGGACACCAACCGTGAACATGACCAGCTCGATCGTCGTCGTCATGTCGATGGTGACCAGTTCCCCTTCGATCTCGAAAGCGGGTCGCAGATCGGGGAACAGGCCAAGGATGACGATGGCGAGCACGCCGAGGAGAAAGATGATCCCCGCGTTGCGCCCCTCTTTGGTGGAAGTCAACTCGATCTTCTCGCCGGAGGTCTCGGGTCGGGCCAGCTCACCAGCGGCGATCTTGGCCTGAATCTCCGGATCGTCATCGATGTCCTTGCCCATCCTCCCCACGACCAGGGCGGTCACGATGATCCCGACGACTCCGGCCGGGAATGTGATCGACAGGATTTGCGCCAGGTCGAAGTTGTATGGCTCGACCGCAGTCAGCGTCACCATTGCCGCCATCGCCGCTGAGACCGGCGACGCGGCCAGGGACATGCCGGACTGCACGACCGTCACCGTCAACGGGCGTGAGGGCCGGATTCCATTCTGATAGGAGACGTCGTAGATCACCGGGAGGAGGGGATAGAGGATGTTGCTCGTCCCCGCCCCCACCGTGAAGAGAAACGCGGTTAGCGGGGCGATCAGCGTGATCTGCTTGGGGTGACGCTGGATGACACCGGCAGCGATCTTGACCATCCAATCGACCCCGCCCGCCACCTGCATCAGAGCTGCCGCGGTGACCACCGCGAGGATGATCAACAGGGCCGATATCGGCGGCTCACCGGGAGCCTCTCCGAAGACGAAGACCAGGACGGCTACTCCGAGACCGCCCCAAACGCCGATCCCGACTCCTCCGGCACGGGTGCCCATGACGATGGCGGCGAGGACCACCACCGCTTCGAGGATGAATGTGATGTCCATTTGGCTCCTTCCGGGTCAGTCCGTGCCGCAGACGACGTCGAGTCGTTCTTGAAGGGCGTTGTACGCCGTGACCGAGGCGTCCAGTGATTCTTGCATGAGCGGCTGGGCCACTTCGAGGCCCTCGTCACCGAGGTCGAAGGCGACCTGTCTCAGCTCGGTCAGGTTGAAGGTGAGGTTCGAGACCGCCTGGTCGTAGAGCCCCTCGGTGGCCTCTTGGAATTGCTCCAACTGGACGGTCACCTCGTCGACGAGTTCCACGACATCGGCGGCGGTGGCCGTCTCCGGGTCCAGATTCTCGACCTGGGCAATCGCCTCCTGGAGGTCCTCGTACTGCCGGCAGAGATCCCGCTCTTGGGCGTTGCCGCACGCCACGATCGTCAGGGCGAGCGCCATGACGGCAATCACCCATGCGCATCGGCGGAATCCGCTCATCGTGCCGCTCCTTTCATTCCGGTTCCTGGGTGACGATCGTCACGAGGATTTTGCACGCCATGACCATGTCATCGACGGCAATGTGCTCCGTGGCGGCGTGCTCGTCGACCATGCCGGTGGCCATGGCAACACAGGCTATTCCATGGGCGTTGAAGAAGTTGCCATCTGTACCGCCGCCGCTCTTTCGAGGAATCACCTCGAGCCCCAGAGACCTGATCGCCCTGGCCGCCTCGCGGTAAGGGCGCTCGGTCTCCTCGATGTGGTAGGTCCGGTAGATCTCCTCGGCCTCGAAGTCGAGTTTCGCCCCGTGACGCTCAGCAGCCTCGGTCAGAGCGGAGTGCATGGCATCGAGCTGCGCGTCGAGCTTCTCCTGGTCGTGGCTTCGCGCCATTCCCTGGAGGGTGACCTCGCCGGGCACGATGTTGCGCGCCTCGCCCCCGGTGATGGTCCCGATGTTGGCCACCGTCTCCTCGTCGATGCGACCCAGCGGCATCGCGGCGATCGCCTCGGCGGCCACCTTCACCGCGTTGATGCCCTTTTCGGGCTCCACGCCGGCGTGGGCCTTCTTCCCGTGGACTGTCGCCGTGATGTAGACGGAGGTCGGTGTCCAATAGGTGATGGCGCCGATGTCGCCGGCGGTGTCCAACACGAATCCATAAGTCGAGCGCAAGCGGCCGAGGTCCATTTGCCGGGATCCGAGCAACCCACTCTCCTCGCCGACCGAGATGACGAACTCGAGGGTCGGATGCTCCACCCCCGGATTGGATTCGAGGATCGTCAGCAACTCCAGACATCCGGCAATGCCGGACTTGTCATCTGCGCCGAGGATGGTCGTCCCATCGGTCTTGATGACACCGTCTTCGATGATCGGGCTGATCCCGGTGTCGGTCCCGGCGGTGTCCATATGCGTCGACAGCAGCATCGTGTCGGGTCGGGTGCCGGGAAGAACCGCGACAAGGTTCCCGATGTCGTCAATGGAGACGGTGCAACCGAGCGTGGTGAATCTCGTCGACAACTCATTGCCGATCTGCTCCTCGTGCCCGGTGGGGCTGTCGATTGCGACGAGATCGAGGAACGTGGCAACCAATCGGTCGCGGTCGACCTCCTCGGCGAGGGTGGCGTGCTGGTGTCCGCCGCTTCCCGCGTCGGTATTCATGGCCTCACCCAGGTCATCGGTACAAACGTGGCTCTAGCTGGTCTGCGCTGCATCGCCCTTTTGGGGTAGATGCTGGTCAATGTACGCAATACCCCTCTAGGGCGATGCGAACTCGCAGGGTGGGTTGGAGAATCGGTGACCAAGAGACTCGAGGCGCATGCCGATCCCCGAACGGCTGGAACGACTTCTCCGGTACGTGACCATCAGCGAAGAGACGACGCTCGATCGGCTTCTCGGCGGGCAGATCGTCACCAGCCTCGATCACAAGACTTCGACCCTCGCCGTCATCTCGGCACTTGTTGGAGCTGAAGCTGACTGCGCGTCTTATCAAGCCGCCATCGATGCCGCCCACGCCGCCGGGGCCAACGATGAAGAGATAATGGACACGGTGGTCACGATCGCACCGCTGGTTGGCGCCGCTCGGCTCGAGGCCGCCATCCCAGCCCTGATCATCGCCCTCGGGGATGGAGCGGAGCCCGTTTAGGGCGACCACCAGCCCACCTGCCTCGTATACGATTTTCTGGAAGTGTCTGACCTGAATTTGCAACCACCGCCTCTCCGCGCCGGTCTGGTGAAGCGGGACAGGTTGATCCAACGACTTCAGGCCGCGAGCAAGGCACGCGTCGTCACCATCCTGGCTCCTCCCGGGTACGGCAAGACAGTGCTCATGGCCCAATGGGCAGAGTCAGAGGCACGAAAGACATCTTGGTTGTCACTGAATGAGAGCGACAACGACCCCGGCGCGCTGATTCTGCATCTCGCCGAATCCCTTGTCGAGGCCGGCATGATCACGGCGAGCCACGCTTCGAAGACCCGTCTTTCGGCGACACCGACCAGCTCCGCTGTCGCTGGTCGCCTCGTTCAAGGGCTTCGAGAGAAGTCCGAGGGCGGGATTCTCCTCTTGGACAACGTCGATCTCATTCGAACCAGGGCCTCATGGGACATCCTCGAAGGGCTGGTGCATCAACTGGAGGGCAGGATTCAACTGGCGATGGCATCGCGCGCCGGCGTGAAGCTGCCGGTGGGCGTGCTCCGCTCGCACGGAGACATGTTCGAGCTGACCGCTTCCGAGCTCGCCCTCGACGCGATCGAAGCCGGTCAGCTTCTCGACGCCATGGGGTTGGAGGCGAGTGACGACATCAACACCCTGATCGAGCACAGTGAAGGATGGCCGATGGGCCTGTATCTCGCCGGGCTTGCGATTCGGGTGGGGGCGCCGCGGGCGAAAGCGTTGTCTCTGGGTGGCGACGACCTCTATATATCCGATTACCTCAGAAACGAGATCCTCGACCGCCTCTCCAAGTCAAGGGTGTCGTTCCTGGTTCGTACCTCGATCCTCGATGTGCTCAGTGGATCTCTGTGTGATGCTGTCCTCCAGAGGTCGCGCTCGGGACGTCTCCTCGAGAAGTTCGAGGAATCCAACCTCTTCATCACGCGGGTGGACCGGACAAGGGAGTGGCATCGGTACCACCCCATGTTTCAGGATCTCCTCCAAGAGGAGCTCCAACTCAGGGAGCCGGAGCTGATGGTCGACCTGCACACTCGAGCGGCCGAATGGTTCGAGGCCAACGACATGCTCGAATCGGCGATCCACCACGCCCAAGCCGCCGGAGACCCTGACGCGGTGGCGCGGATCATCGTGCTCATTGGCCGGATGATCTACTCGACGGGTCGCTCCGACACTCTGTTCGGCTGGCTCGACTGGTTGGAGCGCCAGGAGGGTCATGATCGCTATCCAGGAGCCTTTGCTATCGGGGCTCTCGCTGCCCTTCTCACTGGTGACATGCTCCGCACCGAGAGATGGACCGCGAGTAGTGGGACAACCGACCCGTTGATGCAGCTGGTCGGCGCCCTGGAGACGAGGTTCGGGGTCCCCACGATGGTCGAGGACGCCCTTCGAGCCCGTGATGGGCTGCCGCCCGGTTCGCCATGGCTTCCGGCCACCTACGCCGTTGAGGGGCTCGGCTGGTTGTGGCAGGGTGAGGTCGAAAAGGCAGATTCACTGTTCGATCAGGCCATCTCCATGGGTGACCCGGTGCTGGCGACGGCGACTGCCACGATTGCTTTGGCGGAGCGCGCGTTGATCGCTGCCGGAGACGGGGATTGGCCGGCCGCTGAGGTTCATTGTCGGCACTCACTTGAACTGGTGGAAGACCATGGCCTGGGCGGATACACGTCGAGCGCCCTCACGTTCGCGGTGGCGGCTCGTTTTGCCCGCAAGCGCGATGACATCGCCGAGGCGCGCGTCCTGCTGGCGAAGGCAACAGGGCTGCGCCCGCGCCTAAACCGGACCTTCCCCGGCGTGTCCGTCCAGACCCACATCGAATTGGCGAGGGCCTATCTCGACATGTCAGATGTGGCCGGGGCGCGCACGGTCCTGCGTGATGCTCGGGCCATTGTCTATGGAGGAGTGGATCTCGGGGTCCTGCCGGCACAACTCGATGAGATCGGGCAAGCGATCTCCCATATGGCGCCGGCAAGGGTGGGGCCATCGACCTTGTCGACAGCCGAGCTTCGATTACTCCCTTTGCTCGCCACTCATCTGACCTTTCCCGAGATCGGCGAGCGCCTCTACATCTCGCGCCACACGGTCAAGGCCCAGGCGAGGTCGATCTACCGCAAGCTCGGGGCATCGAAACGAAGCGAGGCGGTGCAGTTCGCCAGGGAGCTGGGATTCCTCGAAGGCTGACCTTTAGCCCTCCGAGGGCGATGTCCCTCGTCGGATTTTCGTGTGTGATGACGGAATGGATCCTGCCGATCAGACAGGGAAGGTCCACACGGGTGCCACAGGCTCCGTGGCTGCGATCCTCGATGACCTGATGGCAGTCGAAAGGTCGATCGGGGAGTCGGTGCAGAGCCGCGCCTTTTCGCTCGATTCCCGGACACGTGGTCTGGTGGGAATCGGGGCCGCGGCATCGATGGGGGCACCGACGATGACTTATCGCGGTCTTGTCGACGGAGCGCTTGGCGCCGGGGCTACGGTCGAGGAGTGCATTGGGGCCTTTATCGCAGTCGCAGCTGTCGTCGGCGCTGCTCGAATGGTCACGGGGGCACCCCGGATTGCAGCCGCTCTCGGGTACGACATCGACCAGGCGTTGGAGGGAGATTGACAACGTGGCCGGCGGATCTGAGCTAGTGAACTAGGTGACGGCCCGGACCAAGAGCGCTGCCGGGATAGTGCTCCTGACGCTCGCGTCGGGTCAGTTCCTCATGACCCTCGACAGCTCGGTGATGAACGTGTCCATAGCCCAGGTCGCCGAAGACCTGGGCACGACCGTGACGGGCATACAGACTGCCATAACCCTCTACACCCTGGTCATGGCGACTCTCATGATCACGGGCGGGAAGATCGGCAGCCTCATCGGTCGTAGGCGGGCGTTCATGATCGGCTGCGTCATCTACGGCGCTGGCTCGCTAACCACCTCCCTGGCTCCGACCCTCACCGTCCTGATCATCGGCTGGTCGTTCCTCGAGGGAATCGGTGCGGCGCTGATCATGCCGGCGATCGTGGCGCTGGTTGCCTCGAATTTCCCTCCCGAGGGAAGGCCCCGTGCCTATGGCCTCGTCGCCTCGGCCGGCGCCATCGCCGTTGCCGCGGGACCACTTATCGGGGGCTTCGTCACGACGAATTGGACCTGGCGATATGTGTTCGCAGGCGAGGTCGTGGTGGTGGCCATCATTCTCATGCTCACCCGCAGGATCCAGGACGCGCCACCGGAAGCTCGCCATCGGCTGGACGTCGTCGGCGCCGCCCTCACCGCGGCGGGACTCGGTCTGGCTGTCTACGGCGTGCTTCGCTCGGGTGAGTGGGGCTGGATCCAGCCGAAAGCCGGTGGCCCGGAATGGCTGGGGATCTCGCCGACAGTGTGGTTCATCCTGGCCGGTGCCCTCATCATCAGGCTTTTCTTTGCCTGGGAGGCGAGGGTCGTGACCCGCGGGCGGGAGCCTCTGGTGAGGATCGAGATGCTCCGAAACGCGCAGCTCAATGGGGGCCTGACGATGTTCTTCTTCCAGTTCATGATTCAGGCCGGCATTTTCTTCACCGTCCCCCTTTTCCTGTCGGTCGCGCTCGGCCTGACCGCTCTAGAGACCGGCGTGCGATTGCTGCCCCTTTCGGTGGCGCTCCTGATCACTGCGGTGGCCATCCCCAAGTACCGGCCAAGGGCTGCGCCACGCACTGTCGTGAGGTGGGGGTTGATCGCACTTCTCGCCGGAGTGATATCCCTCGTCGCTGCCCTCGAGGTGGGCGTCGGCCCGGAGATCGTCGCGGTGCCCATGCTCCTCACCGGGCTCGGTGTGGGCGCATTGGCCTCACAGCTAGGGGCGGTCACGGTGTCGGCTGTCCCCGACAAGGAGACGGGCGAGGTCGGTGGTCTCCAGAACACCATGACCAATCTCGGAGCATCCCTCGGCACCGCGCTCGCCGGCTCGATCCTGATTGCGGCCCTGACCACTTCTTTCGTGCAGGGGATACAGGACAATCCGGATGTCCCCCCCGAGGTTTCGGCGGGGGCAGAGGTCCAGTTGGCCGGTGGGATCCCGTTCGTCTCCAATGCTCAGCTCGAGTCGGCGCTCGATGAGGCCGATGTCCCAACGCCCCAGGCCGAGGCGATCCTCGCCGAGAACGAGCAGGCGCGGATCAACGGTTTGCGAGCAAGTCTGTCGGTGCTGGCCATCTTCGTCGTGCTGGCCCTCTACTTCACCCGCTTGATCCCGATGGAGCCTGTAGGCACCCCAACGGCGCTCCCGGTCGAAGTCTGACTTCGTGCGGGTAGTCAGCCGAGACCGGGGTGTAGCTCGCCGGTTGGCTCCCAGGTCGGTGCTGCGACCTCGGTGATGTGGGGCCGATCGGCGCCAGTCACCCAGAATCCGATGAGGGCGGCCGCGATCTCGGGATGGGGATTGTGGGCACGATGCACGACCCCGATCGGCTCGGTGTACACGTCGCCCGCCGAATAGTGCGCGGTTCGTCCTTCGTACTGCAGTGACACGATTCCTCGTAGCAAGACGAAATAGACGATCCCGTTGTGAACATGCCAGGAGGCGGTGCGTCCTGGATTCAACTCGGAGAGCTGGACATTGATTCTGGCCTCGGGGTCGCGGGGCAGTCGGGTCTCGATCTCGTCGAAGAGCACCTGACGCACATGTGAGCCGTCTTCGGGCAGTAGTCCCGTCACCTGGAGAGCGAGGGTTTCGGGATCGACGCGATATTCGCTCACAATCCGTGCACCGTGTCCTCGATGAGATGGTCGACCACTGCTTCCAAGGCTTCCCGCTCACCGGCCCCGGCATCAACCGCTGCCCTGTGGACGGCGAGTTGGCGATGGGCACTGGTCCCTTCGCCGACGATGGTGCGCATGTGTCGTAATTCCTCGATCACGTCGAATTCGAGAGCGTCCTGGGCCAGCATCTCGATGATCTCCTCGACGAGGTCGGCGATGGGGACAAGCTCGCCGCGACCGAAGTCGATGAGGGAACCGTCTGTCCCGTAGCGCTGCGCCCGCCACATGTTCTCCGAGATCAGGAACGGCGAGTAGACACGCCATCTCTGGTTGCGCCGGCGAAGCCGGAACAGAAATCCGAGTAGGCACAGATAGAAGGCGGCCACGGTCATGGCGTCGTCGAGCCGGGTGCAGACGTCGCTGACCCTCATCTCGAGCGTCGGATAGCGGGCCGAGGGCCGGATGTCCCACCACAGCTTGGTGGCGTCCTCGATGATCCCGGCTTCGACCAGGATGTTGACGGTTCGCTGATACTCGCCCCAGGACTCGAATTCCTCGGGCAGCCCGGTCCGGGGCATGTTCTTGAAGATGATGGGGCGATAGGCGAGAAGCCCGGTGTCGGTTCCGGCCCAGAACGGAGACGACGTGCTCAGGGCGAAGATGTGCGGGAGCATGTAGCGGACCTGGTTCATCAGGTCGATTCGAAGGTGCTCGTCCTCGATCCCGACATGCACATGCATCCCACAGATGACCATCTGACGAGCGACGACCTGGTAGTCGGCGGCGATGCGCTGATATCTGGGTTGCTCGGTCGGTTCCTGCTCCATCCAGTTGGCGAAGGGGTGGGTGGAGGCGGCGATGATCGCCGCGCCGTATTCCTTGACCACGCCTGAGAGGTCTCGGCGGAGCCCGGAGAGGTCGTCGCGCGCCTCGGACAGCTTGGCGCAGACCTTGGTGCCCACCTCGATCTGAGCTTTGAGGAACTCGGGGGCCACCTGGGGGCCGAGCACCTCCCGAAGTGAATCCCACATCTCGGTCGGGGGGTTCTTGACGAGATCCCGCGTCTGACGGTCCACCACGAGGTACTCCTCCTCGATGCCGATGGTGAAAGCGGGACGATCGATCACGTAGCCGAAACCTAGATGTTGGTGTCGATGACGTGACGTCTGGCCCGGGCGCACTCCTCACGAACGTGGCAGCCATCGAGATGATCGTTGACCAGGCCCATTGCCTGCATGAACGCATAGACGGTGGTCGGGCCGACGAAGGACCAACCTCGTTTCTTCAGATCCTTTGACAAGGCGGTCGAGACCTCGGTCACGGACTGGATCTCGGAGGGCGCAGGCTCCTCGGGGCCGGCCCAGGACCAGAAGTAGTCGGCGAGAGACCCCCGTTCCCCGATGACCTCGAGGGCGCGGCCTGCGTTGTTGATCGTCGAACGGATCTTCCCCTGGTGGCGAACGATTCCGGCGTCGCCCAATAGGCGCTCGACGTCTTCCTCGCCGAACCCGGCGATCGTAGCGGGGTCGAACCCGGCGAATCCGGCTCTGAAGCCCTCCCGCTTGCGGAGAATGGTCAGCCAGGAGAGACCGGCCTGGAATCCCTCGAGGCAGATCTTCTCGAATAGCCGGCTGTCGTTGGTGACCGCTCGGCCCCACTCGTCATCGTGGTATTTCTGATAGATCTCAGGCTCGGCCCCCCACCAGCAGCGTGGGACTCCGTCGTCGGCGATCACCAGGTCCATGTGCTGACACTATTTGATGGCTTGTTTCTCGCCGCTTTAGCTTTCTTTGTCAGGGCTGGTCCTAAGTTGTCCTCGTGAGATCGAGGACAGTCCGCGATGCCTTGTCCGGCGCTGTGGCCGCCGCGGTTGCCCTGGGAGTGTCCGAGTTGGCAGCCGGGCTGCTCGGGCTGCCCTCACTCATCGAGGGCATGGGCAACTGGGTGATCGACGTGGTGCCGACTCCGCTCAAGGAGTGGGCCATCGCCACCTTCGGCACCAACGACAAGCTGGTCTTGCTGATCGGGATCGTCGTGGTGACGATTCTTCTCGGGGCTTTGGTGGGTGTTCTCGCCCGTGATCGGTTCGGGATCGCGACCGCCGTGTTCATCGGGTTCGCCGCCGTGGCATCCCTGGCTGCGCTGAACGACCCAAGTGTGTCCCTGGGCGTGGCAGTGATCCCGGCCGGACTGGCTGCGATCACCGGCCTCGTGACACTTCAGTGGTTGTACAGACTGAGCGCCGAGCCCGCCCGGACGCCGGCCGAAAATGACGAACCGGTGGACGTGTCGCGACGTGGCTTCGTCATTGGCTTGGCTGCTCTCTTCGGGGTGGCAGCCCTCTCCGGTGGTATCGGGCGTGCCCTGGTCAATCGAGCGACGCAATCGGCCTCGGGCCGCGCCGACGTCGCCCTTCCCGCCGCTGCCGAGGCTCTGCCCACAGTCCCGCAAGCCGCCGAGCTTGGGATCGAGGGCCTCAGCTCCGTGATCACCCCGAACGAGGTCTTCTATCGGATCGACACCGCATTCCTCGGGGTTCCGCGCGTCGACATCCAGGAGTGGGCGCTGAGCATCGAGGGGAGGGTCGATAGCCCATACTCGATCTCCTATTTCGATCTTCTCGACATGCCGCTGGTGGAGAAGGACGTGACCCTGTCCTGTGTCTCCAATGAGGTCGGCGGCGACCTCGTCGGGAACGCTCGCTGGCTCGGCGTGCCCCTCGCTGACGTGCTGGACCGGGCCGGGGTTCGCGACGATGCGGAGCAGCTGGTCGGCCGCTCTGTCGACGATTTCACGGTCGGCTTCCCGGTCGAAGCCGTCTACGACGGCAGGGATGCCCTGCTCGCGGTAGGTATGAATGGCGAGCCACTGCCAATGGAGCACGGCTTCCCGGCCCGGTTGGTGGTGGCCGGTCTCTACGGCTACGTCTCTGCGACCAAATGGCTCTCATCGATCGAGCTGACCGGATGGGACGACTTCGACGCCTACTGGATTCCCCGAGGCTGGGCCAAGGAGGCGCCGATCAAGACGCAAAGCCGGATCGATACCCCCTCCCAGGGCGCGTCGATAACGCCGGGAGCGCGCCAGGTCGCCGGGGTGGCCTGGGCGCCGCATCGGGGCATATCAAAGGTCGAGGTGAAACTGGGCGAGGAGACCGGGTGGGTGGAAGCCCGGCTCGCCGAGCCCCTATCGGACAATTGCTGGCGGCAGTGGGTGGTCGACTGGGAGGCTCCGGCCGGGACCCACGAGCTCCAGGTGCGCGCCACCGATGGGGACGGTGACCTCCAGACCGACGAGCTTCGTCCGCCCGCGCCCGACGGCGCCACCGGCTGGCACACGATTCGGGTCAGCGTGGGGTGATGTTTCCTCCCCCAGAGGGGGAGGCCGGAGGGGGAGGACGCTAAACCTGATCGGTGGCGGCGATGGCCCAGGAGAGTCCAAGGTCCGGGCTGGAAATGGCGAGGCGGAGCAGCCAGCCCGTCTCCGGGCTGCCGTCGTCGAACCAATGCCAGATGAGCCCGGTGACTGCATTGGCCATGGACTCTGGGTCGGCCGGCCACTCCAGATCGGTCAGCATGGCCACTGCCCACCAGGCCAGATAGCGACCGGCAGCGGCGCCGCGTCGACGACCATGCGCCCCTCCGGAGCCGGCGGCCCAGGCCATCCAAGACAGACCCTGCCCCGAGTCGATCGCGGCGACGCGTCCTCGTTTCATTCCCAGGGCCGCGATGGCAGCCAGATGGTTTCCCTCCACGGCAGCCGTTTGCGATCGTCCGTTCGACTGATCGGTCCAGGGTTCCACGAGGTCACCGAGGGCGGCGAGTGAATCGATGTCGTCGATTGTCTCAGTCTGATCGGGCAGGTCGACTTCGGTCGTGTCAGGGAACGGCGGGGCGGGCGCCTCGACCTTGTCCTTCCTGTAGGTGGCCGTCGGATAGGGCGGCTCCCAGGGCAGGATTGTCGCCGGCAGGTCGGGGATGGCGACGTCGACGAGCTCTCCGCGGACGACTCTCTCTGCGGCCACGGTGTCTCGCTCCGGTCCTGGAGGGAGGTGCGGGCCGAGCTCGGACCAGGTCTTGGTACTGGCTGCAACCTCCGGCAGCGGGCCCAGGGCGAAGCGCGATTGGCCTTCGGCCACCACCGGGCCGGCGATCGGAGCGGGGGCCTCGAGGACGAGTCGATATCGGATGTGCTCCTCCACGCCCCAGACCTGCTTGCCCCGACTCACGGCCTCGGAGCATCGCCCCCGAAGCTCGATCAGATCGTCCCAAGTCCGTGCGGAGCAGAGCCCGTCGACGACCCGCAGGAGCTCGTCGGTGTCCGACGACTCGATCGCCTCGACAGCTCGTGCCGAGATCACGGATTGGGCCCGGTGGCGACCGGCAGGTCACGTCTCGACCAGTCGGAGAACGAGCCGATGTAGACGTCCGGCATGGGTCTCCCGGCGATGACCAGGGCCAGGGCGCCGTGACATGCGTTCACGCCGCTGCCGCACGAGACGATGCCGTCGTCGGGGAAGTCCCGATACAGCTGCTCCAAATCGTGGCTCGCCCGGAAGCGTCCGTCGTCGAGATTGTCTGCAAGCGGGAAGTTCACTGCGCCCGGGATGTGGCCGGCCTTGGGGTCGACCGGCTCGGTCTCGCCGCGGTACCTCACCGGCGACCTGAGGTCGAGGAGATATCTCCCCTCCAGTTCGTCGTGACGAACCACACCGGCGTACCCGGTCACCGGGGGATAGAAGGCCGGATTGGGGGTCACCGAACCGGTGTCGAGCGGGAAGCCATTGCTGACCCATTCCTGAATGCCGCCGTCGAGGATCCTGACCTGGCCCGGATGATCGATCGACTCCAGCATCCACCACATTCGGGCCGCCACCGCTCCGCCCTGGTCGTCGTACACCACGACCGCGTCATCCGGAGATAAACCGAGACGCCCCAGGGTGGTGACGAAGTCATCGGCTGCCGGCAGGGGATGACGGCCATCGCCAACCTCGGAGGCCAGGTCGCGGTCGAGGTCGACGAAGACCGCCCCGGGTATGTGTCCCTCCTCGTAGGACACCCTGCCCGGGATGGGCGCGTCGAGCGACCAGCGCAGATCGAAGAGCTTGACCTCGCCGAGAGCGCGGCTCAGCTCAGTCGCCGAGATCAGTGGGTGCCTTGGGCTCATCCCTGCGCGTGATCTCATCGCCGAGCCCGGAGACGGTGGCGCCGAGGGCGGCGGCGAACGATCCGGCTGCCCGTTTCAGGCTCGTCCGGGTGTCGGGGTCGCTCAGAGCGGCTGATAGAGATGCCGAGACTTGATCCCAGGCGCCGGCCAGCGTCGACAGTGCCTTCTTGATCTCTTCTTCGGTGGGGCCGGCGTCGGAGGCGGCCTGCCGATAGGTGCTCCACAGGCGCTCCTTCAAGGATGACCACTCGAGGGAGGCGGCCTCCCAGGGATCTGTGTCCCCGTTCGCTTTAGGATCGGGCTGGTGCGTCTCCACCTTCTCGATGGTACCTACGAGCTGTTTCGCTCCCACTACGGGCGCAAGGACACGGTCACCGGCCCCGACGGGGAGGATCTGAAGGCGACGCTCGGGATCATGGAATCGACCCTTGCCCTGCTCCGTGAGCCGGGGGTCACACATCTGGGCGCCAGCTTCGACACCGTGATCGAGTCTTTTCGCAACATCATGTTCCCGGCCTACAAGTCCTCTGCGGGCATGGACCCCGATCTCCTCGCACAGTTCCCCATCGCCGAGACCGCCCTGGAGGCGATCGGTGTCATTGTGTGGCGAAACATCGAGTTCGAGGCGGACGACGCCATCGCCACCGCCGCAATCAGGTGGGTCGAGGACGTAGACCAGGTGGTGATCGCAACTCCGGACAAGGACCTGAACCAGCTCGTGATCGGCGACAAGATCGTGACTTACAACCGGCGCGAGCAGAAACTGCTCGACGAGGCCGCCGTGGTGGAGAAGTTCGGGATCCATCCCGAGTCGATACCGGACTACCTCGCTCTGGTCGGTGACACCGCCGATGGGGTGCCGGGTCTGCCGGGGTGGGGGGCGAAGTCGGCGTCGACCGTGCTCTGGCGTTATCCGCGTCTCGAGTTGATCCCCGAGTCGGCCACCGACTGGGAGGTCACGGTGCGCAGCGCGGACAAGCTCGCCGCCGTGCTCCGGGAGAACCAGGAGGCCGTGCACCTCTTCCGTGAGCTGACCACGCTTCGTTTGGACGTGCCGATCGAGGAGTCACTCGCAGATCTCGAGTGGATGGGCGTGCCCCGCCCCCGTTTCGAATCCTTCTGCAAATCCGTCGGCTTCGACCCCGACTCGATCCGGGTCCACCGCTGGGTGGAGTAACCGCGTAAGCCCTAGGCCGCCGCCTCGGGTTCTTCATCTGCCCCGGTGAACTGGGAGTTGTAGAGGGCGGCGTAGGCGCCGTCGAGGGCGATGAGCTCGTCGTGGTTGCCCTGTTCGACGATGCGCCCCTCCTCCATCACCAGGATGAGGTCCGCGTCCCGGATCGTCGACAGTCGATGGGCGATGACGAAGCTGGTGCGATCCGTGCGCAGAGCCGCCATGGCGTGCTGGAGCAAGGCCTCGGTGCGCGTGTCGACGGAGCTCGTGGCCTCGTCCAGGATCAGAAGCGCCGGGTCGGCGAGGAAGGCACGGGCGATGGTGATGAGCTGCTTCTCACCGGCGCTGACATTGCTCCCCTCGTCGTCGATCATCGTGTCGTAGCCGTCCGGCAGGCTGTGCACGAAGCGATCGACAAAGGTGGCACGCGCCGCTTCGAGGATCTCGTCCTCGGTGGCGTCGGGGCGACCGTAGGCGATGTTCTCTCGGATCGTCCCCCGGAACAGCCAGGTGTCTTGCAACACCATTCCGATCTCGGAACGAAGGTCCGCCCGGCGCATGTCTGCGATGTCGATGTCATCGAGGGTGATTCGCCCCGAGTCCAACTCGTAGAACCGCATGATCAGATTGACGAGCGTGGTCTTGCCCGCCCCGGTTGGCCCCACGATCGCCACCGTCTGCCCCGGCTCGACCTTCAGCGAGAGATCCTCGATCAGGGGCCGGTCCTCGTTGTAGCGGAACGACACGTGCTCGAAGGCGACCCGCCCATGCGGGTCCTCGACCATGACCGGCTGGTGGTCGTCGGGGATCTCCTCATCGGCATCGAGCAGCTCGAACACTCGCTCCGCCGACGCCACGCCCGACTGGAGGAGGTTGATCATCGACGCGATCTGGGTGATGGGCTGGGCGAACTGGCGCGAGTACTGGATGAATGCCTGGACGTCGCCGAGGGTCATGGTTCCGCTTGCCACCCGCAGACCGCCGATCACGGCGACGATCACGTAGTTCAGGTTCCCGATGAACATCATGATCGGCATGATCAAACCGGAGAGGAACTGGGCGGAGAAGCTGGACTCGTACAGAGCCTCGTTCTCCTCCTCGAAGCTCGCCTGAACCTCGCGCTGGCGGCCGAACACCTTGACCAGGCTGTGACCGGTGAAGGCCTCCTCGATCTCGGAGTTGAGTGTTCCGGTGCGACGCCATTGAGCGACGAAGTGCTTCTGTGATCGTTTCATCACCGTGCCGGCGATGATCATGGTGAGCGGGATCGTCACCAGGGCGATCAGCGCCAGTGTCGGCGAGATGTAGAACATCATCCCGACCACGAAGACGACGGTGAGAAGCGAGTTCAACATCTGGCTCATCGTCTGTTGCAGGCTCTGGGACACGTTGTCGATGTCATTGGTGACCCGGCTCAACAACTCACCGCGGGGTTGGCGGTCGAAATAGCGGAGGGGAAGCCGGTTGAGCTTGTCCTCGACCTCGGACCGCATCCGGAAGATGGTCTTCTGGACCACGTCGTTGAGCAGGTAGCCCTGGAGGTAGCCGAGCAGTGCGGAGCCGACATAGATGGCGAGGACGATGAGGAGCACCGTCGCCAACGCGCGAAAGTCGATGCCCTGGCCGGGGACCACATCCACCGCAGACAGCAGGTCGGCGGCCTGACCCTGGCCGGCGGCGCGTGCCGCGTCGATTGCCTCGGCCTTGGTCATCCCGGCCGGTAGGCGCTTGCCGATGGCGCCGGCGAAGATGATGTCAGTGGCCCGGCCCAAGATCTTGGGCCCTATCGCCGACAAGCCGACGCTGAGCACGGCGGTGACGAGCACTGCGATGACCTTGGGACGCTCCGGGCGAAGCCGGCCGAGCAGTCGCTTCGCCGAGGGCCCGAACTCCATTGACTTCTGACCGATCATCCCGCCGCCAAAGGGACCACGGCCCGGCCCGGGCCCCGCCACGACTCGCTCGGTGGTCTTCATCGTCCGATCGCTCATGAGGCCACCTCGGCCCGCAGCTGCGATTCGACGATCTCGACGTACGTCGGGCACGTCGCCAACAGGGACTCGTGAGTCCCGAGACCGACGACAGCCCCGTCCTCCAGAACGAGGATCTGGTCTGCGTTGGCGATCGTCGACACCCGCTGAGCGACGATCACAACCGTGGAGTCAGCGGTGTAGGGCTTGAGCGCCCGACGGAGCCGTGCATCCGTGGCCAGGTCGAGGGCGGAGAAGGAGTCATCGAAGAGATAGATCTCCGGACGGCGGATCAGCGCGCGGGCGATTGCGAGCCGCTGCCGCTGGCCTCCGGACACGTTTGTGCCTCCCTGGGCGATCGCCGCCTCGAGCCCGCCGTCCATCGCCGCCACGAAATCCCGAGCCTGGGCGATCTCGAGGGCGGTCCACATCTCCTCTTCGGTGGCATCGGGCTTTCCGTATCTCAGGTTGCTGGCAACCGTTCCCGAGAAGAGATATGCCTGTTGGGGGACGAGACCGATCTTCGACCACAACGTGTCGGCGTCCAGGTCACGCACGTCCACGCCGTCGACCAGCACGGCTCCCTCGGTGGTGTCGATGAGACGGGGGATGAGGGTGAGCAGAGTCGTCTTGCCGGCGCCGGTCGACCCGATGATCGCCGTGGTCTGGCCGGGCCGGGTCACGAAGCTGACATCGTCGAGCACGGGATGGGTGGCGCCCGGATAGGTGAACCCGACGCGGCGCAGCTCGAGCTCGCCGTGACGATCGACCTCGGTCACACCGGTCTTCGGAAGCACGACCGACGAGTCGGTGTCGAGCACCTCGGCGATGCGGTCCGAGCTGACCGCCGCCCGGGGGATCATGACCAGCATGAAGGTGGCCATCATCACCGACCACAGGATCTGGATCAGATAGGACAGGAAGGCGGTGAGGGCTCCGATCTCCATCGCCCCGGATTCGATTCTCATGGCGCCGAACCAGAGCACGGCCACGCTGGAAACGTTCAGAACCAGCATCAACACCGGGAACATGGCAGCCATCCAGCGGCCGACCTCCAACGAGACGTCGGTGAGCTCGGTGTTGGCCCGGCCGAACTTCTCCGCTTCGAACGGCTCCCGGACGAAAGCACGGAGGACCCTGATGCCGGAGGTCTGCTCACGGAGAACGCGGTTCACCGTGTCGATTCGAGCCTGCATCAAGCGGTAGCCGGGCACCATGTGGGAGACGATGAAGCCGATCGCCGCGCCCAGGACCGGCACTGCGACCGCCACCAGCCACGACAGGCCGACGTCCTCGCGCAGGGCCATGATGATCCCGCCCACCATCATGATCGGGGCCATCAACATCATGGTCAGGCTCATGAAGACGAGGGTCTGCACCTGGGTCACATCGTTCGTGTTTCGCGTGATGAGCGAGGGCGCGCCGAACTTGGCCATCTCGCGGCTCGAGAACTCACCGACCCGGTGGAAGATCTTCGAGCGCAGGTCCCGCCCGAAACCCATCGCTGTCCTCGCCCCGAAGTAGACGGCGACGATCGTGCAGATGATCTGGAGGAGGGAGATACCGAGCATCACGGCTCCCACCCGAAGGATGTAGTCGGTGTCGCCGGTCACCACCCCCTGGTCGATGATGTCCGCGTTGAGGCTGGGCAAATACAGGGTGGCGATGGTGGCGACGAGTTGCAGCGCCACGATGATGGCCAGCCATCTCTTGTAGGGCTGCAGGTACTCCTTGACGATTCGAATCAGCATCAGGTCACCTTCTCCAGTGAGGGAGTGACGATGCCCGTCAGCAGGACACTCACCAGCTCGTCCACAGTGAGCCGTTCGGTGAGCCCCATGGCCGGGTGCGCATTGGCCAACAGGAGCCCTCGGAAGGCGGAGGCGGCCCGCGCCGGGTCGATCCTCAGCCGGTCCTGGTGTCGCTCGAAGATTTGGGCCAGCGATTGGTTGATGGCGCTGTTGGCGACGGTCACGAACGCAGGGGGCCCTGGGGCGGCCTTGCCCTCGATACCGAAATGGGGGAGGGTGCGAAGTACACCGAGCAGGGTGATCACCGTGTCGAATCGTTCGAGGAGGATCCGGGCCGCCTCGGCCAACTGGGTCTCGAGTGGCGCATCGGGGTCTATCTCGGACAGGCTCTTCTGTGCAGGGCCTGGGTCGACACTCACCCGCACCGCTTCGTGGATCAGGGCGGCCTTGTCGGGGAAGACGCGGAAAATGGTGCCCTCGGCGATGCCGGCGGCTTCGGCCATCTGACGGGTGGTCACCGTCGCACCCCGCTCGACGAGGAGGGGGATGACCGCCTCGACGATGGCCCTACGACGATCGTCGGGCGCAAGGGGCTCGGCCCGAAGTCTGTTGCTCACCCGGTCAATACTAAGTGAGTGAGCGCTCACTCACAAATCGAATTCCACGCTGTAATCTCAGGTTCCAGGGCCCGGATACGGGTCGAATCGCCTGGAGATCCCGGGTTCGCTGCTTTCTGTGTTGTCCCAGCGCCACATATGGCGCTACGTACCTCAGGTAAGCGGTGGATCGTCCTCGTTGTCCTCCTCCCACACCACGTCGAAGCGCTCCATGCAGTCGGCGCACCGGTAAGCCAGTGATGACCCGGGCTCGGGGTCTTCATCGTCGGGGAGGAAGGAGATCAGATGGGCGACACCACCACAATCGACACAGGTGAAGCTCTCCGGGGGCCGGCTCATGTTTCCGCCACTGGCCGGGCCCGGAGGAGCACAGCCGAGCCGATCGCCCCAGCCAGGAGTGAGCCGGCGAAGATCCCGACCTTGGCCAGGTCGTTGAGGGCGGCGTCGTTGAAAGCGAGACCCGCGATGAAGAGGGCGACCGTGAACCCGATCCCGCTGACAACGGAAAGACCGACGATGTGCAGCCAGCTGGTGCCTTCGGGAAGCCGTCCCAACCCGGTCTTGACAGTGATCAGGCTGAGAAGGCTGATCCCGATCGTCTTGCCCAGGACGAGACCGGCAGTGACGCCGAGAGCCACGGTCGAGGTGAGCGCGTCGACGATGTCGATGCCGCGGAAGTCGACACCGGCATTGGCCAGGGCGAACAGAGGAATCACCACGAAGGAGCTCCATACCTGGAGCCGGAACTCGAGCCGGCTCAGGGGTGCGACGGCTTCCGTCGAGATGTCGCTCAAGAGCAGGGCCTCGTGATCGGCGTGCTCCCGGGACTCTGGCGTGTCGGGCTCGTCGGGGAACGAGTCCAAGATGGCCCGGGCACGCCGATCGAACTCGTTAGATGGGTACATCGGTCGGGCCGGGGTCAGGAACCCGAGGGCGACGCCGGCGAGCGTGGCATGAACCCCGGACTCGAAGGTGAAGAACCACACGATCACCCCAAGCGGGACGTAGAAGGCGAGTGAACGAATGCCGACCCGGGTGGCCACCACGGCCAAGAACAGTCCGCCTATGGCCAGAGCGAGGTAGCCGAGGTTCAGATCCTCGGTGTAGAAGATTGCGATGACTGTTATCGCTCCTATGTCGTCGGCGATGGCCAGCGTCAGCAGGAACAACCTCGCCCCGCTCGGGATCCTGGATCCGAGAAGGGCCAACACACCAACCGCGAAGGCGATGTCGGTGGCCATGGGGACACCCCAGCCCCGGATCGCGGCCTCACCGGCATCGAGATTGATCCATATGTAGATGAGGGCCGGGAAGATCATGCCCCCGATGGCGGCCATGACGGGGAGAGCCGCCGTCTTTCGTTCGCTCAGGTCACCGTGGACCACCTGACGCTTGATCTCGAGCCCGACGACGAAGAAGAAGATCGCCATGAGGCCGTCGTTGATCACGTGCTGGACGTCCTCGTCGAAGTGAAACGGCCCGAAGTCGATGATCAGCGGGGTCTCGAGGATCTGGAAGTAGGTGGCCGACCAGCGGGAGTTGGCCCAGACGAGGGCCACGATCGTCGCCGCCAGCAGGACGATGCCGGAGGCGGCCTCGATCCGTGTGAATCGGACGAACGGGCGGACGAATCGCTGCGGGACGAACCGTTCGGATGTGGCCCAGGTCTGGTGCCTGCGGTCCATCAACCGATGGATTCGCCCGCCGAGAGGAGCTGCTCGGCGGCTTCGACCACCCGGGTGGCCATGCCGACTTCAGCCTTCTTCATGTAGGAGCGGGGGTCGTATGTCTTCTTGTCCCCGACCTCTCCGTCGACCTTGAGCACACCGTCGTAGCTCTTCAGCATGTGGTCCGCGATGGGCCGGGTGTAGGCGTATTGGCAGTCGGTGTCGATGTTCATCTTGATCACGCCGTAGCCAAGTGTCTCGTGGATCTCGTCGACGCTCGAGCCCGACCCACCATGGAACACGAGGAAGTGTCTGGCGCCGTCCCCGAATCGGTCTGCCACCGCTTTCTGGCCTTCGCGAAGGATGGTGGGATCCAGCTTTACCGCCCCGGGCTTGTACACCCCGTGCACGTTCCCGAACACCGCTGCCAGCAGGTACTGACCCTTGTCGAACGTCCCCAGCACCTCGGACACCCTCACCATGTCTTCGGGAGAGGTATACAACTTGGCGCGGTCGATGTCCTCGTTGTCGCTGGCGTCCTCCACGCCACCCACGATGCCGATCTCCAACTCGAGGATGATGTCGAGCTCGGCGCACAGATCGAGGAGCTCCCTCGCCAGTGCCAGGTTCTCCTCCATCGGCAGCTCGGACGCGTCCAGCATGTGTGACTGGAAGACCGGACTTCGGCCTTGGTCCTTTCGCCGCCGACTCTCCTCGAGGATCGGTCGGATGAACCCGTCCACGCGGTCCGGGGGGCAATGGTCGGTGTGCAAGGCAACGTTGACCGGGTACTGGTCGGCGGCGACACCGGCGAACTCGGCGAGGGCGATGGCTCCCACCGCCATGCTCTTGTTCGATTGCCCGGAGGCGAACTCGCCGCCGCCGTAGGAGACCTGGAGGATCCCATCGGAGCCGGCCTGACTCAGACCTTCGAGAGCGGCCACGATGGTGGTCGAAGAGGTGACGTTGATGGCCGGAAGTGCGAATCCCCCCTTGCGGGCCGCATCGAGCATCTCCCGGTACTTCTCTGGCGTTGCAATCGGCATTTGGTTCCTTTGTTTCTCTGAAGGTACCAAGTACCGGGTACCGAATACCAAGTACCTGGATACCGACTCGCCGTCAGAAACCCTCCGCAATATGTTGACGTCGTGACACCGAGTGTCGACCGGTCGGTCGCGCCCAAGAAACCGCGCAGCCGAATATTGCGCGGGATCTATCTCGTGCTCGGGCTGATCTGTCTTGCCTTCGTGCCCTTCAGCTGGCTGCCCGGGATTCCCACGTTCGACTTCGTGATCCTCGCCGCCTTCTTCTTCTCCATGTCCTCCGACCGGATGCATGACTGGATCGTCAATCATCCGGTGTACGGGAAGATGGTCCGCAGCTATCGGGCCAGCGGTCTCACCATGAGGATGAAATGGGTGGCCGCCATCGCCATCACCGCAAGCCTCTCCTTCTCGGCCTTCGTCCTCATCGACAACATGATCCTGAGGATCATCCTCGCTGCCGTCGGGGTGTTCGCCCTCTGGTTCGTCTTCAGCAGACCCACGCGGCGAGATCAGCCACCTGACCAGCCCGTTGATCAGCCACCACTGACCGCCTGAAGCACCTGGATCTCCGAAGTCGGGCTCACCGGAGTGTCGAGGTCGGCGCGGGAGGCGTCGACGAAGATCAGGACATGCGGCCTGATCCGGCCGTCTTCGTCGAGCAGGTGATTCTCCAGTCCCGGCTCTCGGGAGAACAGGTCACCGAGCACTGCGGCCAGTGTCTCCCCCTCGGCTTGGTGCCGCACCCCGGAGGTAACCGCCTGGGAAAGGACGCGCGGGATCCGAACGGTGACACTCATGCCACGATGTTGACCGCCGCGATCCGTGGGAACGAGGCGTTCAATTCCTGCCAGGTGTCCCCGAGGTCACGGGTGAGCCACAACTTCCCTCCCGAAGTGCCAAAGCAGAATCCACCATTGTCGTCACCGTCGAAAGCCCGTCGCAGGACACCGGTGAACTGGGGGGCCTCCGACCAGCCACTGCCGGCGACTCGCCACGAGGAACCGTCGTCATCCGAGGCGAAGGCGCTCAGCTTCCCATCAACGGGGACCCTGTTCTCCGATGATTCGAGAGGGATGGTCAGGAGACGCCCCGTGCCGGGATGCCGCCACATGACGAACCCGAACCCGGCGGGCAGACCGTCCTCGATGCGCTCCCAGTTGTCTCCGCCGTCGGTGGAACGGAACACACCCTGATGGTCCTGTCTCCACATGCGGTTCGGCTCGGTCGGATCGTGGGCCAGACCATGGACGCAGTACCCCACCTCCGGTCGTTCTCCCCCCTCGGCGGTGTCCACCGACGGCACCCCATCGTTCTTCGGCACCCAGGTGACGCCGTCGTCGTCTGACCTGAAGACGCCGACGGCCGAGATGCCGACCCACATGCTTCCGTCGCCGGAGAGGATGCGATGGGCGCAGAGACCACCGGCCCCTGGAGTCCATTGATCCCGGGTGCGGTGTTCATTGAGGCTGGTGACCGGATCCCAAGTCATACCCCCGTCGTCGGATGAGAAGAGGCCGGCCTGGGCAACACCGGCCAGGAGGCGGTCGCCCTCGTTGTGAAAGGTCCAGATCTGTTCCATCCTTCGGTCCGACCCCTCGGGCCAGGTCGGAGGCGAGTCGCTCGGCTTCCAATCGAGCAGGTTCTCGCTGTGGTGGACACCGACGCCAAACCAGTTGCTGCCGGTGGCGGCGACATAGGCCCTGCCGGTTGTTTGGCCGAAGGCGGTCACCTTCCATCCGGGGAACATCGGCCCATCGACCTGCCAATCTGGGCCCGACTCGGTCAACAGATAGGCGCCCTTCTCGGTCCCCACCAGGATTCGCATCATGAGCATCCTCCAATCGACAATCGGACACTAATTGTCGATCACCAAGCCCTCGACTAGACCCTTCAGCAGATTCTCGCTGGCCGCAGTGGCCGCGATCGCGATGGGCGTGGCCACATTTGGTCAGAGCGCGTTCGGTGTCCTCGCCTCCAACCTGATCGACGAATTCCAGGTGGAGAGATGGCAGATCGGGATCCTGGTCTCGGCAAGTGGGTTCACCGGAGCCCTGCTCTCTCCCATCTTCGGCCGGTTCACCGACCGCATCGGCAGCGTCAGGTCCGTGATTGGCGTGTTGATCCTGGGGATGGTCGCAATGGTCCTGGTTGCCGTCGCTCCCAACTATTTCGTACTCGTCTGCGGTGCACTCCTCAGCGGCGTACCCAACGGATGGACCAACCCGGCCACCAACGCACTCATCGTCGACAACGTCGTTGCTGGTGCCCGTGGCGTGATCACCGGCATCAAGCAGTCCGGGGTGCAGATGGCAGCGTTTCTCGGGGGCCTGCTCCTACCTGGCCTCGCCTCAGCCACCAACTGGCGGCTGGCATTTGCCTCGTTCCTGGTCTTCCCAGCGGTCGGCTTGGTGGGGATGTGGCGACGACCCGAAGTCGAGAGAGCACCCACGGTCGAGGGGGCTCCCGTTTTGCCCATCCCAACAGCGGTCAAGTGGATCGCGGTCTATGGCACCCTCATCGGTCTGGGGGTCTCCGGCACGACGACTTTCCTCCCGCTGTTCGCCGAGGAGAGCCAGGGTTGGTCGACGGCTCAAGCCGGTCTTCTAATCGCCGGCGTGGGACTGGTGGGGGTCATTGCCCGTATCACCTGGGGGTCGGCCTCGGAGCGATGGCTGGGACACGGCCGGACGCTCCGTCTGCTGGCGGCGCAGTCGGCCGTCGCTGCACTGCTGCTCGCCCTGGCCTCGGCCGGGACCTTTGCCTCCTGGGTGCTGATACCGGCCGCCCTGCTCATCGGATCCGGGGCCGTGGCATGGAACGCGGTGGGGATGCTGGCGGTGATGGACTACTCGATGCCCGAGCTCGTCGGCCGCGGGACCGGCCTGGCGATGCTGGGTTTCCTGACAGGCATAGGTCTCGGCGCCCCGCTGATGGGTCTTTCTGTCGATCGGCTCGGGACCTACACCCCGGGGTGGGTGGTCCTGGCGAGTCTCTTCTCCGTGTGCGCGGTCGTTGCCGGCAGGATCCATCGCACCGGTACGCTCGCCCACGTTTGAGACTGGTCATCGCTCGCTGCACGGTCGACTACTCCGGCCGGCTCACCGCCCATCTGCCCGAGGCGGTGCGATTGATAATGATCAAGGCCGATGGGACCCTCGCCATCCATTCCGACGGCAACGCCTCCAAGCCGCTGAACTGGATGGTGGCCCCCAACACCGTGGAGACCTACGAGGACCGCTGGGAAGTGACAAACGGCAAGGGCGAGAAGCTGGTGATCGCTATCTCCGAAGTGTTGGAGGACGTGACCCACGCCCTCGGCGACGACCCGGGCTTGCAGAAGGACGGCGTCGAGGCCCATCTCCAGGAGCTGCTCGCCGTTCGGCCCTGGGTGCTGGCTGATGGGCTCACCCTGATTCGCCGGGAGTACCCGACCGACATCGGGCCGGTCGATCTCCTCTGCGCTGACGACGAAGGGGGTGTGGTCGCCGTCGAGGTGAAGCGGAGAGGTGAGATCGATGGGGTGGAGCAACTGACCCGATATCTGGACCGTCTTGGCCGGGATCCGCGGCTGGGTCCGGTGCGGGGGATGTTCGTCGCCCAACACATCACACCGCAGGCTCGGGTGCTGGCGGAGGCACGGGGGATCGTCGCGCTCGAGGTCGACTACGACGGTCTGCGCGAGATCGAGGACACCGAGCTGCGTCTTTTCGATCTGCGCTGACATGTTCGACCCAGAATGTTTGACATAGTCTTCTACCGGCCGGAGATACCTCCCAACACAGGCAATGCCATGCGTCTCGCGGCTGTTACCGGGTGCCACCTCCATCTCATCTCCCCACTCGGCTTCGAGATGGACGACGCCCGGCTGCGCCGGGCCGGTATGGACTACCGGGACAAGGCAAGTGTCAGCGTCCATGAGGACCTGGAGAGCTGGCGAGATGTCCGTGGGCCGGAACGGGTCTTCGCGTACACCGTCGACGCCGACCGGCTCTACACGGAGGTCGACTACCTGCCCGGTGATTGCCTCATGTTCGGCCCCGAGTCGGTCGGCCTGCCCGACGAGGTCAAGGAGCTGGAGTGGGTGACGGATCGTCTGCGGCTGCCGATGCAGCCCGGCGTCCGCTCGCTCAACCTCTCCAACTCGACCGCCGTGGTGGTCTACGAGGCATGGCGACAGAACGGCTTCGCCGGGTCACGCTGATGCTTGGGCAATCAACCTGAACGCGATCGCCTCGGCGAGCACGGCCCGCCCCAGATCGCCGATGTCCTGGCTCTCGTTGGGGGCGTGATATGAGCTCGTTGGGTCACTAGTCCCGATCACCAGGATCGGGATGCCCGGGTACATCTCGGAGAAGGTGGAGATGAAAGGAATGGAGCCCCCGGCCCCCATGTGGACCGGCTCGTTCCCGAAGGCCTCTTTGAAGGCAGCAGACCAGGCCTCGACGGCGAATGTGTCCATGTCGAGGCTCGTGGCGTCGCCGACCTCCTCGTGGAGGAATTCCACCTTGGTCCCCCATGGGGCGTGGTCCTCGAGATGTTTCTTCAACGCTTCGAGTGCGGCATTGGTGTCCTGACCGGGAGCTGTTCGCAGACTGACCTTGGCCCTTGTCACGGGGACCAGCTGGTTGATGGCCTCCGATACCGGAGGTGCATCGACGGCGAGGACCGATACGGCTGGCCGGGTCCAAATGCGGGAAGGGATCGTCCCGCTGCCGATCTGTTCCAGGCCGTCGACAGTCCCTGCGAGCTCACGGGCCATTTGTTCGGGCACGTCGATGCCTCCGACCTCCTCGCTGACAAGACCCGGGATCGCCACATTGCCTATGTCGTCGTGGAGTGTTGCCAGCAGACGGATCATGGCGGTCAGCGCATCGGGGAACACCCCCCCGAACGATCCCGAATGAACCGCTTTCTTCAGGGTGCGCAACTCGAACGAGACGCCGGCGATCCCTCGCAAAGACGTGACGAATGCGGGCACGCCGACCGACCAGTTCCCCCCGTCACCGATGACGATTATGTCCGGGGTGAGAAGACTCGAGTAGTGCTCGAGGATGCCCGGGAGGCTTGATGACCCGGCCTCTTCCTCTCCCTCGAAGAAGATCTGGATGCCAATTGGCGGGCGGCCGTCGTGGGCGGCGATCGCCCCGAGGTGCATCACGATTCCACCCTTGTCGTCGGCGGCGCCCCTCCCGTAGAGCCGGCCCTCGCGCTCGACGGGTTCGAATGGATCGGTGGACCACTCGTCGGATGGCCCTGTGGGCTGCACGTCGTAGTGGGCGTAGAGGAGAAGTGTGGGAGCACCTGGAGGCGCGGGGATCTGGGCGAACACCGCTGGGTTGCCTCCGTCTGACTCCAGTAGTTGGGCGTCCTGGAACCCGGCCCGATCGAGAATCCCGACGATTGCTTCGGCGGCCTCGTGCACCTTGGTCTTGTCATACCCGGGGGCACTGACCGATGGAAGTCTGACCAGGTCGCCGAGTAGCCCGGTGAGTCGGGGTAGGTCGGCGGCCACCTTGGTTCGTAGATCGTCGTTCATCGGGCGAGCGTAACCAGGCCCTTTGTCCCGAAGACTCGCAAGGTGGGCCATCATGGGGCCATGCCCACCTTTCGGCTGTTCGGGATCCCGGTGACGATTCGCCCCTCGTTTCTCGTGATCGCGGCGTTGATCGGGTTCACCAGCAGGAGACCGATCGCCTACCTGGTCGCCTTCGTCGCGATCGTGTTCGTCTCGATCCTCATCCATGAGCTCGGCCACGCTCTCACTGCACGCTCGTACGGCGCCGAGGTCGAAATCGAGCTCAACGGAATCGGCGGGCTCACCAGTTGGTCGGTGCCTGACAAGGAGCTGAGCCCGGGTCAGCGGGCTCTGGTGGCGGCCGCCGGGTCGGGAGTAGGAGTCCTCTTCGGCGGTCTTGTCTGGTTGTTCGACCGATTCACCGGGCCCTACTTCGAAGTGGCCGGATTCGTCGTCTCCACCCTGATCGCGGTCAACGTCCTCTGGGGGTTGCTCAACTGGCTACCCATCCGGCCCCTGGACGGCGGCCATCTCTTCACCTCTCTTCTCCAGAAAGTCATTCCCTCCAGGGCGGAGCTCATAGCCAACGTCGTGTTCTTCGTGACGGCTGCGGGCGCACTCGCATGGGCGCTCTGGAACCAGCGAATCTTCCTCGCCCTCATCGCAGGATGGCTCCTGATGGGGGAGTTGACCCGTGGCAGAGGTGGTCAGAGGCGGCCTCCCGCTCCTATCCCGCAGATGACCTTCGACCCACCGCCGAGCGAGGCCGGTACCCCGGCCGACCAGGCGCCAGTGCCCGACGCCGACATCGAGCCGCAGCCCAAGCCGGGGCCCGAGCCGCAGGCTGAGCCCGAGCACTAGCAGGCAACTAACTTCCCGTCTCGATGGACTTCGCCTACAGCACGCGGGTCGAAGAGCTGCGGACGCGTCTGCAGGCATTGATGGACGACTCGGTCTACCCGGCTGAGAATGTGTATCAGCGGGAGATGGATGAATCGGGCGACCCCCATCATCACCCCGCTGTGGTCGAGGAACTGAAGACCGAGGCTCGGAGCCGCGGGCTGTGGAATCTCTTCCTCCCCGATCCCGAGCTCGGCGCCGGTCTCAGTGTTCTCGAGTATGCCCCGCTAGCCGAGATCACCGGTCGAAGCCCTGAGATCGCACCCGAGGCCATCAACTGCTCGGCACCCGACACGGGGAACATGGAGATCCTCCACCTGTTCGGCACACCCGAGCAGAAGGAAACCTGGCTGGCGCCGTTGCTCGAAGGCGAGATCCGGTCCTGCTTCTCCATGACTGAGCCCGATGTCGCCAGCTCGGACGCCACCAACATCCGGACACGAATCGTCCGCGAAGGTGACGGCTACCGGATCACCGGGCGAAAGTGGTTCAGCTCGGGCGCCGCCTCGACCCGGTGCAAAGTGTCGATTGTGATGGGAGTCACCGACCCTGATGCCGAGCCGCATCGTCGTCAGTCGATGGTCCTGGTCCCGATGGACAGTCCCGGGGTGGAAGTGGAACGCCAGCCGACGGTGTTCGGCTATCAGGATCGGGGCGGGCACCCGCAGATCCGATTCGACGACGTGAGGGTCCCGGTCGCCAACCTCCTCGGCGAGCAAGGTGGCGGGTTCGCCATCGCCCAGGCCAGGCTCGGCCCTGGCCGAATCCACCACTGCATGCGGGCCATCGGCGCCGCCGAACGATGCCTCGACCTGATGGTGCAGCGGTCCCAGGCTCGCACCGCGTTCGGGCGGCCGCTGTCCGAGCAGGGGGTGATCCAGGAATGGATCGCCGACGCCCGCATCCGGATCGAGCAGGCCCGACTGCTCGTCCTCAAGACGGCGTGGATGATCGACGAAGTGGGCGCGAAGGCAGCTCGCACCGAGATAGCTGCGATCAAAGTGGTGACACCAGCCCTTCTCACCGATATCGCCGATCGTGCCATCCAAATCTTCGGGGCCGCCGGCTTCACCGGGGACTTCCCGTTGGCTCGGCTCTATTCGATGGGGCGGTGGCTCCAGATCGCCGATGGGCCCGACGAGGTCCACCGCAGGTCGGTTGCCCGGGCGGAATTGGGGCGCCTCGGACCGGGAGCGATCCCCGAGCCCTTCCCGTTCGACTGAATCATCACCAATCCACCACCCGTCCCGGCTCCGAATCCTGTTTGACATCGTGCTCCGAACGGGAACGAAGAGGCTTGATGTTGCGTTTACGAGAGTTCAGAGATGGTTAGCCCTGTGACCTTCGACGTGAGGTTCTCGACATGGCGGGAAGAGGCGGCATGTCTCGACGTCATCGATGAGGTGTCGTTCTTCCCCGATGCCGAGGACCTATCCGCCATCGCTCGGGCCAAGGCGGTCTGTGCCACCTGCCCGGTCGCATCCGAGTGCCTGACCTGGGCCATCGAGACCAATCAGAGCGAAGGCGTATGGGGAGGTCACACCTCCAAGGAGCGCCGCTCGATCCGCCGTCGCTGGATCGAGGAGATCGAACAAGCTAGTTGAACATCGCGTGTGCAGATAAGCACGCTGAGTGTGCCCGTCTGCACACGCTTATCTTCTCACCGCCGGTTCGTCCACGTCAGGCCCGTGCTCGGCGGCGATGTGGAGCAGCGGGTCACCCGGGTTGACCAGCGGGTTGAGGGTGCGAGCTATCACCCAGCCCGAAGTCGTCGTCTTGATCCGCGTCGGTCTGACGCCGAATGCGTCCGAGATGCGGGCAACCTCATCTCCCACTTCGACGCGGTCCCCCAGCTTCGGTGCGATCTCGACCAGCCCACCACGCCGGGCCCGCATCCATCTGGTCCTGCGCACCAATGTGGTCGCGCCGGGCCTGGGCAGTCTCATGTCCACCATCCCCATCGAGCGAAGCGTCCGCATGACTCCTTCGAATCCGAGCGAGATCGAATCCTCGTCGGTTCGATCCGCCTGACCCGCCTCGTATAGGAGCATCTTGATGCCCTGCTCAGTGGCTGCCTGGCGGAGTGAGCCGTCACGCACCCGGGCCTTGATCGTGAAAGGGGCACCGAAGGCCCGAACCAGTTCGAGCGTCTCCGGGTCATCGATGTCCGCTCGGAGCTGGGGGAGATTGGTCCGATGGTTCGATGCGGTATGGCAATCGATCCCCACCGAGCAATGCGCGACCACCTCCGTCATGAAGAGATGAGCCAGACGGGATGCGGTCGAGCCGCGGGCGGAGCCGGGGAAGACGCGGTTGAGGTCGCGACGATCCGGCACATATCGGGATCGGACCATGAATCCGAGCGGGTTCACGATTGGCACCGCGATCACCGCGCCGCGAAGGCTCTTGGCGTCGAGAGCCCTCATAACTTTGCGCACGACCTCGACCCCGTTGATCTCATCACCGTGGACCCCACCCGAAACCCAAACGTTGGGACCGGAGGTGCGCCCGTTGATCACCGCGATGGGGAGGGAAGCCTCTGTTCCGGCGGGGAGATGAGCGAAGGGGAGCTCGATTCTCATCTTCCGTCCGGGAGGGACCGTGACCTTGCCGATCGTTATCGGATCGTTGCGAGGGTCAACCACGGCCGGATCGGGCCGCCGGCTCGTGGACGGCATGGTCCTCGATGAATTCGATGATCGCATCGGCGATGTCGATCCCGCTCGCCGCCTCGATCCCTTCCAGACCGGGCGAGGAGTTGACCTCGAGCACCATCGGCCCGGCGTCGGACTGGAGCAGATCGACGCCAGCGACGTTAAGCCCCATCGTCTTCGCCGCCCGCACCGCGGTCGCCCGCTCTCCCGGCGACAGCTTGATCGACTCTGCGTGGCCGCCCCGATGGAGATTCGACCTGAATTCGCCGGGCGGGCCTTGCCGCCTCATTGCCGCCACCACCTTGCCACCGACGACGAAAGCACGGATGTCGGCGCCACGTGCCTCCTTGATGTACTCCTGGACCAGGATGTTGGCGTCGAGCTGGCGGAAGGCCGAGATGACCGAGTCGGCTGCTTTCCTCGTCTCGGCCAGCACAACACCGAGCCCTTGAGTGCCCTCGAGCAACTTGACCACGACCGGTGGGCCGCCGACCACCTCGAGGAGCCCGTCGATGTCCTGGGTGGAATGGGCGAAGCTCGTTGTTGGAAGCCCGACACCCGCACGGGAGAGGAGCTGGAGCGACCGCAGCTTGTCTCGGGACCGGCTGATCGCCTGGGAGTCGTTGAGGGTGAAGACTCCGGCCATCTCGAACTGAAGGACCACGGCGGCCCCGTAAAACGTGTAGGTGGCGCCGATCCGTGGGATCACTGCGTCGGGCCTCACCTCTTCCCCCCGAAAGAGGATCTTCGGCTTTCTCGCCGAGATCTCCATGTAGCACCGCAGATAGTCGACGATCGCCACTTCGTGACCACGAACCAGCGCGGCCTCCCTGAGTCTCTGTGTCGAGTACAGACCCGAGTTACGGGAGAGGATCGCGAGCTTCATTCGTTCTCCTGCTCCCGCCCTGGGCGAGCACCGAGGTAGCTGCGGCCGGGGTCGATGACGAACTTGCTCCGCACCGCCCGCCGGCCGAGGAGCATCCGAAAGCCCATCTCGTCCCGGCTGGTCAGATTGACCAAGGCATTCAGTTCCAACCCGGCAACCAACACGCGGGTGCGGATGACTGGTCGCAACTCACTTCGACCGCCGGGGTTCTTCACCTTCTTCTCCATTGCCAGGGGAGCCTCGCATTGGATGGAAGGCTTCCTCGATCTTTGCTTGGGATGGATCTCGAAGCGAACGTACTCGGTGCCGTCGCGCTCGAAGCGCTCCAGATTGAAAGCGTGGAGTGAAGAGTTGTCGGCGCCCGTGTCGACCTTGACCTTCATCTCGGTGACGCCGAGATCGGGCAGCTGGACCCACTCCCGCCAACCGATGATCGCTTTGTGCTCGTCGGCCCGCCTGCTCATGACACCTGGATCACGGGCGGCATCGTAGAGATCGAAGAACCGGGTGCAATGGGGCACAATGATCGGCGATGAAGACCGGGCGACGCGAGAAGGCGAAGAAGCAGATCCCGCCCTGGCTCATGGGTCTCATCTTCGCGGTGATCGTGTCCGTCGTCGTCTTGCTCGTTCTCGATGCAATGGGATATGGGGACGACCCCTCCGTCGGGGCCCTTACTGCATTTAGCACTGCCGCGCGGCGGTAGCCCCGGCCGATCGGCGTCTTGCTGAGGGGCGAAGTCGGCCGGCAATCAAACCGGTGGCGGGATCGGGTTTCCGCTGCAGTCGATGCCCTCCGCCGGTCTGTAATCGGCGAGGAAGGTGTCCACGACGACGCGCCCGTCGGAGTAGGTCCGCTGCCGATCGGTCTCGACATGAGTGCAAGCCCCGCGGCTCGACCTTCGCTGATCGAGCTCGGCGATCTCCACGTTCTTCGTCGAGTACATGGTGACGGTGATGGACTCGTCCGTGTAGGAAGTCCAGATGAGGATCGGGTGACTGGTGGTGTTGGTCATGACCAGATCCGGGGCGGGAGAGGAGATGGTGGCCTCACGCCCGTAGGGGTAACGGGAGAAGTACAGGCTGTGGCTCCTGTACTCCACGAAGTCCATCCCCGCGAAGTAAGCGGCATTGAAGATCGTGGTGGCGAACTGGGACACGCCGCCTCCGACTTCCTCGATCAGGTGGCCCTGGCGGATGGCGCCGGCGGAGAAGAATCCGTTTTCGACGGTGCGGGGACCGACGTACTCATTGAGCGAGAGCGTCTCCCCCGGCACGAGGTAGACGCCTCGCACGATGTCGGCAATCCGCTGGATGTTCCTGACCCGGGTCTCACAGCAGTTGTGGGGAGTGGTGAACTCGCCCACCTTTTCAACGATCAGGCTGCCGTCGGCCCAGGCCGCCAGGGCGGGGTCGACCGTCGGCCGCGACTGGAGCCCGAACGGGCCGCTCGAGCCGGCCAGGATCTGCTCGCCCAGCCATTCGCCGACTCCGGCCTCGCAGCAGACGGGGGGCGGCTGGCCCGGGGTGAGGACGGCAGGGACATCTTCGGTCACTGTGAAGGTGGGCTCGACGAAGGTGCCCACCGGTCCGACGATGGTGTTCTCCAGGGTGGCATGAAGCGCGTCGCTGTCGAACGTGACGCCGATCTCGCCGGCACCGATGTCGAAGCGGAGGTGTGACTGCAGGATGGCGGGGCTGAGTGTCGCCGTCTTGCCGTCCACGGAGATGTCGACACCTTCGGCGGTCAGGGAGTTGAGCCTGTCGACGATCTCCTGCGCGTTGGGGTCGGACACCGTGGGGTGAATCTCCTCGACATCTATGACGAGACGATCCGGGGGAGCGATGAGGTCGACGTCGCCGAGTTGATCGACAATCGCGTCGATGTCGGCCTCGGTGCCAATGACGCCGGGTATCAAGATGAGCTGGCCACCGCCGTCGGGCTCGACGCTTGGCTCGGTGACCACGACCGGGGTCAGCCCGGGTGATCATCGAGAGCTTCCCTGGCTCGCTCCGGGTCGAACGCCCACTGCTCTTCGATCTCGTCCGTCGCCACCCCGCCGATGGCCCATGACGAGAACTGCCTCCACACCGACCCTTCGTGACGTGCGGCCATGACGGCGGCTGCAGTGGCCGGCTGGTCGTAGGAGAAGCCGATGGTGCCCAGCGGGACGGCGAGCTCGCCCTGCCCGTAATCGATCATCACCTGTTGGTCGAGGATCTGAGCAGAGCGGTCGGCCACCGCCGACTCCACGCCGGCAGGGGTGGCCCCTTCCATCGGCTCGCCCGCGTAGCTCACATTGTTAGCCACGACGACCCCGTCGTTGGACACATGCTGGGACCATCCCACCCCGGCCAGGGCGAACATGATCAGACCGAGCGCCAGGAAGGCCCAGGAGAAGATGGAGAGCGGAGCAGCATGCTTGGCCAAGGTGCCCGCTCATCGTATTGAAATCTGGTCCTAGTGCCCGGCACCTGACCCCCTCGACAAGCACGACGCAAAACCTTGACGGTCTTCTCGGCGCCGCTGTATGCTGACCAACGACCTTCGGGTCCGGGCAGACCGTTCTGGCGGTCTGTTCGACAACTGAAGATTTAAATTGGAGGCATGCTGACGCGTCTGTTAGCATGCCTTGTCTGCGTTACTTTGACCTGATCCGGATCCCTCAGGAGGCCCCCCTTGGTTTCGCGCGTTACTGAGCGCTTTTCATTTGGAAAAATCCCCGAAGTACTACCTCTTCCCGACCTCCTCGCAGTCCAACACGAATCCTTCAAGTGGTTCCTCGACGAGGGTTTCCGCGAGATCTTCGAAGAGATCAGCCCCATCGAGGACTTCACCGGCTCACTCGCCCTCGAGCTGACCGACCATCGTTTTGGCGAGCCCCAGATGAGCCTCGAGGAGGCCAAGGAGCGGGACTCCAATTACGCCATGCCCCTCTTCGTCACCGCCCGGTTCATGAACCGGCAGACCGGTGAGATCAAGGAGCAGCAGGTCTTCCTCGGTGACTTCCCGATCATGACCGACAAGGGCGTCTTCATCATCAATGGGACAGAACGAGTCATCGTCTCCCAGTTGGTGCGCTCCCCGGGCATCTACTTCGACAAGACCCCGGACAAGACCTCAGACAGAGAGATCTTCTCCGGCAAGATCATCCCGGGTCGCGGCGCGTGGCTCGAGTTCGACACAGACAAGAAAGACACCATCGGTGTCCGTGTCGACCGCAAGCGTCGCCAGTACATCACGGCCTTCCTCAAGGCGCTCGGCATCGCCGAGACCGACGAGGAGATCCTGGCGATCTTCGATGGCGCGGAGTCGATCAAGAACACCATCGAGAAGGACACGGCCCACTCGAAGGAAGAGGCGCTGCTCGACCTCTACCGGAAGCTGCGTCCGGGCGAGCCGACCACGGTCGAGTCAGCCCGCGGTCTCATCCAGACCTTGTTCAGGAACCCGAAGCGATACGACCTGACGAGGGTGGGTCGCTACAAGATCAGTCAGAAGTACCGCGAGGACAGCCCGACTGACTACCGGGCCGAGGGCCTCCAGCTGCTGCGTGACGAGGACATCATCGACGCCATCAAGTATCTGGTAGCGCTGCACGCCGGCCAGACCACGATGACGACGCACACCGGGACCGAGGTCGCGGTCAACACCGACGACATCGACCACTTCGGCAATCGTCGAATCCGCACGGTCGGCGAGCTGGTCCAGAATCAGGTCAGGGTCGGACTCACCCGTCTCGAGCGAGTGGTCCGCGAGCGCATGACCACACAGGACCCGGATGCGATCACCCCACAGAGCCTGATCAACATCCGGCCGGTCACGGCTGCCATCAAGGAGTTCTTCGGGACCTCACAGCTGTCTCAGTTCATGGACCAGCCCAATCCGCTGGCCGGGCTCACCCATCGTCGTCGTCTCTCGGCGCTCGGCCCTGGTGGGCTGTCCCGTGAGCGGGCCGGGTTCGAGGTCAGAGATGTCCATCCCTCCCACTACGGGCGGATGTGCCCGATCGAGACGCCGGAGGGCCCCAACATCGGCCTGATCGGCTCCCTCGCGTCATACGCCAGGGTCAACGAGTTCGGTTTCATCGAGACTCCGTACCGCAAGGTCGAGTCAGGCAAGGTCACGACCAAAGTGGAGTACCTGACCGCCATAGAGGAGGAGCGATTCGTCATCGCCCAGGCCAACGCCCCACTCAAGGAGGACAGCACGTTCCAGAACCCGAAGGTTCTGGTGCGCCGCGCCGGCGGCGGTGGAGACGTCGAATACATCCCGGCCAAGGACGTCGACTACATGGATGTCTCCCCGAAGCAGATCGTTTCGGTCTCGACTTCTCTCATCCCGTTCCTCGAGCATGACGACGCCAACCGCGCCCTGATGGGCTCGAACATGCAGCGTCAGGCGGTGCCTTTGCTCACTTCTGACGCCCCCCTGGTTGGAACCGGCGTCGAACAGCGGGCCGCCCAGGACTCGGGCGACATGGTCATCTCCCCCGTCGATGGCGAAGTGGTCGAGGTCACCGGTGTCGAGATCGTCGTCAAGGAGAAGGAGACCAACAAGAAGCACACCTTCGTCCTCGACAAATTCCGCCGCTCCAACCAGGGCACCTGCATGAACCACAAGCCGCTCGTTCGCGAAGGCGACACGGTGAAGGTTGGCGATGTCCTCGCAGACGGTCCTTCGACGGAGACGGGCGAACTCGCTCTCGGGCGCAACCTGCTGGTCGCGTTCATGCCGTGGCAGGGTCACAACTTCGAAGACGCCATCATCATCTCGGAGCGTCTCGTCAAGGACGACGTCCTCACCTCGATCCACATCGAGGAGCACGAGATCGATGCCCGGGACACCAAACTCGGTGCGGAGGAGATCACCAGGGACATCCCCAACGTCCCCGAGGAGGTCCTGGCCAATCTCGACGAGGAGGGGATCATCCGCGTCGGCGCCGAGGTAGGCCCCGGCGACTATCTGGTGGGCAAGGTCACCCCCAAGGGCGAGACCGAGCTGACCCCAGAGGAGCGTCTGCTGCGTGCAATCTTCGGTGAGAAGGCACGTGAAGTCCGTGACACGTCGCTCAAGGTCCCCCATGGCGAGACCGGCAAGGTGATCGCAGTGAAGGTCTTCAAGAGGGCCGAGGGATACGACCTTCCACCCGGGGTCAACGAGCTGGTTCGCATCTATGTCGCCCAGCAGAGGAAGATCTCCGAAGGCGACAAACTGGCGGGCCGTCATGGCAACAAGGGAGTCATCTCCAAGGTCCTCCCCGAGGAGGAGATGCCCTTCCTGGGCGATGGAACCCCTGTCGACATCATTCTCTCCCCGCTTGGTGTGCCCTCCCGCATGAATCTCGGGCAGGTCCTCGAGACCCATCTCGGCTGGGCTGCCGCCCAAGGCTGGGAGCCCTTCGAGGGGAAGAGCCCGGCGGTCGGCGGTGTCAAGCCGTGGACCAAGGTGGCGACGCCGGTGTTCGACGGCGCCCGCGAGGACGAGATCATGCAGGTGATCCAGAGTGCCCGGCCCAACCGGGACGGTGATCGCCTGGTCGGTGACGACGGGAAGGCCTATCTCACCGATGGCCGCACCGGCGAGCCCTTCGACAGCCCGGTCACGGTCGGATACATCTACATGTTGAAACTGGTCCATCTCGTGGACGAGAAGATCCATGCCCGCTCGACCGGCCCCTACAGCATGATCACCCAGCAGCCGCTCGGTGGTAAGGCCCAGTTCGGCGGTCAGCGATTCGGCGAGATGGAGGTGTGGGCCCTCGAGGCCTATGGCGCCGCCTATGCCCTCCAGGAGCTGCTCACCATCAAGTCCGACGACGTCCAAGGCCGGGTCAAGGTCTACGAGGCGATCGTCAAGGGCGACAACATCCCGGAGCCGGGCATCCCGGAGTCGTTCCGGGTATTGGTCAAGGAGATGCAGAGCCTCTGCCTCAACGTGGAGATGCTCTCCGCCGGTGAGGAGATCGAGCTGAGGGAGCTCGAGGAGGAGTCGTACCGCTCGGTTGAGACCCTTGGCATCGATCTGAGCCGCCCCGAGCGCCCAGATTCCGAATGACCCAGAACTCAGAACTCATAACCCAAAACCACGAACGAAGTGAGTGACATTGGCGCAGCAACTATTCGATGAGATAAAGATCGGCCTGGCCTCCAGCGACCAGATCAGGGCCTGGTCCTACGGCGAGGTCAAGAAGCCGGAGACGATCAACTACCGGACCCTCCGCCCCGAGAAGGAGGGTCTCTTCGACGAGCGCATCTTCGGTCCCCAGCGGGACTGGGAGTGCTACTGCGGCAAGTACAAGAGGATCCGCTACAAGGGGATCATCTGTGAGCGCTGCGGTGTCGAGGTGACACGTTCCAAGGTGCGGCGTGAGCGGATGGGCCACATCGAGCTGGCCGCCCCGGTCACCCACATCTGGTTCTTCAAGGGCGTGCCCAGCCGTCTCGGCTATCTCCTCGACATGTCGCCCAAGGAGCTGGAGAAGGTCATCTACTTCGCCAGCTACATCATCACCTCCGTCGACGACGAGAAGCGGCAGAAGGACCTGCCCGAGCTCGAGGCGGCGATGCGTGACGAGATCGAAGTCGTCCGCTCTGAGTTCACCGAATGGCACCAGGTGCGTCTCGAGGCTCTCGAGGACGAGCTGGAGCGCATGGAAGAGGGCGGGGCCAAGAGCCAGGAGATCAATGCCCGGAAGAAGGAAGTCGAGCGGGAGATCAAAGATCGCCAGGAGCGGTCCGATCGCGAGATCGAGCTGATCGAGGACGCGTACGACACCTTCCGGAAGTTCAAGCCCAAGGATCTCGTCGAGTCCGAGCAGCTGTGGCGGGAGATCTACTTCCGCTACGCCGACTACTTCGAGGGTGGCATGGGGGCAGAGGCCGTCAAGGCCCTGCTCACCCATCTCGACCTCGATACCGAGATGGCGACGCTCGAGACGAATCTCGATGCCGGCTCGGCACAGAAGCGTCAGCGGGCCACCCAGCGGATGAAAGTGGTCAAGCCCTTCTGGGAGGGCGAGAACCGACCCGAGGACATGATCCTCGAGACCGTTCCGGTGATCCCGCCCGACCTCAGGCCAATGGTCCAGCTCGATGGTGGCCGGTTCGCCACCTCCGACCTGAACGATCTCTATCGCCGGGTCATCAACCGGAACAACCGTCTCAAGAGGCTCCTCGACCTCGGTGCCCCCGAGATCATCGTCAACAACGAGAAGCGCATGCTTCAGGAGGCCGTCGACGCCCTGTTCGACAATGGCCGCCGTGGCCGTGCCGTGACCGGGCCGGGCAACCGCCCCCTCAAGTCATTGTCCGACATGCTCAAGGGCAAGCAGGGACGGTTCCGTCAGAACCTTCTCGGCAAGCGCGTCGACTACTCGGGCCGCTCGGTCATCGTGGTCGGGCCCCAGCTCAAGCTGCATCAGTGCGGTCTGCCCAAGATCATGGCTCTCGAGCTGTTCAAGCCATTCGTCATGAAGCGACTGGTCGACCTCGACCTGGCCCAGAACATCAAGGCGGCGAAGCGGATGGTGGAGCGGCAGCGCCCCCAGGTGTGGGATGTGCTGTCCGACGTGATCCAGGAGCACCCGGTGCTGCTCAACCGGGCACCCACCCTGCACCGTCTCGGCATTCAAGCCTTCGAGCCGGTGCTGGTCGAGGGCAAGGCGATCCAGATCCACCCGTTGGTGTGCGAGGCCTTCAACGCCGACTTCGACGGCGACCAGATGGCCGTCCATCTCCCGCTGTCGGCGGAGGCGCAGGCCGAGGCAAGGGTCCTCATGCTCAGCTCGAACAACGTGTTGTCGCCCGCCTCCGGGCGTCCGATCGTCACGCCGTCCCAGGACATGGTCATCGGGATCTACTACCTCTCCGAGCTGATCGAAGAGGCCAAGGGCGCCGGGCGGTCGTTTGCCGACTTCGACGAGGCCCTGATGGCCAACGAGATCGGCGAGCTCTCCGTTCATGCCCCGATCAAGATCCGTCTCGGCGATCTCGCCGGCGATGCGGAGCTTCATGCCGACCTCAAGCCGACTCTGGGCAGCCTGCTCACCGATGCACCCTTGAGCAATGGGGGGCTTTCCGAGACGACTCTCGGCCGGGTCTTCATCAACAGGGTCCTTCCTGAGGGATTCCCGTTCGTGGACTCGGTCGTGATCAAAGCGGACATCCGCAAGCTGATCGAGACCGTCATCGAGCGCTACCCCCGGTCGGCGGTGGCCGAGACCCTGGACGGGATCAAGGAGCTCGGCTTCAACTACGCCACCAAGTCGGGTCTCACGATTGCGTTGGACGACGTGCGTACCCCGGCGGACAAGGCGCAGATCCTCGAGGAGTACGAGGAGCGCGCCGACAAGGTGCAGAGCCTCTTCCAGAAGGGTGTCGTCACCGATGAGGAGCGTCGTCAGGAGCTGATTGAGATCTGGACCGAGGCCACCGAGAAGGTGACCGAGGCAATGAAGGGTGGCCTCAAGTCGGAGCGTTTCAACGCTCTCGACATGATGGTCGGGTCCGGGGCCCGCGGGAACATGATGCAGGTCCGCCAGATCGCGGGCATGCGAGGTCTGGTGGCGAACCCCAAGGGTGACATCATCCCCCGTCCCATCATCTCCAACTTCCGCGAGGGGCTCTCGGTGCTCGAGTACTTCATTTCGACACACGGGGCTCGCAAGGGTCTTGCCGATACCGCGCTGAGGACAGCCGACTCGGGCTATCTGACCCGCCGTCTCGTCGACGTCTCTCAGGAGATGATCATCCTCGAGCCCGACTGTGAGACCGACAAGGGAATCGTGATCTCGGTGGTCGACGAGCGAGGCAGCAAGATCCGCAATCTTCGCTCCCGCATCTTCGGCCGTGCCCTGGCCGATGACCTCAAAGAGGGTCGCACCCTCGTGGCGACCGTCGACGACGAGAAGCTTCGGGCCGGCACCGTGCTCGGCACCAAGGAACTGCACGCCATCGAGGAGGCCGACGTCGAGTCGGTCCGGGTTCGCTCACCGCTGACCTGTGATACCCGTGGCGGCGTGTGCCAGGCCTGTTACGGCCTGTCCCTCGCCACCGGGAAGATGGTCGAGACCGGCGAGGCAGTCGGAATCATGGCCGCACAGTCCATCGGCGAACCGGGCACCCAGCTGACCATGCGTACCTTCCACACCGGAGGTGTGGCGGGCGAGGACATCACCCATGGCCTGCCCCGGGTCGTCGAGCTCTTCGAGGCTCGCACCCCCAAGGGCAAGGCGGTCATCTCCGATGCCAGCGGTGTGGTCAACCTCGTTGAGGACTCGGACGGCCGGCGGATCGTCGTCGAGAACGGCGAGGAGGAGGCGACCTATGCCATCTCCCGTTACGCCAAGCTCCGCGTCGCCAACGGCACCGAGATCGAGGCGGGTACCCAGCTGACCGAAGGTCCACTCGATCCCAAGGAAGTCCTCGAAATCCGAGGCGTTCGAGCCACCCAGCAGTACCTGGTCGACCAGGTCCAGGAGGTGTACCGGTCCCAGGGTGTGGAGATCCACGACAAGCACATCGAGATGATCGTCCGACAGATGCTGCGCCGAGTGAGGGTGGTCGCTCCCAGTGACTCCGATTTCCTGCCTGCGGCTCTGATCGATGACCAGCACTTCCGCGACGCCAACAAGGAGTTGGTGACCGAGGGCAAGCGTCCCGCCGAGGGTCGGCCTGAGCTCATGGGAATCACCAAGGCCTCGCTGGCCACGGACTCGTGGCTGTCCGCGGCCTCGTTCCAGGAGACGACGCGGGTGCTCACCGATGCTGCCATCCAGGGCCGCTCCGACTTCATGAGGGGTCTCAAGGAGAACGTCATCATCGGCAAGTTGATCCCGGCCGGCACCGGCGCCCAGCAGTATCAGGTGCTCCAGCCTGCAATGCCTGGCGCAACGACGGTGGCCTCGCTCGGCTATCTCGAGGGCGGTCTCATGGCCCCCGGCGAAGAGGAAGGTCTCCCCGAGGATCCCGCCGAATGGCTCGCCTCCCTGGGCGGAACCCTCGGCGGCGGCGAGGACGAAGAGGAGTAGGTACTTCGTACTGGGTCCTTGGTACCTTGGAAAGAGCCGCCCTTCGGGGCGGCTCTTTCGCGTTGACAGGGACCCGCCACGGGATAGCTTTTCCTGCAGCGGCGGGACTGGTGGCTGCGCGGTCAAACCGAGGTCCCGTCGATGAGTGTCAACCCAGGTCCGCCCGGGGAGGGTGTCAGACGCCGTTCCCCTGACGAGCTCGCCCAGGAGGTGGCAAGCCTCCTCAAGACGGGCAGCACGGGCCATCACTTGCAGCACCGTCGATTCGACGTCGTCACCGTGAGCAGGATCGTGATGGTGCTTGGTGTCGTCGTGTTCGGTGTCGGCGTCGCCGTCGCCGTGCCCTGGATCGGCGGGCTGGCCGGCTATGAGTCCCCGGGCATGGTCGATCAGGGGGGACCGGTCGTGGGATGCCCGGGAGAGCCCGAGGTCGGCGAGGTGTTCACCGGCGAGACCGTTCAGGTGGTCGGCCGCAGCGATGACGGCCATTTCTACGCGTTGCGTGACGAGCGAGGCTCCGGCGACGTCGTCTACGCCGATGCAAGTGCCATCACAGGGGTCGAAGAGGCAGACAGGCTCCCGACCAGGTCGTGTGAGCCCAGAGAGGATGCGGCGGTACTGGCCGCAGCGACCACGGTGAGCCCGGGCGATCCGATCCCAACGACAACCACCACGCCGACGACCATGGCCGGTGCCACCACTGCCACCAGCGGCACTGTCGAGGACCCCGAGACGACGGTCGGCCGTCCCCCACGTCGCCGAGCATCGAACCCGGGCGCGCCACCGACGACGACCACACCGCCATCGGCGACTCCCAGCGGCCCCGGGCCGACGACCACCACCCGGCCGGGCGCCCCGACCACAACGACCCGCCCGTCGAGCAGCCCTTCGACCAGCCCCTCCACCCCGACGACGACCCGGCCACCCACCACATCGTCGTCCACCACCACGACCACAACGCCATCGACAACCACGACAACCGAGGCAACGACGACCACCACAGAGGCCACCACCACGAGCGAGGCCACCACGACCACCGAGCCCGAGCCCACCACTACCATCCCGTAGGCAAATCGATTTGGCCCTAGTCGGAGAAGACACGTAGAATTCGTGCTTCGTCCGGGGCCGCTCGTTTATTGAGCGCGACCGGATGGGCCGGGCACGTCCAGTGCCCGGTACGCAAGGTTCACATCAGGAACGGACCCTTGGGTGTGCCCATGGTCGTTTCCTGGCGTTTAGGAGAAACATGCCGACGATCGAGCAACTTGTCCGCGAGGGCAGGAAGCCAAAGAAGAAGAAGGCCAAAACGGCCGCACTCGGCGGTGCCCCGCAGCGGCGCGGCGTGTGTACCCGCGTCTACACCGTGACGCCCAAGAAGCCGAACTCGGCACTCCGCAAGGTGGCTCGAGTGCGTCTCTCTTCTCAGATCGAGGTCACTGCCTACATCCCCGGTGAGGGTCACAACCTCCAGGAGCACAGCATCGTGCTGGTTCGCGGTGGTCGGGTTCGTGACCTGCCGGGCGTGCGCTACAAGGTCATCCGCGGCACCCTCGATGCCTCGGGAGTCAGTGATCGCAGACAGGCGCGCAGCCGCTACGGATCGAAGAAGGTTTCCTGATGCGTCGGGCGCCAGCACAGAAGCGCAAGATCGACCCAGATCCGGTATTCCGCAGCGTCCTCGTCAGCAAGGTCATCAACAAGGTCTTGTGGAAGGGGAAGAAGAACACGGCCCGGGAGATCGTCTACGGGGCCCTCGAAGTCGTCGAGCAGCGCACCAGCCAGGACCCGAGCGTGATCCTCAAGCGGGCCGTGGACAACGTCCGGCCCCAGGTCGAGGTGCGGTCCCGGCGGGTTGGAGGAAGCTCGTACCAGGTGCCAGTCGAGGTATCGGCCCGCCGACAGGAGACTCTGGCCATTCGCTGGCTGGTCAATTTCGCCAGACAGCGGCGTGAGCCAACCATGGCGATGCGTCTCGCCAACGAGATCCTGGACGCCTCCAACTACACCGGGGCGGCCGTGAAGCGCAAGGAAGATGTTCACAAGATGGCGGAGTCCAACAAGGCCTTCGCCCACTACCGCTGGTAACCCGAAGAACGTTCCAGCAGGCGGGCCCGACACCGAAACGGGCCCGAACCGCAGGACGTGGGACGTTCACAACCGCATATCGAGTCGGAGTAAGAGAAGAAGAGAATGAGCAACGGAAACGCTGCCATATCACATCTGCGCCAGGTGCCGCTGAGCCGAACCCGAAACATCGGGATCATGGCTCATATCGACGCGGGCAAGACCACTCTGACCGAGCGCATCCTCTATTACACCGGCCGCAACTACAAGATCGGTGAGGTCCACGAAGGCGCCGCCACGATGGACTGGATGGAGCAGGAGCAGGAGCGTGGCATCACCATCACCTCCGCCGCCACCACCTGCGTCTGGCACGAGCACCTGATCAACATCATCGACACTCCGGGTCACGTCGACTTCACCGTCGAGGTGGAGCGGTCCCTCCGTGTCCTCGACGGGGCAATCGCCGTGTTCGACGGCGTCGCCGGCGTCGAGCCTCAATCGGAGACCGTGTGGCGTCAGGCGGACCGCTACGGCGTGCCCCGCATCTGCTTCATCAACAAGCTGGATCGGACCGGCGCCGACTTCTACTTCGATGTCAAGTCGATCATCGATCGGCTCGGGGCGCGTCCGCTCGTGCTCCAACTCCCGATCGGGACCGAGGCCGACTTCGCCGGCGTCGTCGACCTGGTCGAGATGAAAGCCCACATCTGGAAGGGCGATGACGGGAAGCACTGGGACACCACCGATATCCCCGCCGACCTCGCCGACCGGGCTGCCGAGTACCGGGAGAAGCTGCTCGAGACGGTCGCCGAGACTTCGGAGGAGCTCCTCGATGCATATCTCGAGAGTGGCGATCTGACCTCCAAGGAGATCCAGGAAGGAGTTCGCACCGGCACCATCGCCGGTGACTTCACCCCGGTCTTCTGCGGGTCCGCCTTCAAGAACAAGGGTGTCCAGCTTCTTCTCGACGCGGTGGTTGCTTATCTGCCCAGCCCGGCCGACCTGCCGGCGATCAAGGGCTTCCGACCCGGTGACCAAGAGGTCGTGGTCGAGCGCATGCCCGAGGACGGCGAGCCTTTCGCGGCCCTCGCCTTCAAGATCATGTCCGATCCCCATGTCGGCAAGCTGACCTATTTCCGGGTGTACTCGGGCCACGCCGCCAAGGGCGACACGGTCCTCAACACCACCACCGGGCAGAAGGAGCGACTCGGGAGAATCCTCCGCATGCACGCCAACTCCCGTGAAGACATCGACGATGTGTTCGCCGGAGACATCGTGGCGGGCATCGGGTTCAAGAACACCACGACCGGTGACACCCTGTCCGACCAGGGGAAGGCCATCCAGCTCGAGTCGATGGAGTTCCCAGCCCCGGTCATCTCGGTGGCCATCGAGCCCAAGACCAAGTCCGACGACGAGAAGCTCTCCGAATCGCTGCACCGGCTCTCCGAAGAGGACCCGACATTCCTGGTTAGGACCGACGACGAGACGGGGCAGACGATCATCTCGGGCATGGGCGAGCTCCATCTGGAGATCCTCGTCGACCGCCTCCTGCGCGAGTTCAAGGTGGATGCGACCGTGGGCAAGCCCCAGGTGGCCTACCGGGAGACCATCCGTCGGGCGGTGGAAAAGGTCGAGTACCGCCATGTCAAGCAGACCGGCGGCAAGGGCCAGTACGCACACGTCGTCATCAATCTCGAGCCCACCGGCCCCGGCGGCGGGTACGAATTCGTCGACCAGATAAAGGGCGGCAAGGTGCCCCGCGAGTACATACCGTCGGTCGACGACGGGATCGAGGAGGCGCTCGACCAGGGCATCGTCGCCGGCTATCCGCTGGTCGATGTCCGGGCAACCCTCACCGACGGGTCGGCCCACGACGTCGACTCCTCGGAGATGGCTTTCAAGATCGCCGGGTCGATGGCATTGCAGGAGGCCGCCCGCAAGGCCGGCGTCAAGCTGCTCGAGCCGGTCATGGAGGTAGAGGTGACCACCCCCGACGAATACATGGGCGATGTGATCGGCGACCTCAACTCACGTAGGGGCAAGGTCGAGGGCATGACCCAACGTGGCAACAGCCAGGTGATCAGGGCACAGGTGCCCATGTCGGAGATGTTCGGATATGCCACCGATCTCCGCTCCAAGACACAGGGACGCGCCACCTATTCGATGCAGTTTCACTCATATCAGGACGTTCCCGACTCGATCGCAGAAGACATCGTGGCGAGCCGTCGCGGCGAGTCCTGAAGAGCAAAAGAAGACGGTTAGAGAAGAGATAGAGGAGCCAAGAGGATCATGGCGAAGGCGAAGTTTGAGCGTACGAAGCCGCATGTGAATGTGGGGACGATGGGTCATATTGATCATGGGAAGACGACGTTGACGGCTGCGATTACTCGTGTTTTGTCGGAGCGGGTGGGTGGTTCGAATCAGATGACGTCGTTTGACATGATTGATAAGGCTCCTGAGGAGCGTGAGCGGGGGATCACGATTCAGATCGCTCATGTGGAGTATGAGACTGAGGCTCGTCATTATGCGCATGTGGATATGCCGGGTCATGCCGATTACATCAAGAACATGATTACGGGGGCGGCGCAGGTGGATGGGGCGATTCTGGTGGTGTCGGCGGCTGATGGTCCGATGCCTCAGACCCGGGAGCATGTGTTGTTGGCCCGTCAGGTGGGTGTGCCTTCGATTGTGGTGTTTTTGAACAAGGTGGACATGGTTGATGATGAGGAGCTGTTGGACCTGGTCGAGCTCGAGGTCCGGGACTTGTTGACTGAGTATGAGTTTCCGGGGGATGAGGTTCCTGTCGTCCGGGGGAGCGCTTTGAAGGCGTTGGATGGGGATGAGGCGTCTTCTGATCAGATCATGGAGTTGATGACTGCGGTTGATGATTATGTGCCGGAGCCGGATCGGGATACCGAAAAGCCGTTCCTGATGAGCATCGAGGACGTGTTCAGTATCACGGGAAGAGGCACTGTTGTCACCGGGAGGGTGGAGCAGGGGATTTTGAAGGTGAATGAGGAAGTGGAGATCGTGGGGATCCGTCCTACTCATAAGACGGTGGCGACCGGGATCGAAATGTTCCGCAAACTGTTGGACGAGGGTCGGGCGGGGGACAATGTGGGTGTGTTGCTCAGGGGTGTGGGTAAGGATGATGTGGAGCGGGGTCAGGTCCTGGCCAAACCCGGGTCGATCACTCCTCATACCGATTTCGAAGCTCAGGTCTATGTCCTGACCAAGGAGGAGGGCGGTCGGCATAACCCGTTCTTCCCCGGGTATCGACCCCAGTTCTATTTCCGGACTACTGATGTGACCGGGGCTATCCAACTGCCTGAGGGGACTCAGATGGTGATGCCGGGGGACAATACGGAGATGAGCGTGGAGCTGATCGCTCCGATCGCCATGGACGAAGGTCTCCGTTTCGCCATCCGGGAAGGTGGCCGCACCGTCGGCGCCGGCCGAGTCGTAAAGATCGTCAAATGAGCGACCAGCAGAAGATCCGCATTCGTCTCAAGGCATACGACCACAACGTGGTCGATGAGTCTTCGAAGAAGATCACCGAGACCGTGGTGCGGACTCAGGCCAAGGTGAAGGGACCGGTTCCCCTGCCCACCGAGATCCACCGTTACTGCGTCATCCGCGGGCCGCACGTGGACAAGGACTCGCGCGAGCACTTCGAGATGAGGATCCACAAGCGCCTGATCGACATCCTCGAGCCGACCCCGAAAACGGTCGACTCACTGATGCGTCTCGAGCTCCCCGCCGGCGTAGAGGTAGAGCTCAAGTTATGAATTCCTTGATTGCCATTGCTGCAGGCTTGCTTCGAGTCGGACGGGACGCGAAGACCTCTCGGTCTTCATATCAGGTCAAGCGCGCCAACCTCGCCATCGGCGGGGGGCGCAGGGGGGTCCTCCCCCCGCAGGAGTCACAGTGAACGCCATCCTCGGCACCAAATTGGGCATGACCCAGGTCTTCGACGACCAGGCACGGGCTATCCCCGTGACGGTCATCAAGGCCGGGCCCTGTCGCGTCGTCCAGATCAAGACCGAGGAGACCGACGGCTACAACTCGATCCAGATCTCGTTCCGCGAGGCCAAGCCGGGCAAGGTCAACAAGCCCGAAGCCGGTCACTACGCCAAGGCAGGAGTCGCCCCGGCCCGGCATCTGGTCGAGCTGAGGGTCGATGACCCCAGCATCTACACGGTGGGCCAGGAGATCCGCATCACCGACCTGTTCCAGGCCGGGACCAAAGCCGACGTCTCAGGCGTCTCCAAGGGCAAAGGCTTCGCCGGCGTCATGGAGCGGCACAACTTCTCCGGTCAGGGCGCCTCACATGGCAGCCACAAGGTGCACCGTGCCCCCGGCTCGATCGGCGCCTGTGCCACACCGGCTCGCGTCTTCAAGGGCACTCGCATGGCCGGCCGCCTCGGCGGCGAGCGGGTGACCACTCTGAACATCGAAATCGTCGGTGTCGATGGTGAGCGTGACATCCTCCTGCTCGGTGGCGCCGTCCCCGGGCCCAAGGGCTCGGTCGTCCTGGTTCGAGAGGCGGTCAAGGCCCATGGCTGACATCAAAGCCCCTCTCTACACCTCGGATGGCACCTCCAAAGGCGACTTCAAGCTCGACGCCGAGGTCTTCGGGATCGAGCCCAACCTTGCAGTGCTCCATCAGGTGATCACGGCACAACTGGCCGCGAGGAGATCCGGCACCTCCTCGACCAAGACGCGTGGCGAGGTGCGTGGCGGTGGCCGCAAGCCCTGGCGCCAAAAAGGCCTGGGACGGGCCCGTCAAGGTTCGATTCGTGCCCCGCACTGGGTCGGCGGCGGTGTGGCCCATGGCCCCAAGCCCCGCGACTACACGCAGCGCACACCCAAGAAGATGAGGCGCTTGGCCCTCCGTAGCGCCCTATCGGCCCGTGCCTCCGAGGAAGCGGTCATGGTGATCGAGGACCTCGACTGGTCGACCCCAAAGACGAAGCAGGCGGTGAGCTTTCTGGAGGCGATCGGCGCTGGTGGCAAGTCGCTCGTCGTCCTCGGAAAGCTCGATGGGAACGCCGGTCGTTCCTTCCGGAATCTTCCCGAGGTCCGTCTCTGCCAGCCGGGCCACCTCACGCCCTATGACGTTCTCTGGGCCGACCAGGTGATCTTCACCTCTCACACGGTCGGGTCGGTGGGCCGCGCCAGCTCTTATGAAGTCAGCGAGAGCGACTTCGTGAAGGACGAGGGGGGTGAGTCCTGATGAAGGACCCACGCGACGTGGTCCTCGCCCCCGTCGTCTCGGAGAAGTCCTACGACCTCATCGAGCGCAACAACACGTACACCTTCGTGGTCGACCCCCGCACCAACAAGGAGGAGATCAAGGATGCCGTGGAGGCGATCTTCGAGGTCCGGGTGCTCAGGGTCAACACTCTCAATCGCAAGGGCAAGATGAAGCGCCAGGGATGGTCGCGTGGTCGTCGCAAGGACACCAAGCGCGCCCTGGTCACACTCGCCGATGGCAATTCGATAGATCTCTTCGGGGTTTGAGATGGCAATAAACAAACGCAAGCCGACCTCTCCGGGCCGACGGTTCCAGACCGTCTCGGACTTCGCCGAGATCACCACGGATCGACCCGAGAAGACGCTTATCTCCAAGAAGGGCAAGACCGGTGGTCGCAACACCCAGGGTCGGGTCACTTCGCGTCATCGTGGGGGCGGCCACAAGCAGCGTTACCGGATCATCGACTTCCGTCGGGACAAAGACGGCGTGCCCGCCCGCGTCGCCACCATCGAGTACGACCCCAACCGCAACGCCCGCATCGCATTGCTCAACTATGCCGACGGCGAGAAGCGGTACATCCTCGCCCCGGTCGGGGTGAAGGTGGACGACCGGCTCGAATCGGGCTCCGGCGCGGAGATTCGCCCGGGGAATGCCCTCCCTCTCCGGAACATTCCGGCCGGCACCAACGTTCATGCCATCGAGATGCGCCCCGGTGGGGGAGCCAAGCTCGCCCGCTCCGCCGGTACCTCGGTGCAGCTGATGTCGAAAGAGAACGACCTCGCGCTGCTCCGGCTCCCGTCCGGAGAGATGCGCCAGGTGCCTCTCGACTGCCGGGCGACGGTAGGTCAGGTGGGCAACACCGAGGCCGAGCTGATCAAGTTGGGCAAGGCCGGCCGCAACCGGTGGAAGGGCGTCCGTCCCCAGACAAGGGGTGTTGCCATGAACCCGGTCGATCACCCGCTGGGTGGTGGCGAGGGCAAATCGTCAGGTGGACGCCACCCGACGAGCCCGTGGGGCAAGCCCGAGGGCCGGACCAGGAGCAAGAAGAAGGCGTCCAACCAGTACATCGTCCGCCGTCGCGCCAAGAAGGGCCGCAGATAACAATGAGCAGAAGTCTTAAGAAGGGCCCGTTCGTCGACGACCACCTGGCCAACAAGGTGGACGAGTTGAACCGAACCGGGGGCAAACGGGTGATCAGGACCTGGTCCCGGCGCTCCACGATCATCCCCGAGATGATCGGGCACACGATCGCGGTCCACGATGGCCGCAAGCACGTGCCGGTGTACATCACGGAATCGATGGTGGGTCACAAGCTGGGCGAATTCGCCCCCACCCGCACCTTCCGCGGGCACGCCGACAAGGCAGCGAGGAAACGATGAAGGTCAGGGCACAAGCCAAATACGTCCGGCACTCGCCGTACAAGGTGCGACGCGTTCTCGACCTCGTGCGCGGGTTGCCCGTGCAAGAGGCCGAAGACGTTCTTCGGCTGACCTCGCGCGGCGCGACCGAGCCGATCAGCAAGGTCCTGAAGTCGGCCGTGGCCAATGCCGAGCACAACCACGCTCTCGACGCCGACGACCTGGTGGTCGCCGAGGCCTTTGCCGACGAGGGACCGACCCTCAAGCGCTACCGGCCCCGGGCCCGTGGGCGCGCAACCCGAATCCGAAAGCGCACAAGCCACATCACGATCGTGGTGTCGGACATGAACGAGGAGGTGAGCTGATGGGTCAGAAGGTTCACCCCTATTCATTCCGTCTAGGTATTTCCACTGACTGGAAGTCGAAGTGGTTCTCCGAAAAGGAGTACGTCAGCTTCGTCAACGAGGACTGGCGGATCCGCGACTATCTGAAGAGGGAGCTGGTTCGTGGCGCCGTGTCCCGTGTCGACATCGAGCGCACGCGTGACCGTCTCATCGTGGACATCCATACCGCCCGCCCCGGTGTCGTGATCGGCCGTAAGGGTGCCGAGGCCGAGCGTCTGCGGGGCGATCTGGAGGCCCTGGCCAAAAGGCCGGTCAAGCTCAACATCAACGAGGTCAAGGACCCTGATCTCGACGCCGCCCTGCTGGCCCGAGGCGTCGCCGACCAGATCGAGAACCGCATCGCGTTTCGACGCGCTATGAAGCGCGCCATCGCGTCCGCCCTGAAGGCCGGAGCCGAAGGGGTCCGGGTCGAGTGCAAGGGCCGTCTTGGTGGGGCCGACATGGGGCGTCGCGAGTGGTACCGCGAAGGACGTGTGCCATTGCACACGCTTCGCGCCGACATCGACTACGGGACCGCCACTGCCAAGACCACCGTCGGGGCAATCGGCGTCAAAGTCTGGGTGTATCGGGGAGAAGTTGTCAGCAGCGGTCAGGTCTCCGGTGACCGAATCGCGGCCGAGGCCGACTTGGCCACGGGTGGGCCGGCGCGTCGCACTCAGAAGAGCATCAAGTCACGGGCCGAAGAGGCCGCCGGAGCCGGTGAGCGCAAGCCACGTCTGATCGAGGCCGGTGGCGGTAAGCGTCTCGTCGAGGCCGGCGGCGGCAACAAGGAGGGCGGTAGGCGTCTGATCGAGGCCGGTGGCGGCCGCAGGCCGACTGCTGCCGAGGCCAAGGTCGAGTACGAGTCGGCCGTCGAAGACGTCGATGTCACCGCTCCTGCCGTGGAGACCCCTGGCGGCGAGACCCCCGCCGAGCCCACCGCGGGCGTCGAGACGACCGCTCCCGAGACCGTCGAGGCCACCGAGGAAGCCACTCCGGTAGAGCCTGACGTCTCGCTCGAGCCCGCCGAGGCCACCGAGGAAGCCACTCCGGTTGAGCCTGACGTCTCGCTCGAGCCCGCCGAGGCCACCGAGGAAGCCACTCCGGTTGAGCCTGACGTCTCGCTCGAGCCCGCCGAGCCCACCGTGAGCACCGAGGAAGAGTGATGACTTCCCTGTTCAAGTACCAGGTACCAGATACCAAGTACGGCCGAGCGCAGCGAGGCTTCTCATGCTGATGCCTAAGCGGACAAAGCACCGGAAGGTTCATCGCGGACGACGCTCCGGTGTTGCCAAGGGTGGGACTCATGTGACGTTCGGCGAGTACGGGCTGCAGGCGCTCGAGTCGGGCTGGATCACCGCCAGGCAGATCGAGTCGGCCCGTGTCGCCATCACCCGCGCCGTCAAGCGCGGCGGGAAAGTGTGGATCACGATCTTCCCCGACAAGCCAGTTACCCAGAAGCCCGCCGAAACCCGTATGGGCTCGGGCAAGGGGAACCCAGAGTTCTGGGTTTCGGTCGTGAAGCCGGGACGGGTCATGTTCGAGCTGGCCGGTGTGCCCGAGGACCTCGCTCGCGAGGCCATGCGGAAGGCCGGTCACAAGCTGCCGATCAAGACCCGATTCGTGACCCGGGAGGACTCATGACCCCTTCCGAATTTCGTGAAATGACAGACACAGAGCTGATCGAGGCGTTGGCGGAGGCCAAGGAGGAGAAGTTCAACCTTCGCTTCCAGCTCGCCACGAATCAGCTGGACAACCATGCCCGCATCAAGGCCGTCAAGCAGGACATCGCACGGATTCTCACCGTGCTACATGAGCGTGAGCTCGCCTCTGTCGACGCCGCCGCCGGGACCGAGGAGCGTGCCTGATGGCAGAGAACGATACGAGAGGGCGCCGCAAGGTCCGTGTTGGTGTGGTCATCTCCGACGCCCGCGACAAGACGGTCACCGTCGAAGTCCCAACCCAGCGAAGCCACCCCCGCTACGACAAGGTGGTCCGCCACAGCACCAAGTTCCATGCTCATGACGAGACCAACGACGCCAAGCTCGGCGACACAGTCCGCATCATGGAGACCCGCCCGCTGTCGAAGCAAAAGCGGTGGCGCGTGGTGGAAGTCGTGGAGAGGGCCAGATGATCCAGCAGGAGTCCCGGCTCAAGGTGGCGGACAACACCGGTGCCCGCGAGGTGCTTTGCATCCGCGTCCTCGGTGGTTCTTCCCGCCGCTACGCCGGGGTGGGCGATGTGATCGTGGCTGCGGTCAAGGACGCCAACCCGGGTGGGTCGGTCAAGAAGGGCGAGGTGGTCAAGGCCGTCGTCGTCCGAACCAAGAAGGAGTCGCGTCGTCCTGATGGCACCTACATCCGCTTCGACGACAACGCATGTGTGATCATCGACAACAACTCCCAGCCCCGCGGGACCCGCATCTTCGGGCCGGTTGCTCGGGAGCTCCGTGATCGCAAGTTCATGCGAATCGTCTCATTGGCACCAGAGGTTTTGTGATGAAGCTCAAACATGGAGACAAAGTGATGGTGATCGCCGGCAAGGACGCCGGGAAGGAGTCACGGATCACCCGCGTCATCCCCGACAAGGGCAAGGTCCTCGTCGAGGGGGTCAACACTGCCAAGCGGCATCGTCGACCCACCGGCTCCACCATGCAGGGCGGGATCATCGACAAGGACATGCCCATCGACGCCTCGAACGTGATGATCGTCTGTGAGAAATGCGGTCCGACCCGTATCGGCCACCGCATCGACGACAAGGGCAAGAAGCACCGGACATGTGTCAAGTGCGGAGGTGACCTGTGAGCGAGCAACCTCGTCTGAAGAGTCTCTACGCCGAGCAGCTCGCCCCGCGTCTCAAGGACGAGTTGGGGTTGGCCAATGTCATGCAGATCCCGCGTCTCGAGAAGATCGTGGTCAACATGGGAGTGGGCGAGGCGGTCCAGGACAAGAAGTCGATCGACTCCGCCATGGACGAGCTCACCCTCATCACCGGGCAGAAGCCCAAGCTGAACCGTTCCCGCAAGTCCATCGCCAACTTCAAGGTGCGAGAGGGCATGCCGGTCGGAGCCTCGGTGACCCTTCGCGGGGCACGAATGTGGGAGTTCTTCGACCGTCTGCTGGGCATCGCCATCCCCCGAATCCGTGACTTCAGGGGTCTCAACCCTCGTTCCTTCGACGGTCGGGGCAACTACAGCTTCGGGGTGACCGAGCAGCTGATCTTTCCCGAGGTCGATTTCGACCAGGTCTCGACCACCAGGGGAATGGACATCACGATTTGCACGTCAGCGACCAACGACGAGCACGCAAGGGCGTTGCTCGATGCCTTCGGCTTCCCATTCCGCAAGGCAACCACCGGGGTCTGAAGGAGGATTCTGAATGGCTAAGAAATCGCTGGTCGTAAAGGCCAGCCGCACGCCGAAGTACAAGGTCCGCGGGTACAGCCGATGCCAGCGCTGTGGCCGCGCCCGCGCCTACTTGCGTGATTTCGGCATGTGCCGCATCTGCGTGCGCGAGCTGGCCTCGCGTGGCGAGCTGCCCGGTGTGAGAAAGGCGTCTTGGTAATGATGACCGATCCGATTGCCGACATGCTCACCCGGATCCGCAACGCGATTGCGGTCGGGCATGAGAGAGTCGTGATGCCGTCGTCGAAATTGAAGGTCGGCATTGCCCGAATCCTCGTCGACGAGGGCTTCATCGACCGTTACGACGTCAAGGCCGATGGCGCCCTCAGCGAGCTCGAGCTCGTGCTGCGCTACGGCAACCGTCGTCAGCCTGCTATCGAGGGGATCAAGCGAGTGTCCAAGCCCGGTCACCGTGTCTACCGGGGTGCCTCCGAGCTGCCCCGCGTCCAGGGCGGTCTCGGCATCGCTGTGGTCTCCACGAGCCAGGGCTTGCTCCCCGACAGAGAGGCACGTCGCCGTCGTCTCGGCGGCGAGGTCGTGTGCGAGGTCTGGTGATATGAGCCGTATCGGGAAGATGCCGGTGGACATGCCGTCCGGTGTCGATATCAAGGTGGACGGGACCCATGTCACCGTCAAGGGCTCCAAGGGTGAGCTGTCGCGCCAGTTCCACGATCGGGTCAGCTTCTCGATCGAGGATGGTGTCATCACCGTTGTTCGTGAGGACGACACCCGCGAGTCGAGGGCCCTTCACGGTCTCAGCCGCGCCCTCCTCGCCAATATGGTTCAAGGTGTCTCCGAGGGCTTCTCCAAGGTGCTGGAGATCCAGGGTGTCGGCTATCGCGCCAGCCTGAAGGGATCCGACATCGAGCTGCTCGTCGGATTCAGCCACCCCGTGGATGTGAAAGCCCCCAAGGGGATCACCTTCGAGGTGCCCGAGCCGACCCGCATCGTGGTCTCCGGCATCGACAAGGAGCAGGTCGGCCAGGTTGCGGCCGACATCCGCAAGGTGCGCCCGCCCGAGCCCTACAAGGGCAAGGGGATCAGGTATGCCGGTGAGTACGTTCGGCGCAAGGCCGGAAAGGCAGGTAAGTGATGCGAGGCTCACGAGAAGATGCTCGGAGCCGGCGTCACACCCGGGTCCGCAAGCGCATCCATGGCACAGTCGAGCGACCTCGTCTGGCCGTGTACCGCAGCAACAAGTACATCTACGCTCAGGTCATCGACGATGTCGAGGGCCGCACCCTGGCGGCCGCCTCCTCACAGGAGTCGGATCTCCGCTCGGACAACCTCAACCTGGCCGCCGCGGCCAAGGTGGGTGAGGCGCTTGCCAGCCGGGCAAAGGACGCCGGCGTGACCACCGTCGTCTTCGACAGGGGCGGATACAAGTTCCACGGCAAGGTCAAAGCCCTCGCCGACGCAGCACGCGAAGCCGGATTGGAGTTCTAAAACAATGGCCCAGGACCAACAGACGACGTTCGACGAGCGCGTGATCCAGATCAACCGCGTGGCCAAAGTGGTCAAGGGCGGGCGCCGCTTCAGCTTCACCGCCCTTGTGGTGGTCGGTGATGGAGCCGGCAAGGTCGGGATCGGATACGGCAAGGCCAAGGAAGTGCCGGCGGCCATCCAGAAAGGGATGGAGACGGCGCGGCGCGCCATGGTCATGATCCCGATGGCGGGTCAGACGGTGGTCCACCAGGCGACCGGTGAGCATGGTGCCTCTCGGGTCCTGATCAAGCCTGCAGCGCCGGGCACCGGTGTCATCGCCGGGGGCGCGGTGCGTCAGATCCTGGAGGCTGCCGGAGTCAAGGACGCCCTGGCCAAGTCGCTTGGATCGCCGACCCATCTCAATGTGGCCAAAGCTGCCATGAACGCATTGACCGGGCAACGTCGGCCCGACGAGGTTGCCCGTCTGCGGGGCAAGCAGGCGGAGGACATCATCCCACCCGGTCTGCTCGCCGCCTACCGCTCGACAGAAGCGATGCGGGCCCACACCAAGTGAGGATTTGATGGCTGACAAGATCGTGAAAGTGACATTGAGGAGATCGGTGATCGGCGAGAAGCCCAAGACCAGGGCGACCGTGGAGTCGCTGGGCTTGCGCAAGCTCCATCAGACCAGAGAGCACGTCGATTCCCCGTCTCTGCGCGGGATGCTGCACCGGGTGCGGCACCTCGTAGAAGTGGACGAGGGCTGAAGCCCTCGTCCGTATTAGGTACTAGGTAGTAGGTAACAAGAATGGCCGAAGAGAAGAAGGAAAAACTGAAGCTGCACCACCTGCAGCCCGCCCCCGGCTCCAAGAAGGAGAAGATCCGGGTGGGTCGTGGCGAGGGTGGCCGAAGAGGGAAGACCGCAGGGCGGGGCACCAAGGGGCTCAAGGCCCGTAACACACTTCGTCCCGGCTTCGAGGGTGGGCAGACCCCGCTCTCGATGCGTATCCCCAAACTCCCCGGGTTCACCAACCCGAACAAAGAAGAGTTCGCAATCGTCAACCTGGCAGCGCTAGACGTATTCGACAAAGGGGCCGATGTGACTCCCGAAGAGCTTCGCAGTCGTGGCCTCATCCGTCATCGGGGACGGGTCAAGGTGCTGGCCCAGGGTGAGGTGGACAAGGTCCTCAACGTGAAGGCTCATGCCTTTAGTGCGGCGGCCAAGAAGAAGATCGAAGACGCCGGCGGAACCGCCGAAGTCATCAATTGATTCAACACCTAGAACCTACGACCTAGGACTCAGAACCCAATGCTCTCCATCTACCGCAACATGTTCAAGATCCCGGACCTCCGGGGGAAGATCTTCTTCACCCTGGCCATGTTCGGGGTCTACCGCCTCGGGGCCACCATCCCTGTCCCGGGCATCGACCTCGAGGCAGTGGAGCTGTTCCAGTCCCAGCAGCAGGCAGGTGGCATCTACGGGTTGCTCAACCTCTTCTCCGGCGGGGCGCTGGAGTCGTTCTCCGTGTTCGCCCTCGGGATCATCCCCTACATCACCGCTTCCATCATCATGCAGTTGCTGACGGTCGTCATCCCCCGGCTCCAGGCCCTGCAGGAGGAAGGCGAGTCGGGTCGGAAGGTCATCACCCAGTGGACCAGATACCTGACGGTGATCCTGGCCCTGATCCAGTCGACCGGCTTCACCTATCTGTTCCATACCGGACGGTTCACCGGCGGCATCGACTTGATCCCCAACTACACACCGGGTCGGGTCATCCTCATCGTCCTGACGATGACGGCCGGTACAGCCATGGTCATGTGGCTCGGGGAGCTCATCACCCAGCGTGGGGTGGGCAACGGGATGTCCCTCATCATCTTCGTGTCCATCCTCAGCCAGTTCCCCTTCGTGTTCGGCCAGATCTGGGGTCAGACTTGGGGCGCCGATCTGCCGATCAGGTTCATCGTGATCATCGCCATCTTCCTGGCCATGATCGGGGCGATCATCTACGTCGACCAGGCACAGCGCCGGATCCCGATCCAGTTCGCCAAGCGGGTACGGGGGCGTCGGGTCATGGGCGGCCAGTCGACCTACATCCCGCTCAAGGTGAACACCGCAGGGGTCATCCCGGTCATCTTCGCCACCTCGGTGATGTTGATCCCGTCCTTGATCATCACCGCCATCCCGTCAGATGCCGCCTGGGTGCAGTCGATCTACCGCTGGATCGACGAGAACCTGGGTGGGGGGACGGGCGGCGTGAGCTGGTGGTACATCCTGATCCTCTTCGCGCTAATCATCTTCTTCACCTACTTCTATACCGCCATCCAGTTCGATCCGGAGAAGCAGGCCGAGATGATCCAGCGTCAGGGTGGGTTCGTGCCCGGGGTGCGCCCCGGACGGCAGACGGCGCGGCACCTCGCCTTCATCCTCAACCGGATCACGCTGCCCGGCTCCATCTTCCTGGCACTCATCGCCATCCTCCCCGCCATCGCCGGGGCGGTCTGGGGGATCAACATCGCCTTCTCCGGGGTCTCGATCCTCATCGTGGTCGGGGTCGCCCTGGAGACGATGAAGCAGATCGAGTCCCAGCTGACCATGAGGAATTACGAGGGCATCCTCACTTGATGAGTCTGATACCGAGAACCCAGGGTTCCCAGCACCGCTCAGCGAAGTCTGGCGCCCTGAGTTCGAGAGAGTTGGGGCGATGAAGCTGCTCTTCATTGGTCCGCCTGGCGCCGGCAAGGGCACTCAGGCGGCGAGGGTCGCCGAGCGTCTGGGCATCCCCCACATATCAACGGGGGACATGTTCCGTCATCACGTCTCGACCGGCACTGAGCTCGGCAAGTTGGTCGACTCGATCATGAAGGCCGGGGAGTACGTGCCCGACGAGATCACGGTCGAGATGCTCAGAGAGCGTCTGGCCGAGCGGGATGCCGCCAAGGGTTACATCCTCGACGGTTTCCCCCGCACCGAAGGCCAGGTGGCTGCTCTCGATGGGCTGCTCGGCGAAGATGGGCTCGACTCCGTCGTGGTGTTCGATGTGGATGAGGACGCCTTGGTGGAGCGTCTGCTGGCCCGGGGGCGTGCCGACGACACCGAGGACACGATCCGCAACCGCTTCAAGGTGTATCAGGAGCAGACCGCTCCCTTGCTCGACGTCTACGGCGACCGGGGCCTGATCGTCCACGTCGATGGCATGGCGCCGGTCGAGGTGGTGACCGAACGGATCCTTTCCGCGTTGGAGCGTCCATGATCACCATCAAGTCCCGACGCGAGTTCGCCAAGATGGCCAAGGCGGGCGCCGCCGTGGCCGCCATCCACGAGGCGGTGAGAGAAGCCGCTGCGCCAGGCGTGTCGCTGTTGACTCTGGAAGAGATCTCGGCGCGGATCCTGGAAGAGCGTGGTTGCACGTCCTCCTTCCTCGGTTATCACGGCACCTATCCCGCAACCCTCTGTCTCTCGCCCAACGACGTGATCGTCCATGGGATACCTTCGGACCGGCCCCTCCAGGAGGGCGACATCCTGTCGGTCGATGCCGGCGCGATCTACGAGGGCTTTCACGGCGACGCCGCCTTCACGATGCCGATCGGCATGGTCAGTGCCGAGGCGCAGCGTCTCATCGATGTGACCGAGGAGGCTCTGTGGGTAGGCATTCGAGAGGTGCGCAAGGGTGGGCATCTCGGCGATATCGGGGCGGCGGTGGCCGATGTCGGCAAGGACAACGGGTTTGGGGTCGTCGAGGAGTACGTGGGTCATGGCATCGGCCGGCAGATGCACGAGGAGCCACAGGTCCCCAACTATGGGCGACGCGGTCAGGGTCTACGGCTGCGCACGGGGATGTCGCTGTGTATCGAGCCCATGTTCAACGTCGGCGCCAGACACACTTCGGTCGACGACGACGGGTGGACGGTCCGCACAGCGGATGGCTCGTTGTCGGCGCACTGGGAGCACACGGTTTGCCTGACGCCCGACGGAACCCAGGTATTCACTGCCGGTGAGGAGCCGGTTCCGGTGGAATTTGAGCAAAGTGCGGCCCGTGGGTAGCATTACGAGTCGTTGCGGCGCTTTTTCGCGCCGTTCAACGCGTATTCAGGCCCGGACGACATCGTCCCCTACCCCCGAATCAGATTCTGGGTTCAGGTTGTCTCGTGCGACGGGCCAATTCGAGTTTTGGAGCAGATGATGAAGGTACGGCCTTCCACCAAGAAAATGTGTGAGAAATGTCGGATCATCAGACGTCGTGGACGCGTCTGGGTGATCTGCAGCAATCCCCGTCACAAGCAACGGCAAGGATGATCTGAGTGGCACGTATCGCAGGAGTTGACCTTCCCAGGGACAAGAGGCTCGAGATCGGGCTCACCTACATCTACGGGATCGGGCTGACCCGCGCCCAGAAGGTGTGTGCCGAGACCGGCGTCGATCCCGGCACCAGGATCCGTCAGCTCACCGATGACGAGGTGACGCGGATTCGTCGTTTCATCGAGGCGAACTTCGAAGTCGAAGGCGACCTGCGACGGGAAGTCCAGCAGAACATCAAGCGAAAGATCGAGATCGGCAGTTACCAGGGCATCCGCCACCGTCGCGGCCTGCCCGTGCGCGGTCAGCGCACCCACACCAATGCCCGCACCCGTAAGGGGCGGCGCATGGCCATTGCCGGCAAGAAGAAGGTCACCAAGTAGGAGTTTGCAGAGAGTGGCAAAGCAACAAGGCGCCAAGCGTGTGCGTCGTCGGGAGCGAAGGAACATCTCCCACGGCCAGGCCCACATCAAGGCGAGTTTCAACAACACGATCATCTCGATCAGCGACCAGACCGGTGCAACCGTTGCCTGGACGTCCGGTGGGTCGGTCGGTTTCAAAGGGTCGCGCAAGTCGACCCCATATGCCGCCCAGGTCGCGGCGGAAGAGGCGGCTCGCCGCGCCGGCGAGCACGGCATCCGAAAGCTCGACGTGATCGTCAGTGGCACGGGGTCGGGCCGTGACACCGCGGTCAGGACCCTGCAAAACATGGGCATGGAGGTCACCTGGATCCGTGACGTGACCCCGATCCCGCACAATGGCTGTCGCCCCAAGAAGAGACGGAGGGGCTGAGCCATGGCCCGTTACACCGGCCCCCGTCACAAGGCATGCCGCCGCGCCCGCACCCCGCTCTGTCAGTCGAAGCGGTGCCCGGTCGATCGTCGCCCTTATCCGCCAGGCCAGCATGGCCGTGGCCGTATCCGTGAGAGCGACTATCTGATCCAGCTCCGCGAGAAGCAGAAGCTCCGCACCATGTACGGGGTCCTGGAGCGCCAGTTTCGCCTCTATTACAAAGAGGCCGCTCGTCGCCCCGGCATCACCGGCGACAACCTGCTCCAGCTCCTGGAGCAGAGATTGGACAACGTCGTATGGCGTGCCGGTCTCGCCGCCACTCGACCCCAGGCCCGCCAGCTCGTCAACCACGGGCACTTCCAGGTCAATGGGAGAAAAGTGGACATCCCTTCCTATCAAGTTCGCCCCGGTGACGTGGTCACCCTTAAAGACAAGAGCAGAGACGCAATCGTCATCCAGCACGCCGTGGACACACAGGGACGCGAGGCTCCGGCCTGGCTCAGCGTCGACCTCGGCGACCGGAAGGTGGATGTGACCGATCACCCCCGCAGGGATCAGATCGACACCGCCATCAACGAGCAGTTGATCGTCGAGCTCTACTCGAAGTGAGGTAATGCCTTGTTGATTGTTCAGCGCCCCCAGATCGAAGAGGAAACGATCACAGATGTCAGGTCGAGGATCGTCGTCGAGCCTCTCGAGCCTGGATTCGGATACACACTTGGCAACACCCTGCGTCGAACCCTCTTGTCGCGCATTCCCGGTGCTGCCGTCACCACGATCCAGATCGAGGGAGTCGAACACGAGTTCTCGACCATCCCTGGCGTCGTCGAGGATGTGGTCGACATCATCCTCAACATCAAGCGGATCGTCGTCCGTCTCGAGGACACCGACACCCAGACCCTCTATCTCTCGGCGAAGGGCGCCGGCGAGGTCAAGGCCGGGGACATGAAGCTTCCCGCCGGTGTCGAGATCGTCAACCCCGATATGCACATCGCCACCCTCAGTGCCAGCGGCCGGCTCGAGATGGAGATGACCGTCGCCCCCGGTGTGGGCTATCGCACAGCCGATGGAAACAAGGGATCGAGCTCGGTCATCGGGGTGATCCCGGTCGACTCCATCTTCTCTCCGGTGCGGAAGGTGTCCTACAAGGTCGAGAACACCCAGGTCGGTCAGATGACCAACTTCGATCGTCTCGTCCTGGACGTCGAGACCAACGGCGCCATCGAGCCTGGCGAGGCCATCTCCTCGGCGGGCAAGACCCTTCGTGAGCTGATGGGCCTGTTCGCCGACATGGGCGAGGGCCAGGGTCTGGAGCTGGGTGAGGTCACGCCCGAATTCTCAGGTTCCCCGGATCTCGAGCTGCCGATCGAGGCGCTCGATCTCTCGGAGCGCCCCCGCAACTGCCTGCGTCGTGCCCAGATCAAGACGGTCGGGGAGCTGGTGGAGCGGACCTCGGACGACCTGCTCAACATCACGAACTTCGGTCAGAAGAGCCTCGAAGAGGTCACGGCAAAGCTCGACGAGCTCGGTCTCAGCCTGGCGGACGCCGGCGGCAACCACTGATGCCACGCCCTCGCAAGGGCCCCCGCTTTGGTGGCTCGCCGTCGCACGATCGCAAGATCATGGCCAATCTGGCCATCGAGCTCTTCCTGCACGAGAAGGTGACCACCACCCTGCCCCGCGCCCAGGCGGTGCGACCGCTGGCCGAGAAGCTGATCACTAAGGCACGCAAGGGTGACCTTCACGCGAAGCGGACCGTGATGCGGACCATCCCGAACCGGGAGGCAGTGGTCAAGCTCTTCGACGATGTTGCCCCTCGCTACACCGACCGGCAGGGCGGCTACACCCGCATCACCAAACTCGGCCCCCGTCGTGGAGACGGCGCCGAGGAAGCGATCATCGAACTGGTCTGATACCGCTTACCTGAGGTACGTAGGCCCGTATATGGGCCTATGCGACGGAGAACGTGGAAGGGCGCCTACGCGGCGAGTCCGAAGACCAGCCCGACCACGAAGATGCCGCCCCCGCCGATCACGACCTGGATCGGTGTGATCTTGTGATGGAGGAGGCGCTGGGCGATCACGCTGTCGAGCATGGTGATACCACCAACTAGCAGAACAATCACGCCCGCGATCAGGAGCAAGTTGGAAACGAGTTCGGCGAAGATCACAAAGATGGCGATGAGGGCCACGGCGGCAGCTATGCCCCATCGACCGAAGACCCAAGCCGGGAGCTGGGCCCCGAATCTCTCCTGCGCCCTGGCGAGATAGACATCGATCCTCGACTCACCCCGCACCTTTGGTGTCTTCACCTTGGGGGCCCTGGGGGTCTTAGGCGTCTTGGGGGTCTTGGGCGTCTTGGGGGTCTTGGGGGTCGCCGGCGTCTTGACCCGGGCCACGCGCTTGGGTTTCTGAGTCTGCGACGCGGCTGCTTGGGCGAAGGCGTCACGGTCGGAGATGTCGAGCAAGAGGACCTCGCCCTCTGCTTTCACCCGGATTCCCTCCGGAACGTGGGAGATGTCGATGGCGTCGACCGGCCAATCGCCGATGACGTGATCGCCGGATGCCACCTGGAGTCGACCATCGCTGAGTTGGACGGTCGCGGGGAGCGGACGGCTATCGCCGGGCAAGCGCAGTGAGCCCTGGAACTGTCCCATCACCGGATATATCGGCCGTTTCGCCGCCGGACTTAGCGAAACCTGGCAAATCCCGCTGGTTAGCCTGAATGGTGTTGAGCGAGCCCACCTATCTCGATTTCACCAGCGATGAATGGGCCGCGCTGCGGGCCAATACTCCTTTGACCCTCACCGAGTCGGATGTCGAGAAGATCAGGGGGATCAACGTCAATCTCGACGTCGACATGGTCGAGCACAGCTTCCTCCCCTTGTCCCGGCTCCTCAATCTGCACGTACAGGGCAGTCATCAGCTGGCCACCGTCACTGACACCTTCCTCGGCACCCCACCGCGGCCCCGACCTTTCGTCATCGGGGTCGCCGGGTCTGTGGCCGTCGGGAAGTCGACGATTTCCCGCGTCCTCCAGGAGCTCCTCGCCAGGTGGCCACAACATCCCCGGGTCGAGCTGGTGACGACCGACGGGTTCCTCTTTCCCAATGCGGTGCTCGAAGAGCGCGGGCTGATGGACCGGAAGGGCTTCCCCGAGAGCTATGACCGCCGCTCCCTTCTCGAGTTCGTCGCCCGGGCCAAGGGGGGCGCCGAGCATCTCGACGTCCCGATCTACTCCCACTTTGCCTACGACGTGCTCGAGGGGGAGACGAGGGGAATCGCCCGGCCCGACATCCTGGTCGTCGAAGGGCTCAATGTCCTTCAGGCCGGGGGCGTCGGTGCCTTCGTCAGCGACTACTTCGACTTTTCGATCTTCGTGGACGCCGATCCGGAGGCGGTTCGGGGGTGGTACATCGAGCGGTTCATCACGCTCCGCGACACCGCCTTCACCCAGCCCGAGGCCTATTTCCACCGCTACGCCGACCTCAGCGACGAGCAGGCGGTCGCCGTGGCCTCTGACATCTGGTCCCGGATCAACGAAGTCAACCTCTTCGAGAACATCCTCCCCACCAGGGAACGGGCAAGTCTCATCCTCAGAAAGGCCCCGGATCACTCGATCGAGAGGGTCCGTCTCCGTCGCTGAGCCGGTTACCCTCGCCCGACCGTGACCAGAATGTTCTCCCGGGCGGGCCGTGCCGCCATCCTCGATCGCAAACCGTTCAACGAGGCGTACTTCGACGGCGACTCGGCGGCGGACGCCGCCATCCTCGTGGCGCTCGTGGCCGCAGTCACCTATGTGGGCACGCTGTTGCTCAGAGGGGCGATCGGGGCTTTTTCTCTCCCAGGTCTCTTCGAATATGTGATTTCAGGGGTGGTGTCCTGGTTGATCCTCGGCTTCGCCTCCTGGTTCGCCGCCACCAGGCTCTTTCAGTCCACGGGCCGGCCGCAGACATTCATCGCTCTCCAAGGCCTCGCAGTCTTGCCGTTGGTCCTGGAACTGTTCGGCAGGATCGGTGGCGGCATCGGTCTGATCTGGTACCTCGTCATCCTCGTGGTGGCAACCAGGGAAGCGGGCAACATCGACACCCGGAACGCGGCCGTGTCGGTGCTGATCGGCTTTGCCATCGCCGCCATCTTCCGGACCTTGCTCGGGGTTCCCTTCGCAGTGTTCTCAGCTCTGACCGGATGACCACTCTCCGCCTCGACCTGGCCTATGACGGCTCGGGTTTCAGGGGCTACGCCTTCCAGGAGGGGTCGCGAACCATCCAGGGCGACCTCGAAGCGGCGTTGAAGACCGTCCTCGGACGTTCGGTGGAGACCGCAGTGGCCGGGCGCACCGACGCCGGGGTGCACGCCAGAGGACAGGTGGTCTCCCTGCAAATCGAGGAGGTACCCGATATGGAGAGGCTCGCCCGGTCCCTCAACGGGATCGTTGGCCCGGAGATCGCGGTCACCGCCATCACCCCGGCCGACGACGATTTCCATGCCCGCTTCTCGGCCCGGTGGCGCCGCTATCGCTACACGATGTCGACCGGGATCGCTCCCGACCCGCTGGCCCGTGCCGTCGAATGGCACGTCGGCTCCCGGCTCGACGTCGGTTTGATGGAGGCCACCGCGGCTGAGTTCGCAGGTGAGCTCGACTTCAGCGCCTTCTGTCGCTCGGTGGAAGGGAGCAGCAATGTGCGCCGGGTCGAAGAATCGAGGTGGGAGGCCGAAGATGATCGCCTCCACTTCTGGATCAGGGCCAACGCCTTCTGCCACCAGATGGTGCGGTCCCTGGTCGGGCTCTGTTACGACGTTGGCCGCGGCTTCACTCCGGCCGGTTCGGTGCGGGACATCATCGATGAGGGCGACCGAAGCCGGGTGGCCACAGTTGCACCAGCGCATGGGCTGACCCTATGGGAGGTGGGTTACTGAGGGTTGGAGCTTTGCCCGGGTAGGGGGGAGGACGCCCTACTCCCCCCTACCCATTCAGGGAACCCGGAATTGAGGCCGACCCCTGAAGAACCTCTCCCCGATCGAGGCCAGACCCCTGACGATGGCGTCGAGCGGGGAGGCGGATGGTGCGTTCTTGACCTGAGGGCTGGGTGGCCGACGGCGAGTGCGGCTCTTCGAGAATGCCTTGTTCAGGTTGGTTCGCGGCTGATGCATTTGATGAGTCCTCCTGATCGGCGTGGATCAATGGGTCCACGTCGGCAAGTTGTGATCGTGCCGGAGGCAGGGGCTGCCAAACAGGGGGAACAGCCCCGTGGGGAGAAACCCCCAGGTCAGCCCGGATCAGCCCCGGTAGGGCTCCAGAGCCTGGGAGATGCGGGCGGCGTGGTCGGCGTCTCTGGTCTCGACCGAGATCGCAATCTCCACCCAGCCGAAACGGAGCCCGAAACCCTCTCGATGATGCTCGACCAGGAGCACGTTGCCGCCCTCGCCGGCGATCGTCTGCAACACCGCGGCGAGGTTGCCCGGTTGGTCGGGCACCCGGACCGTGTACTCGGCGAAACGTCCCGATGCCTCGAGCCCATGCCTAACGGCTTTGCCAAGGAACATCAGATCGATGTTGCCCCCGGACAGCACGATGCAGATCGGGTCGGGTGCGTCGTCGGGGATCAGCTTCTCCAAGAGCGCGGCCACTCCCACCGCGCCGGCCGCCTCGACGACGATCTTGGACCGGTCGAGGACATAGGCGAGGGCGGCCGTCGTCTGGGCGTCGTTGACCACGAGGATGTGGTCGACGTGCTCGCCCGTGATCTCCCACACCAGGTCGGAGGGCACCGAGACGGCGATGCCGTCGGCGACGGTGGGCAGGCCACGGGGAAAATCCCTGACCAGCACCCCCCGCCTCCTGCTCTCGGCGTAGACCGCCGCCGCCTCGATCTCCACCCCGATGACCGTCACCGACGGACGCAGCGTCTTGATGGCAAGGGCGGTGCCGGCGAGAAGCCCACCGCCCCCGGTCGGGACGACCACGGTGCCGATCTCGGGCAACTGCTCGAGGATCTCGAGCCCGAGAGTGCCCTGCCCGGCGACGATGAGCGGGTCGTCGTAGGGATGGACGAAATGGGCGCCGGTCTGCCTGGAGTGCTCGACGGCGGCTTCGACGGCATCGGCCAGCGAGAACCCGACCAGCCTCACGTCGGCTCCATAGTCCTCGGTTGCCTTGACCTTCGGGATCGGCGCCGTCTCCGGCATGAAAACAGTGCAGGGTGAACCGGTGAAGGCCGCAGCGAGGGCGACGCCCTGGGCATGGTTGCCGGCGGAGCCCGCCACCACTGGTTTGCCGTCGAGCCTGGTCATGACGTTCAGCGCCCCCCTGATCTTGAACGACCCGGCCCGCTGCATGCACTCGGCCTTCAGATAGACGTCTCGACCGGTGAGGCGGCTGAAGGACTGGGACCAGACGAGTGGAGTCTGGGTCACGTTCCCCTCGAATCGGGCCCGCGCTTCCTCGATATCGGCAAGAGTGATCATCGAAATTGGCCTAGGAGTGACAGTCGGCGTAGCATATGCCTGCTCCCTGAACGGGAGCCGTTTCCCCAAACGCTCCCCGGTATCTTCAACCTGCCGAGGGTTACTCATGACCATGAACAAGACCTATTCGCCCAAGCCTGGCGATATCGAGCGTGCCTGGCTGGTGGTCGACGCGACCGACCTGCCCTTGGGCCGTCTCGCTTCCGAGATCGCCACGGTGCTCCGTGGCAAGCACAAGCCCACCTATGCACCGCACGTCGATGGCGGCGACTTCGTCATCGTGGTGAACGCCGAGAAGGTGGCCGTCACCTCGGATAAGAGCCAGACCAAGATCTACTACCGCCACTCCGGCTATCCGGGCGGCATCAAGGCGGAGACATTCGACCGGCTACGCGAGCGTCGCCCCGAGGCGATCATCGAACGCGCCGTTGTGGGCATGCTCCCCAAGACCAAGCTGGGCCGCCAGATGGCCCGCAAGCTGAAGGTCTATGCCGGGCCCGATCATCCCCATGTCGCTCAGAAGCCCACGGCTCTGGAGCTGAAAATCCGAAAGGTGGAACTCTGATGGCCAAGCCACTCGTCCAGGCCACCGGTCGTCGCAAGGCCTCCGTGGCCAGGGTCCGTCTCGTCGACGGCTCGGGCCAGGTGACCCTCAACGGCCGGCCTCTCGAGGACTATTTCCCGACCATGGCCACCCGGCTCAGGGTGATGGAGCCGCTCCAGATCACCCAGACCCAGGGTCGTTACGACGTAAATGCCACCCTCGAAGGTGGCGGGCTCACCGGTCAGGCCGATGCGCTTCGTCTCGGTATCGCCCGAGCCCTCATCGTGTTGGAAGAGGAGCTACGACCGGTTCTCAAGAAGGCCGGGCTTCTCACCCGTGACGCTCGGGTCGTCGAGCGCAAGAAGTACGGGCTGCGCAAGGCTCGTCGGGCACCTCAGTACACCAAGCGCTGAAATTGGTCGACCTCCGTCGTCTGCTCGACGAGGGCAAACCCATCTTCGGCACCGACGGTGTGCGTGGGGTGGCCGGGTCTGAGCTCTCTGCCGAACTGGCTCTCCTCATCGGACGCGCCGCCGGCTCATATCTGCGTGGTGGCCCCGTGGTGGTGGGTCGCGACACGAGACGTTCCGGCGAGATGTTGTCTTCCGCCCTGCAGGCCGGGCTCCACTCGATGGGTGTCGACACCGTCGACGTCGGCATTCTCCCCAGCGGCGGGATCAGCTATCTCACTGCCACATCGGGGGCGACGATGGGCGCCATCGTCTCCGCGTCGCACAATCCGGCGGAGGACAACGGGATCAAGCTCCTCGCCGCCCGAGGCACCAAGCTCCCCGACGACGTGGAGCGTGACCTGGAGGACAGGTTGCGCTCACCCGAGGCCAGGTCCAAGGTCGGGCCTGACATCGGGACGCGGTTCGTCGACAGCGATGCCCTGGAGCGGTACGTCGATCACCTCGCCTCGGTCTCCAAGTACAACCTGAGCAGCGTCGAGATCGCGGTCGACTGTGCCAACGGGGCCGCATTCAAGGCGGCGCCGATGTTGTTCACCAGGCTCAAGGCAGACGTTCAGGTCCTGGCCGACGCCCCTGATGGGACCAACATCAACGACGGATGCGGTGCCACGCATCCCGAGATGCTGGCCCGGGAGGCCCGGGGGCGGATCGGGCTGTCCTTCGACGGGGACGCCGACCGTCTCATCGCCGTCGATGAGGACGGCAAGGTGGCCAACGGCGATGTCATCCTCGCCATCGTGGCCCGATACATGAAGGCCCAGGGCTCGTTGAAGAAGAATCTGGTCGTGGCGACGGTCATGTCCAACCTCGGGTTTCGCAAGTCGATGGCCGCAGCAGACATCGATCTGGTCGAGACCAAGGTGGGTGACCGATATGTGATGGAGGCCATGCTCGAGCACAAAGCGATCCTGGGGGGCGAGCAGTCAGGCCACATAATCTTCCTCGACAAGGGTCACACCGGGGACGGCCTACTCACGGCCATTCGGCTTCTCGATGTGGTCGCCGGAACTGGTAAGGAACTGCGAGAGCTTCGGGCGGAGGCCATAACCGAGTATCCGCAGATCCTCCAGAACGTGCGGGTCGGGCGTGGCGCCAGTCTCGACGATGCGGGCGCTCTTTGGGAAGAGGTGCGGGCTGTGGAGACCGAATTGGCGGGCGAGGGGAGGGTGCTGGTCCGGGCATCCGGCACCGAGCCCCTGATCAGAGTGATGGTGGAGGCCCCTAGCGAAGAGGCGGCGAGACGCTACGCTGATCGTCTGTCGAGCGTCACACAGACCTCGATGGGGAAGGAGGGATAGCCAACCGAGACAGAATGCGTGCGCGAGACGAAACAGCGCCAGACCTCAGCCGACGGGCTATCGAGGGTCTGGGGGTCGCCCCCCAGACTTTGGCTGAGGTGACGAGGAGGAAGGTCATCGAAATCTTCGGCGGATGCCTTCCCGGCCAGCTCAGGTCGTAAGGAGTGGGAGCAAAACCCGGAAGCGATTCCGGAACAGAGACCCACCCGTGAGCCGCACGCAGCTACCCGCTTACCTGAGGTACGTAGCGCCACATATGGCGCTACGGCGACAGAGAAAGCAGATTCCCATCAGCGGCTCTGCTTCTTTGTCCGGCTAGCGCCACATATGGCGCCATGAACCTCAGGTACGAAATAAGGAACTGATATGTGCGGAATCGTTGGATACGTCGGGCCGAAGCCGGTGATCGACGTCTTGATGCCGGGGCTGGCCCGGCTCGAATATCGGGGGTATGACTCGGCCGGGGTTGCCCTCAACCACGGCGGGTCGCTGACCGTCCTCAAGCAGGCCGGCCGCATCGCCGACCTGCAGGGTCTGGTCGACCGCGAAGATTTGGCCGAGGCCCACACCGGGATCGGCCACACCCGATGGGCCACTCACGGAGCGCCGAACACCGGCAATGCCCATCCACATCTCGATTGCAATCGGGACGTGGTGGTGGTCCACAACGGCATCATCGAGAACTGGGTCGATCTCAAGGGAAAGCTCGTGGAGAGCGGCCACGAGTTCGAGAGCGACACCGACACCGAGGTAGTCGCCCACATGATCGAGGAGATGGCCGACCTTCCCTTGGCGGACGCGGTGCGCACAGTCATGAACCAGGCCGACGGCGCTCTCGCCCTTGTCGTTATGCGTAGGTCGGAGCCCGATGTCCTGGTGGGGGGGAGGCGTGGATCACCCCTCGTTGTGGGTCGGGGCAAGGGTGAGAACTTCCTGGCCTCGGACATTCCCGCCTTCCTCGAGCACACCCGTCACATGGTGATCGTTGAGGACGATCGCGTCGTCGAGATCCGTCCCGACGAAGTGATTCTCACCGATCTGGACGGCAACAGCATGCCGCTCGACGAGCGTCTCGTGGAGTGGGACTTCGAGGCTGCGGAGAAGGGCGGGTTCGACACCTTCATGCTCAAGGAGATCTTCGAGCAACCACACGCGATCACCGACACTCTCGCCGGCAGAGTTGAGTTCCCGGGCCGGGTGGTCCTCGACGAGCTGACCATCGACCCAGAGATCCTGCGCGAAATCGACAAGGTGTTCGTCGTGGCGTGTGGCACCTCGTACCACGCGGCGATGATGGCTAAGTACGCCATCGAGCGGTGGGCCCGTCTCCCGGTTGAGATCGATATCGCTTCCGAGTTCAGATACCGCGACCCGGTGCTCGACGACCGATCTTTGGTGATCGGAATCAGCCAGTCAGGGGAGACCATCGACACGCTGGCCGCGGTCCGTTACGCCAAGGCACAGGGTTCGGTCGTCATCGGAGTGTCGAATGTGGTCGAGTCGGCGCTGGCCCGGGAATCGGACGCCGTCCTCTACACCCGGGCTGGCCCCGAGATCGGGGTGGCAGCGACCAAGACCTTCACCACCCAACTCGTAGCAATGCAGTTGCTCGGTCTCTACCTGGCGCAAGTGCGGGGCGCCCTCGATCCTGGCGCCATCGAGCTTCAGGTAAAGGAGCTGCTCCGTCTCCCCGACCAGGTCGAGGCGGTGCTGGCCCGAGCCGAGGAGCTGAAGGTGATGGCGGAGCCCTGGTCAGAGACCCGGGACTGGTTCTTCCTGGGCCGATCCGGTGACTTCCCGGTGGCCATGGAGGGCGCCCTCAAACTGAAGGAGATCGCCTACGTCCGGGCTGAGGGATATGCCGCCGGGGAGATGAAGCACGGTCCCATCGCGCTCATCGAGCCTGGAGTCGTGGTGGTGGGGGTGGCCACTGACAGCCATGTCCAGGCCAAGACCCTGTCCAACATGGAGGAGATGAAGGCGCGGGGCGGGACCATCGTCCTAGTCGCCGAAGAGGGAGACGACGTCGGCCAGGTCGCCGATCACGTGATCCGGGTCCCGGCCGGGCCGGACCTGCTGTGCACGGTCACCGCTGTGGTGCCGCTCCAGCTCCTCGCCTACTACGTCGCGACGGCGAAGGGTATGGACGTGGACAAGCCGCGCAACCTGGCCAAGACGGTGACGGTGGAGTAGCCGCCCAGCCGCCAAAACGAACGCTTCAGGCCGGGGTCAGGATGAACACCGGGTGCTTCCGGGCTTCCTCCCGCCATGCCTCGACTGGCGCGGACAGATCGGTGGTGAAGTAGGCGCCGATGACCGGGCGGACGATAGGGCTGAGCGAGGCGAGAAGATCGCGGATGATCGGCCCCGCCTGCTCTGCGAGCACCTCTTGTGACGCCACCTGGAACGTGCGCCGTCTCCTCGTGACCACCGCTTCTCCCGCCACCCGGAGGTTCTTCACCCAGTCCACTCGGCCGTAGACGGACACCAGCAGCCATCCAGAGCCGTGCGGGTTGAGCGCGACGGGTGTCGTGCGGGGCTGGCCTGAGTTCCGCCCCCGGACTGTGAGCAACGCCTGCGGGCCGAGAGGGACACCGACTCGGAGCAGAAACGAAACGATCGGGTTGTAGAACCGGGCGTATCTCACGGGCGTCCTCCTGTTAGCCTCTAGTACGTAGGTCGTATAATACGACCCTAATACGATATGACTACCAAAGGAAACACACCGTCGGCATTGACCCAGGAGATCCAGCATCATCTCCGCGATCTCATTGCCCGGCTGCATCAACTGAACGACGTCATCGGCGCCAGGGTCGAGCTGAGGGGGCCCGATCTGGAGATCCTGGACCTGGTGGCACGGCACGGGCCGTTGTCGCCCAGCGAAGTTGCCGCCTCGACCGGTGTTCACCCGGCCACTCTCACCGGCATCGTCGATCGACTCGAGCAAGCGGGCTGGCTTATCCGGGTGCCCGATCCCGACGACCGCCGTCGGGTTCGTCTCGAGGCACGACGAGAGCGCGGGCCGGAGCTGGTCCGGCTCTACGGCCCGATGAACCGGTCGCTTTCCGAGATCTGTTCCGCCCTCACCACCGAGGAACTAGCGGTGGTCCGCGACTTCCTGCGTGACGCTGCCATCGCCGGCGACGATGCGGTCAGCAGTCTCCGGGGCGACTGAGCAACCGGGGGTCAGTTGTTCTCGTAGCGATCGACGCGGTACGGACGTCCCGGTCCCAGTTCGATCCTCTCATCGAGTGTGTGCGACATCTTCGTGCGGTCCGCCAAGAAGTCATGCAACTCGTCTCCGCTGAGCAAGGTGCCAACCCGGGGTATGTAGTGGACCGAAACCAGGGCACCGCCTGGTGCGAGGCGTTGTTCGATCAACGTAAGGCAGGTCTCCAAGTCGTCGACAGTCAGGTAGTAGAGGACGTCGGATGCGACGATCAGATCAAACGGGCCGTCAGGAAAGGCGGCAGGAAGGTCCCTGACCTCCAGGTGGACGTGCGGATACCCACTCATGCGCTTCGTTGCTTGCTGGATGGCAGCCTCTGACACATCGATCGCAAGCAGATCAGTCGCTCTTGGGGCGAGTAGTTCGGTGAACGTGCCGACCGCGCAGCCAATCTCGAGGACGCGCCCCAAGTTGCCGTCACCGCACACCTCCAGGGTCCTACGGAATTTGGTCTGCTCATCCGGATTCACATCGAAGCCAAAAGGATCGGCGCCCGAGTCGAAGAATTGATCGATCAGCTGCGGCTTGGTGAGCCGCGGCGCGAGCCGCGCCGGCAGGGCAGCGGCTACCCGTCCCCGCCACTTGGGAGGAACCGCATAGAAGATTGCGTCGCGCGTATGAGCGAGACCCCGACGCAGGCCATTGGATGCGGGCGCGGAATTCTCCGTGCTGATCTGACTCCCCCTTGATGAAGCTGGGCGTCACTTTAGTGGTGCTGACGGCCGACGACTAAAGCGGAGCCACGTTGCGTTTGGCCACTGGACACACCAAATGCGAGCGTGAGGTAGCTCGAAATCGTGTGTCCGGACAAGCCATTCGGGCGAGACGGCTCCCGGTTTGCTGGCTCTCGGTTGTCGCTACTCTGTGCGCGGGATAGATGGCTCGGAGGGAGAGCGGCGCAGCTGCGCGACCTCCGCCTACAAATTAGAGGCTGGGAGGCCACGCACATGCGAATGATGCCGCGCGCCGCGGTACTGACGAAGACGCCAAAGGCACCGCCACTGGTAGTGGTCGACGTCAGCAGATCCGAGGCATCGATCGAACTAGGTCAACCGCTCGTTCGCCGGTCCCAAACTGGATACGAGAGATACCTGAAGCCGGTCCTCGATCGGGTCGGAGGCATCCTGCTTCTCCTCGTGACTTCCCCGTTGTTCCTGGCCGCCGCCGTAGCGATTCGTCGCACAATGGGGACTCCGGTGATCCTCCGGCAAGAACGGGTTGGAAAGTCCGGAGTCGTGTTCACGATCTACAAGTTCCGAACGATGCAAGCGGACCGACGCGTTGGTGACGTGCCCGATTTCGGAGAAGAGAGACGGCTCACCCACAAACACCCGAACGACCCGCGGCTCACTCCGGTGGGGAGGTTCTTGAGGAAGTGGAGCCTGGATGAGCTACCCCAGTTCTGGAACGTGGCTCGCGGAGAGATGAGCCTGGTGGGACCGCGCCCGGAGATGCCGAAAATCGTGGCTGGATACGAGCCGTGGCAGCATGCTCGTCATTTCGTGAAGCCAGGCATCACCGGTCTCTGGCAGATCTCGGAGCGGGGTGACAGGATGATGCACGAATGCACCGAGACCGACCTGGTCTACTTGGATCAGGTCTCGCTGACGACCGACCTCAAGATAATGATCCTCACCCCCCTCGCTGCCCTGGGCCTGCGACGTGGCTACTGAGGGCCGTCGAGACCAAGGGCATCATCCCGGCTGGTCGTGAGCCGAAGGGCGTGACGGTATGCGCCGCGTGCCGCGTCGCGGAGCAGCTTCACCCAACGCTGGCGATACCAGCGGGGGCCGAAGAGGTATCGGACTATGAGCCGCCGACATGCCCAGCGCTCCCGGGCGGATAGCGGCACCTTGTTGATCAACTGGTTGTAGACGCCGATCGATCGCCACTCCGGAAACGTGATCGAGTCCGCTCGGCTGGTGTCCCACCAGGCCATACGATGACCTCTCGCGACCGAATGTGAGTACGCCTCGCTGTGATGACGTCTCTTGAAGAGGTATTCAGGGATCTCGAACCAGGGCCCTCTTAGAGCCAACTCGGCGAGAAGGTGACGATCTGACTCCTCAACTGCCGAAATCAACCCCGTGGTTTGCAGCTCGCGACGACGGCCCAGGCCGAATATTGCGATGCAATCGTTCTGCTTGCAGACGAAGTCAGAAAAGCGCTCGCTGGGTCGGGAGGACATGAGCCGTCCTCCATACTTGGGGTGCTTCCGCAGGACCTCGCCCGACTCATCGATGAGGATCGATAACGGGAATGCCAGTTGGACTTCTGGGTGGCCGTCCAGCACTTCGACACAGCGTTCCAGCCAGGCTGGCTCCATGATGTCGTCGTGGGCCGACCACTTGAAGTATTCCCCAAACGCCTGATGGAATGTGAATTGGTGGTTTGGGGCGGCGCCCAGGTTTCGCTCCTGGCGGAAGTACCGAATCCGTTGATCGAGAGCGGCGAACTCAGCGCATATCTGAGCAGTAGCGTCGGTTGAGGCATTGTCGGAGATGATCAATTCGAAGTCGGTGTACGTCTGGTCGAGGATCGACTGAATGGCTTGCGCCAGGTATCTCTCGCCGTTGTACACGGGCAAGCCGATGCTGACCTTCGGCGCGTGGCGCGTTTCAATGGCACCGAGCTCCGATGCTGCCGGACTCCCTCCCATCACCGGGTGACTATATGCCTGGCGCGAGTCGTACCCCGCCGGACGTCAGTCGTCCGCGCTGTCCTTACCAGCCCCCGAGCTCCTTCGCCAGAAATCGGCCAGGTTCGCCCCGAGGACGTCTGCTGAGTATCGGGCCATTGCGAACGCCTGCCCTTTCCGGCCGAGTGCCAGTCTCAGGTCCTCGTTGTCAATTAGGAGGTCCAACGCGTCGGTCAGCTCTGGTCTGCTTCCCTCAGCGACCAATCGTGCGCCGTCGCCGACCACCTCTGGTATAGCGCCGGACCTGCTGGCGATGACGGGGGTTCCCGAGAACATGGCCTCGACCGCAATGCGGCTGAACTGCTCAGCCTTGTCGGGGAGGACCACTGATGGGACGACGACTATATCCAGGGCGGCCAGAACCGCAGGAACCTTCTCAGGCGTCATCGCACCGGCGAATGTGACGTCAAGGCCGAGCCGGCCGGCCAGTTCCCGCCATTGGCCCTCCATTGGGCCGGAGCCGAAAACCACCAGCCGAGATCGCTCCCGTCTCTCGGAAGCGGCGAAGGAGTCGATCAGCCAGTCGAGTCCTTTCTCCGGTGAGAGCCTGCCGACGAACCCGACGATGCACCCCGACTCGAGGCCAAGGGCCAGCCGATGCCGACTCCTGTCGGATGCGGCCAATTCGAATGGCTCCGACGCACTGAGACGGCTCGGCGCCACCAGGGTCGGGATTCCATCCCTCAGCCCGAAAGTGCGGGCGAGGTCGAGGCCGGCCTGATTCCAAGATGCGAGTCCGGAAAGACGTCTCAAGATGCGGGAGGCGCGTCGCAGGCGAATGGCGCGCTCCAGGCGCGGCCCGAAGGACCAGATGTTGTCGGCGACATGAGCGGTGACCGGGTAGCGGTGGAAGTCCATCTGCGAGAAGAAGAGCCCATATGCTTCGGTTGCGACATGGACCAGGTCTGGTCTGAGCTCTTTGATCAGCCGACCCAGACCCGGATACACCCACCAGGTCTGGCCTCGACGCAGCCTCAGCGGGTCGAGCTGATGGACAATGATCGGATCCGGCGGCTCGACTTCGGGAATCCGGCCGAAGTCGTCAAACGGGGCGCAAGCAAGATGCAGATCGATCCCATGGCGGGTGGCACCATGCCAAGGCGCCATCTGCGTCGGCATCAGGCCGGCCTGAACCACGAGGACTCTCAATTCAACGCCATCGCGATCAAACCGCTCGGACCATCCCCTCCCGGTCACAGATGCGACGACGTTAGCCGAGGCAATGCCGCAGGCCATAGTGACTCCGGAAAGCAACTCCGGCCCGACTTGAAGACTCCGTCCCATCGGTAGAATGTGGCCGACTGTGGTGGGTGTTAGGGACACGGATCCCGACTGGAGAGGCGAGAATGCGTGTGTTGATGACGGGTCATGCCGGTTACATCGGCTCGGTGATGGCCCCGCTGCTGGGGGCAGGGGACCATGAGGTGGTCGGATTCGACACCGGCTTCTACAGCGGCTGCGACTTCGGGCCCGGACCACAGCCCATCCCCGAGCTAGGCCGGGACCTGCGCGAAGTTCGATCGGAGGAACTCGAGGGATTCGACGCCATCGTCCACCTTGCCGCGCTGTCGAACGACCCACTGGGATCGATCGATCCCGACGTCACCTATGAGATCAACTTCGAGGCAAGTGTGCGGCTCGCCCTTGCTGCGAAAGCTGCTGGGGTCCCCCGTTTTCTGTTTGCTTCTTCCTGCAGCCTCTACGGGAAAGCGGGTGACGCTCCCCTAGACGAAACGGCTCCTCTCGGCCCAATCACGCCGTACGCGGAGACCAAGGCATGGTTCGAGCGGGCGTTGCGGCCCATGGCCGACGACACATTTTCGCCGACCTATCTGCGCAACGCCACCGCTCATGGCGTCTCACCGAGGTTGAGAGGGGATCTCGTCGTGCACAACCTGATCGGCTCGGCACTGACGACCGGCGAGGTGCTGATCAAGAGTGATGGCTCACCTTGGCGGCCGTTGATCCACGTCGAGGATATTGGACGCGCCTTTCTCGCCGTCTTGGAGGCGCCCCGAGAGCTGGTCCATGATCAGGCCTTCAATGTCGGCCGGGATGACCAGAACTTTCAGGTGCGGGACATAGCCAGCGTGGTGGCGGCTGCCGTCCCCGGGAGTGAGGTCGTGTATGCGCCCGGAGGCGAGCCCGATGCGCGTGACTATCGAGTCGACTTCTCGAAGATCCACTCGCAGCTACCTGAGCTCAAGATCGAATGGGGTCTCGAAGAGAGCGTCGACGATCTCGTCGCTCAATTTCGACGGAACGCCCTGACCCTGGACGAACTGGACGGCCCCCGTCACACCCGTCTCCGACGCATCGAGCAGCTGCGTGATTCCGGTGCGCTCGACGAGCGGCTTCGCTGGGTGGGTCGATGAAGGTAGTTCTCTTCGCCGGGGGTCAAGGTCTGCGGATCCGGGATCAATCGGACCAGGTCCCCAAGCCGATGGTGCCGATCGGGAGCCGACCCGTCCTGTGGCATGTCATGAAGTGGTACGCCCACTATGGGCACCAAGACTTCATTCTCTGCCTTGGCCACCGTGGTGAGGCGATCAAGCGGTTCTTCCTCAACTATGACGAGGCCACATCGAACGACTTCGTCTTGAGGAAAGGCGGGCTGGACATCGAGTATCGCAATCGGGACATCGACGATTGGACGATCAGCTTCGTCGACACCGGGCTCGAATCGACCATCGGGGAACGGCTGATCAAGATCAGGGACCATCTCGGAGATGACGCGGTGTTCCTGGCGAACTACTCGGATGGTGTCACCGATCTCGACCTGGACGGCTATCTCTCCTGGTTCGGGCACCAGGATGCCGTCGCTTCATTCGTATCGGTCCGGCCCCCACTGAGCTACCACGTCGTGAGTGCCGAGGTCAACGGTCTCGTCACCGAGCTGACCCCGATCCACGAGGTCGACCAGTGGATCAATGCCGGCTATTTCATATTTCGGCCCGAGATCTTCGACTACGTCGCCCCCGGGGAGGATTTGGTCGTGGAAGGCTTCCGCCGTTTGATCGACCAGGGCAAGCTCGTCACCTATCGACATCGCGGGTTCTGGGCACCGCTGGACACCTTCAAGGAGAAAGTCCTTCTAGACGACTTGGTTGCCACTGGGAGGGCGCCGTGGGAGGTTTGGAAACCGGAGCGCAATCCCGCGTGATGGCATTGCGTCTTGCGGTTGACGACCGCCCGCTGAATGTCCTCTGTTTGGGGGCCCACAGCGACGACATCGAGATCGGAGCCGGGGCGACGATTCTCACGCTGGCCGCAAAATTCCGGTCGTTGTCCATCCATTGGATCGTCCTGTCGGCGGACGGGCAACGGGCGGAAGAGGCCCGTCACGGCGCCGAGTTGTTTGCTCCAAAGGCGGAGATCCAGGTCCATGAGTTTCCCGACTCGAGATTCCCCATGCATCTCGACTCCTTGAAGGATGTCTTCGTGGAGCTGGGCCGTCAGGTTCAACCCGATCTGATCTTCACCCACGCCGAACATGATCGTCATCAAGACCACGGGGTCGTGAACCAGCTGACGTGGCAGACATTCAGAGACCACCTCATCCTGGAATATGAGGTTCCCAAGTTCGATGGCGATCTGCGCACTCCCAACTTCTTCTACGAGATCGATGCCGAGGTGGCCCAGTCGAAGGTGCGCCATCTGGAGGCGGCCTTCGGATCGCAGAGATCGAAGCCCTGGTTCGACAGCGCGACCTTTCTCGGTCTGATGCGGATTCGGGGCATCGAGTGTCGCTCCCCATCAGGTCTCGCTGAAGGCTTTCACGTGAGAAAAGCCGTCATCGCGTGATCGAGGACTGTCAGGCCTGTGGAAGCAGGGTCATGGAGGCTTTCTTCGCCATGGATCGGATCCCGCTGTCCAGCTGCGCTCTATTCCAGACGAGGCAAGCCGCGGCCGGGTTCGGGCGGGGTGATCTGGAGCTGGCCGTCTGTCACGATTGTGGGTTCATCCAAAACCGTCTCTTCGAACACCAGTTGGTCGACTACACCATCCCCTACGAGGAGAGCCAGGCCTTTTCGCCACGGTTCCTCACGTTTCAGGAAGCGCTCGTCTCGGAGCTCGTGGCGGCTCACGACCTGGCGGGGAAGACGATCCTCGAGATCGGGTGCGGGAAGGGTGCCTTTCTCGAGTCCATTTGTCGGAGCTCGGGGGCCAGAGGCGTCGGGGTCGATCCTGCGGGTGACTTCAGCCGTGTCGGGCCTGACGTGGACCTGACCCTGTTTCGAGAGACATTCGATGGATCTAGAGCGGGTCTAACCGGGGACTTGATCTGTTGCCGCCACACACTGGAGCACGTATCGGAGGTGGGCATCTTCGTCGGGCGCGTCGCCGAGGCTTTGCGGCGAACATCCGGCAGCGCCGGCTTCTTCGAGTTGCCAGACACTCGGAGGATTCTGGAAGAAGGAGCTTTCTGGGACGTCTACTACGAGCACTGCTCATATTTCACCGCCGAGTCGCTGGCCCGTCTGGTTCGATCCAAGGGACTCACGGTCACGAGTCTGGAGCTGGGTTTCGACGACCAGTACCTCCTGCTCGAAACGCAGGACGGGGCGGACCCCACAGCCGCCGACTCGGGCGCGGTCGCAGCGACGGTGGAGAAGTGCCGGGCGTTCGGCGAGTCGGCGGGGCGCGAGATCTCTAGATGGCAGGAGATGATCTCCGAGCTCTCGAACCGGGATCAGCGGGTGGTCCTGTGGGGAGCAGGCTCGAAATCGGTCGGATTCCTCTCGGCACTCAGTCACGATGTGGCCATCGAGGCCGTGGTGGATGTCAACCCTTTCAAACAGCACAGCTTCCTGCCTGGATCGGCCCATGAGATCGTGGCCCCCGTGGCATTGCGCGAGATCAAGCCAGATCTTCTCCTCGTGATGAACGCGGCGTATGCGGGTGAGATAGCCGACATGGTCGAAGGACTAGGCGTACATCCACACATCGAGACGCTGGGTGTGGTGCATACGTGAGTGGACTTGGACGACTCGTCACCCCGGCCGGGTCGGAGGGTTTCGAGTAGGTGAGCGATCTTCCGGAGCCCGGGTCAGGGGAATCTGGCTCCGGGGGTGAGGAGGCGACACGTCGCAAGGGGACTCGAGACCTGAGGGAGGACCTTCTCCGCTACCTGCCCTCCCAGGTCATCCCGGCTCTCATCGCCTTTGTGACGATTCCCATCATCACAAGGCTTCTATCCCCGGCCGAGTACGGGGATTACCGGCTGGTGCTGGCCGCAGTGGCCGCTTTCGGAGCCGCAGGAGGCTGGCTTCCCGCCGCGGTCTATCGCTTTTTCCCGGCGATGGAGTTGTCCGGCGAGCTGGAGCAATTGCGCGCCACTCTCCGATGGCTCCTGGCCTTCACCGTTGGTCTGTTTGCCACTCTCTGGCTGGCGGGCACATGGATCTTCAGCTCGACACTCGGCCCCGGTCAGGCGGAGATCCTCCTTATCGGAGGGGTCCTCATGCTGGTCAACACCGTGTGGGGAGTGGTCAATGCCGAGGTGCGGACCGTCCGCGAGGTGACCTGGTACAGCACGTCGGTAGTACTGAACAAGGCTCTGACCCTCGGCATCGGGGTCGGGCTGGTGATCTGGGGCGGTCTTCGGGTCGACGGACTGCTTCTCGGAAGCATCGTCGCATCGCTGATCTTGCTGCCCATGCTGCTGGCGGTCATCAACCGCCGTCTCCCTCGAGCCAGCTCCTTCAGCCGTTCGTTGGCGCGTCAGATGTGGCGATACGGGCTGCCGATCGTCCTGGTCCAGCTCTTGGACTGGGCGCTCCAGCTCAGCGACCGGTTCTTTCTCGCTGCGTTCAGAGATCAGACCGAAGTCGGGTTGTACAGCGCCGCATATGGAATTGCCGAGCAGGGGATGGGCACGATCGTGCTCCTATTCGAGCTTCCCTTTTCGATCCTCGGCTCCAGGGTGTGGGAGCGCGGCGGATCCAATGCCGCAGCCGGATTCGTCTCGGACTCTGCCCGGTCCTATCTGCTCGTAGCAATTCCGGCATGGGCGGGTCTGAGCATCCTGGCCCAGCCACTCATGGACGTCATGACCTCGCCCGCGTATCACGAGGCTGCGGTGATCATGCCCGTGGTCTCACTAGCCCTGCTGTTTGGAGCCATCCAATGGTGGTACACGGCTGGAGCGATCTTCAGCAAGAAGACCGGACAGACCCTCATCTCGATGGCAGCTGCAGTGCTTGTGAATGTCTCCCTCAACTTTGTCTTCATCGGGAGATACGGGTATCCGGCTGCCGCTTTGACCAGCCTCGTTGGCTACTTGGCGGGGTTGCTGGTGATGATTTGGCTCTCGCGACGCGACTTCCGCTGGGCGTTCCCTTTCCAGAGCCTGGGCCGGGCTCTGGGGGCGACCGCGGTGATGAGCGCAGCCATATGGGCCCTCGGCGTCCTCTTCGAGCTGGGGCCGTTGCCCACACTCCTCGTCTCAGTACCGGTGGGGATCGTGGTGTATGGAGTCGCTCTGCTGGCGGTGGGCGAGCCTCAGGCGCGGTCCCTGTTCGATCGTCTCACTCGTCGAACCTGATCGTCGCCGGTGATATCCGCCGCACCTGCGGGATGGGGACGATGAAGTCCGCTCCCCACTCGGCGACGTAGTCCAGTTGTGCGGTGATCTCTTTCTCGAGGTTCCAGGGCAGGATCAGGATGTGGTCTGGCCGCCTCTTCGCTATCTCGTCGGGATCGAGGATGGGGATGTGAGTCCCCGGCGTGAAGCGCCCGATCTTGTAAGGGTTCCGGTCGGCGACGAAATCGACGAAGTCGGTTCTGATCCCGCAGTAGTTGAGGAGGGTGTTCCCCTTGCCCGCGGCGCCGTACCCGGCGATGGTCTCGCCCCGCCCTCGAATGGAGATGAGCTCTGAGAGGAGCGATCGTTTGACTTCCTCGACGCGCCGACTGAAATCGAGATAGGCGCTGGGATCGAGGAGCGCAGCCTCTTTCTCGGTCGCTATGACCGCATCGACGCGATCTGTCGGACGACGTGAAACATCTTCCATGTGATGAAGGAACACCCGCAGCGATCCCCCGTGCGTGGGGAGCTCCTCGACGTCGAACACCTCCAAGCCGTGACGGGAGAACAGATCGATGCCGGTACTCAGGGAGAAATATGAGAAATGCTCGTGATAGATGGTGTCGAACTGATTTCCCTCCAGCAGACGTAGGAGGTGAGGGAATTCCAGGGTGATCACGCCATCCGGGGCCAGTAGGGCTGCGAATCCCGCTACGAAATCGTGAAGGTCGGGGACCTGAGCCAGGACATTGTTGCCGATCATCAGATCGGCTGAGATCCCACGGTCGCACAGAGCCGAGGCGAGCTCGCGTCCGAAGAATCCGACCTCCGTGGGGACTCCCAGTTCGACCGCAGCCGCTGCGACGTTGGCTGCCGGCTCTATCCCCAAGACCGGCACCTGGCGCTCGACGAACCACCGCAGCAGATAGCCGTCATTGGATGCCACTTCGACGACCATCGAATCGGGGCCGATCTCGAATCGCCTGCTCACATCCTCGACGTAGCTGCGAGCGTGGGTCAGCCAGCTATCGGAGAACGATGAGAAGTAGGCGTACTCGCTGAAGATTTCGTGAGGAGAGGCATATTGCTCGAGTTGGGCGAGCCAACATTGTCCGCACACCTGGACCCTGAGCGGCAAGAAGGTCTCCGGGGCATCGAGTCGGTCCCTGGGGACAAAACTCTCGCACAGCGGTGACATCCCAAGATCCACCATGGGAATCTCGGCGATGGCCCCACAGTTGCGACACTTCATCGTTGCCCGCCACGACTCAAGAATCGGCTCCCTCGGCGTAAGTCGAGCCGGTATCTCTCCCGTTCTCCTGCCATCGCCCGAAGTCGATGTCGCGCCCGTGATCGAGAAAGAGTGCCTCGCGGGCCGCGCCGGTGTACCTGTTGTTCTCGAAGATCAGGTCGGCTGTCACAAAGGCATCCGATGGAATGTCGCCAAAGTAACCGACCACACCGCCGTCAAGTGCGATGTCGTTGTCATGGACCAGCACGCCATGTAGATGATTGCCGGTTTCGTTCTCGCGATCGTTGTCCTGGTGAAGGACGAGAGCATTTTCGTTCCCGGACAGACGGTTGCCAATCACCTCGACCGGGCCAGACTCACGAATGAGGATCCCGGCGCCTCGGGGAGGGTGCTCGTTTCCGAACCCGTTGCCCTCCACGACGTTGTCGCGGACCGTGGCGCTGCCGCTGATTTCGATCTTGATCCCTGCGTCGAAGTTTTCGATGACGCGGTTCCCCTCGAAGACGGTGTCTACGTTGTATCCGTCGATCCACAGACCCGGGCCGTAGTTGTGATGGACGAAGTTGTCCCGAAGCACGAGATCGCTCGTGTGGACGAACTTCACACCGCCGGCGCCCCACTCGAAACTGAAGTCTCCGAGGTGGTTGAACGCGATCTCATTTCGCTCGTATACCGACCCGTCACCTCCTCCATCGATGGCTGTCTGGCCGTTGTGATGGAGGTAGTTGTCGCTGACCGTCGATTGGCTGCCCGGGAAGAGCGCCGCACCGTGATTTTGTCGAATCTCGTTGCCGAGGATCTTCCAGCCTGTTCCCACATCTATCGCCCCCCGTTGAGCGGGTGACGCATATTTCTCGATCACCAAACCCTGGATAGTCACATCGGTTGCCTCCCCTCCGAACGCATAGGGGGTTACGGCCAGCTCGATCAAGGAATCGCCGGGGTCTCGCCCCAGGTACAAGATGTCAGCGGCATAATCGAGGTACCAGGAGTCGGCGTCCACGCTCTCGAGGGCCTTGGTTCTCCGGAGACGCTCCCCGTCGATGTAGAGGTCCTCGGGGAGATCACATGCCGACTCCTCGTCGACGCAAACACCCCGCCGCTCACCCTCGGAAGTGATCGCCTCGTGTACCCAGAACTCATCCTGCTCAACGAATTCAGACAGGACCATGGCTCCGCTCATGACGGCGCCCGGGGCGCCACTGATCGTCTGTCCCGACTTCGGATCGACCGACTGCAGGCGGTGAAGACCCGACGCGACCACCACCTCGGCCCCTTCGGGTGCGGCGTCTACGGCCGCCTGGATGGACTCACCGGGAACGACACCTACGACGTCCTCCGGCGTGGGAATGCTCGGCCTCACCCACTCGGGCGTGGTCGATGTGTCCTCGAAGGGAGGTCCGGCCGCTCGCCCGGGATCGACTGTGCATGATGTCACCAGGGCACCAATGAAGACGAGAATTGCGATTTGCCGCCACCTGCCCATGAGACGAAATTAACCGTCCCGGTCGGGTACCGCGAAGACGGCTCGCCGGTTGGGGCATGAAGTCAATAGGCCGTCTTCGGGTACCCTGAGGCGCCGATGGGGGAACGGAAATGATCGGATTGGCCTGGACCGCGGCCATCTGGGCGCTGATGACCCTCGTCGCCTTTGCCCTCAGGAATCGACACCCTCGTCTGAGGTCCTATTTCAGCCTCGAGAATCTCGCTCTCCTCATTGCGCTCCTCGGTACCTTCTCGGTCACTTCAGGCTTGACCGAGGCCGAGGAAGTACTACGAGAACCGGTCGTACTCGAAAGAGTGATCCGGGGCGTTCTGGCCGGTTTGGCTCTCGCCATCGCCGGTCCGATCTTGCTCAGCCGGCTACGTCAGCCAAGGAGAATTGGGTACCACGCGATCTCGGCGATCGTGGTCTACCTGGGGGTGGCTCTTGTGTCGACCCTCTATTCGGCCGCACCACTCGTAACGGTGGCGAAGATCTTCGAGATGGTCGCCGGACTCGCCGCTGTTCTGGCCGTGGCGTTCGGCCCCGATGCCAGGCGGCGTCTCGAGGACACTGTGACCCTTGTGTTGGTGTCTCAACTCGCCCTGCTGGCGGCGGGGGTGGTCGGCTTCTTCCTCATGCCGGAGTTGTTCGCTCCCTTCGAGACCCGACCCGGATTTGTCTCGCTTCGGACTCTCGCGCCGCCCTTCATGCACAGCAACGCGGTGTCCTCGGCCAGCGCCCTGGTGGCGATCTTCGCTCTGGCCAAACTCCTTGGCACGCGAAAAGGTAGGGCGTTCTGGGCCACCGGGTTCGCCATCTCGGCGTTGGCACTCGTCCTCTCGTCGGGGAGGCAAGGTGTGGCGATGGCACTATTCGGGGTGGGCCTGGTGCTCTGGGTCGAGAGGAGGAAGCTCTTTGCCCTGTTGATCGGCCCGGCAGCGGTCCTGCTCTTCGTCGCCTATCAGCAACAGATCATCGTCGCACTCAGTCGGGACCGCCCGAGCAACTGGGTCAGTCTCTCCGGTCGGCTGCCCTGGTGGGAGGCAGCTATCACCGCATGGGAGCGCCACCCGTGGACCGGTTGGGGGTATTCGACGGGTGGTCGCTTTGTAGCGTTGCAATCGATCGACAGCGACGTGGTGTCGAGTGTGCACTCAGGTTTTCTCGAGGTGCTGGTAGGTGTCGGCATCCTGGGCGCCATACCGTTCTTGTATGCGTTGGGTCGTGTGTTGGTGTGGGCGGCGAGGAAGATGGCGGCCAGGGCGGACACGGCCTTCGCAGTGCTGATCGTCCCGTTGATCATCCGGACGGCGGTGAGCCCAGGCTTCGGCGGCTGGCTGAACGTCGAGTTCGTTCTCTTCGCCTTGCTCGCCGCGCTGGCCGACGTCGACCCAATTACGCACCGGGGTCATGGAAGACAGTCTCATGAGCAATCTTTGGATCAGAAAAATCTCCTGAGCTCTGACAACATCGACTCGGCCAGTCGTTGATCGCGCGCTGACCCTGCGAACCGGCTCGGGATCTCCTCGACCCAGAACCCAGCGGCTTCACGCAGTGTTCTCGAATCGATGTCACTTCTCATCCGCATCGCCCGGGAGGCGGCCACGTGGAACACGACATCGGCCCCGGGCGGCGCCCGGCGCGCGAACTCCCAATCGAAGAGAATGGGGCCGGTGCCGTCGAGGTGCCTCAGATTCCAGGGACCCATGTCTCCATGCATCGGTTCCCACTCGTCGTGCTCGGGGTCGGGCGGGATGATGGGGTCGAGGAGGTTGGAGATTTCGGCAGCCAGATCGACCGGTGACTCGCGCAAGCGAGGGGAGTGCAGACCACTCGTGACGGGCGCAAGCCCGATTGTGGACCAAGTCGGGACAGTGGACACACCGGCCAGCGATGGCGTGGTGAACGATTGGGCACCGGACACGACTTCTATTGATCTCGCCTCGGGTTCGAAATCCCAGTCGGCCCTCCATTTCACGAAGCCCAACTGATTCCCCTCTGAAAGCAGCAGGGCTGCAAACCCGGCGCGCGGTTCTTGAGGGGGGCGATACAGGGCTACCTCGTCGAACCGGCCGAACCAACCCGCCCACAGGCTGGATAGTTCATTCCAGAGCGAAGGCTCGACCGGCGCCTCCCATTCAACCGAAGGCAGAAGCCGCATGGGGAAGGTTCCGACCAATCGGACCGAGTGGTAGGTGATTGACCGCACGATTCGAGCCATCGGCCTGCAGGCAGACCACATCGAGACGCCGGCTGTGGCCGCGGAACGTGAGGACAGCGGCACCAGCAGGTTGCCGCGCGGCGGGGGGTAGCGGGCGTGAGTCACAGACTCAGCTCGGACAGGACCCATTCAGCCATGCCCCGAGACGTCTCCAGCGCATCGAGCCTGACCATCCTGGCGGCGGGAATCCGATTCCAGGCCTGCAATTCGGCGGCTATCTCCTCGAGGGTGAGCTCTTGCTTTCGACGGTGGATCTCTCGAGGTGGTGCGGTCAGATTCACCACCAGATCGGGCGAGGGCAGACTCCTGATCATCAACGACGCTAGCCACGGGGGCCCGCCGTAGCGGAGCGCGAGCGGCTGGACAAGATACCCGTAGGCCCAACGGTCGCCGATGATGAGCCCACCACGACCAAGGGCCGGTCTGATGCTCAATAAGTATCCGGCCCAGAACCGGACGAAGGCAACGGCCAGCCGGAGCCACCCGAGAAGGAGCAAGGGTTTGGTTTGGTTCTTGGTGGCTGGCTGAATCTCGGTGGGAATGCTCTGACGGAGCCGGCCACGGATCGGTGGTCTGAAGTGGAAATAGCCGGTCTCGACAGGTGCTATGTCCAGTAGCGCCCGAGCTAGCCCGCTCTTCCCGACGCCGTCCGGACCCACGATCACCACAAAGGCTCCCTTCTCAACGATGTGATGACCACTCATTCGCCGAGATCAAAGCCATCCATGGCTTCTGAAGCCTCAGGAATAATCGTCGAGGCTGGGACTTGAGACAGGCGCGATCAGACGTGGCCGTCGCCGGACGATGGCGACAACGAAGCGCGGGTTGTTCGTCAGGTATCGCTTCCACAGCCGACGCGGCTCTCTGCTGAGCCGATACAACCACTCGAGGCCCGATGTCTGCATCCACGGCGGGGCTTGCTTCACGCGGCCGGCATGAAAGTCGAAGGCCGCGCCCACGCCGAAGAGAACCGGAGCCTCGAGGAGAGGGCGCAACTCCGACATCCATCGCTCCTGTTTGGGCGTGCTCAAGCCCACCCAGACCAACGACGCACCGCTCGCATTGATGAGAGCGGCTGTCTCGTGCACTTCATCTCTGGTGAGGGAGCGAAAGGGGGGTGAATGGGTTCCGGCCACCTGGAGCCCAGGAAACCTCTGCTCTAAGCGTGCGGCAAGGAGCTCGGGGACACCAGGAGCGCCGCCGTAGAGAAATGAGCTCCAGCTCCTCGCTTGCGCCTCGGCCAAGACCGCCAACATCATGTCGGGGCCATAAACGCGCTGGATCCAGTGGGCCCCGGCCGCCCTTCCCGCCCAGACCATGGGCATGCCATCGGGAGTGGTCAGCCCCGCGTTGTTATGAATGGCGGCCAGCTCGCTGTCTCGCTGCGATTCCATGACACCGTGAACACCGGTGACACACACGTACTGACGGTCGTTGGAGATGACCCACCCGATCACCGTGTCGAGTGTCATCTTCATGTTGACAGCCGAAATCTCCACCCCCAGCACGTCGACACGGGGGACCATGATCAGCCCTCGGCTGCTCGAACTTGCTTCTCGATCCAAAGGTATGTGGCCTCGAGGCCGTCTTCGAGTCGGGTCGCCGGCTCCCAGCCAAGGACTTCGCGAAGTCGACTGTTGTCGGAGTTGCGTCCTCGCACCCCTTGTGGACCGTCGACATGTCTCAGGGTCAATCCGGGCTTGCCAGAAAGCTCGATGATGATTTCCGCCAGTTCGTTGATGGTCACCATTCGCTCGGTGCCGAGATTGAGCGGTTGCTGATAGCCGGAGTTCATCAGGCGGTAGATGCCCTCGACACAGTCGTCGATGTAGCAGAAGGACCGGGTCTGAAGCCCGTCCCCCCAAATGTCGATGCTCTCCCCGTCCTCTGCTTGTGCCACCTTGCGGCAAATGGCCGCGGGAGCCTTCTCCCTCCCCCCGTCCCATGTGCCATAAGGGCCAAAGATGTTGTGAAAGCGGACGATCCTCGTGTCGAGGCCGAACTCAGCGGCGAAGTACTCCGCCAGCTTCTCGGTGAAGAGCTTTTCCCATCCGTACGCATCCTGTGGCGCCGCCGGGTAGGCATCGGCTTCCTTGAGGGGAGTGACGTCGGCACTGACCTGGAGATGCTCGGGATAGACGCAGGCCGAAGACGTGTAGAGGTAGCGCGACACGCCGTTGACGCGGGCCGCCTCCATAGTGTGCACACTGATGAGAGAGTTGTTGCGCAGGATCGTGGCGTGATTCGCCGAGATGAATCCCATGCCTCCCATGTCCGCGGCCAGGGCGTAGACGTCGTCCACATCCCTAGTGGCCTCGAGACAGTCCTCCCGTTTGCGGAGATCGAGGACGTGGAACTCATCGGCATCGACGTCCGAGAACTCTGGGTATTTGATGTCGACACCGCGGACCCAGTGGCCTTCTTGCTTCAGACGGCTGACAAGATGATGACCGATGAAGCCGCCCGCTCCGGTAACCAAGACTCGATTCATTTGCCCACTCCCCATTGCCCACGCACTCCCTGAACCCAGGAGCGCAGGCTACCACTCAGAGCGTCGAACAAAACCGGCGATGGTCGCGAATTTCCTGCGTTCTTACATGGCCTCGGTATAGACCCGGACCAGACTGGATGCGCTCTCCGTGAGCGTGAAACGCGATAGATACTCGGATCGGGACGATGCACCCCTCGGGTCGACCGTCGAGTCATCGGAAAGGGTGCCGAGTGCGCCCGCCAGGGAATCGATATCGAGTGCCTTGAATTCCACTCCCCCTGAGCCGGCTATATCGAGCAGATCGCCATGGTCGGGAACGACCACCGGAAGACCGGCAGCCATCGCCTCCAACAGCACCATGGGCATGCCTTCGAACCATCGACTGGGCAAAACGAGCGCCCTGGCCTCCAACATGATCCTTTGGACTTCGGCCGAGGAGAGGTGACCGAGGAAATGAACCCCAGGCCTCCCTGAGGCGCGAAGTCGATCAAGCAGGGGTCCGTTGCCGATCATCCTCAGCTGCAGGTTTGGCAGGTCCGCCCTCTCCCAACTATCCAGGAGATCCAAGACACCCTTTTCTTCGGTGAAACGGCCGACGTAGAGAATCGAATCACTGATCGACGGCGGCGTCGCACGCGGGCCCGGATCGGCGACGGCATTCGGCTTGACAACGATTCGGCTCTCGGGGAGCCCCGACCGAACAAGGATGTCTGCCGCGAATTGGGTCAGGGCGATGATGCGACTCACATCGTCGTGCCACGTGCGAAGGGCACGGTGAGTGGCGATAGTGACCGCGACGGCGGTCGACTGGAGGGCAGAGTCTCGATAGCAGCGGTGGAGGATCCCGGGCCAGGGAAGCCGCCCTACACAATCAAGACAAGGGTGGTTGTCGCGGTAGAGGAGGGCGTTGAGGCAGGTCAGCCGGTAGTTGTGGATGGTAGCGACCACCGGGAAACCGCCATCCTTGAGGGCCGGGAAGACGGAAGGGGACAGGGCGAACCAGGTGTTGTGCACATGCACGACATCGGGCTGAAATTCGAGGGCCGTCGCCAGTACCTGGGTCGCGCTTTGTCTGTTCCATGGCGAACGGGCCAACGACGCCAACGACGGTCGGACGTCGACGGGGTTCTCGAGCAGGTGGGTCTGGACTTGATGACCGGCGGCTTCGAGCTGTTGGCGCTCGACGTTGACAACGGCATCCTCTCCGCCGGGTTGTCGGTACCGCGTGTGGACCTGGAGGATCCTCAACCAACCCTCGGAGGCTGGGCTCCTTGGGTCTCGGGCTCGAACCCGGAGTCGCCGAGTATGTCCATCATGGACCCTTCGCTCATCATCATCTCACGACGAAGCGGGGATCGGTTGTAGACATATCCGAGCACCGGCTTCCCGATCAGCTCCAACCTGCCCCGGAGGTCGATCAACTCGGCTTCCCTGGCTCCATGCTGGATGACCACCACGAGTCCGTCAGCCAGGTCGGCGAGCATGGAGGCGTAGGCGACCTGGAGAAGCGGCGGGCAATCGATTATGACCAGGTCGTAGCCCTCTGTGAGCTTGCGAAATAGCTGGCGGGCCTCGTCGGATTGGAACGCCGAAGCGGCGAGGGTGGGGCGCGTGCCACGCGGCATGACCCACACCCACACCCCATTCCCGAGCTCGATGCGGTGGGAGGCCTCGGCTATCGACGCCGTGCCTTCGATCACGTCCGTGACGCCTGGGTCGCGCATGTGAGCATCTCCCAGGAGGAGACGCGATGCCTCCTGGTTCCCAAAGTCCCCATCGACCACCATCACCGAATGGCCATGCACTGCGGCAGCGATGGCCAAGTTCACGACTGTTGTGGTCTTGCCTTGGCCCAGGGTGGAGGACGCGACAAGGATCGATGAAAGGGATTGAGCTCGAGCTTTGGCAGCAACCGAGGTCGCCGCGAACCGGTAAGCCTCGGCCGCGGCCGACCTCGGGTGATCCCTGACCGGCACTACCGATTCGAGACTCTCCAACTCGAAGTCGGGCACGTCCGCCAGCAGCTGGACCCCGAGCACGGCCTCGGGCTCGGATCGCCTGGTCATCGTCTTCCGCTTCAAATCGAGGTAGTACGCCAAAGCCGCGCCGATGGCCAACCCGAGGATGATCGCCACTGCGAGGACCCGTGGTAGCCCTATGCCGTCGAGACTCTCGGCCTCGGTGGCCGGCTGCACGAGGGCTATCGCATCCGGGGCGAGCCCTGCGTCGACGGCGATCTCGTCACGAAGGGTCTGGAGTGTTGCACGTCGATCGACCTGACGTGTCTGCTCTTCTGCGAGAGCTTGTTGGTCGGGGCTGACAGACGAGCTCGCCACCACCTCGGCATAGACCGCGATTCGCTGCCGATGATCTGCGATCTGCTCGCGAATCTCTACCGCCTCGTCGCCGGTCACGGCTAGTAGCTCGGTCTGGAGAGAGGCGATGGCGCCGATCGACTCTTGAGCCTGAACCCGGAGGCTTTCGAGGGCCGGATCATCGGAGATCAGTCCTGAGAGCTGGGCGGTGATCTCGCCGAGCCGTTGGTCGATGCTGGCGACCTGCGCGTCGATTCTCTCCATCTGAGCCTCGGAGGTCGCTGTGGTCTGACGTTGGGTGACTTCTCGGTATCCGTCGGCCATCGCATTCGCATAGGCGATGGCTGCCTCAGGGCTCGGTGCCGCCGCGGTGATGGTGACCAGCGGGCTCTCCGGGGTCGCCACGATCGCGACCGAATCGACCAGATCGTCCACCGTGACCTCGTGCCCGGCCGCGTTGACGATCTCGGAGGCAGCTTCGGCGACAAGGGGCGACCGAAGGATCTCGAGCTGCGACGCGATGTATTGCTCGTTGTCGATGACGCTGGCACCCGTGGCATCCGTCGAAGTCATTGGCTCCTGGATGACGACGTTGGTGGAGGCTTCGTACGTCACTTCGTCGGACCCGACCAGCTGGAAGGCCAGCGCGAGCAAGAACACCACCCCCACGGTCTGTAAGACCAGCCAGCGATGACGCCACGCGGACGACATGAGTGCCGGTTCAGCGTTGTTCAAGCCCACCTCCCACGTCGCCACAGTAGCCGGACTGAAAAATCAGGAAAGAGCTCGCTCCGGGAGCGCCGAGGGATCGTGTCAGATGAGGCAGTAGCGTGGCAGCCGCGACTGAGAGGCTCCAATGATCAACGCGACTGACAGAATTCCTCGTCAGAGCCTCTATCTGGCCGGTCACAACCTGTCGATCGCGATCGCCGGCGAGGGTCCTCCGCTCGTGCTGCTCCATGGGAGCGCCACTCACTCCTATGCCTGGCGCAACATGATCCCGTATCTGGCCCGAGGACACCGGTGCCTGGCACCAGATCTGCCGGGCATGGGTGCATCTCTCCCTGCTCAATTCGAGACCACGGCGTCATTCTCGTTCGAGGAGCAAGTTTGGAGCATCGGCGAGCTGATCAAATACCTCGAGCCCAGCCGACCAGTCGTGCTGGTCGGGCATGAGCTCGGTGCGCTCCTGGCAGCTGAGTACGCCAGAAATCATCCCTCGTCGGTGGCCGGGCTGGTGTTCATCGAGGGTTCGTTCAGGGTCTCAAATGACACCAAGTTCGACCCCGACGTCCAGGCGTTCCTGGCCGAGGTACGCGGACCAGAGGGCGCGCCGATGATCCTGACTCGCGACATGCTTGTCGAGTTCTATTTGAACAGGCTCACCCTGAGGCATCTCGGTCCCGAGGAGCTACGGGCATATCGAGGACCTTCTCGGCGTCGTGGCTCTCGAAAAGCGATGCTCTCGATGATTCGCCAGCTCCCTCTCAAATCCCGTCCGGGTCCGATCGACGACCTTGCTTCGGAGATCCGGATCTGGTGTTCCCGGACGACTATTCCAAAACTCGTGGTTGGTGGAAGCCCTGGTTTCCTCGTTCCCCAGCCGATTCTCGCCACCACGGCCAGATGGTTGAACACGACAACCGCGTCGGTGCGGGGCCTCCACTTCTTGACGGAGGATTCCCCCGCCAGGCTCGTCTCGCTCGTCTTGGAATGGCTCGACGGCATCGGCCACAGCTCCCAGACACTCTTGCGGTCGGAGGAGCCGTCGACGGGATCAGGCTCGCCCAGTGATGTTGTCGTAGATGCCGTCGTAGACGTCGACGATTCGCTCCCAGGCCAAAGCCCCCTCCGCTCGCCTCCGGGCGGCCAGTGACAAGTGGCTGCGATCGGTGAGGATCGCGGTCATCGCGTCACTCATCCGATCGATCAAGCTGGCTGCGGGCGTTCGGGAAACCGCGATGCCGCCGGATTGGGCGAGGAATGCCGGGCCTCCCGTGTCGAGAGTCAGCACGGGCACTCCTTGAGCGAGCGCCTCGACGACTACGAAACCGCCCGAGTCGTGAAAGGACGGGTGGGCGAGCAACTTGCTGCCGCCGATTCTTCGAACGGTCTCCTGACTCTCCAGACGACCGGTGAAATCGACGCGGTGCTCGATGCCCAGCTTGCGGGCCAGCTGCATGAGACGGTTTCGGGCGGGCCCGTCCCCGATGATCGCATAGCGAAGGTCCTCGTCGGTCATCTGGGCGAAGGCACGGAGGCCGAGATGGAATCCCTTCCAATCGAGGAGGCGACCGACGCTGACAATCTCATGCCGCGGCTGGACGACGGTCGGCATTCGATCTGGTTCGAACCCGACCGAGGGAGCTACTACCTGATCGAATCGATAGCGGCTTAGGGCTCGAGCCGTCTCGTTACTGGATGGAACGGCTACCGAGACCCGGTCGAGCGTCTTACGCATCATCGGGTCGAGCCGAACGATTTTCGGACCGGCGAGCCGAAGGGCCTCGAGGCTCATCCCCTGCCACCCCATGGTTCTGACCAAATCCAACGAGGTGCGCTCGGCAGCGCCGACCGGGCCCCAGACGAATGGCAAGTTGCCTGTGCCAGCCGCGGCGGAGGGCATCCAATATCGAACCCAGGTGGTGTGATGGACGAGATCGAAGCGACCGCTCTTCTCCAGTTCGCCGACTCGGGAGGCCAGGCGATGGTTCCAGGTGAGGTAACGCAGGTTGCTGACGGGGAGGCGGAGCTTTTTGAGGCTCCTCAGGAACCCGAGTTCGTGATACTCGACTTCGAGGTCCATCCCAGGATCCTCGGCGCGTAGCCGCTCGATGTCATTCCGCGCCTTCGGGCGGGTCAGCAAAGTGACGCGATGTCTGCCGCGCGATCCTGGACGCCAGCTCCCATCCGACCAGGCCTTCACTGGTCGAATGTGGCTCGCACGCGTAGGCGATCATCAATACCTCAGCCACGCATGCTCCTTCGGCGCCGAAGGCAGCCGGTTGACCGAGGCCATGGTCACGTGGCTACAGATTCGGTGGATCGACGGGAGATTGCGACCACGGTCCGGCGACAAGCCTCGTCAACCGAGACCTGATCGAGGATCGACACATCGGGTGCAGGGGTGAGCCCTCGTCGCGGGCCATGACTGGCAACGATTCCAGCACGCCATCTCGTGGGCGCCACCGAGGCGACCCACGTTCCGAGATGTGGCGCCGGTATGAGCACGGCATGTGGCAGGAACAGCGCAAACCTCGAAATCATCTCGGCGGCGACATCTTCGGAGTGGTCGGCCGACAGCTCGACCCAGGCACCGACCGGATTCCGAAGGCGCGCGATTAGCCGACCCGGGGACGGCTTTCGCCTCCATCCCATATTGCTCGAGCCATCTCTCATGAAGGAGCGGACCACGTTCGCGACATCCGGTCTGAGACAATCAAGGTCGATCTCGGCAGGTGGTATGAGCTCGACCAAGCGTCTCGCCTCGGCTGATTGGCCCTTGCTGATCCTCTTCGCCAGTAGGTAGGCAGCAGTCTGCGCCGGAGCCACGGTCGTGAACTCGTCTCCGGCATGCGCCGCACTCAACAATCGGTCGCTTCTCACCCCGTAGCGCCCTTGGGCCTCCGGGTCGTGGAGTATGTCGAGCTGGACCCCGACCCCAGCGTCCAGGGTCGTCAAGAAAATCGATCCCGTGCCACCTGTGTCATAGGGCCAGACGATGACTGGATATAGCCCTAGAGCCTGCCATTGTTCGGCGACGGCGCGCACCACTTCGTGGACGGGCCGATCAGCGACGATGTCAACGTCCGAATCGACGTCTCCGCGGACGAGATCCCCCTCGCCATGCAAGATCGCATGGCGCACTCCCGTTCCCTGAATGGCGACGACTGCCTTCAATGCGGCATCCGAGCTGGTGGTAGCCATCAGCAGCGATGTCGGCGGATGGTCACGAGCCGCGAGGTTACAGCCCGCGTTTGTGAACAGGCCTGGCGGGCGGTTAGGTTGCCTGCCACGTCAAGTGGGGGAGTTGGAAATGCGTCATCGCATCAATTACGCACGGATACTTGTCCTTGCCCTGGTCGCTGTCCTCGCCGTTCCTCTATCGGCGCTCGCCAGCGGGCCCAACGACGGGCGGATCGTCTTCACCTCCGATCGGGATGTCAACGATGAGGTCTTCATCATGACAACCGATGGATCGGAGCAGGTCAACCTGACTACCCATACTGCCGATGATCGGCGGCCGGCCCTTTCGCCCGACGGGTCCAGGGTGGCGTTCAGCTCGGATCGGGACGGGAACTGGGAGATATACGTCATGAACTCCGACGGCTCCAGCCAGACCCGCCTCACCAACGCGCCAGGGACCGACGAGCATCCCGCCTGGTCGCCCGACGGCTCCAAGATCGTCTTCCGGAGCAATCGCGTGGGCAGCGGAGAGATCTTCGTGATGAATGCCGACGGCAGCGGCCAGACCAACCTCACCAACGAACCGTTCCCTCACGACGACATGCCGCTGTGGTCGCCGGACGGCTCGAAGATCGTCTACAGCACCAACAGGGATGGCGACGTGGAGATCTACGTCATGGACGCCAATGGGTCGAACAAGACCCGTCTCACCGAGAGCCCTGGACGGGACTTCTACCCCGTGTGGTCCGAGGACGGGTCACACATCGCGTTTGGGTCGGAACGGGATGGCGACTTTGACATTTACCTGATGAATGCCGACGGGAGCGGGGTGACTCCACTGACCAGCGGCGCGGGCGAGGATGACCAACCCACGTGGTCTCCGTACGGATCCCTCATGGCCTTCTACAGCAACAGGGACGGGAACCGCGAGGTCTACAGGATGAACGAGGACGGCTCCGCCGAGGTCAACCTGACCAACCACCCAGGGAGGGACGAGGACCCCCATTGGAGCCGGGTCGCCGACACCGTCGGCCTGGTGGATCCCGCCAGCGGCCAATGGCATCTCCGTGACTTGTCCGGGTCAGTGACCAGCTTTTTCTACGGGAATCCGGGTGATGTCCCATTCGTGGGGGACTGGGACTGTGACGGCGTGGACACACCGGGTCTGTTCCGTCTCTCCGACGCCTTCGCCTACCTGCGCAACACCAACACCCAAGGGATCGCCGACATCAGGTTCTTCTTCGGCAACCCAAGTGACATCCCCTTGGCCGGGGACTTCGACGGGGACGGCTGCGACTCGTTGAGTCTCTATCGCCCCTCGGAGCAGCGCTTCTACATCATCAATGATTTGGGAGCCAACGAGGGAGGGCTCGGCCCGGCCGAATTCTCCTTCCAGTTCGGCAACCCCGGAGACAAGCCGTTTGTCGGCGACTTCGACGGTGATGGGATCGACGAAGTCGGACTGCATCGGGAGTCGACCGGATTCGTCTACTACCGCAACACCCTCGACACCGGAGTCGCTTCCAACGAGTTCTTCTTTGGAGATCCAGGAGACCGGTTCGTCGCCGGTGACTGGGGGATCGTCGACGGGACTGACACATCTGGCTTGTTCCGACCCGGGAACACGACGTTCTTCTTCCGTCACAGCAACAGCCAGGGCAACGCCGACAGTCAATTCGGCTTCGGAGAGCCCTCATTCCTGCCCGTGGCCGGGGTGTTCGGAATCGAATAGGGGTTGGCAGACGCTTGCAAAGAAGGTGAGGTCTGACCCAATCAGGCTGATGAGCTCGCGGCGATCAAACGAGTAGAGCCCGGCCGGAGCCGGGCTCTAACTCGGTACGGAGAACGGCGTCAGGACTGGAGGCCAGCTTCGACGTCGAACTCGATCTTGAACTTCTCGGACACCAGGACCCCACCATTCTCCAGGGGGACGTTCCAGGTGAGACCCCAGTCCCTGCGCTCGATCTCGCCAACCGCGCTGAACCCGACTTTGTCGTTCCCGTACGGGTCGGTGCTGGCTCCTTCGAAGACGAGGTCGAACGTGACCGGCTTGGTGACACCACGGATAGTGAGGTCCCCGCTCAGTTTCCAGACGTCTCCGACAGGCGTGAGATCGGTGGACTTGAAGGTGACCAACGGGTACTGCTCAGCATCGAGGAAGTCTGCGGACCGCAGATGGGTGTCTCGATCGGGCGCGCCGGTCGTGATAGAGGCAGCCTTGGCCTCGATCTCGACGCTCGAGTCGAGAGGGTCCTCGGCGACAATGATCGTTGCGGCGAGATCCTCGAATGTGCCTCTGACCTTGGCGACCATCAAGTGACGGGCGGTTATGCGAAGTTCGGTGTGCAGGTGGTCGACTTCCCAGGTACCGGCAATCGGCACCTCTCTGCCTTCGACATATCGCGTGGCTGACATCGTTCTGCTCCTTGAGAGGGGTGGTTACTTGAACAGTCAACCATTGTCTGTTCAACGATATTCCTGAGACGGGCGCGGTTGGTCTCGAAACAAAGATTTGCGTGACCACTCTGAGTGACGATACATTGCCGCGCATCGGGAGGCGAGAGTCTTGGGGGTACGAGGTGAGAAAGTCCGTCCTTTGTTGGCGACTGCATTGGTCGCGTCCTCTATTGGCAGCGCCGATGGCGTCTGCCCAGACCGAGGCCGAGGTCAGTCCGCAGGCGATCGACAACGACGTCATTACGGACCGTGTCGGGCTCGTCGACCCGGTCACCGGCGGCTGGCATATCCGGGGTCAAGGAGGAGCGGTTGCTTCCTTCTTCTACGGTAACCCGGGCGACGTGCCGTTCATGGGCGACTGGAACTGCGACGGCGTCAGCACGCCCGGTCTGTACCGCCAGTCGGACGGGTTCGTCTACCTGAGAAACTCGAACACCCAGGGTGTCGCCGATATCCGGTTCTTCTTCGGGAATCCGGGCGACTATCCCCTTGCCGGCGATTTCGATGATGACGGGTGCGACACCGTGTCCATCTATCGGGAATCAGAAGCCCGCATTTACATCATCAATGAGTTGGGCGCCAACGATGGCGGCTTGGGCGCCGCCGAGACGAACTATGTCTTCGGTAACCCCGGTGACAAGCCATTCGTCGGCGACTTCGACGGCAACGGAGAGGACACGGTTGGTTTGCACCGGGAGTCGACCGGATTCATGTATTTCCGGAACTCTCACACGCAGGGTGTCGCCGATGCCGAGTTCTTCTTTGGTGATCCTGGAGACCGGCTCGTTGCCGGTGACTGGGGCATCGTCGACGGAGTCGATACCCCTGCGGTGTTCCGACCCTCCAACACCACCTTCTTCTTCCGCCACAGCAACACGCAGGGCAACGCTGACGAAAGCCTGTTCTGGGGCGCTTCCCACTTCCTCCCGGTTTCCGGTTCCTGGACCGTTTCCGGCGGCGGGGGTGGAGGTGGAGGCGGTGTTCCACCGCCACCACCCACGGGCCCGTTCTGTGACGACGTCACAGGGATCACCAAGTTGGATTGCCAAGCCTTGCTCGCCCTCTACGCGGCGACCGGGGGTCCTCAGTGGACAACAAAGACCGGTTGGGCGGTGACCAAGACCCCCTGCTCGTGGTTCGGTGTGGGATGCACTGGGAATCGCGTGACCTCCCTTATTTTGGAACAGTCACCGAACGACCCCGGCAACAATCTCAGTGGATCGCTGCCGAGTGCTCTTGGGAACTTGACCGCCTTGCAAACGCTTGACCTCGCCTCTGGCGAGTTGACAGGAGGCATTCCGAACTGGAGCAGCCTGGTCAATCTCCGGGCACTGGATCTCTCGGGCAACCTGCTGACCGGAACCATTCCCAGCTTTCTGGGCAATCTGACCACTCTCACTGTGGAGATCGACCTGCACAACAATCAGTTGAGCGGGGGCCTGCCACCAAGTTTCGAGAACCTCACGAATCTTGACATCCTGGATCTGGGTGGCAACTCACTGACAGGCACTGCGTCGTTATCAGTGTTAGGCCAGATGACCGCATTGACACAGATCGACCTTCGAAACAATGGGTTCAGCGGAGCGGTGCCCGGGGAGATCGGCAGCCTTCCTATGCTGCTTCGGCTAGACCTGTCACACGAGAACAACATCGGGGGATGGAACGCCCTCGGGGCTGGCTTTGGAGGCTCAATGAGCCTGGCGGATCTCGATCTGTCTGGGAACAACTTCACCAGTTCGGTATTTGGCGAGGTGACATCAATCACAAGCCTTTCGGAGTTGGACCTTTCATTCAACTCGATTTCAGGTGCGTTGCCGCCCACCATTGGCCAGCTGACCGGATTGTCCAACCTGGACCTAGGCAGCAATAGTCTCAGTGGAGCTATACCTACTCAGATCACCGCGTTGACGGGTATCGAGCCGTTCACGGTGGGAGAGGATGGAGCCTTGGTGCTGTGTCCCAACGCCCTCACGACGGCAGCGGCGCCCGACCCCGTCCAGATGTTTGTGAATGCGCGGGATTCCGTCTGGGTTAATACCTCGTGTACAGCCTGATGGACTGACATGCCGCAAGAGAAGGAGCCCCTTCGGGGGCTCTTTCTCTTTGCTCAGCGCACGACCTTCTTCACCCGTCGCACCGTGTATCGGCCCCCATCCTTGGCCACCTGACGCAGGGCGGCGGCACGGGCCGAGAGCGGTACCTTCTCGAACTTGCGCTCGTACCCCAACTCGGTGAGCAGCGGGCCGGCCAGGGCCTCGAAGCGAGCGACCTGGTCGTCGGATAGCTCGAGTCGCCAATCGCGTAGGCCCTTGGTCGGGGGGAGGAAGATGTCCTTGTGCCGGTCGGGCACGGCGGTGGTCGACACGATGTCACCGGCCCGCTCGTAATACGTGAGCATCTGTGGATCGAAGGGCAGATCGAGAAAGCTGCACAACCGTCTGACCGAGCCCTCGGTGTCGTCGATCAGCTCTTCGAATCGGGACTCGATGTAGCGGTCGGGTCCGAGCGCCTCTCCCGCCTCCCTGCCGGCGGTGACCCGGCGCTTCCAGGACACCGCGACCTGTTCGATCTTGGTCCCGTCGGTATGGGCCAGCGCGACGTCCCGGCCGTCACGCACCGCATGGACGAATTTGGCTTCAGGGAAGAGATCCGCCAGCAGCGGCAGATGATGGATGTTGCTCTGCGTCTTGTCCCCATAACGGGTCTTGCCGCGCCGGCTGGCGTAGAGGCCATAGAGCCGGCGCACCGCCTCCGGATATTCCCCCGCCGGTGGGTCATTCAGAGCCATCTCGATATCACCGGTATAGAGCCCCCAGTTCTCGAAGCGATCATCCTTGCCCAGATCGTTCAGGAACCTCCTGGTGTCGTAGCCCTGTGTCCGGTACCGATCCGCCAACTTCGCCACGAACCGGGTTTCCCCCGGGATGGCCAGGTCAGAGTGTGAGTCGAAGATGGCCCGATGCAGAGTTGTGCCGGAGCCGTTCGTCCCGACGAAGAACGGGAAAGGCCTCACAATCCGGCCCTGATCTCGTCCAGCGCCCTGCCCGCCGACCGGCGGCCGCCCTCACCCTTCCGCTCCAGACGCTGGATCGTGGCCATCAGGCGTTGCATCTCCGAGAATCGCCAGCCGGGGCGATTGACCGCGTCGGCGTCGCCGTAGCCGTCCAGGACAGCCGAAGCGAGGGCCTCGGTCCACGGGCGAAACGACGGGGTGGTGTATCGAAGACGGTGCACGAAACGCGAGAGGTCGAACCCTCGCAGCTGGGGAATCCAACCGAAATCGATGACGCCGGTTCTCTCTTCCATCATGATTACGTTGCCCGGGCTGAGATCACCGTGGGCCAGCACCAGCCCGTCGGGCTCCGTCGTCGCGGCCCGAAACATCTCTTCGAGAGACCATGCCAGTCTCGCCTGATCTGCCTCGGGCATGAGCGGTCCCACCGACTCGATCTTCCGCTCAGTCTCTTGCCAGATGCGCTCCAGCTCTGTCGCCGCGGCGGGGTGGGGAAGCTCTTCGACGATCCGAACCGCGTTTCCTACCGCAGACGATGCGGTGAGGGCTCCGGCCCGCGTCTTGCCGGTGAAGGCCAACCGCAGCGGGTTGCCCATGGGCTCGCCTTCCAGCCCGAGGGTCACGACCTCGAGGGTGTCTTCGTCGAACGCAAGTGTCTCGTTGATGGCGAGAGGAGATTCTCCGGAGAGCTCAGTGAACCGTCGCGCCATCTCGTCGCCCCGACCGAGGGCCTCGCGTGCCCGGCCCAGGTGTCGGGAGTCCTGTTCCGCCAACGGGAAGTACGGGGTCTTGTACCAGGCCGTCGCCACCGTTCCGTCAGGGGACCGCAGGGTCAAATGGAAGAGTGTCGACCGCTTGCGATCGGAGCGGTCGCCCACGGTCCAGCTCAGGGACTCCGGGTCGATGGAGTGTTTGTCCGCCAGGGCGACCAAGGCCCTCTGCAGCACATCGGGTCCAGGATCGTCGGGTCGATGGTCGAAGGGCACGGGCCGGCCTAGTAGCCGCTCAGCATGCCCATCTTTCTCCCGTACTCGAGTGAGCGGGAGAACAGCCAGAGACCGCCGGCGAGCACCACCACGTTGAAGACGAGGAGTGCGATGACTGCTGTGTTGAACGGCATCACGAATGTGCCCGGGTCCTCCATGAGCACGGCGCGGCTCGCGTTGATGACATAGGTGTGGGGGATGGCCAAGGACAGTGTCTGCAGCCACGACGGAAGCTGGTCGACCGAGAACACGGCGCCGGCCAGCAGTGAAGCCGCCATGCCATACAGCGTGAGAAACGGCTTGGACCGCTTCGAGATGATGAGGATGGCTGCCGAGACGATCCCAATCGCGGTGCATGCCAGTATCCCCAGCACGAGCAGGACGAGGAACCGCCACCACCCCGAGGGCAGGTATTCGGCGCCGAGCAAGGCACCCATCCCGAGGATGATCGTGCCTTGGAGCACTCCCATCATGGTGTGCCACAGGTTCATGGCGAATGGAAGGAAGGTCCACGGCACAGGCTCCACCAACAGCGTCTCGAGTGATCCCCGGTTCAGGGCACGTTGCAGGTTGCCTCCGAACCCGCTCAGAGCACCCTGGAGCATCGCGGAGACCGCCAAGCCGAGTACGGCGAAGGTGAAGTAGTCACCACCGACTTCGGCCGACTCCCCGACCAGGTCGCCGATGAAGAAGGAGACGAGGACGGGCAGGACGGTCCCCAGCTCGCTGAGCACGAACGACATCGGATAGCTGAATTCCTCGATGAAGTCCATGCGGAGGAAGGCGATGGCGATCGAAGGGGTGGGCCGGTTGGGCGAACGGCGCCTCTTGCGGCGCCCACTCTCCTTGACTTCAGTGTCCTGGGTCCCGACGCTCATTTGGTCTCGCTCTCCCGGTACATGTCGGCGAGGACGTCACGCAGCGGCCGCTGTACCTCTTGCAGATGCACCACCTCCGGTATCACTGACTCCAGAGCGGCGAGGACATCGCCGGTGGTCGTATCCGATGAGCTCAGGACGGTGGTGAGCTGGGGACCCTCCACCGAGAACGACTCGCCCAGACCGGCCGCATCGATGAGCTTGCGGGCCTGCCGGGCGCTCTCATCGGTCTTGAACTCGATCTCGAGCTGTTCCCTGTCTACGAGGGCGCGCAGTTCGTCGAGGTCGCCGTCGTAGCGGATCCGGCCCTTGTCGAGAAGCACCACGTGGGAGTGGAGCGCTTCGATCTCTTCCAGCCGGTGTGAGCTGATCATGCAGGCGAGTCGCTCCTCCTCGACGATCGAGATGATGAGACCGAGCAGCTCGTGTGCGGCCACGGGGTCGATCGCCCCGGTGGGTTCGTCGAGAATCAGCACGCTGGGACTGTGCAAAAGGGCCCGAGCCAGCTGAAGGCGCGCTCGCATTCCCGAGGACAGGGCAAAGACAGAGTGCTCGGCGGCGTGGGACAGGTCGACTTTGGCGAGTGCGTCGTGGATCCGGTTGGTCAAGTCGTCGCCCTTCAAACCCTGGAGCCGGCCATGGAAGCGCAAGTTCTCGACGCAACTGAGACGCATGAGCAGGCTGACGTCCTGACCCGGCATCCAGCCGACCATCCGTCGCACCGCCACCGACTCGTGCTGGGCGTCGTATCCGCCCACCGTCGCAGTCCCGCCGGAGGGTGTGGTCAGACCGAGCAGAATGCGAAACGTGGTGGTCTTCCCTGCACCATTGGGGCCGACCACGGCACAGATCTCGCCGGGCCCCACCTCGAAGGTGATGCCGTCGAGCGCGACTACGGAGTTCTTGATGTTGCTCTTCACCATGAGTTTCATCCAGGTGGGCGAGGGTTCGTAGACCTTGGTCAGGTCCTTCACGGAGATGCTCGGGGTGCGGTTGCTCATTACGGCATCACCCAAATACGTCGAAGTCGGCGTCGATTACAAGAGTCCACGGCGTGATTGTGCCCCCCACTGGCGAATCAGGGGACATTGTAACCGCCGTCCGTGGTCAAACAATACGCAGCAAGCACTATCGTCAGCCAAGAAGAACGGGAACGGAGGGCATGCCGTGGGGGCGTGGAAATGGGTTTTGATCGTCGGGGGGTTGACTGTTGCCCTGGCCGGCGGATGGTTTCTAGGAAACAGACTGGCGGGCGGAGGGGATCCAGCGCCCGGCTCCCCTGAGGCGGCAGCGCCCACCACTGAGGGCCAGACAGCGACCACACAACCGGGGACCGATCAGTCGACCCCTGTCACCGGACCTGTTGACGCTTCATGTGAGGTCCCGCCCGGCCAACCCTATGTCGGCGGCCCGAGCGCCGAGTTGGTCGACCTCGGTGACGTGAACGGGATGCAGGTCGAGGGTGTGGTGTATCCCCGGCCCGATTACGAGGGCAACCCCTGGACAATGTGGGGACAAGGCATCGCCCTTGCCGATGGGCGCTTCATCTCGGCAATCGGAGATCATCTCGGACCCGACGGGAACTCGTATGTCTACGAGTACGACCCGGCGAGCGGGTCGTTGGCGACGCTCGGTGACCTTCTCTCCTACGTCGAACACACACCCGGGGCGTGGGGATATGGCAAGGTCCACGGCCAGATGGCCGCCGGTCCTTGTGGCGAGGTCTATTTCGCCTCCTATTGGGGCACCAACCGCGACCTCCAGTATGGGTCGTCCTACTCCGGGGACTACCTCTTCCGGCTCGATCCCTATCAGGAGACCATCGCCGCCCTGGGTGTCCCGGTCCAGGAGCACGGCATCCCGTCTCTCGCCGGCGCACCTGACCTGGGCTTGGTGTACGGGGAGGCCATCGATCCCATTGCCGAGAGTCAAAATCTCGACGAGGGCCCTCTTTTCGTCTACGACGTGGTGAGCGAGGAGATCGTGTTCGAGGGCCCCTCCTCGCCTCATTCCGGCTACCGCAACATCCTCGTCGACAGCGAGGGACGGGCCTACTACTCGATCGGTGGTGGCGAGCTGTCGGTTTATGACCCGGCTACCAACGAAGTGACGACTCACCCCCATCGCATGCCCGGCGATTGGCTGCGGGCTTCGACGACTCCCGGGCCTGACGGACGGGTATTCGCCGTTACCCGTGATCCAGATGCCTTCTTCGTGCTCAATCCCGATGGGTCGATCGAGGGACTGGGCAACCCGGCCGAGTACACGGCGACCATGGCCCTACACCCTGACGGATCCCGTTTCTTCTTCATGCCCGATGCCCACGGTGACGCCTGGCAGTTCGGTGGGGCCCTGACCAGTGTCGATACGAACACCGGTGAGCAGACGGTGATAGCAGAGCTCAACCCCTTGGCCGAAGAAGGTCTCGGGCTGCGACTCGGGGGGACTTTCGGCATGGCTGTCTCGCCGGCGGGCGACATGGTCTACATAGGCGCCAACGCTGGACCTCTCGGAGCCGACGATGGCTTTGGGGAAGTGGTGCTCCTCGTCGTGCATGTTCAGTGAGTCGCCGGTTCATGGCGGTTGCGGCATTGATAGCTCTCGCCGCATGCACATCGGGCAGCGGACAGGGAACTCCAGGCACGAGTGCGACGGACACTGAGCCGGACGGGACTGCGTCAGACACGGCAGCCACCGTCGCTGAAGGTGGAGAGCTCTCTTGTTGGACGGCTGCGCCATGGGAGGGCGAGCCGACCATAGGTTTCTCCGACCAGACAGAGGCCCTGGGAATGGTCACACCGTTGATCGGCATGTACGGGCATGCCGGGGTGTGGGGTGACTTCAACGGCGACGAGCGTCCCGACCTCTTCATGGGCACCTTTGCCGATCGTGACACCGAGATCTATCAAGCACGGGGAGCCGACGGGCCGGCCCCGGACCAACTGCTCCTCTCGTCTGACGCGACCCTCACAGCTGACGACAGCTTTCCCGAGATGTTCGCTCGGACCAGCGGTGGGACCACTGCCGATCTGGACGGGGACGGTGACCTCGACCTGGTCGTCTCACGCAACTGGGACGACGACCAGCCGTCGGCGCCCGGGACACAGGTGTTACGAAACGACGGCGGCACTCTGGCCCCGGCCGGAAGCGGGCTTCCCACCCAGCTGGGTGGGCGTTCGGTCGCCGCCTTGGACTACGACCTCGATGGCCTGCTCGACCTCTTCCTCACAGCGGATGAGGGTGGGAGCGTCCTGTTGCGCAACGAGGGAGATCTGACTTTCACGGACGTGACCGCCGCTGCAGGTCTGCCCCAAGACATCGTCGGTCTTGGTGTGGCAGTTGGTGACGTAACCGGGGATCGTCGGCAGGACGTCTTCGTGGCGGGGGCAAATCAGCTGTTCGTCGCCGATGGCGAGACGTTTCGACAGGTCGACAGCACGGTCTTCGCCTGGCCACCTATCGGTGAGGAGGATCTCGTGACCGGAGCCTCGATAGCCGACGTGAACCGGGATGGATTGCTCGACATTGCGGTCGGCCATCACTTCAACAGCACTGTCGACGACGGGGCGCTGGTCCCGGCGCGGCTGTTCCTGAACAGGGGAGAGTCGCAATTCGAGGAGGTGACCGAGGCGGCCGGATTGGTCGGACTGCCGACCAAAGGCCCGCATGTCGAGCTCAACGACATGGACAACGATGGCTGGCCAGACCTGGTCGTCACGGCCTCGGCCGCGGACGGGACCCGCCCTGCAGTCTTCCGCCACACCGGGCTCGATGGAGACATTCCGACCTTCAGCGCTCCAGAGGGCCTGGGAAGCTCTCAGTATTGGGTGGCGGGCCCGACCGCCGATATCGACCGGGATGGCCGACTCGACGTCTTCCTGGTGGAGTTCGACCCATCCATCCCGTCGCTGATGTTGCGCAATGAGACAGCGTCAGGTCATTGGTTGGAGATCTCGGTGGGTCACGAGTTCGGGTACGGCCTCGGCTGGCGGGTCGAGGTCTACGAGGCGGGGGCAGCAGGTGAGGTGTCCGCGCTGTTGGGGGCCCGAGAGATAACTACGACTCAGGGTTACTCCTCCGGGGTTGCTCCGGTGGCGCATTTCGGTCTCGGCGAGACCGAGCGTGTCGATGTGCGCCTGGTGGCGCCCGGTGAATCGGACCCGGTCGTGTTGACTGATCTCGGCGCCGACCAACATCTGCGATTCCCGGCCGGCTGCGCCTGAGGCTCCCCTTCTAGACTCGAGTTCGTGGCCGATGTCCTTGCTCTATTCGAGTCGGGCTACTTCACGACCGGTTTGCGTCTCGGGGTCCTCGCTCTAGCGGTGGGATGGGCGCTTCGATTTGTGACAGGCCGCTACCGGTCGCCGATGCCAATCGCCGGGTTGCTCATCGCAATGGCGACGATCGGCGGTCTCTACTTGATGGGCGAGCCGCTGGGCCCCGCGGTCCCGGCACTTGCGGCAATCGTGCTCGGGGTGCTCATCGTCCGGCTGACCCACGCCCCGGCCTGGGTTCAGATCCTGGCCGCGGTACCCGGTGCCGTGTGGCTGGCCTTCGGTACACCGGTGACCGAGCTCATGTGGGTTCGGGTCCTGATGGCCGTGCTGATTCCGGTCGGCGGATTCCTCATCAACGATTTCGAGACTCGCAACCAACGTCTCGGTCTCGGAGTCGTCTTCTTCACACTCGCGGCCTTGGGGACGTTTGCGGCCGTGCCCGACACCGAGCAGGCACTTGTCCTCATCGCCGTTGCTCTGCCTATCACGCTCCTCGCATGGCCGAAAGTTGCGGTCAGCTTGGGCATGGAGGGCTCTTTCGTCGCGGTGGCCGTCCTCCTTTGGGTCGCCGCCGCCGGAGGAGGTGGTCGCCCACCGTCCATCGCTGGTTCCGCCGCATGTCTCGGGTTGCTCCTGCTCGAGCCGATCATCTTCCGGATCCGTCCCGGTGTGGCAGTCCTGATCAATCGGGTCAGACAGAATTGGCTGGGCGCGATCGTGGCATCCCTCCCGCAATTCGCCCTGGTCATCATCTGTTCGCGAATCGCGGCTCGTTTCAGCATCATGCTCCCAGCCCTCGTGATCATCCTGATCGGGTACCTGCTGGCCATCTGGCTCGGCGTCTTCATCGGATCCAGGAATACCGAACCAAGCGAGCCGGCGCCAAGCCCCTTCTGAATTGGTTGGTAGGACGCACCATTATCATGCCTCCCCATGTGGAGGAGGAGCCCGCGGCCTTTGAGCGCGCTCGTCGTTGGTGTCATCGTGGCATCACTGATGGCGGGCGAATCGTGGCTGCCCGCTCAGGCTCAAACCACTGACGTGACGGCGACCGTCGAGACCGATCCGGTCCCCAGCGGCGGTGACGCCGCCGACGACCCGGCCATCTGGCTTCATCCCACCGATCCGGCCAGTTCTACGGTCATTGGCACCGACAAAGAGGGAGGTCTCGCCGTCTACGACCTCGACGGGCGTCAGATCCAATACCTGGCCGGGATCCGCCCCAACAACGTCGATATCCGTCACGGCTTTTCCTTGGCGGGCCAGTCGGTTGACATCGTTGTCACCAGCGAACGGGACGATGACGCCATCACCATTCACCGCGTCGATCCCCAGTCGCGGCAACTCGTCGAGGTGGCCCCGCCAATCGCCACCGGCCTGGATGTTCTTGGGGTCTGCCTCTATCGGAGCCCCGAGACCGGCAGCTTTTACGTCTTCGTCACCTCGGACGGGGCGGGGCCGGTGCGTCAGTGGCAGCTATCCGATGGGGGTGCGGGCGGAGTGACTGCGACCCAGGTCCGCGACCTCCCCATGGAGAGCACCTCCGAAGGCTGTGTCGCCGACGACGACCTCGCCTACCTCTATGTTGCAGAAGAGGCCGTGGGCATCTGGAAGTACGAGGCAGAGCCCGACGCCAGCTCATCGCGCGTCTCGGTCGATGAGGTCGGGACGACTCTGGACGCCGATGTGGAGGGTCTGACGATCTACTACGGGCCTGAAGGCGCCGGTTACTTGATCGCCTCCAGCCAGGGGTCTGGCGAGTATGCCGCCTACGACGCGAACCGGCAACAACGAGCACGTATCCAATTTCCAGATCGTCGACTCCGCTTCGGTCGACGGAACCAGCAGCACGGATGGCATCGACGTGATGAGCTCCCCATTGGGTGCGGGGTTCCCCAACGGGCTCTTCGTGGCCCAGGACGGTGACAACGATTCGGGGAACCAGAACTTCAAGCTTGTCCCGTGGGAAGTCATTGCCGGGTCGCCGAGTCCGGCCCTTGCCATTGACACGCGGCTGGAACCCGCGTGGCGACAGCCCGACCGACCTGCCACGCGCTCCTCTTCCGACCGACATCACGACGACGCCGGCGAACTGGTCGGTGGCGCAGGCTGCCGTGCCGGCCGGTGATGGTGACGCCACTCTCGTCTTCGACACGGGCAGCACGGTCGCGGTTGAGTTGTCCGGACTCGGCGTCCCCGCTGGTTCCGTCATCAGGAGCGCCCACGTCCAGTTCACCGCTGCTGCGGTCGATGATTCCGACGTCGTCCTATCCATCCACGGTGTGATCGACGAGAGTGGTTCAGAGACTGAACCGGTGACTTGGGCTCCAGGAGCATGGGAGACAGACGAGCGCGGTGCCTTTCAGCAGACTCCAGATCTATCGGGGATCATCCGGGAGATCGTCGCTTCGCCAGGTTGGGAGCCCGGAGGAAACTTGACGTTGGTTGTACGGGCTGAGGGGGCCGGCCGGAGGGCGGCTGTCTCTTTCGAAGGAGACGCGGGTCAGGCTCCCGGTCTTCGTTTGGAATATTCGGAGGGCAGATGAGCGGCGACAACACGAATGGCGACACGGCCACACCACGAACCAACCGACAGACCCTCGTCATTGTTCTGGCCGTGGTGCTGACGATCTTGGTGGGTCTGATCATCGGATTCCTCGCGTCGGGTGGTCTCTCGGATGATCCGGTCGCGGCTCCAACCACAACACCGGCGAGCCCGCCGGCCACAGCCGGTTCAACTCCAACGACGGCGGCGACGTCGACATCGCCGACTATCTCCGTCGCCCCTGGCCAGCTCGCGGTGGCGGCGAGCGAAGACACGTTCGTCAACAGCGGCCAGCCCGAAGAGATCAACGGATTCGAGGACGTGCTCGAGATCGAGAACGACCCGCCCGAGAACAAGCAGGCCCTGATCCGCTTCGTCGTCGGCGAAATCCCCGAGGGTGAGACGCTTCAGAGCGTCTCGATGCGGCTCTTCGTCATCGCGGACACCGAGGAGGCGGTGACGATTCACGGTGTCGAGGGACCGTGGACCCAGGCTGAGGCAACCGGAGCCAACGCTCCCACGGTCGGTGCCCAGATAGCCATTGTTCCCCCAGGCACCGCAGAAGGCTCCACAGTTGATGTGGACCTCACCTCGGTCGTGCAGGGACCGGGCACCTACGACTTCTATCTCACCATGGCCAGTGACGACAGTGCCGAGTTCGCGGCCCTCGAGAGCGGAGCGAATGCCCCTCTGATCATCCTCGACTGGGGCTCGGCGCAGGCTGCCGCAACAGAGTCAGAGTCAGAGCCGGTGACACAGCTGGCGGGAACGCCGGTCATCCTCGCCGGCGCCGGGGACATCTCCGATTGTGGGAACGACGGCGACATCGTCACGGCGGAGCTCATCGACGGCGTGGTCGCCCAAGACCCCTCAGCCATCGTGTTCACTGCAGGCGACAACGTCTATTCGAGCGGCACGGCGGAGGAGTTCGCCGAGTGTTACGACCCGACCTGGGGCCGGCACAAGGACCGGACCCGGCCGGCGCCGGGGAATCACGATTACAACACGTCCGACGCCACCGGCTACTTCGGCTACTTCGGTGAAGCCGCCGGACAACCGGGCGAGGGCTATTACAGCTACGAAGCGGGCGACTGGCAGGTTCTCGTGTTGAACTCGAACTGCGGCGATATCCCCTGTTATGCCGGATCTCCCCAGGAGCAATGGCTCCGGCAGGAGCTAGAGGCATCCGATGCCGCTTGCACCCTGGCCTACTGGCACCATCCGCTGTTCAGCTCCGGCGATCACGGTGGTGTCGCCGAGGTCAGCGCACTGTTCACTGCACTCCACGAAGGCGACGCCGATCTGGTGGTCAACGGGCACGATCACAACTACGAGCGCTTCGCCCCGCAAGACCCCGACGGCACCCATGATCCGGTCGAAGGGATCAGGCAGTTCGTCGCCGGGACCGGGGGCACGGGAAATCGCAGCTTCGACGTGGTCGCGGCCAACAGCGAAGCCCGATACACCGATTCGTTCGGGATCCTCAAACTCGCTCTATATGCGGACGGGTACGAGTGGGATTTCATTCCCGAAGCCGGTTCGACGTTTGTCGATGTCGGCGTCGGCAAATGTCACTGACGGATGCCGGGCTCCTCGACTCCGCCGGTCGTACTCCACGTTCTCCCGTATGACCTGGCGAGAGGCGCGCAACGCTATGCCCGCACCCTGGTCGATGCCCTCACCGCCGACGGCGGATCGCACCAGATCCTGACCCTGTTTCGGGCTGATCCGGTGCTGCTCCAACCCGATGTCGAGCTCGACGTCCCACGCGGGTGGCTCCGTCGTCTCGGGCTCGACCCACGGGTGATTAAACGACTCCGCAAGGAGGTGAAGCGGATCGGTCCGGCGGTCGTGATTGCTCACGGAGGCGAGTCGGCGAAATATGCCGCCGTCGCCCTCCCGCGCGACCTTCCCCTCGTCTATCTCAAAATCGGGACCGCCAATCAGGCGCTTCAGCGCCAGGCCAACCGATCCCTTCACGGCTACTACACCCGACGTGCCGATGTCGTTGCCGCGGTGTCCACCGATGTGGCCGACGAGGCCAACCGAATCTACGAGGTGCCTAACGAGCGTCTCGTAGTCATACCCAACGCTCGGGACCCGGTCGACTTTCTCGCTCACGTCGGTGGCAAGGAGGGGCGGCCCCGCGTCATCTTCGTGGGTCATCTCGATCCGGGTAAGCGACCCGACTGGTTCATCGATGTGATCGCGGCGCTGAGAGAGGAAGACCTCGATTTTGATGCCGCCATGGTTGGGGATGGGCCGCTGGAGTCATCTCTGGCGGCGCGCGCAGAGGGCGTCGATATCGAGATGCTGGGCAGACGCAACGATGTGCCCCAGCTTCTCTCCGAGAGCGACATCTTTGTCTTTACCAGCCTTCCCCCGGGGGAGGGCATGCCGGGGGTCCTCATCGAGGCAGGGCTGTCTGGTCTGGCCACCGTGGCGACCAGGGTTCCCGGTGCTCGGGACGTGATCGAGGACGGGGTCACCGGATTGCTCGTCGACATCGAGGACAAGCCCGGACTGATCGGTGCGGTTCGGAGGTTGGTCTCGGACCGAGCGCTTCGCGAGGGCATGGGTCAGAAGGCACGGATCCGATGCATGGACATGTTCACGCTCCAGGCGTCGGTCGAGCATTGGCATGAGGTGCTGGAGCCCTTCATGACCCACGATCGGGCCTGAGCGGGCGTGCCGGTCGTCCCACTGACAGAGTCCGAGCTGCGGTCTGTCACCTCGGACCTCGCCCAGAGCTTCGAGACAGCTCGAGATCTGAAGACGGTGATCCCGACGGGCCGATTCGTCAGTCACACATCCACGTTCTACGAGCTCAGCGCGCCGGACGGAGGCACTCCGCTGGCATTGATCAAAGTGGGAACAGATTGGGACCACACCGAGGCGAAACGAATCTACGACGACCTCGTTGCCATGGGGACGATCCTGTCAGAGGCCGGGTCGCCAATCGACGTTGCTCCTCCACTGGGCTGGCACGCCGCGCCGCCATCGATATGCATCGGCTATGTCGCCGGTAAGGACCTGGGCAAGCTCCTCCGGGCGGCCGGATCCGCCACGGCGGATGGGTTCCGACCGGTGGTCGAGGCCTGTGGCAGGGCGCTGGGGATCTTTCACAGCCAAAGCTCCATTGCGGATCTGGTGCCCGACCCGGCGTCAATGCGTGCCGACATCGAGTCGATGGCCAGGTCGGTGATGGTCCAGCCGTGGTTTCTCGAGGGCATCGATCTCGTAGGTTCCACCGCCCGGCGGTACGGGGACTTCGCCCCTTACAACGTCAGACTCGAGTCTGACGGCAAGGCGTGGATCATCGACCAGCCCTCTCCACCTGCCCTCGAGCCAATCCATCGAGATGTGGCCTGGTTTCTGTTCAATCTCGAGCGCCGTCTCGGCTGGGAGACTTCGGAGAAAGGTGAGGCCCTCGACGCGGCCAGGGCCCGGCTCGCCGAGTCGTTCCATTACGGATACCGCCGGACCGGTCCGATCGCACTCGACACCCCAGCCGATCGGGCACTCCTGGCCGTGTATCGATCCCATCGAAGTCTGTGGACGGCGCGCCGCCGACTGCGCCAGCGCGAAATCGGCGAGGTCCCCGCCTACCTCCGTCTGGCCATGCAGTGGCGGAGGGCCGCAGCTAAGAAGTGATTCTGGCGCAAAACGAAGGGTGCCTACCAGTCGGGGACCATCCAGGGGAGCTCGGATCTCAGTTCGTTGTCGGCGACGAGGGCCGAGGCGAACTCGGTCCAGTCTTCGGCGCCCATGCGGGTGTCGTCTGCCTGGCGGATGGCGGTTGCCATCGAGCTGAGGGCGATCACCCAGCCCAGTGGCATCCGATTATCCCAGGCCCGCTCCATCTCGGCGCGCAGCACTGCTCCGGCCCAGCCTGATCTCCCGAGGGCGGTCATTGCGGCAGCCCGAGATGAGTCAGCGCCCGATTGACGCTTGGCCAATCGTGCCGTCGCGCCGGCGGACTGGGCGAGGTCGAACCAGGGCTGCGACCGATCCGATGCATGTTCCCAATCGAGGAGACGCAACTCGCCTCGATGCATGAGCACGTTGCCCACAGCCAGGTCGGCATGTTGCCACGAGGTGGACCAGGCGATCCCACTCGTTGAGACCGCATCTCGGAAGCTGCGTAACCGCCCCTCGACCTCGGCGGAATGGGTTACCAGCCCGATGTAGCGATCGATGATCTCAGCGAGATGTGACCCGTCGAGGCGATCCTCGCTGCTGGTGGCGACCGCGAGATCACCGCTCCACTCGAATGACTTGCGATAGAAGTCGCCGATCAACGATCGCGGGACCGAGCCGCCCGAGCCGTTGAGATCGGGGACGAGTAGACGCCGTCCGGCCAGCGCCTCCATCGTCAGGACCGTGTTCCCCTCGATCTCGGCCACACCCAGGGCCCGGGGCACGGTTGGTCGCATCGGCGCCGGCAGTAGAGGGCGGATATCGCTCAGCGCGTCGTGCTCGTGGCGGAGGAACCCGGCTTCGAGATCCGTGAATGCGATCTTCATTACGACAGATGGACGTGTGCGCTTGCCCTCGAAGACGAACACGGCAGCCCTTGTCCTGTGGGCAGGCCCCCCGCTCCCGATTGCGATGCCCACCGATTCGGGGGAGTGCCCGAACCAGTCCGGCCATCTCTCCCGGGCGTATCCGGTCAGCTCGTCGATCATCGGTCGGCCCCTGCCTCAGATCGATGCACTACGAATGCGATACCAGGTGAGATAGCGACGGCCAGTGGCGTGAACAGCACCGACCTGGCCAGCATCCGTGCCCAAAGTCGGTTGCCGCCGCCGCCGAGCACACCAGAGGTCTGGAGCCAGTAGAGCATGTGGATGTGGCCCCAGGGAAAGGCAATACGAGGAGAACGCGCCGAGGGCCAGAGCCCGAAGCTGGCGCTTATCTCCAAACCCTCTTTCTCGAATGCCTCTGTCACCTCGCTGGGGCTGGGGCCCTTGCTGGAAAGACCCCCGCGGCCGGATATTCGTGACAGGGCAGAGCGGGCCAGGGGCCTGCCCACCGACACGATGAGCTCGCCATCGCCGAGAGCGGCCGTCGCCGATCGCAACGAGGAAGCCCAGTCCTTCCCGCCCGGGGGTGGCATCCACAGGTTGGGGCTCTCCCCTTTGGAGAGGAGAACCCAGATCGGGTTGAGGGACTCGTCGAGGGGCCTATCGCTCATTCCGGCGCCCGGGCGCTCGGAGCACCCTGCAGCGCCTCGTCGATGCGGAGGAGCTGGATGTCCCACGTGGCCTGTTCGAGGATCTTGCGCCGGGCGGCATCTCCGAGCTTCGCCCTCAGCTCGGGCCGCTCATGGAGATCGACGATGGCGGTCGCCAGGCCCTCGGTGTCGCCGCTCTCAACCAGCACCGCATCCTCGCCGTCCGCTAGCCACCGGGCCATCTCGCCGATTCGGGGGGCGATCACCGCCTTGCCTGCCGCCATGTACTCCCTCAGCTTTAGTGGCGAGTAGTGGAAGGACCCGGTGCCGCGGTCGGTGATCACGGCCACGTCCATGGCCGCCACGTGCTCGGGGATCTCGAGGTAACCCACAGTCCCCGTCATGACCACATTGCGGAGGCCGAGGGTGCCCACGGTTTCCTCGATGTGGGCGCGTTCGAGACCGTCGCCGATGAGGAGAAGCGTGGCCTCGGGTATCTCGGACTCGATCCGCTTCATCGCCTCCAGCGCCATGTCCAGGCCATGGAACTTGCGGAAGCTGCCTACCCATCCAATCACGAACCGGCCATCCAACCCGAGCCGCTTTCTCACCTCATCACCCCGCCGGTCCGGGGAGAACATCTCGGGATCTACCCCGTTGGGTGTCACCAGCAGACGCTCTTCGGGCACCCCTAGCCGCCCTACCTGTTCGGCTATCTCGATGGAGCCGCAAGCCACCAAGTCGGCGGCTTTGAGCAAGGGGGCCTCGGCGGTTCGCTCCAGGATGCCTTGCCAGCCGGGTCGCTTCACACCCCAACCGGCGGCCTCTTGGACGATGAGGGCCGGAGTGAAAACAACCAGAGGTCGCTCGAGGGCCTTGGCGGCGGTGACCCCGGCGTCATGGAAAAGGTCGTGGCGCTGCCATACGAATCGCACATCCTCTGACCGCCAGGGGCCATCGAGTCCGGCAACACGGAACTGGCGAGCCTCGAGAGCCTTCCGAGCGTCCTTGAGGCCGGTCTTGATAGTGGTGGGCACGCGTCGGCGCAACGATGCTGGGCCGGCTGGCCCTTTCAGGGCTACCGGGTCGGATGCCCTCCGCATGATCTCGTCAGGCTCGAGGACGCCCTCAGGGGTGACGATCCACGACAGACCCCAGAGCCTTCTCGCCGCGGCCGCCCAGCTGGCGACACTGATCCACGAGGCGACTGGAGCCGTCTGACCTCCCGCCCGATTCGGGTTGAGGAAAAGGACACCACCCGAGCTCACGCGTCTGTTCGCTCAATGCCGGGTGGGAAATGCATGGGCCGTATTCTGGCAGCCATGCCGGCGATAGAAGTAGTGACCAGCCTGGCTGTCGGCCGACATGCCTGAGAGGTCGGAGGACCGGGCATTCCAGGTCGCACACCTCACGACTGTCGACCTGAGTCTTCGCTTTCTCGTGCGGCCCCAACTGCTGGCGGTGAACGAGGGAGGCGGGGAGGCGGTCGGGGTGAGCGCACCCGGTCCGTGGGTCGAGGAGCTCGAGCGTGACGGGATCCGGCATGTGGCGCTCACGGCTTCGACCAGAGGTATGAGCGTGGGCAACGACCTCAAGGCGATTGCCCAGCTCTGGAAGGTCCTTCGGAAGGAGCAATTCGCGGTGCTCCACACGCACAACCCGAAGCCCGGCGTGTACGGGCGGATCCTGGGTCGTCTAGCCGGGGTGCCTCTAGTGGTCAACACGATGCACGGCCTTTATGCGACCGAGGATGACGACCCGATCAAGCGCGGGGTCGTCTACTCGCTCGAGGCGATCGCCGCCCGGTTCTCCGACGTGGAGCTGCACCAGAACGAGGAAGATCTCGAGTTCTGTCGCCGCACCCGCATCCTCCCCGCCCGCAAGGGCCAGCTTCTAGGCAATGGCGTGGATCTGGTCAGGTTCGACCGCGACCGGGTCGATCCCTCGGCGCGTTCCCGTCTACGGGCAGAATTCGGTGCGGGCGATGGCGACATCGTGGTGGGGATCGTCGGCCGCCTCGTCACAGAGAAGGGCTATCCGGAGCTGTTCGAGGCCGCCGCCAAGCTGGGCCCCGGCTACCTGGTCGTGGTCGTTGGGCCCGACGACCCTGAGAAGTCGGACGCCCTTCCACCCGATGCCGTGGCCAATGCCAAGGCGGCGGGGGTGCGGTTCCTCGGCATGCGCACGGACATGGAGGACCTCTACTCGGCCATGGACTTGTTCGTCCTTCCTTCGCACCGCGAGGGATTCCCCCGTGCGGCGATGGAGGCGGCCGCGATGGGACTGCCGGTCATTGCCACCGATATCCGAGGATGCCGCCAGGTCGTCGATGACGGCGTCAACGGGCTCTTGGTCCCGGTGCTCGACCCGGTCAGGCTGGGAGATGCGATCAGGAAGGTCGGCGACGACCCGATCTTGCGACAGAAGATGTCGGAGGCCAGTGCCCGGATCGCTCGTGAGCGCTTCGACGAGCAGAAGGTCGTCGAAATCGTCATGGACGCCTATCGCGACGGGCTCGTCGCCAAGGGCCTCGGCCACCTGCTGCCGCCGGCGATGATCGCCCCAGCGCCGCGTCCGCAGATGCGTCTCGGCACATCCCGTGACGCACGGGCCCTGGCCGAGCTCCACGCCACGCAGATCGCAACCGGCTTTCTCCCCCTCCTGGGCCGGCGGTTCATGAAGGTTCTTTATCAGGCGCTTATCGCCTGGAAGGGAGCCGTCGTGGTCGTCGTCGACGATGGGGGAGGCCCGGTTGGGTTCACGGCCGGCGTGGAGAACGTCGGCGAGTTCTACGCACATTTCTCCAGGCACTACTGGTGGCGAGCCGGGTGGGCCGCCCTGCCCGGGCTGATCAGGCCGAGCAATCTCCGCCGGGCGTGGGAAACGTTCCGGTACGGGCAGGATCAGGTAGACGTGCCGGCGGAGCTCCTTTCGATGGTGGTAGCTCCGAGAGCCCGAGGTAAGGGCCTGTCGGTGATGCTAGGTGCGAGGCTGCTCGACGATTTGAGCCAGCGTGGCGTGCCCGCGGTGAAGGTGACCGTTGGCTCCGAGAACGATACGGCCATCGGCGCCTACAGGAAGATGGGTTTCAAGGACACCGAGCGAATTCAGGTCCATGCCGGCGAGAGCTCTGAGGTCCTCGTTTGGCGGCCCTGATTGTCGCCGGCGTGGTCAGTCTGGCCTGGTGCTTCATTGCGATCTGGCTGGGGCCCCAGATCGGCTATGTCGATCGACCCGACGACCCGACGCTTAAGGCGCACGATCGTCCGGCGGTGCCGTTGGGGGGTGTGGGCGTGTTCCTCGGGGTGAACGCCGCCGGCCTGATGCGAAGCGACCTCGAGTGGGGTCTCCTCATCGCCACCACCATGGTTCTCATTCTCGGCCTGATCGATGACCGGATCGGGGTGGACCCCAAAGTACGGCTCGGCGTCGAGCTGGTGGCCGCAGTCGTGCTGGTCCTCAATGTCGCCGGGAACCCCGGCATCGTCTTGGTAGTCCTGGGCGTCGCGCTCGCAGTCTTCGCCATTAACAGCGTCAACCTCTTCGATGGCCTCGATGGCCTGGTCGGTTCGGTGGGGCTGGTGACGGCCGCTGGCTTGGCCGTGATCGCCCAAGGTCGGGGTCTCGACTTTGTGTCGCCGCTCGAGCTCGGGGCCGCCTTGGCCGGCTTCCTGGTTCTCAACTGGCACCCGGCAAAGGTGTTCATGGGCGACGCCGGGGCCTACTTTCTCGGCCTCTATCTGACCCATCTGATCATCGACTCCACCAACGATTCCGCGTTGGAGTTGGTCCTCACAGCCGGCGTCCTTGGGGTGTTCGCCATCGACATGCTGGTGACACTGCTACGCCGTCGGCTCAACCACCGCCCCCTCTTCCTCGGTGACCGCAGTCATATCTACGACCAGCTTCGGGATAGGGGGTTCGGGGTGAGGACGATCGCCCTGCTCGCCGCCGGAACCCAGGCGGTGCTTCTGGCCTTGGTCATCGCTGCCGAACGCGTCCTGGGGGTCGAGTGGGGCCTGGTGATCCTCATCGCCCTCCTCGCGCTCCTCCTTGTCGGGTTGGCCCGACTCGGGTTCCTCAGGGTGGATCAACCGCTGGCATGACGTTGACCGGGCAGAGAGTCAGGCAGACACCCGGCCCGGGGTGGTCAATGCGATCCAGAACGAACGAAAGGCCTCTCCCAGCTTTCCTTTCATGAGAAGTCTCTTGGCCGTGCCCAGGGCTCGGGATGCCTCACAAATCCCGATGCCTCTGAAGTCCGCTCGGTCGAAAGGACCGTTGGGGCTGGAGGATTCGTAGCCCGTCAGAAACGATGCCCTGAGGGGAAGTCGCTGCTCGGGCGTGGCGCGACTCAGCAGCTGGTACGTAAACCATGCGACGTCGTCGTGCAGTAGGGCCGGCGCGCCAATGATCGGGGGATCGACCACCGAAAGCTGGGCATCGGTGGACACGAGGAAGTCGTTGCGGGAGAAGTTGTGGCTCCGTATCACGGAGCCCTTCCCGACGGGAGCCCACCGCTTGAGGATCCAGCGCATGACGACTGGCAACCGCTGAAGCGCCTTCTCCCGAACGTCGTCGGTCACGGGATCGATGACGGCGAGTCGATGGATCCATCCGAAGGCTTCGCCACATGCCCTGACGACCTCGGGGAGGCGATCGGGGTCGCTCCAGAGGGCATGCCCGGTATCGGCCAGCACATCGAATAGCTCTACGCCCTCGACGTTGGGCATGACGACCCCCGGAGGTTCCCGGGTCCAGCCCAGCGGTTGCGGGAAGGAGATGTTGGCGGACGGCCCTGGCGTCAGATCCCGCAGGTCCGAGAGTCGGCGGAGAGCGTCATAGGTCCCCTCGGCACTCTCCGGAGTCCACCTTCGTTCGACCTTGAACACCACGTCGAATGGGCTGTCTTCCGCCTTCCTTGGATGGGCCCGGAACCGCCAGAACCCCGAGTTGCGGGTCCGCCATGTGTCGATGGGCTCGATCCGGTCGATCGAACGGGAGGACGTCAGGGCATCGGCGACGACGCGGGCAATGGTCTCTTGGTCCAGCGTGCTGATATCGATCGCCAACGTCCGTCCTCCATCGACCACCTATCTGGTGTCGGTTGTGGGCCCAGCTGTTAGTGGTCGCTGGCTGCGGGCAGGGGCTTTCTCGAGGGCCCGGTACGTATGACCTTCTCGACGGCCTCGTCGATCGACTCCGGGGCCGGCGGTTCTTCTTCGGTCTTCTTGCGCCTACCGCCCTTGGTCTCATCCCAGGCCAGACCGGCGATGAGTGCGAAGAACATGGGCAGCACCTGGACGCGCTGGCGGGCCAACAAACCGAGGTTGAGGATGGCGCTGAAGCCGACGATGAATCCACCCGTATAGAAGAAGGCCATCATCAGATACGGCTTCTCACGCATTCGTCCCTTGTTCCTCCACATCGCCGGGAGGTTCCATATGGTGATCGCCAGAAGAGCCGTCCCTTCGAGCGCACTGAGCAGAGCCTGGGCGTTGCCTGCTTCGTAGATCAGGGGGCGGAAGAGCACCTTGATGATGGCGCCTGGTAGCTGGGCGGGGCTTCCCACTGCCCCACCTTCGACCTCGGACCCACCCGTCGCAGTGCGCTCCGAGACGTCAGCTAGGAACTGGTCGGGGCTGGTGGTTCCTTCACCTCCGTCGACGGTCACCCCGAAAGTGCTCGTGAAAGTGAGGACCGACAACGCCGCCCCTCCGGCGCAGACGAGGATCATGATCCCGCGCTTGGCCGAACCCTGGTACTTCTTGGGCGCCTTTCCGAAGATGGCAGCGAGGACGATGGCCAGACCCATCACCGCTGCGACGTGCGACCTGATGCTGGCCGCCATATAGAGACCGGGAGCGATGAGGAGCAGAGCGCTGAACTGATAGAACTTGAGAAGTCGGGAGGCCCCGTAGGCGGCGAGACCGAGGAAGAACACCATGAGGGCGTCTTTGCCGATGCTCGACGGCCAGAAGAGGAGGCTGGGCGCGAAGAAAACGGCGAGCCCGTACATCTTGAGCTGGTATCCGGCCAGCCAATGACGACCGGCCAGGAAGAACAGCAGCAGGCCGATGAATGCGATGAACGTGAAGATGAGAAAGCCGCCCAGCATGCTCGGGGTGTAGGGCGCGTAGATCAGACCGGTGGCGATTTCGGTGAAAGCGGTGCCCGGCTGGCTCGACTGCGACACCGGAACCGCCATGCCCCGCCAGACCTGGGCGAAGATCCCGCCCCACATGTGATAGCTGTAGGAGTCGCCCGTCTGGTAGAGGACGGTGACCATCCAGTATCGGCCGAACCCACCCAACAACTTGGCGGCACAGGCCCACATGATCATCGTCGGCAGCCAGTCGCGGTCCTGCCTGGTCGCGACCGCCTTGCTCACGAAGGACATGGCGATGAGAACCGCCGCCGAGATCAGCAGCCCTTCGAAGATGGCGACTCCGTCAGTGGTGACCTCGTTGTCGATCTGGGCAAGGAATGGAGCGTGCAATGCGAGCAGGGGAGTCATCACAAGAGCTCCAGATCACTGATGGCGAGATCCCATGAGGCCATGGAAGTGACGTCGATGTCCAGATCTCGCAACGGGCGTGCCATCAGGGTCAGTGCCGTCACTCCCGGCACGGGGACGAGGCCGCTCCGGATGGCGGCTGCTCGCTCAGGCGACCCCGGGGAGAACCAGGCGGCGAGATAGCCGGATCGGGATTTGCGACCGGCCTGTCGCAACGCAGCCCTCGGGCTCGGCCCGAAGACATCTGCCACGATCAGCTCGCGGCGTCCCTTGCGGACATTTGGCCTGACGACCGCGGTCGAGTCTCCCGAATCGACCCGGAAGTAGCGGGCCGTGGGATGTGAGCCGAACCGCCAGCGGAGGTAGGCCTCATTCCTCGGGGTTCGCAGACCCCGAGGAGCTCTGTCGCTGACGTCGAGGGGGATCGCCGGCTTTGGATCGGCGAGGAAATTCTCCGGTTCGGTGCTGGTGGCAGAGCCACGATCGGTGGCCAGGCGCGGCGAAGGGCGTGCCAATACGCCAATCATCCCGATTTCTGTCCACCCCATGGAGAGATACCCCGCACCCGATTTCTCGTTGGGGGTATTGAACACCAGATCGACGTCTTTGGCTACCGCTAATTCCAAAGTTTCTTCGGTGAGCCTCCGAAAGATGCCCCGACGCTGGTAGTCGGGGTGCGTCGCGGTGTCGACGGCGCGCACGCAACTAAGGGTGAAACCTCCGGGTGCGACGAGGTCCCAGCGCATGAAGGCGCGCAGACCGACGATGCGGTCATCCGTCTCGGCGACGACGGCCAAGGACCGGCCGAAGGGGTTGTCGAAATGCTTCCAGGCAAACAGCTCAGGGGTGCGACGAAGGAGCGGTGGCTCTCCAAGCGCCGCCCGCATCAAGTCGAGCACCGGGACGACATCGCTGTCTTCGAGCTGTCTGGTGGTGATCGTGTCAGCCACGGACGACCTGTCGGTAGATGTCCTCGGTGGCCTGGACCATCGGCTCCAACCCGTACTCCTTCTCCACCATGTCCTGGGCGGCCTGCCCCAGACGCTCGGCGAGGAACGGGTCATTCAGCAACTTCTCTATCCCGGCCGCGAGCGCCTTGGGCTCGTTGGGCTCGACGAGGATCCCCGTCTCGCCATCCTTGACGATGCCCGGCACACCCCCGGCGGCCGCCGCGACGACGGGTCGGCCAAGTGCCATCGCTTCGAGGATGGCCACCGGCAATCCTTCGACACTCGAGGGGTTCACGAAGATGTCCGCAGCGGCCACGAAACCAAGGGCGTCCGGGCGGCGTCCCATGAATCGGAGATGGTCTTCGAGCCCGGCTTCGATGGCCCTGTTCCGGACGCGGTCCAGATCGCCGGGGTACTTCTCACCGCCAATGGAGACAAACCTGACCGACGGCATGCGCTGATGAAGATGGGCGACAGCGTCGATCAAGATATCGTGTCCCTTCCCCGGGCGGATGTTGCCGACGTGCGCCACCAGCGGATCGGAGGGGGACAGTCTCAGCTCCTGGCGAGCGGCGGCCACCTCCTCCGGCTCGACATGTACCGCCACCCCGTTGGGTATGACCAGCGGTGGTTGGCCAGGCCAGCCGCTCACCGATCCGGCGACGGCCCCGGATACTGCGGTCGCCACGGCGTTCCGTCCGTAGGTGAGCCGGTTCATGGTGCGGGTGATGGGCCGATAGGAGTCGGCCATGTTGTGCTCGGTGTAGACGACGGGGACCGGCGAGACCAGACGGGCAACGATGCCCATCGTCGGAAGATGGGCGTGAATCAGATCGATGTCCAGATCCTTGACCAAGCCACGCAGCCGGCCGAGGGTGGGTGGCGTGAGACCCCGCTCGCCTCCGATCATGCGCACGTCGATGCCCTGGTCCTCGAGCACTCCCACGAGTTGGTCCTTCCAGGGGAGGACGTAGGCGACCGTGTAGTCGAACGAGTCCCGATCCCAGAACCGGGAGCCCTCTGAGATCAGCTTCTCCGCCCCTCCGATGCCGAGGCCCTTGATCAGGACCAGGACCCGAATCCTCTCCTCAGCCACGATCGGCGGAGAGCAACTCCGCCATGCCCTCCTCGAAGCTCACTTCGGTCTTCCAACCGAGCTTCTCCTCGATGCGGGCCGCCGAGACATAGGACGGGGGCACGTCGCCCGGTCGGGGTTGCCCGTAGGTCACCTCGGTGGGGAAGCGCTCGGTCACGACGTCGGCCAGCTGCTTGATCGAGATCATCTCGGGAGAAACCACGTTGAGGGCGATGCCCCTCACATCGCTCTTGGCCGCGGCGACGAAGGCCCTGGCGATGTCGCGGGCATGGGTGAACTGGCGGCCCTGTGACCCGTCGCCCTGGATCGTGATCGGCTCGCCCTTGCGAGCCTTCTCGATGAAGATCTCGAAGACGGAGTTGGGTCGCATCCCGAGGCCATAGGCGGTGCCCAGTCGGAGGGCGACCACTGGCACATCACGAAGCCGGTCGGCCGCGATGAGCATGCGCTCGCCGGCAAGCTTGGTGATGTTGTACGGGTGGTCTGGCTCGCAGGGGTGCTTCTCGTCGACCGGCTCATATACCGGCTCGCCATAGACCTCCCAGGTCGACGCATAGACCACACGGGCCTCGGCCGCTTCGGCAGCGAGGGCGATGTTGGTGCTCCCGGTCACGTTGACCGACGCGGCCAACTCCGGATTGGTGGCGGCGAGATACACGTCGCCGATGGCACCGATGTGAACGATGACGTCGATGCCCTGGACGGCGTCGGTCAACGCCTCGAGGTCTAGAAAATCGCCGACGACCGATATGACGCCGGGCTCGGCGGATTCCTTCTGGTCATAACCGGTGACCTCGAATCCGTCGCCCAACAAAGCTCTGGAGACATGCGTGCCTATGAAACCCGCAGACCCCGTCACCAATACTTTCATGGTGAGTCCTCCCTCTGAATTACCCCACTGAAGTCGGGAAGAATAACACGGAGCGTGATCTTGGCTCAAGAGGCAAGGCTTTCCATGTCCTCCCAGGCCAATCGCGATCTTGCAAAATCCAGAAATCGAAAAAAATCGAATTACGCGCTGGTAACCAGCACGCTGAGTGGTTAAGGTAACGGACGGGTCGGGGCGTTTCACGACGCTTCGGCAGGGTTGGGGGACAATCGCATTCAGTCGGTCGGGCCCCTGACTGGATTCTTGGGAGGCATTACGGATGCTGCCGAGGTGGCTGCTGGCCGCCGCGCACATCCGTCTGGGACAAAGAGGGCGGATGCCGTGATCAAGCGGTTCACCGGGAAGTTTGGGGCTATTTCAATTGGGGCACGGGCAGCGACACTGCTCGCTCAGCTTCGTGCCGACATCTCGTTCGCATTCGTTGACGCGATGGTCATCACCGTTGCATATCTGTCGGCGCTCGGAGTCATGTCACTCGACGGCGGGCTCGCCGGCGTCTGGTGGACCAGAGTGCTCGTGGCGCTGCCGGTCATCATCGCAGTCCATCTTGTGGCCAACGTGGCGATGGGCGCCTACGGCCACGTCTGGGAGTTCGCCAGCATCAGCGAGGCACGCCGGGTCATCGCCGCCACTTTCTGGGCATCGGCGGTATTGATCCTTATCACCCTCGGTCTGGGTGACTTTGAGTTCATCGAAGGGACCGGCAACCGGGCGGTGCCCCTGTCGGTCTTGGTCCTGGGCTCGCTGATCTCGCTTGGATTCCTCGGAGCGGTCCGCTTCCGGTCACGTCTCTTCTCTTTCCACCGTGGTCTCAGACTCGACGCCCGGGACCGGGTCCTCATCCTCGGCACCAGCAAGCGCGCCGCCGACCTCGCCCGCTACACCGGCCCCTACGAAGTCGATGTCGTCGGGTTCGTCAGCTCCGGGCCCACGCCGAAGGGAAGGCGTCTCGCCAACATCCCGATCGTCGGCGAGCTGGAGGACATCGCATCACTGGTGACGACGCTGAACGTCCAGCAGGTGATCGTCGCCTCCGAGGGCGCCAGCGTCCTCGCCCGCCGGCTGGTCGACCTCTGTGTCGACATCGATGTCAGGTTGCGGATCGTCCCCGATCTCGACGAGCTGCTCACCGGATACGACGGCGGGCCTGACATCAGGGACCTGGAAATCGAGGACCTCTTGCTCCGTCCGTCGGTCACCACCGATCTCGAGGCAGTGGAGTCGATCCTCTACGGCAAGACGGTGCTGGTCACCGGAGCCGGCGGCTCGATCGGATCCGAGATCGTGAACCAGGTGCTTCGCTTCATGCCGGGCAAGGTCATCGCCATGGACAACGACGAGACCCATATCCACGACAACATGGTCAAGTGGGATGCGCCGGCCGGCACCGAATTGGTCCCCGCGCTCTGCGATGTCCGGGACAAGAAGAAGCTGAGAGGTCTCATCGCCAAGTACCAGCCACAGGTCGTCTATCACGCGGCGGCCCACAAGCACGTGCCCATCCTCGAGGAATGGCCCGAAGAGGCGGTCAAGACCAACATCGTCGGCACCAACAATCTCCTCAAGGTGGTCCGTGGCACCGGGATCGAGAGATTCGTCCTCATCTCCACCGATAAGACGGTCGACCCCAAGGGCGTCATGGGGGCATCGAAGCGGATGGCGGAGATGCTGGTGCAGTCGGCCGCCAACACCGACACAGGCGGGTGCATCTACTCATCGGTCCGGTTCGGCAATGTCCTGGGCAGCCGCGGGAGCGTGGTCCCGACCTTCATGGAGCAGATCCGCGCCGGCGGCCCGGTGACCATCACTGACGAGCGCATGACCCGCTATTTCATGACCATCGCCGAAGCCGTCCAGCTGGTGCTCCAGGCCTCGGCCCTGGCCGAGCGCGGTGAGGTGTTCGTCCTCGACATGGGCCAGCCGGTTCGCATCATCGACCTGGCTCATCGCATGATCCGTCTCGGCGGTCTGGTGCCTGGCCGCGACATCGAAGTCAAGATGGTCGGTGCCCGTCCCGGCGAAAAGCTGGTCGAGGAACTGGCACACGGTCCGCTATTGAGTAGCTCCCACCCTCAGATCAACATTGCCGAGAACAAGGTTCCAGGCCCGGACCTGCTGAAGCACAGCGTCCGGCAGCTGAAGCAGATGTCCACCACAGGTGGAAGACAGGAGCTCAAAGAGTTCCTGCTGGCCCTCGCCAATCGCGAATGGCCTGACGATGTGACCATCGACTTGAGAGAAACCGAAGAGGTGACACAGTGGACATGACAACGATTCGAGGTATCGCCAAGGCGAGATGGTGGCTGCTGGTCGCCGCCGCGGTCCTGGCCTACGTGGTCTCTGGCGAGTTCGCCGAGTACCGCAACGCAAACCTTCCGCCGTTCGAGGCAATGTCGTCGGTCACCTTCACCGAGGACCCGCAGGCGCTGGAGCGCGAAGACTTCGAGACGTTCCTCGACACCCAGCTAGCTCTGGCCACGGACGTGAACTCCGATGTCATCGGCGAGACTCCGGGCGCCTTCATCCCCTGGCTGATGGCCGAAGTCGATCTCGAGACCGAGGCCAACCAGATTCAGTTCATCGCCCGTGGCTTCACCCAGGACGAAGCGAACGCCCTGGCCGAGAACATGCAGAAGAACTTTCTCGCGGTCTCCACGGTGGGTGCCGGTCTGGATGGCATGAGGTCGGATCTCGAGCAGACCTCCACTGACATCAAGGCGATGCGTGACGAGCTCGCCGCCCTCCAGGCGGCCTCTCCTCCAACGGCGGAAGAGGTGACGCAGCAGACCCAGCGGACTGTTCTGGAGAACCAGGTGGCCGCGCTGCTGGCGCACCAGGGGAACCTGACCGCTCAGCTGATGAACCCGGAGCTGGTGCTGCGGACTCCCGAATCGATCCAGGCCGAGATGGACCGGACCATGGCGCGTCTCTCCGAGTTGCAGGCTCAGCTGGCAGGATTCCCGCCGGTTGTGGACCCGGTGGCCCAGGATCAGCAGGATCCAGAGCTCACCCTCAAGAATCTCGAGCTGCAGCAGCTCGAGGCCAGGTGGAACAGCCTGTTCACCGGAATCCTCGAGCAGGAGGCTCTCGCTCGGTCGGGTGGGGTCGACAGCAGACCGGTCACCCTCGATGCCGCGTCCACCTCGAGCAATCAGATGCTGGCAACTATTGGAGCCATTGGCGCGGTTCTGATCGGGCTGATCGCCCTCGAGCGTGGTCGGGGCATGATGTGGTCCGCCAAGGATCTCGACGAGGGGCCGCCGGTCATCGTCGAAATGCCGTCGCGGCCGCTCGGTATCGTCCACCACCCGACCAACCAGCCCTGGTACCTCGAGAGCACAGGAGGCAGGCGAAAGGCCTCGATCCAGATGCTGCGCAGCCAGCTCGACGATCAGGACAATGCCGTCGTCGCCTTCCAGGGCAGCGGGATCTTCAAGGAGGACATCCGCGAGCTAACTGCTGATATTGCAGTCGCAGTGGCGGTCTCAGGTCGGAGCGTGCTTCTTCTCGATGCGACGTTCGACAAGTCCAACCACATGGTGGAGTGGGGCCCAGAGGCCGGCGCCACTTTGTCGAGCTTGCTGAACGGCTCCAGTGGCGAGCGTGAGGAGCTCATCTCCGAGTTCAAGACAGCCCTGCTGTCCTCTCCCGAGGTCGTCCAGGGGCTGCGGGCGCTGCGCTCCGGCAACGGCAAGCGTGATGCCGCCGACGTCCTATCTGGATATCGGTTCGAGCTACTGCTCGAGGTGGCACGGGAAATCTTCGACCTGGTCATCATCGCCGGCACCAACCTGGGCGAGGCCGCTGCTCACGTGTTGGCCCAGAGGGTCGACTCGGTCATCCTCGTCGCCTCGGCAGGTCACACCGTGACCCGCTCCCTCGAGGCCGCCGATCGCGACTTCGCCATCCGTCGCGCCACGCTGGTCGGGGTGGTGCTGGTCCGTCGTCGCCGGACCAAGATCACCCGGTGGGCATCGACCGGCTTCCGCACTCGCATGTGGAAGACCGTGGACGGCTTTGCCGAGGGTCGGGCCAAGGGCGACTCGGATGGGGCAGAGGGCATCGAACCAGATGTCGAAGACGATGGACAGGGCAAGGATGGCGCCCATGTCCGACCTGACAAGTAGCCCGTCGTTGACGCCCGTAGAGGGCGGCCAACGGCCGCCCTCCTCGGGTTTGCGTTCGAGGGCACGTGAGGTCCTGCGAACGGCAGCTAAAGGCTCCTTCGCCGCGGCCGACCTCTTCCTGGGCGACTGGCCCGGACCCCGCATCCTGATCTATCACCAGATTGGGGCCGGGTCGGGACGCCAGATGGACCTATCTACTGAGATGTTCCGGGGCCACGTCAAGTGGTTGCTGGACCATGGCCGGATCGTCGGCTTCGGTGACGCCCTCTCTGGGGCCGACGATCCGGAATCAAACCGTCAGTTCGTGCTGACGTTCGACGACGGTTATGCGGATTTCTACGAGAACGGCTTTCCGCTTCTCCGCGAGCACGGGCTTCCGTTCACTCTCTACCTGACCAGTGGTCATCTCGAGACCGGCGAGCTGCTCCATCCCGGGGACCGACCCCTCAGCTGGGACCAGGTCGACGACATGCTCTCAACCGGTCTGGTGACCCTGGGGGCCCACACCCACACGCACCCGGATCTCCGCGGTCTGAGTGTGGGGGCAATCGAAGAGGAGATTGGGCAGTCGAATCGTCTCATCGAAGCACGGACCGGGCAGGCCCCGAGGCACTTTGCATATCCGAAGGGCTTCTGGGACGAGACCGCCGAGACCGTGGTTCGGGCCAATTACTCGACAGCGGTGCTGGGGGGAGGATCCCCGGTTTCACAAAACACGGACCCGTTTAGGATTGGCCGAGTGCCGGTCCAGCGGTCCGATCGGCAGTTTTTCTTCACCCGCAAGGTGGTGCGGGGGATGAGGATGGAGGAGCGGGTGAGGAGCCTGGTCAGGGGCTACCGCAACCCACCTGGGACGAGGGAGTGGGGACTGTAAAGGGTGAGGGAAATGAGAAACTTTCGAAAGGTGCGCTCGCTCGTCGCGCTCGCATTCGTGGCGGCGCTGGTCTTGGTGCCTGCTGCCGGGGCGTTGGCAGACGGCGGGATCATCGTTGCTCAAGAGACGCCATATCAAGCTCCCGACATAGAGGAGAGGGAGCCGCCCGCCTGGCTCAAGCCACTGGAGCCGCTGGCTCGCTTGCCACTGTGGGGCCAAGCCGCAGTGTTGTCGGCTGGCGTTGCCGGACTCTTCTTTGTCGTCCCGATGGTGGGCAGGTGGGTCTGGAGGCTGGGTCCCGGCCACGAGGAGGACGAGCTTGATGAAGACATCGACGAGTCCGAGCTGTGACGGTCCTCAAGTCACCTCGTACAGATGGCCGGTATGGGCCAGCACCCGACTCTGGAAGGTCGCATGCGTCGAGGGCGCCCCAACCGGTCGAGATATCGGTAGTCCTTCCGTGTCTTAACGAAGAAGCAACCGTCGCAGCGTGCATCGCGTCGATCCAGGATGCTCTCGATCCACTCGGAAAGCCTTACGAGGTGATCGTGGTCGACAATGGATCGACGGATGCATCGGTCGCCATCGCGGGCGCCGCCGGGGCGCGCGTGGTCCACGAGGCTGTGCCAGGATATGGCAGTGCTTGTCGCGCTGGCCTGGATGCGGCTCATGGAAGGGTGATTGCCCTCGGCGATGCCGATGGGACTTATGACTTCACAGCTATCCCGGAGTTGGTTTCCCTCCTGGAGGAGGGTGCCGATATTGCCCTTGGCAACCGGCTCACCGGGCCAATGGAGGCAGGGGCGATGCCCTGGACCCACCGCCGATTGGGCACGCCGTTCTTGACCGGGGTCGTCAATCTTCTCTTCGGAGCACAGATCGGAGACGTCAACTGCGGGATCCGCGCGATCACCAAGAGTGCCTACACCAGGCTGGGCGCCTCGGCTACCGGGATGGAGTTCGCCTCGGAGTTATTGGTGCGGGCAGCCCAGCGCCAGTTGACGATCAGCCAGGTGCCGGTGCCCTACCGACGTGCGCGCCGGGGGCGACGTCAAGCTGCGCACCTTCTCGGATGGATGGCGGCATCTTCGACTCATTGTCGAGATGTGGTGGTCAGAAGGCCGCCGCGTCGCGCCGGGTCCAGTCGTCGTTCTTGCCGGCAACCCCGACGTGACCATCGATCTCAGGATGGCGGGGGAGCCCGATGAAGATCGCCTTCGTCTATGACGCCGTCTACCCGGAGACCAAGGGCGGTGTAGAGAAGCGGGTCTGGGAGCTGGCGCGCCGCTTCGCCGGTCGCGGCCACGAGGTGCATCTCCTGGTCCCTCATGCGTGGGATGGCCCACCCAGCATCGAACGCGATGGTGTGATCCTCCGCGGTGTGTCCTCTCGTCGAAACCTCTACACCCGGAAAGGACGACGGGCGGTGTTCCCCGCACTTGTCCACGCACTCGGCGTCTACAGGCTGTTGCGTCGAGAGCATTTCGATCTGGTGGACTGCCAGATCCCCGCTCACCTTGCCGCTCTCACGGCGCGCGCTGCCCTGCTGGACCAGCTCGAGGTGAGTCAGGTGATCACCTGGCATGAGGTGTGGGAGAACAGCTGGATGGACGAAATGGGGCTTCTTCTAGGTCATTTCGGACGCGTGGTCGAACGATCGGTGACTCGGATCCCCGCGATACACGTGACCGTATCGGAGCACAACGCGGCGAGTCTCAGCCGACTCGGAAGGGAGGCGGAAACAGTCATCCATCCTGGTGTCCAAGTCATCGAACACAACTTCTCCGACGTGCCGGAATCGGACATCCTCTTCGTCGGGCGCCTCGTACCGACCAAGAACGTCGGTTTGTTGCTAAGAGCAACTGCCACACTGACAGCCAGTGGCCTTCGTCCACACGTTCTGATCGTGGGCGACGGGCCAAGCCGAGAGGGATGGGAACGTCTTGCTGGGGATCTCGGACTCAACGACCTGGTCACATTCACGGGTCCCATAAGCGACGAGGGGCGGCTCATGGCCACAATCAGTTTGGCGCGTGTTCTGGCTTTGCCCTCGGTCCGGGAAGGATTTGGGATGATTGCCCTCGAGGCGGCCGCCCACGGAGTCCCCGTTGTAACCGTCGATCACGAGCGCAATGCGGCCAGGCATGTGGTCAGTCACGGGGTCACCGGGCTCAGCGTGCCGCCAGATCCTGCGGATTTCGCTGACGCCCTTCAGTCCATCCTGGGTGACGAGGACAACCGAATTCGACTTTCACGAGGTGCCTTCGAGAGCGCCCGCTATGCCACCTGGGATCGGGCTGTCGACCGGACCGAGGCCGCCTACAGGATGCGGGTGGCAGACCAGCAGATGGAAAGGCCCCGCTCAGCTGGCAGGAGAAGAACACTGCCGGCCAGTTCGACTGGGTTGGATGCACGGGACGGTTACACGGCATCGTGGCCGGACGTACGGGGGCTCAAGGTGTTGGGCTATTGCGACCATTTCCACCCCCCAATGATCGGTGGATCTGAACGCGTGGCACTCGAGGTCTACACGGCGATGAGGTCGCGGGGTGCAGAGATATCGGTCCTCACTGCGTTGCCGGGAGCCAAGAGTGAATGGTCGAGCGTGGAGGGCACACCAACCTGGACACATCCAATGATCGACCTGACAGATGCAATCAAACTTCAATTTGGCATTTCTCCAGGTCTCTTTCGACGGTCCGTAGAGATCGTGAAGGAAATCGAGCCCCGTGTTCTCCATGCCTCGAGCATCCACTTTCAATCGGCCAGGGTTGCCGCCTCGACCGCCCGACGAACGGGCCTACCCCTGGTGACCACAGCTCATGTCGGATCGATCGAGCATCTACCTCTCGCGCCCCGGCTGGCCACCGGCGCCTACGAACGCTCGATCGGATCCAGGATCCTCGCTGTGTCAACCAAGGTGATCGCGGTCTCCGAGTCGGTGGCGGCTCATGTCGTCGAACTGGGAGCATCGCCCGGGAAGGTCGTTGTTGTTCCCAATGGTGTGGACACGGTCCTATTTCGGCCGACGGGCGGCCGGCGAAACAACCAGATCGCCTTTGTCGGACGTCTTGTGAGCAACAAGGGATCCCAGGAAGCTTTGGACGCCTTTGCGACGCTCAGTCGCAACGACTGGCAGTTGGTCTTCGTCGGCGATGGCCCACTGAAGCAAAGGCTCGAGCACAACGCACGGGAGTTAGGTGTCGCTGCCAACGTCCAATTTCTGGGCGCCCGCAGCGACGTCGCAGCCATACTCGCCAGTGCAGCGATCGTGGTCAGGCCGTCGCTCACGGAGGGTCGTTCTCTGACAATTCTCGAGGCCATGGCCTCGGGCGCATGCGTCGTTGCATCGGACATCCGTCCGAATCGAGAGCTGATACGAGACGGTGTCAACGGCGTACTGACGCCAGTCGGTGACGAGGTGGCCCTCGCCGAGGCACTCAGGCGTCTGGTCGACGACACAAGGCGGCGATCGTCGATCGGAGCGGCAGCTCGTGATGCAGTTCTGCGATCGACCTGGGACGCCACCGCGAGCAAGACGGCTGCAGTGCTGGTGGAAGCTGCTGGAGAAGCCGGAAGCCGGTAGCCCTCGAGACGACAGTCCGCTCAGCCTTCCGGGGGGAGTTCCAGGATCACCAGATTTGAGCTGTTGTCGATTACTTCCAGCGACCTGGCGAATTCGCCGTCCAGCCACGCGGCGATTGGCCCACGGCGATCGACGACGATGAACCGCGCCCCCATCTGATCAAACAGCTCGGCGGCTGCCGAGGAGTCAACCTGGAATGCCCGATTCGCTTCTGCGCCTTGCTCACGCTCCTGCGGTGACGCCAGGAAGTCGACGTTGCCTCCCGGATAGGTTGGTCTCTCTGCGTAACCCTGCACCCACCACCCGACCTGATTCTCGTGGTGTCCGGCAGATGCAACAACGAGATCGCCAGGGCGTGAGGCCTCCACTAGACGATCAAGGGCCGCGATCTCCTCATGGTCCACGACCCGATACCAGTCGGTAGCCGCGTCATAGTCCGCATAGCCACTCGCCACGACGGCCAAGAACAGGACCACACCCACGACTCCGAGAGCATCTCGGGCAGTGATGCTTTGCCGCTCGGCCTCGCGGAACAACTCGGCAAATCCCGGCACGGCGATCATCACAAGACCCATCTGCGTCAAAAGGAGGGCTCGCGGTTCACCGATGACGAAGAAGAAAACGAGCGATACCAGTACCCAGGAGCCTCCGACGGCCACAGTGACGGCGTTGGGACCAGACCACCTCCTCGAGAGACACAATGCCAGCGCAAGGGCGGTCACCACCAGCCACGGGATCGTTGCCTCATTGATCGTGTGCACGGTCGACTCCGCCCAGGTGAGGTCGGTCGGGTTGAGTGACGTTTGTCGTCCGGCCTCTCGCCATTGTGCCAGGTACGCGACTACGAACGCACCTGCGGGAAGCGCCAATGTGGCTGCGTCGACAAGCCCACGGAGCCATCGCTGGCGAGTCGCTCGTGTCAGATATAGCCAGTGAAATGCAGCCACTAGCAGCGCCCCGACCAACAGGCCCCCTATGAGGTTGTGCGTGAAGAGAGTCAACGCCACTGCTACGGCACTGACCACCAGGTGGCGTATGTTCCTGGACTCGATGTAGCGGACGAGGTAGAACACCGCTGTCACTCCCATCGCGGTGCCGAGTTGTTGGATGAACCCGCCCCAGGCATAGAGCTCACCGTGGGCCCCAGACATTCCAACCATCACCGCCGCCGCGACGGCAGAGCCGCGGCCTACGGGCCGAACCACGAGATAGACGGCCAACACCAGTGCCACCTTGGAGATGACCCCGGCCACCGTTATCGCAAGGACCGAATCAGTCACGACGAGGAGAGCGCCAATCAGTAAAGGGAATCCCGGAAGGTAGGTGGCGTCGCGAGCGGCCAGGACCTCGACTCCAAACCTCTCCTTGGCCATCGCCAGCCACCCACCAGGATCCGTCCCAGAAGGAACGGCACCTGGAATGGCGATATGGACGATGATGAACGCAATTGCCAGCGCTCCGACGATGACTAGCTCAGACCACCAAGGAGATCTCTGGGGCTCCATCTCGGTCGACTGGTCGGTGTGGGGCGCGGCACCACGAAGGTCGCTCTCGATAGACATCAGCGACGCAACTCAACACGATCGCGTGGCTTGTTCACGGGGCTACCCCTTGAGGAGGCTCAAGTATGACAATGTTCGAGGAGTCATTCACCACGGTGAACGTCTTAGCGAGGTCGCTCCTCAACCACCTGGCGTCGGGCCCCCGACGGTCCACGACAACGAAATCGGCTCCCGCGCGGTCTAAGAGGGATAGGGCGGCGGCGTCGGTGAGATCGCCACTGAAGAAGGTGTTCGCCAACTCTGCCTGCTCTCGCTCATCGGGGAAGGCCAGGTATGCGATGTCGTGTCCCGAATAGGTTCGGCGTTGGGCGTAGCCCTGAGTCCACCAACCCACCGGCATGCTGTGAGGTCCTCTTGACGCTATGACCAAGTCGTCGGTTGTCGAGATGGCACGGAGGCTGTCAAGCGATTCCAGCTCCGGCCCGTCGACCAGGCGGTACCACTCAACCGAGGTGAAGTAGTTGGCGACTCCGCTGACCACTAGTGAGAAGAAGAGCGAGATGCACGCGATGACGAACAATGGATGCCAGGCAACATGAGCCTTGACCGGGGGGTCACTAGCACGCCTTTTGGCGTTGAGAGCAGTAAGCATGTCCGCGAAGGTCACGACAGCGCAGACCACCACGCCGATCTGCGCAACCATCAAACCACGAGGTTCGGCGGTCACCAGGAAAAAGGCCAGTCCTACCAAGGCCCAGGACACCCCCGAGGCGACTGTGGCGCCGACAGCAGGTGACCGTCGCCGTCTGAAAAGGACTGCGATCGCTGCAGCCGTCAGGATGGCCCACGGAACAGGGGCTTCCCGTACGGTCTTGAAAAGAGATTGGAGCTGTCCCGTGTTCTCGGGATTTAGTGTCGGAACCACTCCCTCCGCTACCCAGACCGACGTGATGAGGACCACGGCACCTGCCACAGCCGCGCAAGACAAGCCGATCAGCAACGCACTTACTCTTCCTCGCCTGGGTCGCGCCAGGTAGATCCAATAGCCAGTGCTGAGAACCAGGGCCACGACCAACAGCCCCCCGATCAGCGCATGCGTTGCAAGGGTCGCGGCGACGAGAAGGAGTCCCGTCCAGAGGTGTCTGGACAGACGAGTGTCGTAATAGCGAAGCAGGAAGAAGGTTGCGAGCAGGCCGAACGATGTGGCGAGAAGCTGCGGATACCCACCCCACGCATAGGCCTCCACCTGATTCCCCGCCGTGCCCGCCACGATCGCAGCAACAAGCGCGTAGCCGCGGCCGAGGGTCCTCGTACAGAGATAGACCGCTGTTGCCAATGCGCTGATCGTGATGATGGCCGCCACGTCAAAGCCGACTATCGGCCCCCAGATCGACAACAGGCCAGCGAGCAACCCCGGGAACAAGGGCAGGTACGTGACATCGGCTGCCATGACGTCTCGGCCGAGCCGCTCGTTGGCGATTCCGAGCCAGTTGCCGGGGTCTGCACCAGCCGGCACGAAGTGAGTGGCGAGACCGTAGAGAAGGAAAACCCCTACAACCAACAGTGTGACATTCAGCGCGTCCAGGCGCCAGGAGGTCGAAAGCATCGCGGACGCCCTGCGAAACCAAGAAGGGAACCGCGTGGCCGCGCTCGAACGAATTGTCGCATCGGCATCCACTTTGGTTTTGTTGTCCGTGCTCGTAGGGCGGTTCGTGCTGCCAACGTACTGATTTGCTCGTATTATCTTCCAGAATTACGGCACACGGTGGAAGGCACGTCAACGGTGGGGGTCCTCGTTTGAAGCGCGAAAATATGTCTCGTTTCCTCATTGGAGGAATTCTCCTGGCGGTCGTCATCGGCGTCTTGGTATGGCTGAACGTATCTGACGACGACCAAGGTGGCGGCGAGGCCGCATCTTCGACGTCAACGACTGCACCCCCTGCCCAGACTGGTCCGGGCGTCAATGTCATCGACATCGACGCCGGAACAAGCCTCTATCTCACTCCGGGGTCGGAACCTGCGTGGTCTCCTGATGGGAGCCAACTCGCTTTCACGTCTGAGGAGGACGGTCAGACCGGTGTCTATGTGATCGATGCTGTCGGTGGTGCCGGCGGCACATTCCTGACCCCAGGCTCAGGGCCGGCGTGGTCTCCTGACGGATCCCAACTCGCTTTTACGTCTGAGGAGGACGGTCAGACCGGTGTCTATGTGATCGACGCTGCCGGTGGGAGTGGCACCTTCCTGACCCCTGGCTCAGGGTCGGCGTGGTCTCCTGACGGATCCCAGCTCGCTTTCACCGCCGAAGAGGGCGGCGAGACCGGCATTTATGTGATAGACGGTGCGGGTGGGACAGGCACGTTCGTCACTCTCGGGTCAGGGGCTGTCTGGTCACCCGATGGGTCGCAGCTTGCTTTCACCGCCGAAGACAATGGCGAGACCGGTATCTATGTGGTCGACGCTGCAGGTGGGACTGGCACGTTCATCACCCCGGGTTCAGGGCCTACCTGGTCTTCCGACGGGTCGCAGCTTGCTTTCACAGTCGATGAAGGCGGCGACGCAGGTGTATATGTGATCGATGCTGGTGGGGGTACAGGCACATTCCTCAGCCCTGGATCCGGACCCGCCTGGTCACCAGACGGCACTCAGCTCGCCTTCACGGTTGATGAAGGTGGCGAAGCCGGCGTCTACCTGATCGATGCTGTCGGTGGGAACGGCACATTCCTCATCCTTGGGTCAGATCCTGTCTGGTCGCCTGACGGATCGCAGCTCGCTTTCACTCAGCAGTAGCCGGCAAGGGATCTGTGCGGAGCCTTCGAATCCGGCGGAGACATTGAGCCGACTTAGCCGAACCGAGGCGCTGAAACGGATGGTCGAGATCAACGGGGTGGCCTGGACGTCTCTCGTTGTCATCTATGCAGCCTGCCGGACGGTCAACAAGGACCTCCGACTCCCTTTCCTGGACCGTCGTATTCGGGCCATTGAGAGACGTCGTGGTATCCCGGGAATGGGTGCCAGTGAGATTCAGGTACTCATTTGGGACTCCTGGGAATGGGAGGCCGATGGTGGAGAGAAGTGGTCAGAGTCCGAAGCATGGAAAGATTCAGTCATCCGCGAGGTGCTCCGCCCTCGGGTGTCTGAAGGTTGTGATGTGCTCGAAATCGGCCCTGGGGCCGGTCGCTGGACCGCAACACTCGCTGAGCTCGCTGGCTCCCTGACGCTCGTCGATATCTCATCGCGTTGCATCGAGATCTGCCGGGACCGGTTCGGGCACCTGGGGAATGTGTCCTTTTATGTCACCGCTGGCTCCGACCTTTCCTTCGTGGACAGCGAACGCATCGATGTGGTGTGGTCATTTGACGTATTCGTCCATTTGGCCCTTTCTGATATCGAGGCGTATGTGTACGAGATCGCCCGAATACTCAGGCCGGGCGGGCAGGCCGTCGTTCACCACGCGGCAAGCGGAGGCGTACAGGGTGGCTGGCGTAGTGGATTGACCAGAGAAGAGTTCACCGAGATGGTGGTAGGGGCCGGCTTGAAGGTCGTCGAGCAGTTCGATTCATGGGGAGATTCGGGTGAATTCGCTGTTCCGGAACAAGGGGACCTGATCACCGTGATCCGGAAGCCTCCCTCCCACCACGGAGCTTGAGCGATGGGCACACCGAGGTCAGCAAGTGGCGGCGACGAGGCCCAACAAACCCGTAACTCGCGTCTGAGGGCGATCTGGCGCAGTTACCGAGGCTCGTTGACCCTTTTCGGCCTAGGAGCCCTCGCGGTGAGCCAGCCTCTGTTGAGCGACCTTCGGGCCGGCGCCGGCTACTTCGTAGCTCGACGTGTGCAGCCGATCGACATTGTGGTGCTGGTCCTGTTTGTGACGTTGGCCCCCGGTGTGGCCGCGAACGTGGTCGTGTGGGTCGCAGGAATCTTCTCGAAAGGCCTTCGCTCGGTTGCCGAGGCGGGCGCAGTGGGCATCTTTCTCATCCTGCTGTTGCAGACCTTCGCGCTGAGAATCGTGAGTTCTCCCGTGGCCGCGCTCCCCATCCCTATCGCGATTGGCGTCGCCATGGCCGTGACCTACTACCGATCAGATTGGTTTCGAGACGGTCTGACCTGGGTTAGTCCAGCGCCAATAATCATTGCGAGCTTCTTTCTTTTCACGCCACCAGTGGTCCATCTTGTCGTCCCTCCGAGCGTTACGGCAGTGGAGGTAGGTGTGGACTCAAAGGCTCCGGTCGTTTTCATCGTGTTCGATGAACTTCCGCTGGTCTCGCTCCTCGACCGGGTCGGAGAAATGGACGTTCGTCGGTATCCGAACTTCGCCGCTCTCGCCGAGACGTCGACTTGGTACAAATACACCGCCACCGCGCACGACCTCACACTGTGGGCGGTCCCGGCGCTACTCACCGGTGACTTACCAGACCAGTCTCTGGTCCCCACCACTGCCAATTACCCCGGAAATCTCTTCACCCTGCTCGATCGTTCACATGGGCTGAATGTCATGGAATCCCACACGTATTTGTGCCCTTCTGACATGTGCGGTGAAAATCAGCCGCCAACAGGATTCTGGCAGCGGTTCGGCTCACTCATCAGCGATGCGGGGCTCCTGTACGCGATGATCATCGCCCCCGACCCTTCGGCATCAGCATCTGTCTCCGACTCGTTCGACGAGGCATTGGCGGAGGCTGAAGCGTCGGCCAATCGCGAGATAGTCACAGACCCGAGCGCGAGATTCGGTGAGTTTCTCGACGACGTTACGTCTGGGAACTCCAGGCTGTACTACGCACACGTGCCGCTGCCGCACATCCCGTATCAGTACTACCCCTCTGGACGGCGATACCTCGGCTGGGGCGGACTCGAAGGCCAAGAGGACGAGTTGTGGTTTGACCAGGCCCTAGCTGAGCAGGGCTATCAAAGGCATCTGTTTCAGGTCGAGTACGTCGATCGTCTGCTCGGGCAACTCCTCGATCGGCTCGAGGCGGTGGGGATCTTCGACGACGCCATCCTGGTGGTGACCTCGGATCATGGCGCCAGCTTTCGCGCAGATACTCCGCGTCGTGGCCTAGTCGACATTAATGCATTCGAAATCGGGATGGTGCCCTTGTTCATCAAGGCGCCGCATCAATCCTCCGGGATCGTCGAGACGACTCCGGCGCGGACAATCGACGTCCTGCCAACAGTGGCTAAGTATTTGGGGGTTGAGCTCCCCTGGCCACATCAAGGGCAATCCTTGACAGAAAATCCGAGGACGGCCCCTCCCCTGCAAGTGAAGGCCTACTGGGAAAGCGACTTGGTCGAACTGGGCGATGTCGTTGAGGGTGTGCTCGATGCCACCGAGTATGCGTATTCGATATTTGGAGATGGCAATGGACGAATCGACCCCGATTCGCTCGGTGATTACGACTCCCTCATCGGTCGCGCACCCGAGGAGGTATCGACTGGCTCGTCGACTCTCGAAGTGCATGTCGACGATCTATGGCGTCTTGACCACGTCTCAGAATCGATCGGATTTCTTCCGGGCTTTGTCAAGGGCGAAGTCGTTGGGAATGTGGAACCTGATACGCATATGGCGATTGCGCTGAATGGTCGTATAAGAACGGTTGTACCGGTGACGGAGGGGGATGACATCTCGAACTTCAGTGCCTTTCTCTCCGAGAATGCCTTCGCGTCGGGTTTCAACGATCTCAGCCTCATGACAGTGACCGGACCAATCGAATCTCCAGAGGTCAAGAGGATTGAACAAGATGGGCAGCAGGAGTTTCGACTGGCACCGGCGAGATCTGGCGAGCCCGGGCACCTCGTCGACGGCGATGGTCGGACCTGGGAATTGACCGAAGAGCCAGTCATCACCGGTTACGTCGAGGGCACTAATTGGTATCCGAACGAAGTCGTGAGTGCGACTACCGACTTAGTTGTCGCCGGTTGGGCTGTCGACAAGCTGGAAATGAGGCCCGCGGAACGTGTCGTGTTCTTCATCGATGGAGTCTTCGGCGGCTCAGTAGAACCCGATGTCGAGCGGGAGCATGAAGATCGCCGAATACGGTTCCGCGGATTTCAAGGACGGGTTTCTCATTTCTTACAAGCCGAAAGCTGCGAGTTGCGGGTGTTCGCCCTCGCTGGCGCAAGTGCAACTGAGCTCGATATCAGCGAGCGAGCGCGATCGAGCTTTCTCGGGTGCTAGCCACTGACCGAACGTCGGCGGTTACTCAGCCAGCCGCACGAACGCGAACTCGCTGCCGTCCGGCGACCAGGAGGGCTCTTCACCGCCAGTGACCTCGGTCGGGGTCGATCCCGGTGTCACGGTCATGATCACTGGCTCTTCGGCGGTGTTCTCCCCGCTGAAGGCGATGATCGTCCCGTCCGGTGACCAGGTGGGGTCGTCGCCACCGGTGACGAAGGTCGCTTCGCCGCTGGCGATATCGAAGATCTGGATCTCCGAGTCGCCCTCGGTGTTCTCGTTGACGTAGACGATGTTCGACCCATCGGGGGCCCAGGCCGGCTCGTTGCCCGGAGCCAGCAGGGTCACCGCCTCAGTGGCCACCTCGAAGGTGTACACGCCCGGGTTCCCAGCCTGATCCTGCCCGCTGAACGCGATCAGCGTCCCATCCGGGGAGATGACCGGCTCGTCACCGTCGACGAGGAACGTGGGCTCACCGCCCGCGGCGTCGATGGTGTAGACGCCGGACACGCCACCTTCGTCTTCCAGGCTGAAGGCGATGGTGGCACCGTCGGCCGACCAGCTCGGATTGCCGCCCGTCGTGATGAAGGTCGGCTCACCGCCGCCCAACTCCAAGACATAGATGCCTTCGACACCTTCCTCATCGTCTGCGGTAAGAAGCACTGAATTTCCATCAGGCGACCACTGCGGGTCGTTGCCCTCGACCACGAGAGTCGCGTCCCCCTCTCCGGAGGATGCGATCCTGAAAATCGAAGGCTGCGGCGCCGGCCCACGGTTCAGGAAGAAGAAGACCGCGGCGGCGATCCCAAGCACCACCAGGAGCAGCACGAATCGCTGCCAAAGTGAACGTTTGCCCCACCAGCTTGTTCTAGTTGTCATGCCGGCGACATATTAGAGGTTCGGTGGGCTTTGAGAACCCGGTAATTCGCCAACGGTTATTGGCCGATTTGCACCGCTGTTACCGTGACCCCCGTGCAATCGGTGGTCCCGATCTTCGTCAGCAGCGGACGATCGGGTCTGACGCTCCTGCGAATGATCTTCGACTCGCATCCGGAGCTCACCGTGGCCCATGAGCCGCGCTTTCTCGCCACGATGGCCCCCAATCATGCTCGCTACGAGCGGGATGGCTCCCTCGACATCGATCGGTTCCTCGGCGACCTCTATTCCGTGTCCAACTTTCGCCGCCTTAGCCTCCCCCGTGAGGAGGTGAGAGCGGCACTCGAAGAGGGGCGTCCAGCCGGATTCGCCGATGCGGTCAGGATCGTCTTCGGTATGTATGCCCAAAGCCGGGGCAAAGACCTTTATGGGGACAAGACGCCGCTCTACATCTCCTTCATGGAGCCGATCGCCGGTCTGTTCGCCGAGGCCCGTTTCGTCCATCTGGTCCGGGACGGGCGCGATGTGGTCCTGGCGTATCTGGAACGAGACAAGGGCCCGGCCACGGTGGCCGAGGGTGCCTTTCACTGGAGGCTGCGGGTCTCCCGTGGCCATGGAGCCGGCGCGGCGCTGGGACCTGATCGATATCGAGAGTTCCACTATGAGGACCTGGTCGACGACACCGAGGCCACCGTGCGGGCCATCTGCGATTTTCTCGGGCTCGACTTCCATGCCGAGATGCTCGACTACCAGGGGACTTCAGAGAGGTTCCTCGCCGAGGCGAAGAACCCGGCCGACCACCAGCACCTGACCATGGCCCCCACCAAGGGCCTGATCGACTGGAGACGCTCGATGTCGGCCGACGACCTTGCTTTGTTTGAGGGGATCGCCGGTGACACCCTGGAGGCGGTGGGCTATCGGCGCGCCTCGGAGAGGCAGGTCTCGCCGTGGGTGGTGAGATGGGAGTGGGCCAGATGGCAGTCGAACCGGGTGTTGTGGCGAGTTACTTGGGTGCTCTTTCGGAGACAGTCGGGTGGCGAGAATCTGTAGCGGGTAGCGGCGGCTAAATTTTCTTGTTCTGACGTGTGGTCTGAAGTGGGCCCCAGCTGCAGAGACGTCGTGGAGGCATCATCACTTCTGATAACACCGGAACCCCTAATCGTCAGTCCACGATCATCTACGCCCTGATCGGCGTTGTCGTGTTGCTGGTCGGTGGGATCATTGGATTCTTGGTTGCGGGGGGGGACCCCCCACCCACCACGACGACTCTGGCACCGACCACCACCACAACGACTACCGCTCCGACCACGACGCCTCCGACCACAGTTCCGCCGACCACCACCACGACGGTGGGGGGAGCGGTCGAGGGCGACATCGTTCTCACCGCGGTCGAGGACACCTGGGTCGACAGCGACGAGTTGGTGACACCGATGGGGACGAGCCCGATCCTCGAGACAGAACAGGACGGGACTGACTTCAAACGGGCCCTCATCGGCTTCGAGGTGACTGATATCCCGGAAGGCGCAACGATCGCGTCGGCAGCTCTCCACCTCGCAGTGCTCGATGGGTCCGAACAGGGAGGGCTGATCAGCCTGGTCGACGGCCCATGGACCGAAGCCGAGACGACTTGGGCCTCGGCGCCGCCGATCGGCGCCCAGATCGCCCCGCTGGTGGCCCCGATCAACGGGACGGTGGTCGAAGTGGACGTGACGACCGCGGTGACCGGGAACGGGCGGGCCGACTTCTATGTCACCACCGAGTCTGAAGACGGCATCGATATCGCGTCGAGGGAGAATCCCCAGGCTCCACCCACTCTGGTCATCACCCTGGCCGAAGGGGCTGAGACGCCAACGGGCGAACAAGCCGTGTTGGTCGGCGCCGGCGACATCGCTTCGTGCGACAGCGACGGAGATGGGGCGACGGCGGCCCTTCTGGACGAGGTGGTGGCCCGTGGCTCGGAGACGGTCGTCTTCACTGCTGGCGACAATGCCTACGAAGTGGGCTCGGCGGCCAATTTCGCCGACTGCTTTGAACCGAGCTGGGGACGTCACAAGGCCATCACCAGGCCTGCTGTCGGGTCACGGGAATACCGGACGGCCGGGGCCGTCCCCTATTTCGAATACTTCGGCGCTGCTGCCGGCAACCCGGCCGAAGGCTGGTACAGCTACAACCTTGGGGGTTGGCACGTCGTGGTGATCAACTCCAACTGCACCGAGGTCGGGTGCGAGGCCGGATCCCCACAGGAGCAGTGGTTGCGCGAGGACCTGGCCGCCCATTCCACCGCCTGCACGCTGGGTTACTGGCACCAACCGTTGTTCAGCTCCCGATCTGGCGGGACCAATCCCGAGATGCTTCCCATCTTCGAGGCCTTCTACGAGGCAGATGCCGATGTGGTCATCAACGGGAATGACCATTTCTACGAGCGTTTCCTTCCCCAGGACCCTGCCGGCGAGGAGGAGGACGACGGAATCACCCAGTTCACTGCGGGCACGGGCGGACGGTCTCTCGATGACTTCGAAGGGCCCTCGCCGAATAGCGGAGTGCGCTTCAACGAGGCCTTCGGCGTGCTCGCTCTCACCCTGTACCCCGGTGGTCTCGACTGGGAGTTCCTGACGCCTCCTGGAAGCACCCAGTTCACGGACATCGGGAGTGGCATCTGCACCTGAGGGGATCGAGGGGGCAGCGCTTTCCAGGCCCGGTTGTGACCGCCACCGCCCCCGTTAGCCTCATCGGCATTCGATGAGCCGCATCTATCTATCCCCGCCCGACATCGGGCTGACCGACCAAGCCGCGATCAACCGTGCCTTCGAAGGCGGTTGGATCGCCCCGCTCGGGCCGGAGGTCGACGCGTTCGAGGCCGAGTTGGCGTCCGTCACCAACCGGTCCCATGGCGTCGCCCTTTCCAGTGGGACGGCCGCTCTCCATCTCGCCCTGCTCTTGCTCGGCGTCGGGGAGGGCGACCGGGTTCTCGTCTCCAGCCTCACCTTCTCCGCCACTCTCAATGCCATCCGGTACGTCGGTGCCCGGCCCGTCCTCATCGACAGCACCCCGGAAAGCTGGAACATGGATCCGGCCCTGCTCGCCGAGGCCCTGGAGTCGGGCGAGTACGCGGTTTGCATCCCGGTCGACATCTACGGGCAGTGCGCCGACTACACGGCAATCGTGCCCCTTCTCGCCAAGCACGGGGTGCCACTGGTCTCCGACGCCGCCGAGGCGCTGGGTGCCACCCACAAGGGAGAGCCGGCAGGCAGCTTCGGGGCGATGGCTGCCCTCTCCTTCAACGGGAACAAGATCATCACCACCAGCGGGGGAGGGGCGATGGTCACCGACGACGCGGAATGGGCGGACAAGGCCCGCTGGCTGTCGACTCAGGCCCGCGACCCGGCGCCGCACTACCAGCACTCGAGCATCGGATACAACTACCGGCTCTCCAATCTCCTCGCTGCCCTGGGCAGGTCCCAGCTCTCCGATCTCAAGCGTCGAGTGGACATCCGACGGGCCCACAACATGTTCTACAGGGAGGCCCTCGGCGATCTTCCCGGAGTCGAGTTCATGCCCGAGGCTCCCGGCAACCGGTCCACCTTCTGGCTCACCACATTCACCATCGATCCCGCCGTCGCCGGGGTCGATCGGGAGGCGGTGCGGCTCCATCTCGAGTCGCTCGACATCGAGGCGAGGCCGGTATGGAAGCCGATGCATCTCCAACCGGTGTTCGCCGAATGCGAGGTCTTCGGGGGCGCCGTCTCGGCACGGCTCTTCGAGCACGGTCTGTGCATCCCCAGTGGCTCATCGCTGACCGAGTCGCAACGGGACCGGGTCGTGACCGAGATCAGGTCAGTGTTCGGCCAGGTCTGAGATGCGAATCATCGGTCTCGGGGTCGACCTGGCCGATGTGGATCGGGTCGAGCGCGTCCTGGGGAAGTATCCGCGGTTCGCCGAACGATGCTTCACCGACCACGAACGTGAGTACGCCTTCCGCTTCGCCAGTCCCGCTCGGCGGTTCGCCGCCCGGTTCGCCGGGAAGGAAGCCGTGATGAAGTCGATGGGGACCGGATGGCGTCGCATCCGGTGGACAGACATCGAGATCACCGGCGGGGGAAAGCCGACCGTAAGAATGTCCGGCAATGCCCTTCGTCGGGCAGAGATGCTCGGCGTCACCGAGGTCATGGTCACGATCACCCACACCGACACCAGCGCCCTCGTCATGGCGATCGCAGTTGGGGAGCACGACTGATGGGTTTCACAGGTCCCGTCGCCTACGACCGGTTCATGGGCCGGTACTCGGCGTTGCTCAGTCCGCAGCTGGCAGATCTGGCTGGGGTGGGACCTGGCCAGCGGGCACTCGATGTCGGTTGTGGCCCCGGTGCTCTCACCGCTGTTCTCGTCGACCGGCTCGGCGCCGAGTCGGTGGCGGCGGTGGACCCATCCGAGCCATTCGTGGGCGCGGTCAGAGAGCGCTATCCCGGCGTCGATGCCCGAACTTCATCGGCGGAGAGCCTTCCCTTTGGCGACAACGAGTTCGATGTCACGCTCGCCCAGCTGGTCGTCCACTTCATGCCAGATCCGGTGGCGGGGCTGGTCGAGATGGCGCGGGTGACTCGGGGCGGCGGGGTGGTGACAGCATGTGTCTGGGATCACGGAGGCGGTCAGGGCCCTCTCCGGGCGTTTTGGAAGGCGGCGCGAGAGATCGACCCCGGGGTCGACGACGAATCACACCTGCCCGGGGTGCGCCACGGCGAACTGGGCAGGATCTTTCGTGAGGGTGGTCTTCAGGAGGTCGAAGAGTCCTCACTCACCGTCTCGCTCGAGCATCCGTCCTTCGACGAGTGGTGGGAGCCATTCACCCTCGGCGTGGGCCCAGCCGGTGACTTTGCCGCCACTCTGGATCTGACCGCGCGGGCGCGACTCCGGGAACTCTGCCGCAGATACCTGCCCCCGGCTCCGTTCGTCGTGACTGGCAAGGCTTGGACTGCGAAGGGTCTCGTCCAAGACCGGATGTAGCCTCGACGTCATGAAGCCGATCCTCACCGCCGAGGAGTACCGGAGGGTCGATCAGGCCTACACCGGCGACATGGATCAGGCAATGGATCGTGCCGGGTTCGCCGTGGCCCTGGCCGCGGCCCGTCTCGGCGCCGGGTATGGGAAACGGGTGGTGGTGCTTGCCGGCCCCGGCAACAACGGCGGGGATGGGTATGTCGCCGCCCGCTATCTCAAGCGCCGCGGAGCCGCAGTCGAGGTGCACGCCCTGAGCGCTCCTCGTGCTCCGGAGGCGACGCGGGCCGCTGCCTTGGCCCGAGAGCGTGGCGTGCCGATCCGGGACCTGGCCGCGGTGACAGGGGCCGATCTCGTCATCGATGCGCTGTTTGGCGGTGGAGCACGTGGCGGCCTCCCCCGCGAAGTGACGGCATGGATGGCCACCACGTCCCCGGTGCTGGCGGTCGACTACCCGACCGGGCTCGATCCGAGCAGCGGCGACGTCGTCGACCGGGCGTTTCGGGCCGTCGAGACGGTGACTTTCGGGACCTTGAAGACGGGTCACGTGCGTGGACAAGGCCCCGATTACTGCGGAAACGTCACGGTCGCCGACATCGGCATCGAAGGTGGCGACGCCTCGATGTGGCTGGCCGAGGAGGAGGACGCCCCGCGCCCTTCGCGGCACACGCCGGGCACATAAATGGTCGGCGGGAGCCGTCCTGGTCGCAGGGGGATCCACCGGGATGGTTGGGGCAAGCGTCCTCGCCGCCAGGTCGGCCCTCAATTTCGGTGCCGGCTCGGTAGCGGTCTCATCGCCGCGTGCCGACCTCGTCACCGCCGCCGCCCCCGAGCTCCTCACGATGTCGTTCGACGAGGCCGAGGAGCGGCTCGACCGATTCGATGTGGTCATCGCCGGGCCCGGACTCGATGAGCCCGACCGCGACGCCGTGATTCCGATCCTGGGCAAGGCGCCCCGGGTGCTCCTCGACGCCGGTGGTCTCGATGCCGGGCTGTTGGATGCCGCCGCCGAAGGTGGCACCGAGGTCGTGGTCACACCTCACGCTGCCGAGTTCCAACGTGTGGCAGGAGTCGGAGGTGGAGCCTTTTCGGTCCGCGCCTTTTCCCACCGGAAGGGAGTGGTGGTCTTGTTGAAGGGCAACCCGACCCTGATCAGCGACGGTTCGGAGCCGATCGTCGTGCGAACCGGTGGGCCGGAATTGGCCACCATCGGCACCGGCGATGTCCTGTCAGGGATGATCGGCGCTCTATGGGCCCGTGGTCTGGACGCGAGGACGGCGACGGTGTCGGCCGCCTACTGGCACGGAGTTGCGGGAGCCGATCTCGCCGTCTCGGCCACGGTGACGGCCGATGCCTTGGCGCGACACGTGGGCCGGTTCTCCTGGTGAGACCTACGTATGCCGAGATCGATCTCGGGGCGATCCGGCACAACGTCGCCGCCTTCAGAGAGCTGGTCGCGCCGAGCGAATTGTGTGTGGTGATCAAGGCCGATGCCTATGGGCACGGTGACGCTCCCGTGGCCGAGGCAGCCATGGAGGCCGGCGCCGGCACGCTGGCCGTTGCCCTCCTCGAGGAGGGGATCCGTCTCCGCGAGGCCGATATCGAGGCTCCGATCCTCGTCCTGTCCGAACCCGATCCCCGTGATGCGATCGAACTCGCCAAGTGGGCCCTGACACCAACCGTCTATTCCCGCGGGTTTGTCGAGGCCCTGGCCGATACCGGTGTTGGGTTCGGCCTCCACGTCAAAGTCGACACCGGGATGCATCGTGTGGGAGTTGCCCCAGCGCTCCTCGACGAGTTGATGGGCTCCATCGACTCGCAGCCGAACCTCGAGGTGGCCGCACTCTGGACCCATTTCCCCGTGGCCGACGAGGACGCGGAATACACCCGGCGTCAGATCGAGAGGTTCGACGAGGTGGTGGGCGGCTACGACGTTCCCTTGCTCCACATGGCCAACACGGCGGGTGCGGTCCTCTTCCCCGACGCGCGACGATCCATGGTCCGAGTCGGGCTCGGGACATACGGTCTCCATCCCTGTGAGGAGACCAGGGGGCTGATCGACCTTCGTCCGGCGATGCGCATCGTCAGCCACGTGTCTCACGTTCAGCGACTCGAGGCCGGCGCACGTCCCAGCTATGGGCGGACCCGGCCGCTGGCTGCCGCATCGACGGTGGCGACGGTGCCGATCGGTTATGCCGACGGATATCCCCGCGGGATGTCGGCAACCGGCCACGTGCTGATCGGCGGGGCAGCGCATCCACTCGCCGGCACGGTGACCATGGATCAGATCGTGGTCGATGTCGGTGACGCCGACGTCGGGGTAGGTGACGAGGCCGTGCTCATGGGTCGTCAGGGCGATGCGGAGATCAGTGCCGATGATTGGGCTCGCGCCCTCGACACGATCTCCTATGAGGTCGTCTGTGAGATCGGGCCCCGAGTACCGAGGAGGTATGTGGAGTGAACGACACGATCACCGCGATCGAAGGCGTCGAGGTCGGCCACTGGTCCGATCCCGACGCCGGCACCGGATGCACCGTGGTCGTGTTCCCCGAGCCGAATGTCGCCTCGGCCGAGGTCCGTGGCGCCGCACCGGGCTCGAGGGAGACGGCCCTGCTCGAGCACGGGATGAGGGTCGAACAGATCCAGGCCATCCTCCTCACCGGTGGCAGCGCCTTCGGGCTGGCCGCCGCCGACGGCGTGGTCAGGGCGCTCGAGGCCGACGGGCGGGGCCACATAACGCCTGTGGCTCGCGTGCCCATTGTCCCCGCCGCTGTGGTGTTCGACCTCAATCCCGTATCGATTGGAATGCGGCCCGGCCCCGATCAGGGCGAGGCCGCCTACCGGGCCGCCAGTTCGGATCCGGTGATCTCGGGGCGGTTCGGGGTGGGGACGGGCACCACCGTGGCCAAATGGCGCGGCTTGGAACACATGCAGCCGGGCGGACTCGGATCGGCGGTGCGTCCTGCCGGCGAAGCGACAGTCGGTGCCCTGGTCGCGCTCAATGCCGTCGGTGATGTCTTCAGCATCACGGGGGAATCACTCACCGGGGGAGACCACGAGCCAGGCCCGCCGGCGCCTTTCCCCGAGACGGTGCCAAACACCACTCTCGTGGTCATCGCCACGAATGCCCTGATGACTCGCTCCACGCTGAGCCGGCTTGCGGTGCGGGCCCATGACGCAATGGCTGTCTGCATCCGCCCGGTACACACCCGCTTCGACGGCGACATCGTCTTTGCTGTCTCCTGTGGCGACATCGAGGCCGATGTCGAGACTCTCGCCGAAGCTGCGTTCGGCGCCACGGCCGCCGCGATAGAGAGGGCGGTGAGGGCTTCGGCCGGCTGATCGCTTTGCCACAATGGGTGGTGGTGAGCGACAGCATCCAGATCCTCGAAGAGCTGAAGACGCGCGCCCTGGTCTGCACCCAGTGCAGGCTGGCCGACACCCGGACCCAGGTCGTCTTTGGTGTCGGTGACCCCCAAGCTCGTCTCATGTTCGTCGGTGAGGCGCCGGGTCAGAACGAGGACCTGCAGGGCGAGCCCTTCGTCGGGGCCGCCGGCAAGCTGCTCGACACCCTGCTGGGGGAGATCGGGATGCAACGGTCCGAGGTGTACATCGCCAATGTCCTGAAGTGCCGACCTCCGGGCAATCGCGATCCGCGGCCCGACGAGATCGACTCCTGCAAGGGCTACCTGCGAGAGCAGATCAGGCTGATCGCCCCCGAGGTGGTAATGACCTTGGGGAACTTCGCCACGAAGCTGCTGCTCAACACCGAGACCGGGATCACCCGGCTGCGAGGACGGCCCCATCAGTGGTGGCTGGGAGCGCTCCTCATCCCCACCTTCCATCCGGCGGCGGCTCTCCGTGGCGGCGACCGGGTCGCCGGCCAGATGCGAGAGGACTTCGCCCTGGTTCGGTCCATCCTCGACGCTCCAGCCGAGCCGGACCAGGAAGGTACGGAGATCGAAGCCGATCCTGCTCAAATGGAGCTGTTCGGATGATCGAGATCCCCTGTCCCACCGAGGCAGACACCCGCGCCGTGGCCCGCAAGCTGGCCGCCACCCTGCGTCCGGGGGACATAATTCTCCTCGCCGGTGGCCTGGGTGTGGGCAAGACGTTGTTCACCACCGGTCTCGCTGCCGGTCTGGGCATCGAGGAGCAGGTGCTCAGCCCGTACCTTCGTCCTCGTCCGTCAGTACCGGAGTGGCTTTCTACCCCTGATCCATGTCGACGTGTACCGCCTTGGGTCGGTCAACGAGTTCGAGGACCTCGAGGCCCTCGATCTGGCTAACGACGGGGTTCTGGTCATCGAGTGGGGTGATGCCCTGGAAGACGAGATCCCCGAAGACCATCTCCGAATCGACTTCGTGGTGGAGGATGACGGATCCCGAACTCTTCACCTCGAGCCCAGTGGCAACTGGGTCGAACGCGACCTCGGGCTGGTGGCATGAAGCTGCTCGCCATCGAAACCTCTAGCCCGGGCGCCTCCGTCGCCCTGGTCGAGGACGCCACCACTCTGGCCGCCGCCTCCAGGATCGACCCTGTGGGCCATGCGACGTTCCTCGTCCCCGCCATCGACTTTTGCTTCGACCAGGTCGGTTGGTCACCCTCGGCCCTCGACGCGGTGACGGTCGACATCGGGCCCGGGCTCTACACGGGTATCCGTGTTGGCGTGGCCACCGCCCAGGGACTCGCCGCCGCCTTCGGGATCCCGATCATCCCCGCGGTGTCGACCGATGCCATTGCCTTGGAGGCCCGGACCGGGCACCGGCTGATCTGGGCGATCGTCGACGTGCGTCGAGGAGAGCTCGCCGTGGCCCGATACCGACCGGTTCCAGGCGGGGTGGTCCGGGCGACCGACCCCGAGCTGGTCAAGCCCGAGGTTTTGAGGGCGCAGCTCGACTCCGCTCCCGAGGACAGCCTGGTGGTCGGGGACACCGGTGCTCTGCCCGAGGGATTGCTCCGCGGCTTGCACCGGGTCAAGATGGGCCGACCCCGCTACCCGTACGCAGTCGCTCTGGCCGAAGTGGCCCGAGGCAAGTACGAAAAGGACGAGTTCCCCCCATCGACCGAGATCCGCCTCATGTACCTCCGCGAACCCGACGTCACCATCAACTGGGCCAAGCTGCGTCAGGAGGGCCCGTGGGCGGGGGCATGAGGACCATGGTCATTCGACCTCTCACCATCGACGACCTCGAGGCGGTGGTGGCGCTGGAGGCGGCAAATGCGCCGGCCCCGTGGTCCGAAGGAGTGTTCCGGGACGAGTTGGCGGCGGAGAACCGGATATATCTGGCGGCCGACGAGGACGGTGTCGTGGGATTTGCCGGGGTGATGCTTGTTGCCGACGAGGCACATGTCACAAACCTGCTGGTGGATCCCGGGTGGCGGCGGCAGGGCATCGCTCTCACGTTGATGAAGTCGCTCATCGAGGCTGTGCCGTGGAGGCCGGCGCCGCCACTTGACCCTGGAGGTGAGGTCGCAGAACGAGGCGGCTCGTGCTCTCTACGCCGGTCTCGGGCTGGCCCCGGTCGGGGTACGACAGGGCTACTACGGCGACGACGACGCCCTGATCCTCTGGGCGCACGACATCGACGGCGATGAATACCGGGAGCGGCTGCTCATGAGGCCGCTCATCCTCGCCTTCGAGACGTCGTGTGACGAGACGGCCGTAGCGGTGGTGCAGGGAACCGAGGCGCTCTCCAACGTCCTCGCCTCCCAGGTCGATCTCCACTCCCGGTTCGGCGGGGTGGTGCCCGAGGTGGCGGCCCGTGCCCACGTCGAGTCGATCAGGTCTCTCACCCATCAGGCTCTAAACGAAGCCGGTATCCATCCCGCCGATCTCGACGGCGTGGGCGCGACCGCCGGCCCCGGGCTGGTGGGGGCTCTCCTCGTCGGCCACTCCTTCGCCAAGGCCACGGCCTGGGCACGTCAGCTCCCCTTCGTCGGAATCGACCACATGGAGGGTCACTTGATGGCGCCGCTGCTCCAGTTCGAGGAGCTCAATCCGCCGTTCGTGTCGCTGCTCGCCTCCGGGGGCCATTCTCAGATCGTGCACGTCAGCGAGTGGGGCGAGTACAAGGTCATGGGTTCGACCATCGACGACGCCGCCGGGGAGGCGTTCGACAAGCTGGCCCGGGTCATGGGTCTGGGCTTCCCGGGTGGCCCGGCCATCGACGCTGCCTCGGAGGGTGGGGATCCGGCAGCCGTCGATTTCCCCAGAGCCCTCCCCGATCGGCCGTTCGACTTCTCGTTCTCGGGGTTGAAGACCTCGGTGGTGACCTACATCGACAAGGCCCGGGCCGGTGGTGACCTGCCGCCCCTCGCCGATGTCGCCGCCTCTGTCCAGGAGGCCATCGTCGATGTGCTCGTCGACAAGACTTTCAATGCAGTGGATGAGACGGGGGCTCAGGTCGTCGGCGGTGGAGGCGGGGTGCTGGCCAACCGCCGTCTCCGTCACCGCTTCGCCGAGGAGGCGGACAAACGGGGAGTGACCCTGGCCGTCCCTGACCCAATTCTCTGCACCGACAACGCCGCCATGATCGGTGTCGCCGCCGCCCACTGGCTCTCCACCGGTCGCATCACCGACTGGGCCGAGAACGTGAACCCCGGTCTGGTCCTAGGCGAACCGCTTACCTGAGGTAGGTAGGCCGTGTATAGGCCTACGCCGACAGAGAAGCCGTCGGTGCCCCGGGAAACCTGAGCGGCGTCGACTCAAGTCTCGAATTAGCAGTCCTCGGAAACGACTGCTAGTATTTCCCTAGCACTCAACCCAAACGAGTGCTAATGCTTGGGTGTGCACCCCCCGGTGGGCATCCAGGCGCAAGCACTAGCCGAGGTTCAAGGAGGAGCCAAAGTATGAAGCTTCAGCCGCTCGGTGATCGAGTGGTGGTGAAGGCCACGGAGGATGCGGAGTCCCGCACCCCGTCCGGTCTTGTCATCCCCGACACCGCCAAGGAGAAGCCGCAAATTGGTGAGGTCATCGCTGTAGGGCCTGGCGCCCGAGACGATGACGGCGACCGGATCCCGATGGATGTTTCCGTCGGCGACAAGGTCCTCTATTCCAAGTTCGCAGGAACCGAGGTCAAGCTCGACTCGGACGAGTATCTCGTCCTGTCAGAGCGCGACCTTCTAGCCGTCGTCAACTGAGGAGCTGATAACCAATGGCAGCGAAGGAACTTCGCTTCAACGAGGAGGCCCGCAAGGGGCTCCAGGCGGGAGTCGACAAACTCGCCGACACCGTAAAGGTGACGCTGGGTCCCAAGGGCCGCAACGTCGTTCTCGAGAAGAAGTGGGGCTCACCCACGATCACCAATGACGGTGTGACCATCGCCAAGGAGATCGAGCTCGACGACCCGTACGAGAACATGGGCGCCAAGCTCGCCTACGAGGTAGCCAACAAGACCGACAACGTCGCCGGCGACGGGACCACCACGGCCACCGTGCTGGCCCAGGCGATGGTGAAGGAAGGCCTTCGTCAGGTGGCCGCAGGCGCCAACCCGATGGAGCTCAAGCGTGGCATCGAGTCCGCGGTCGAGATCGCCGTCAAGTCAATCGGCGAGCAGGCTCGTGACATCGAGACCAGCGAGGAGATCGCCCACGTGGCTTCGATCTCGGCCAACAACGACCCTTCGATCGGCCAGACCATCGCGGACGCGATGGACCGGGTCGGCAAGGACGGTGTGATCACCGTCGAAGAGGGTCAGACGTTCGGGCTCGAGCTCGAGTTCACCGAGGGGATGCAGTTCGACAAGGGCTTCATCAATTTCTACTTCATCACCGATGCCGATCGGCAGGAGGCGGTGCTCGAGGATCCCTACATCCTCATCGCCAACCAGAAGATCAGCTCGGTCAACGATCTAGTGCCCGTGCTCGAGAAGGTCATGACGTCTGGCAAGAGCGTGTTGGTGATCGCAGAGGATGTCGAGGGTGAGGCCCTGGCCACCCTGGTGGTCAACAAGATCCGCGGGACGTTCTCCTCGGTTGCCGTCAAGGCACCCGGGTTCGGTGAGCGTCGCAAGGCCATGCTCCAGGACATCGCCATCCTGACCGGTGGCACCGTGATCTCCGAAGAGGTCGGCCTGAAGTTGGAGAACGTCACCCTCGACATGCTGGGCCGTGCACGCAAGGTCGTCGTGGCGAAGGACAACACAACCGTCATCGACGGGGACGGCAGCGAGGCCGATGTCAAGGCTCGCATCAAGCAGATCGAGCGTGAAATCGAGAACACCGACTCCGACTGGGACAAGGAGAAGCTCCAGGAGCGTCTTGCCAAGCTGTCCGGCGGTGTCGTCGTGATCAAGGCCGGCGCGGCCACCGAGGTCGAGTTGAAGGAGAAGAAGCACCGCATCGAGGACGCCGTCCAGGCGGCACGTGCTGCCGTCGAAGAGGGCGTGGTCCCCGGTGGTGGTGTCGCTCTGCTCCGTGCTCAGACCGCGGTCGACAAGATGCGCGGCGGAACCGACGACGAGAAGGCCGGTCGTTCCATCGTCCGCAAGGCGATGGAGGAACCGCTTCGTCAAATCGCGGTGAATGCCGGCTTCGAGGGCGGAGTCGTCGTCGAGCGTGTCCGCGCTGCCTCGGGTAACGAGGGGTTCAACGCGGCGACGGGTGTCTACGGCGACCTGGTTGCCGACGGGGTCATCGACCCGGCGAAGGTCACCCGCTCGACCCTGCAGAACGCAGCCTCGATCGCGGCCCTGCTCCTGACCACCGAGGCCCTCGTGGCCGAGGAGAAGGAGACCGCCCCGGCCATGCCGGGCGGCGGCCATGGCCACGACGGCGGCGGGATGGACTTCTAAGCCCACCCGACCCGATTCGAGAAGGGGCCCCGAAAGGGGCCCCTTCGCTTACCTCAGATAAGCGGTAGACCCTCCGCCAGTCGGTCCAGGTAGCCGATCGTCTCGGCGGGGCCGAGGGGGCGGAGGTTGAAGATGGTGTGGTCGACACCGGCCTCGGTCAGCATGTCGACATGGTCGGGCTTCGCCCCGTAGGCGATGATCTCGAACGAAGCGGGGTCACGCCCGGCCTCGGTCACCGCCTGACGGACCCGGCCCACCTCACCGACGATGTCCATCCTCGTGGCCAGAGGCATCCATCCATCGCAGAACTCGACCATGTCCGCGATGGTCTTGGGCCCGGCGGCGGCACCCATGATGATGGGCGGTTGCGGGCGTTGTGCAGGCTTGGGCCAGGCCCAGGACGGCTCGAGACCGACCAGCTCCCCCTTGAACGACGCCTCATCTTCGGTCCACAGCGCCTTCATCAGGAGCACCTTCTCCCGAAGGAGTTGGCGCCGTTGGCTGTAAGCGACGCCGTGCTGGGCCATCTCCTCCTTGTTCCACCCGTATCCGACGCCGAGGATCACACGGCCCCCGGACAGCGAATCGAGAGATGCCACCTCCTTGGCCGTCCAGATCGGGTCTCGCTGGGCAATGAGAGTCACTCCCGTTCCGAGACGAAGCGTCGTCGTCACCGCCGCCGCGTAGGCCAGAGCAATGAAGGCATCGTGCGAACGCCAGTATTGGTCCGGGAGGGGAGGCGCCCCCTCGACACCGCCCCAGGGAGTCGTCCTCGAGGAAGGGATGTGGGAGTGCTCGGGGAACCACAACGAGTCGAAGCCCCTCGCCTCGACCTCCCGGGCCAGGTCGTCGGGGCGAATTGCCGTATCCGTGGGAAACATGAAGACTCCGAATTTCATCATCGGGAAGCTAGGCGAATGACTCTCGAGCAGAGAATCCGGCGTGAGATCGCGAGCGCAGGCCCGCTCCCGTTCGAGGTGTTCATGGATCTCGCGCTGTACGACCCCGATGGCGGATTCTTCACCACCGGCAAGCTCCGCTCGGAGCGGGGTGGCGACTTTCTCACCTCCCCCGAAGTCAGCGCCCTGTTTGGCGAGACCCTGTCCAGGTTTGTCGAACTAGAGCTGGAGCGGATCGGCCGGCCATTCGAAGTCGTCGAAGTGGCGGCGGGATCGGGCTCGCTGATCGGGCCTCTGAAAAGGTCCATCGATGTCGAGGCGTGGGCGGTCGAGGCCTCGCCCGCCGCTCGTGAGGTGCTCGGTGCCCTTCTCGGGCCTGATCGCGTTGGGAGCGACTTCCCCGACAGGATTCGGGGTGTGGTCATCGCCAATGAGCTCATCGACAACCTCCCAATGGCGCTTGCGCAACGCGTCGAAGCTGGCTGGCGAGAGCGGTGGGTGGGAGTCGACGGCGACGGGTTGGCGATGGTCGACGCCGTTGCCCGCCCCCAGGTGCTCGAATGGCTCGCCGCCTATGCCGGCGAGGTGCCCGAAGGTGGGTGGGTCGAGGTGCAGCTCGCCGCGGCGGTCTGGCTGCGAGATGTGCTTGCATCGCCTCGAGGCAGGCTCGGTCCTCCTCTTCGATTACGGGGACACCGCCGAGAACCTGATTCCCCGGCGTCAGGACGGCACACTCCGGACCTATCGGGCGCACCATCTCGGTCCGCACCCGCTCGACGAGCCGGGGCAGACCGATATCACCGCCGATGTCAACTTCACCGCCTTGGTTGCCGTCGCCGAAGAGGCGGGTGCCGAAGTCGATCTCCATCGTCAGGACGACTTCCTGACCGAGCTCGGGCTGGGGGACCGTCTTTCCGGGCTCCGTCACGCCGAATTGGAGGCGGCCAGATCAGGTGACGAGATGGAGCGGCTCCGACTGCGCACCCTGAAGACCGAGGCCGAGACCTTGTTGCATCCCAGGGGACTGGGGGATTTTCGGGTGCTTGTTGCTCGCAAATAGAAGGGAGCCCTGTTCTGGGCTCCCTTCCGTGTCTTCGTAGCGACACGTCTGCCGCTACCTACCTCAGGTGCGCGGTTATGGCGTGTTATCCACCTCGACGAGCGTGTAGCCGAGGAGGGTGTCGCCGGTGTGGGAGACGGCGCCGAGGTAATCGCCGGTGGCGAGGCCCGTCCAGCTGGCCTCGACCGTGGCCACCGTCCCTGCCGTTGCCGACGCTGGTGGCGGGGTGGGACCGAGTGTCAACGTCCCGCCGCCAGCCGCTGCCGGTACCTGCCAGGTGTGCAGGTTGTAGCCGACGGTCAACCCGGTTGTCTGCCAGCCGTTCACATACAGCGTGTAGGTGCCGTCGGCTGGGGCCTCCAACAGGATTTCCTCTGCGGTGCCACCCGCGACCGAGAACGCGACCTCCTCACCAGCTGAGTTGTACAGGTAGAGGTCGATGTCGATAGCCGGGTTGGCCGGAGTCAGATCCACGGTGCTGAGGGTGATCTTGAGGAAGGCTGCCCCCGTCACCGTGATCGGATGGGCAGTCGTCCCATTCGGCACTTCGGCCGGGCTCCAGTTCGTGTTGTCCGGATCCTGTCCCACAGTTCCGGCAATCGGCGCGTCCGATGCCAGCCCATGGGCTCCCGCCGTGTAGGGACCGGTGTACCCGAAGGCGACCGGGATGCTGACGGTACCCGCAGGTCCGGTGCCACTCACGGCCTCGGGGAACTCGATTGCCGCGGCCTTGACCGCGATCGGGCTCCGCACGCGGTTGCGACCGTCTACCCAGGACAGGGAGCCGAAGCGCCACTCGCCGATCGGGGCGTCCACATTGGTGAACGCCACTTGGAACGTCGCCGACTCGCCCGGAGCCAGAGTGATCCGGTCAGGGGTGACGGTGACGTCGTAGCCGCGTGGTTCGTCGACCTGCGCCTGATAGGTGTTTGTCTCGTCCGAGACGTTGGTCACGGTACGGGTCACCGTCTTGGCTCCCGGCAACTCACTGACCGCGATCGATGGATAGTTGAGGTCGGTTGCGATGGTCGACCCCCCGCGAGGTCCGACCAAAGCGCACGTGGCAGCCGGGTTCAAGAAGATCTCGGGCGCCGCATCGCAGAGAAACCCGAAGTAGTCCCAGATGTCCGCGTCGTAAGCCAGACCGGGGTTGAACACCGATCCGTCCGCCGAGGCCCGACCCGAAGGGTCGACATGCCCGGCGCCGAAGTCGAACGGGTCGGCTCTCGTCTCACCGTCTTGCTTGCGCACATCCTGACGAGCTGTTGTCATCAGAGCGGATTTAGCCACAGCCGCTGTCCATTCCGGATGTGCCTGCTTGAGCAAGGCCAACAGACCCGCCACATGGGGTGACGACATCGAAGTGCCCGATATCGACTGGAACAGCTCGCCCTGTGCGCCAAGCGTCGGAGTGAGCGAGTTGCCCGCCAGGATCTGAACACCAGGGGCGGTCACATCGGGCTTGATGATGTCATCGGAGGCCGGTGCCCCGACCGGTCCCCGCGAGGAGAATGCGGCCATCGTGTTGCCACGATTCCTCTCCTCCTCACCGTCGGTTATCTCCACCGTCGCCTCGGCGCCGTTGGCTGCGATGTACTCCTTCATCGCGATGCCGTCACTGAAGGTGACGTTGACCGAGGAAATGACGTGATTGTCGGTGAGCAGGTCTTGGACGTCATCCACGTTGTACAGAACCATGCCGGCCCCACCAGCGTCGGCCACGGCCGAGCTCTTCTCGACCCGTGCCGGACCGCCACGCAGACAGAGCACGACCTTGCCTGTGATGTCCCCGGTGAAGGCGACCGCCGGGTCGCAAAGCTCGTTGCCGTGATTGGCGGCATCGACGAAGGGGAGTTGATCGTCGGTTCCGGGTGTGATCGAGGCGCCTTCGTATCTGCCGATGTCCCGCTTGAACCAGCGCGTCCAACGGCTCTGCGAGGCGTCACCGGTAATGACGTCGGCGACATAAGACTTCTTCTGCAGGCTGGCGCCGACTGTGGTCACCCAAGGGACCGAGGCTGGAGCCCCAACCGTGCCGGCGCCCGGTCCGGCGTTGCCGGCGGACGTCGATACGAAGACACCGAAATCAGCGGCGAACAGGAATGCGATGTCGTCGGCACCGATGAGGCCCGGCGTATCGCTGCCGATCGAGTAGTTGATCACGTCGACACCATCGGCGACGGCTGTGTCGATGGCTAGGGCGAGATCACCACCGAAGCAGCCCTGATCCCCGCAGGCGCTGTAGGCCACGACATGAGCGTCGGGGGCGATGCCGGAGACCTCGCCGAAGTCCCGGCCGAAGATCGATGCTTCGACATCGGGGTTGCCGATTGCGGTGCTGGCGGTGTGCGATCCGTGACCGTCGTAGTCACGGGCGGTGGCATAGGTCTCCGAGCCGATGAACTCCTCGTAGAGGAAGCGCATGTCGCGTGCGCCGATCAGTTTGTTGTTGCAGGTGAACGGAGCGTCATTCGGGTTGTAGGTCGTATTGCCGAAGTCACACCCGAGGCTGAAGAGCTCGACTGCGGGATCCGGATCGAGGTCTACGTCGTCGATCGTGATCGGGGGCGCTCCCAGGTCGGGGCGGGCGGCAAAGGAGGGATGTTCTGGCCAGATCCCGCTGTCGATGACACCGACGACCACACCGGCACCGGTGAACCCGCTGTCCCACGCTCCACGACGATCGTCGAGGCCGAGGAATTCGGGCGACTCGGATGTGTGAAGCTGGTGCAGCTCGTCGCGCTGGACGCTCAGGACGCCCTTCTGTCCGGCCAGACTCTCCGCCTCAGCGGGCGTTAGGGCGGCACTGAAGCCGTTGGCGGCATACGAGAAGCTGGCCACCAGTGCACTCCGGTCGATGCCGGCGCCTGCCAGGGCGGCTCCCTTCTCAGCCTCGAGTTCGGCCGTGTATTCCTCGACAACGGCGCTCTCGGGATCAGGAGGTTCCTGTCCCTCTGGGGCTATGTCCTCGTTGCCCAGGACCGGCTGCGCCTCCATCACCACCACGTATGGGGCCTCGGTGTCGGCGGTCTGGGCGGTGATGTCGACAGGTCCGGCGGTGGCCGGAATGGCGGTTGCAAGAGCCGTGGCCAGGGCAGCCAGGGCAGTGAGCAGCTTGCGTCTCACGCAGGGTCTCCTCTAGTTATCCATGGCACCGTTCGCACGGTGCACCCTCCTTGGATATGCGCTACTAGTTCCAGCCCGGCGAGGACCATACACGACTCTGCGATGAGGGGGCAAGACGCCGACGGGAACCGCTTCAACTCGGGCGGCGTCCTATCTTTGATGACGAGAACCATGCGATTTGCGACCGGTCTCGCCTTGCTTGTCGTCACACTGGCGGCCTGCGGGGCGGGTCCCGATGACTCTCTCGTCGGCGATACGACTCAGCCGTCGACGGCGCCGCCAAGCACCGAGAACGAAACCACCACCATGCCCACCAGCGAGCAGGAGCAACTCCCGATCGTGGCCCCGGCCAAAGCCGATCTGGCCACCCGACTCGGCGTCCAGGCCGACGAGTTGGAGGTCGTCTCGGCCGAGGAAGTCACCTGGCCCGATGGCAGTTTGGGTTGCCCGGAGCCCGGGATGTCTTATACCCAAGCACTGGTCGACGGCTCCAAGGTCGTGCTCGGTCACGAAGATCGGGTCTACGTGTATCACGCCGGCGACGACGGCCAGCCCTTCCTCTGCCCCTCCGACGACAAGGATGGCGGGCATCAGATGGTCCCGCCTCCCGGTTTCAACAGCTGAGCGAACCATCTTCTTTAGGCAGATATGACATCGCCACAATTACTATTTCGGCCATGAACAACCTGAAGACGGTCGGCCTGCTCGCCTTCATGACCACCCTGTTGTGGTTGGTTGCCTACGCCCTCTTCCCCGAAGGCGGCTTCGTAATCGGGCTCTTGATCGCGGTCGGCTTCAACCTGCTCGCCTACTTCTTCTCGGACAAGCTTGCTCTGGCGGCCAGCCGGGCCCGCCCGGTGACCGAGGAGGAGCTACCCCAGGTCTACGCAATCGTTCGGCGACTGGCCCTTCAGAAGAACATGCCCGAGCCTCGTATCTACATCATCGACTCACCGCAGCCCAACGCCTTCGCCACCGGCCGCTCGCCGAAGAAGGCGGCGGTTGCAGTCACCACGGGAATCCTCGAGATCCTCACAGTCGACGAGTTGGAGGGCGTCCTGGCCCACGAGCTGGCCCACGTCAGCAACCGTGACATCCTGATCAGCTCGATCGCGGCGATGATCGCCGCCGCACTCACGATGCTGGCCCGTATGGCGTTCTGGTTTGGCGGTGGCAACAACCGTGAGAGCCCGCTGGGTGCGATCGGCGCCATCTTGTCCCTCATCGTGGCCCCGATCGCCGCGATGCTGATCCGGATGGCCATCTCCCGGACCCGAGAGTTCCAGGCCGACGCAACCGGCGCCGAGACGACCGGGCGACCGATGATGCTCGCCAGCGCCCTCGAGAAGATATCGGCGGGGACCGCCCGGATCCCGATGAACGTCAACCCGGCGACTGCCCAGCTCTTCATCGACAACCCGATGAAGGCAGTGCGTGGCGGCGGGATGATGAAGCTGCTGAGCACCCACCCGCCAACCGAGGAGCGCATAGAGCGGCTCACGATGATGGCGCAGGGCGTGCGTTAGAGGCGCGGTAGCCCCGGCCGACCGGCGTCTGTTCGCCCGAGGTTCCTGTCACCGGATCACTGTCGAATTTGGAACAGCTCGGGGTTAGCCGAGGGCGAAGTCGGCCGGCATAGAGCAGTTGGTAGAGGGCCGGAGCGCCCTGTAACATTGCACATCCCGAACCGAGCGTCTTTTGGCGTGCGGTTCCGGCATGCCGGGATGCCCGAGCGGCCAAAGGGAGCAGACTGTAAATCTGCCGGCTGACGCCTACGGAGGTTCGAATCCTTCTCCCGGCACGGGCGCCAGGCGCCTGACAACCCAACGCCCCCTTAGCTCAGTTGGTAGAGCACTTCCATGGTAAGGAAGGGGTCTTCGGTTCAAATCCGGAAGGGGGCTCTGAGCGAGCGGCGGATCCGCTCGCACCGAGGCGGCGTAGCTCAGTTGGTGAGAGCGCTCGACTCATAATCGAGAGGTCGGCAGTTCAAGTCTGCCCGCCGCTACATCCAGGGCCGTGGCGTAGGCTGCGGCAGCCGATCAACCGAGAACAGGAACAGGAGCCAGACGATGGCGAAGGCGAAGTTTGAGCGTACGAAGCCGCATGTGAATGTGGGGACGATGGGTCATATTGATCATGGGAAGACGACGTTGACGGCTGCGATTACTCGTGTTTTGTCGGAGCGGGTGGGTGGTTCGAATCAGATGACGTCGTTTGACATGATTGATAAGGCGCCTGAGGAGCGTGAGCGGGGGATCACGATTCAGATCGCTCATGTGGAGTATGAGACTGAGGCTCGTCATTATGCGCATGTGGATATGCCGGGTCATGCCGATTACATCAAGAACATGATTACGGGGGCGGCGCAGGTGGATGGGGCGATTCTGGTGGTGTCGGCGGCTGATGGTCCGATGCCTCAGACCCGGGAGCATGTGTTGTTGGCCCGTCAGGTGGGTGTGCCTTCGATTGTGGTGTTTTTGAACAAGGTGGACATGGTTGATGATGAGGAGCTGTTGGACCTGGTCGAGCTCGAGGTCCGGGACTTGTTGACTGAGTATGAGTTTCCGGGGGATGAGGTTCCTGTCGTCCGGGGGAGCGCTTTGAAGGCGTTGGATGGGGATGAGGCGTCTTCTGATCAGATCATGGAGTTGATGACTGCGGTTGATGATTATGTGCCGGAGCCGGATCGGGATACCGAAAAGCCGTTCCTGATGAGCATCGAGGACGTGTTCAGTATCACGGGAAGAGGCACTGTTGTCACCGGGAGGGTGGAGCAGGGGATTTTGAAGGTGAATGAGGAAGTGGAGATCGTGGGGATCCGTCCTACTCATAAGACGGTGGCGACCGGGATCGAAATGTTCCGCAAACTCCTTGACGAGGGTCGGGCGGGCGACAATGTGGGTGTGTTGCTCAGGGGTGTGGGTAAGGATGATGTGGAGCGGGGTCAGGTCCTGGCCAAACCCGGGTCGATCACTCCTCATACCGATTTCGAAGCTCAGGTCTATGTCCTGACCAAGGAGGAGGGCGGGAGGCATAACCCGTTCTTCCCCGGGTATCGACCCCAGTTCTATTTCCGGACTACTGATGTGACCGGGGCTATCCAACTGCCTGAGGGGACTCAGATGGTGATGCCGGGGGACAATACGGAGATGAGCGTGGAGCTGATCGCTCCGATCGCCATGGACGAAGGTCTCCGTTTCGCCATCCGGGAAGGTGGCCGCACCGTCGGCGCCGGCCGAGTCGTAAAGATCGTCAAGTAGGGCGTAGGCAATGCCAAGCGACAAGAGACCGCCGTTGACGCTCGCCTGCACCGAATGCAAGCGTCGCAACTACGTCACCACGAAGAACAAGACCAATACTCCCGACCGTCTCGAGATGAAGAAATACTGCCGGTGGTGCCGGCAGCACACCGTGCACCGTGAGACCCGCTAGACGAGACGAAGAGAAAGGGCCCCGATCGGGGCCCTTTCTCTTGGGCTGAAGCGGTGGACTATGCCGCGTCCGGCTACTTCTTCGTCTTGCTGTTGGAACCTGAAGTTGCCCTTGCCCTGGATCCCGTTGATCTCCTCGGTGTTCATCGCATAGCTCAAAGTGACGTAGGCGATGGCGTCGGAGTTGGTGTCGAGTGCGAACAGGTTGACGTTGTCGAGCGTGTCACACACGGCGTGATAGCACTGGTCGTACTGCTCGCCGGCAACGCCGCCCCATTCGGGAACTGCCGCTTCATCGGCTGTCATGATCCCTTCGGCGCCGGTGAACAAGCCCCCGGCGGGAATATCCACTCCAGCTGCGATGAACGGCCCATAGTCGGACCGTCCGCTGAAATCGGTTCCCTTGTAGGGGACTGTCCCGAGTCTCGAAGAACTCCTCGAACTTCTTCTCGATCAGGTCAGACCCGGGAGGGCCGGCAGGCGCGTCGGTCGGCAGACCCGTGCTGGATGAATCGTCTCCGTCGTAGATGAAGAAGACATGGTTGGGCGACCCCACCATGTCGAAATTCAGATAGAGGGCGATCTCGTCACGCTCGGCTTGAGCTGAGGTTGGTCACGTAGAAGGTGGAGCCGACCAGACTTGCCTCCTCCGCGCCCCACCAGGCGAATCTGAGGGTGTTTTGCGGCTTGACCTTGGCCATCTGCTCGGCGACCTCGAGAAGGGCAGCCGACCCAGATCCGTTGTCGTTGATGCCGGGTCCAGCGTCGACCGAGTCGAGATGCCCTCCGGCCATGACCACGTTGTCCGCGTTCTTGCCCGCCTTCTCGGCGAAGACGTTGGACGTGGTGGCTTGGCCACGGAAGGTCGATGTCACCAGACTGAGCACAAGCCCGGGAGTGGTGGCGAGGGTCTGTCCGACGTCCTGGGCCACCGAGGTGACCGGGATGTTGAGGGTGAAGGTGTTGCCAAGTGTGCCGGCGATCGGGCCCGGCACGTTGTTGTAGATCACCACTCCGACCGCAAGCGCCGCGGCAGCATTGCTGGCCTTCAGGCGAAACGGGCATGTGCCTCGGCTGATCAGGGCGATGTTCCCAGCCGGGAATCCGGATGAAGTCGGACGTATCGCATCCGAGATTGGGGACCACCGTCACCGCTGCCTCGACGTCACCGCTGCCCGAGTAGGACATGATGTTGTTCACGATGGGGCCGCCGGGAGACGGTGCCACCTGCTCCAACATCGGCGGGGCCAGGTTGATGAACGTCTGGAAGTCGAACTCCTGGACGTTACCTCATAGCCCGCGGCCTCCATCCGCTCGACCACGTAGTCGGCCGAGGCGTCGTACCCCGGCGTGCCCGACGTCCGGATCCCGCCGTTGGCGTCGGCGATTGCCTGGAATGCCGCCTGATGCTCCCGGACCCCTTCGACGTCCACGCACTCGAGCAGTTTCTTGATTGTGTTGTTGTTTCTGTCCGCTCGCACGAAGGAGGGCCGGCGGATGCCACCGGTACCATCGCTCCGAGCAGGGCGAAGATGCTTGCCAGCACGACAAGTCTTCGGAGAGAGCGTCTCATAGACCTCCAGTCACGCTCTCCCAACCCGGTCCCGTCGCCGCGCATACCCCGTCCCCGTTACCGTGAAACACTTGAACCCGTCCGACCTCGTCGATCAGCCCATCGGTCCTCATCACTTCCGTGTCTGTGTCGAGAACGTCAACGATTTCGTCCGGGTAACCGGTGATGACCCCGACCGTTGGGAGGACGCTGCACCTCCCGGGTTCATGGCCACGCTGCTATTTGTCGTGGCCTCCGACCTGCTCCGCCAACTCTCCGACCGGTCGGTGATCCATGGCGAGCAGACCTTCACCTGGCATCGACGTATCGGCATCGAGTCCGAGATGGACGTGACGGGCAAGGTGAGCCGGGTTCGAGAACGCGGCGGCGTCGCCTTCGTCGATTTCGATGTCGAGGTGGTCGACAACATCGGCCCTGTGGCCGAGGCCACCTCGCTGTTCCTGGTCTCGGACATCGACGATCCCGGACCGAGACGCCGAGCGGGCAGAACCGGCGCCGGAGGCTGACGGGAGCCCGGGCAGCGGCCAGGTGAGCGTCTCGAGAGCCGACCTGGTCAGGTATGCCGCAGCCACCCGGGACTGGAACCCGATCCATTGGGACCACGACGCCGCGGTTGCTGCCGGGCTTTCCGGGGTGGTCGCCCACGGGCTGCTCCAGGCCGCATGGGCCCTGGCTGCCGCCTCGAGACTTCGCCCTGGCGACGCACCGCTCCGCTCGGCGAAAGTCCGATTTCGCAACCCGCTGCTCCCGGCGACACCGGTTTCGGTGGCTGTCGAGGAGAGCGGGGAAGCGTTGGTTGTTGCGGTCAGCGACGCCGACGCCGAGTATGTGAGTGCTCGAATCGAGTTGACGGGGCAGTAACCACATGGACATGGCCAGGGTCGAACGCGACAAGGAGAAAGAGCTCATTGCCCGGGCGCAGGCCGGCGACCGAGCCGCCTTTGGCGCCCTGGTTCGTGAGCATGGAGACGAGGTCTACACGTTGGCGCGAAGACTCGTTGGCGACCCACATCTTGCGGCCGATATCGCCCAGGAGGCACTGATCCGGGCGTGGAAGGCGCTGCCCAACTTCCGGGGCGATGCCGCGTTGTCGACCTGGCTGCACCGCATCACGGTCAACACCGCCTGGACGCAGCGCAGACGAGCCCGCCGGCACAGTGGACCGCCCCTGGACGACTTCGTCGACGTTGCTGCGCCCATTGGGGCCGACCACCCCGAGATGGCCGGCGAGATCCTCGAGCTTCGGGGCAGACTGCGTCGCGCCCTCGACACGCTGCCCGAGCCGCAACGTCAGGTGGTCGTGCTGAAAGACGTCTACGACTGGTCCCATGCCGAGATCGCCGAAGCCATGGGCATCTCGGTCTCCGCAGCCAAGGTGCGTCTGCATCGGGCGAGGGCACGGCTCGCCCGGCAGTTGGAGCAGTCGGCGTGAACGTCCTCTGCGAGGTCGCCGCGCCTTTCGTCGCCAACAGCGCCGTAGAAGGCACACCGGTGGCGCGGCCGTTCCGTGCCCATGCCGATGAGTGTCTCAAGTGCCAGGCAAGGCACGCGGCCATGGCGCGCACCGCCCGAGAGCTGGCGGCGATGTCGAACGAGACATTCGATGCTCCGCTCGATCTCGAATGGCGTGTCATGTCGGCGCTGGAAGGGGACCTGGCCGTGGCCCGCTCCTGGCGCACGCCGGTCGCGGTGTCGGCTGCAGTCCTCTCGATGGCCGCCGCGGTCCTCATCTGGCGTCTCCGCCCTCGCACCCAATCCTGACGCTAGGGACCTTCGGCCCTGGTTCGATGGGTACCCCGCGCCTATACCTGTCAGCAGATCGAGAGAAAGCGACAGCCTGATGAGAGTGTTGGTCACGACGGGTGGGGGTGGGCGATCGGGATCGCTGAGGACCTGAAGACCAAGGTGTGAAGATACGCTGAGGAGATGGCACGTCTCATCGACCTCTCCCACACAATCGAAGAAGGGATGATCACCTATCCCGGTCTCCCCGGTCCGGTCATCTCGGATCATCTCTCCCGCATCGACTCCAAGGCGAACTACGCGCCCGGCACCGAATTCCTCATAGGGCGGATCGAAATGGTCGGGAACACGGGCACATATCTCGACACCCCCTTCCATCGATACGATGGCGGCTCCGATCTCTCCGGGCTGGCACTCGACGATGTCGCTGACCTGCCCGGGCTCTGTATCGATGCTCCTGGCCCCGAGATCGGCCCGGAGGCAGTGGACGGTCTGGATCTCACCGGCAAGGCGGTCTTGTTCGCCACGGGGTGGGACCGGCACTGGGGCACTGATTCCTACGGTGACCCGAGCCACTCCTTCGTTTCACCCAGGCTCGTCGATGCCCTCGTCGACGGAGGCGCAGTGCTGGTCGGCATCGACTCGGTCAACATCGACGACACGCGGGGCGGGGAACGGGCTGCCCACACCGGTCTCCTCGCGGCCGGGATCCAGGTGGTAGAGCACCTCACGAATCTCGGGCAGCTGGTCGGGCGCGAGTTCCGGTTCTATGCGGTCCCGCCGAAGGTGAGCGGGTTCGGGACTTTCCCGGTCAGGGCGTTCGCCGCCGTCGTCTAAGGACGGCCGAGGAGACGATCAAGCTCCAGGATCGTTGGGACGTGGCTCGAGGATCACCACGGCGGTCTCCCGGGAACGCAGAGCTGCGAAGTCGTCCAGCCTCGAGTCGATCTCCCGCCACCGGTCCCACAATCGCGACCGCTCTTCTCCTTGGGCCGCCCTTCCTCTGACCATTCGTCGGCCGTCGGGCAGGTCGAGGCCGGCTTCCGGATTCGCTTGCAGGTTGAGCCACCAGGCGGGTTCGTCATCGGCCCAGCCGTTCATCGCCATGGTGACCACGTTCGGGCCGTCCTCGAAGTAACCGAGTATCACGGTCCGCTCCTGGCCGGTGCGGCGCCCGGTGGTGGTGAGACGCATCGTGCCCCATTTGTCGGGCTTGGGCCGCCACAGACCGAGGCGGCCACCCGTGACGCGGTAGAGGCCGCGGTGGATCACCCACGCCGCACGTACAAACCAGCGAGGGGGGAGTCTGACGCTCGATGTGCCTTCATCCGACATTGGATCTCCTGCCTTGGGCTCCATCGGGTCCAACGAGGTCCCAGCGATTGCCGCAGAGGTCGACGAACACTGCCACCCGGCCGTATGCCTCGGTTCGTGGTTCGGTGACGAACTCGACGCCAGCCCTCACCATCCGGTCGTACGCCCCTCCGAAGTCGTCGACTCGGAGGAAGAAGCCGACGCGACCCGCGACCTGGTTCCCCACGGCCAGGTCCTGATGGTCTCCATCGGCGCGAGCCAACAGGATTCCGGTCTCGGCCCCATGAGGTCGCACCACGACCCATCGCTTTGGGCGACCGTCGTTGGTGAGCGAAGGGGAATCCTCGACCAGCTCGAATTCGAGGACGCCAACGAAGAACTCGATGGCAGGGTCATAATCGTCGACGACGATCGTGACCAGCTCCAGGACCGCCATCGGCGGAGTCTGGCATTCCAACCCCGGAGTTTCCACACCAGCGCCCTTCCCTTATACTTTGTCATCCCGCGAACCCCCTAGGGGTGTAGCTCGAATTGGTAGAGCGCCGGTCTCCAAAACCGGAGGTTGGGGGTTCGAGTCCCTCCGCCCCTGCCAGCCTTTGTCCGTGGATACGATCTGGAAGAACTATGAACCGAGAAATGCGCCGAATGCAGGAACGCGAGGAGCGTCTGCAGAAGAAGGGCGACACTGGCAAGGACAAGGCCAGTCGTCGTGCCGCTGCCATCCAGGGCAAGCCGGCTGCCACCGAGCGTAAGTCGTTCTTCGCGCGGCTCCGGGAGTATCTGCACGAGGTCCGCCAGGAGCTGCGCAAGGTGACCTGGCCCACTCGAGAGCAGATGGTCGCCTTCACCGCCGTCACCGTCATCACCTCGACCGTATTGACCGCGGTGATCTTCGGGCTGGACATCGTCATGAAAGAGTTCGTGTTCTGGCTGGTGGCAAGGTCCTGATGCCAGATCTGGAGACCGCCGAGATGGAGACCCCGGACGTGGACACCGATGCCGCGGAAGAGGCCGGGGACGACGCCACGCCCGTCGTAGAGACCGAGGTGGATGCCCCCGAGGTCGAGCTGGACACCACCGAGGTGGACACCGTCGAGATCGAGCCGGTGGCGGTAGACGAGCCCGCCGCCGAGGAGGTCGATGAGCCCGCCGGCGAGGTTGTCGCCGAAGGCGAGGCCGAAGCTACCGACGAGAGCGACGTTGAGGGCGAAGAGGCCGCGCCGCAGATTTCGGCCAGCCCATACGACATGCCGGGCGACTGGTACGTCATCCACTCCTACTCGGGATACGAGAACAAGGTCAAGGCCAACCTCGAGACCCGGATCCAGTCGATGCACATGGAGGACCGGATTTTCGAGGTCCACATCCCGATGGAGGACATGGTCGAGTTCAAGGGCGGGAAGAAGCAGACCGTCTCGAAGAAGGTGTTCCCCGGATACATCCTCGTTCGGATGACGTTGGACGACGACTCCTGGTACGCGGTCCGCAACACCCCCGGCGTCACCGGGTTCGTTGCCGGCAACGCGCAGAAGCCCACGCCCCTCTCTCGGAGGGAGGTCGAGCGGTTCCTCGGCGTCCAGGAGGAAGAGGAGAAGTCCAAGCCACGCTTCAAGCCGGAGTGGGAGGTCGGAGAGCAGGTGCGGGTGGTCACCGGTCCCTTCGCCGACTTCAACGGGGTCATCGAGGACATGAACATCGACCAGCAGAAGATCGTGGTCCTCGTCAACATCTTCGGCCGGGACACACCGGTCGAGCTCGGTTTCGAGGACATCCAGAAGAGCTGAGTACTTGGTACTTGGTATTAGGTACTTGGAGAAGAAGAAAACATGGGACGCAGACGACTTGTAACCACGCTCAAATTGCAGCTGCCCGCCGGGCAGGCCACGCCCGCCCCACCGGTCGGCACGGCATTGGGCCCGCACGGAGTCAACCTGATGGACTTCGTCAAGGCCTACAACGACGCCACGGCCAACCAACGGGGGCAGATCATCCCGGTCGAGATCTCGATCTACGAGGACCGGTCGTTCGACTTCGTGATGAAGACGCCGCCCGCGGCCGCCCTGCTCCGTCAGGCCGCCCGCGTGGACAAAGGCTCCGGTGAGCCGAACAAGGTGAAGGTCGGCAAGGTGACCAGGGCTCAGGTCAAGGAGATCGCCGAGACCAAGATGCCCGATCTGAATGCCGTCGATATCGAGGGCGCAATGAAGATCGTCGAGGGCACAGCCCGATCGATGGGAATCACGGTCGCCGACTGAAGTCGGCAACCCGGAAGTGGGAGGCCGTCAGGCCGCCTGGACCACAAGGAGAGACAATGGCCAAACATGGCAAGAAGTACCGCGAGGCCGCGATGCGGTACGACAAGCAGACCCCGTACGGCCCCGAAGAGGCCGTCGAGCTGGTGAAGACGCTGGCTCCCGCCAAGTTCGACGAGACCGTCGAGGCGGTGTTCAGCCTCGGGATCGATCCCAAGAAGGCTGACCAGCTCGTCCGTGGCACGGTCTCGCTCCCTCACGGGACCGGCAAGGACGTCAGGGTGGCCGTCTTCGCACCGTCGGACCGGGAGAAGGAAGCCACCGAGGCCGGTGCCGACGTTGTCGGTGGCAAGGAGCTGGTGGAGAAGCTCCAGGCCGGAGGTGAGCTCGATTTCGATGTCGCCATCGCGACCCCGGACATGATGGCGGAGGTGGGCAAGCTGGGGAAGATCCTCGGGCCGCGCGGCCTGATGCCGAACCCCAAGGCCGGGACGGTCACACCAGACGTGGCCAAAGCCGTATCCGAGTTCAAGGCGGGGCGAATCGAATATCGCAACGATCGCTACGGGAACGTCCACGTCCCGGTGGGCAAGGTTTCGTTCGGTGTCGACCAGTTGTCGTCCAACCTGGCTGCCCTCTCCTCGGAGCTGATCAGGGCCAAGCCGGCAGCGGCCAAGGGTCGGTACCTCCGACACATGACCCTGTCGTCGACGATGGGCCCCGGGGTCAAGGTGGACGTGGGCAGTCTCGAGGACTTCGCGAAAGCGGCTGGCTGAGCATCGACGTACCAAGTACGAAGTACAAAAAGACCCCCGCACAGCGGGGGTCTTTTCTAATGAAACAGGGGGGATCTCCGCGCTTCGGATTTCCCGTGGGCTTAGAGGGCTTCGGCTGCCAGGTCCACCGTCCGCACGCTTCCGACGACTCGTCTGTGGACCAGGGTAGGGGCTGGTCTCAACTGTCGGTTACGCGACCCTCAGGTTATTTGGGGCCCGAAGAGCGGGTGGGGGCGGTCAGGGAACCCACCCGGGTCACACGGAGACCCCCTGTTCTCAATGTCAATAGTGTCGCGCGGGCCGGCAGGGGTGTCCAGGGAGAATCTGGAAATCCTCCGCTTACCTGAGGTACATAGCGCCGTATATGGCGCATTTCAGACAGAGAAACCCTGAAGGAAGCCGACCAAGGCGCGATTGAACTCCTCCGGCTGCTCCAGGCTGGGCAGATGGGCCGCGCCGGGCACCACGATCGCCTCGTGATGACTGAGCGCTCCGGCCAGGAGCTCCGCCGACTGACGGCAATCGGGGAGATCGTGCTCCCCGACCATGACCAGCGTTGGTGCTGTGATCTCCGCCCACCGCTCGGCCCGGGGCGGATCGAGAGGGATGAGGAGCTCGTCCCGACCCTCCTCGATCGGCAGGATCCTTTGGTCCATGTCGATGAAGAGGTCGATGACACGCGGGTCGACTTCCTCCCGGTCTCGCCCGTACCCGATCACCCAGACCTCTGCCTCCAGCTCGGCCACCCGGCGAATGTCGCCCCCCTCGTACGCCTTCAAGATCTCAGGCCACTGTGGCGGCTCGTAGTCGTCGACATCGAATCCGGGTGCCCCGGTTCCGATCACCACGAGACCTGATACCCGCTCGGGAGAGGTCAACGCCAAGTCGAAGGCGGTTCCGCCACCCATCGAGCACCCGACGACCACGGCGGCGTCGATGTCGAGGTGGTCCATCACAGCCAGGACGTCCTCGTGATTGGAGAAACGAGCCTCGGTGAGGGCGGTCGCCCCGTGACCCCGGAGATCGAGGCTCACGTATCGAAAACCGGGAGGAACATCGTCCAGTTGATGACGCCACATGCGGCTGTCGGCGATTCCGGCGTGGATGAAGATGACGGGCCTGCCTTCCCCGGCGGACCAATAGGCGATCAGCGCGTCCCCGGATGGCGCGTGGCCGCTCGGCGAATCCAACATCCTGCCGACCATACCCACCAACAGGGTCGCCGCCGATCGAATTGCCGAGCGTCAGGCGTCCGGTACAATTCGCCCCGCAACTCCAATACCTCGGCCCCAGACCGTCGGTGCCCTCGGGCTCAATGGGACTCTCCCGCCAACGCAGGTCGCTCTTCGTGAGCCCCTCGTCTGATGTCGAGGGGTTTTGTTGTCTACCGACCGGAGGAGCGAATGCCAAGACCAGAAAAGGTCCAGGCTGTTGCCGAAATCAAAGAGAGTCTCGAGGGATCCGAAGCTGTCTTCCTGACCGAGTATCGCGGCTTGTCCGTGAAGGCGGTCCAGGAGTTGCGGGCGAGCCTGCGCGCCAGCGGCGCCGAGTACAAGGTCGTGAAGATGACCCTGGCCCGGCTCGCCGCAGGCGACGCGGGGATCACCGGTCTCGACGAGCACCTGCTCGGGCCGACCGCGCTCGCCTTCGCCAAGAGCGACCCTGTTGCCACGGCGAAGGCCCTCAAGGACTTCTCCAAGACGCATGAGGTCTTCATCCTGAAGGCCGGCGTGCTCTCGGGGAACATCCTCGGCCCCGAGGAAGTCTCCCGGCTGGCCGAGATCGAGCCGCGCGACGTGCTGCTGGCGAAGATCGCAGGCGCTGCCAAGGCGCCTCTCATACAAGCGGCTGGTTTGTTTTCGTCGTTCAATCGGAACGCCGCATCGATGTTCCAACAGCTTCTGGAAAAGAAAGAGTCGGGCGAGCTCGCACCGGCAGGAGGCGAATCGACAGCCACCCTGCCTGCGGAGGAGCCCGTTGAAACCGAAACGGCCGTCTCGGCCGAGGAGGAGTGAGAAATGGCCGCCAAGACCAAGCTCAGCACGGATGAGCTGATCGCAACATTCGAGGGCATGACCGTCCTCGAGCTCAAAGAGTTCCTCGATGCCTTCGAGGAGAAGTTCGACGTGACCGCCGCCGCCCCGGTGGCCGTCGCTGCTGCCCCCGCCGCCGGTGGCGATGGTGCTGGCGCCGCTGCCGCGGAGGAGCAGGACGAGTTCGATGTCGTCCTCACTGCGGCCGGCGCTCAGAAGATCCAGGTCATCAAGGAGGTCCGCTCGCTGACCAGCCTCGGACTCAAGGAGGCGAAGGATCTCGTGGACGGCGCCCCCGCCAATGTGCTCGAGGCCGTCGACAAGGAGACCGCCGACAAGGCCAAGGAGGTCCTCGAGGGCGCCGGCGCCAGTGTCGAGCTCAAGTAGTCCTACCTTCTGTGTGGTGCGAGAGAACGGCCCCGGCTTGGGGCCGTTTTCTATTGGGCGAAGAGGAGCCGGATATAGCGTCGGTAGTGGCCCAGATGCTCGGCGACGGCACCTGGATCGCGATATGTCTTGGACAGGATGAATGAGCCCTCGAACGCGACCGTGATCCCGTCGGCAAGACTCTGAGGGTCGACCCCGACCGCCGGTGGATGTGCCTCCATCACCTGTGCGAATTTCGGCGGAGATGGGGTCGGAGCGATGTGGGGTCGGGAGCTCGCTGCCAAGTATTTGGAGCACGCCGGCTTTGGTTCATGGGATATCCACCAACTCGAGCATGACTTCCAGAACGACTACTACGTCATCAGGCCATAGAGCTGTTGGAGCTAGGACTCGCCTTCGGCGAGCAGGGCGGCCAACTTGTCGAGGCACTCGTTCATCCCGCCTCGTGATAGCTCGACCACGTCTGGCGAGGTGTACCCGAACTCGGTGACGGTGAAGTCGGTCCCTCCGTCCGGACTCGATGCGAAGGTCAAGACGTGGGGCACCTCCATCGGGATTCCGGGCGGCATGCCGACCGAAGCGGGATCGATGGCGTTGCCCTGCCGATCGGCAAAATGCTGAACGAACTCCAGTCGCTCCTCGGGCACGACCTTTTGATAGCTCCAGGTGTGATAGTGCTCGAAGCCGCCCATCTCGTCGGGGGCGCGCATCCCGACCAGCGATGATCTGCCCTCACGCACGTCCATGTCGGCCACAGGGGCGGTGAAGCCACTCGGTCCCCACCAATTCCGGACGTAGTCGCCTTCGGTCCAGGCCTTCCACACGTCACTCACGGGTGCGTCGAACGTTCGACTGATCACCATGTCGAAGGTCTCAGCTGTGTCTCCTGAAGTCATGATGTCTCCGGTTTGGCTTTCTCTGTCGGCGTAGGGCCATATATGGGCCCACGTACCTCAGGTACGCGTTTTGAAGTACTCGGCGACCACCGGCGTCTCTCGCTCGCGGAGCAGGACGTTGGTGTCGAGGAGCTCGAGATTCTGGGTGAGGAACCGGGCGGCCTCGGGGATCGGGTGCTCGGCGAAGAAGCTCTTGACGTCGGCGGCGACTTCCGGCTGAGAGAGAGCGGGGAGCCCTTCAACCACCCGTCTCTTGGTCATGCCTGGCATCACCGCCAGCACCTCGTCCCACCGGGTCCGGGCGCTCCGCCAGACAGTCGGCCCGGCGTCACCTGACAGGAGGCGGGCGAAGACCCAGAACCCGTCCTGGGTCCTGATGTCGCCGTCCACGATCTTCTCCATGGTCGATAGCGCCAACTCCTCCACTTCGACCCCGGCCACCGAGCGGAGATAGCGGACCTTCTCGGCCGGCGCGTTGGTCTTGTGGTAGGCAGCCCACAGCGCGTCGTACTCCTCGGTCCCGCCATGATGCGAGTACACGGACAGGGCGGCGGTGCACACCTCGGGATCGAACTGGGCGCCGTCGAGAACGTCGCCGGCCAGCACCCGTGCCTTCTCCACAGTCGTGGGCTCGTTGCCCAGGATGCCCAGCGTCGCGATCAGATCGCCCCGCAGCTTGCGGGTGAGGTCGCTCTCTTCGCCTGATCCCTCCCAACCGAGACGGTCGAGGACCGGGCCGACCAGATCGCGGACGAAGGCCTCGAACGCGGGCCGGGTCTGCTCGTCCAGGGCATGGTGCTCCAGTGACCGGAGCCCGCCGATGATCACCGACCAAATGGCGTGCTCGGTCTCGGCGCCGAACTTCCCGACGAGGTCGAGGAACGCGGTCGCCGGCACCTGTGCCGAGCGCACCATGGCCCATGTGTCTGAGACGAGACTGTGTCGCTCGATGTCGCCAAGCGTGTCGAGTTGGCCCAGCAGGCCGGTGAACAGCTCCTCTGAGTAGCGGGTCCGGTAGAACCCATGACCTCCGGCGTTGGCGACCACGAAATCGAAGGGTGCTTCGATCGGGACCACGGTCTCGTCCTCGGTGAGGAGGACCTTCGTCTCGAAGGGCTCGCCGCCGGCCACGCCACGCAGCTGGATGGGGACGTCCCAGATGGTGGAGTCGGTCTCGTCCGGTATGGCCAGGAAGCGGCGCTGACTCAGATGGATTCCCTCCGGCACCACCCTGACGTCTATCTGAGGGAAGCCCTTCTGGTACACCCAGGTGTCCATGATCTCCCCGACCGGCCAGTCGGAAGCGCCGTCGAGCCCCTCCCACAGATCACTGGTCACCGTATTGGCGTACTGATGCTTTCGCAGATAGTTGCCGACGCCGGTGCGGAACTCCTCCTCGCCGATGAACTGCTCGATCATCCTGAGGACTGCCGAGCCCTTGCCATAGGTGATGGAATCGAACATCTCGTCCACCTCCGCCGGCGAGTTCACCTCGAACTCGATGGGCCGCGTGGTCGCCAGCTGGTCGGTGCCCATGGCCCAGGGGACCTCGAGGTTGGCGAATGCGAGCCACCGCTTCCAATCCGGCTTCCGTGCATCCGTCGCTTTGAGCTCCATGAAGCTGGCGAAGGCCTCGTTGAGCCAGGCGCCCTCCCACCACCGCATGGTGACCAGGTTGCCGAACCACTGATGTGCGATCTCGTGCCCGATGACGTCGAGGCAGCCCTGCAGCTCGCTCTGGCTCGCCTTCGCCTTGTCCAGGACGAGGTAGGCGTCGCGATACGTGATCAGCCCGACGTTCTCCATCGCGCCGGCGGCAAAATCCGGGATCGCGATGTGATCCAGTTTCTGCTCGGGATAGGGGATCCCGTAGTAGTCGGAGAGATACTCGAAGCAGAAGACCGCGTTTTCCAGTGCCAGGTCGGCGAGATGGAGATTTCCCTTGGGAACGATGATCCGTGTCGGGGTGCCTTTGCTGGTGACAGGCTCCGTCGCCTCGAAGGGACCCACGATGAAGGCCAGCAGGTAGGTGGACATCTTCATGGTCTCGGTGAACTCGAAGCGAACCCTGCCGTCGTCGAGGGAGGTCCGGGACATCTCGGCGCCGTTGGCGTAGACCTCCAACCCGTCGGCGACGACCATCGTTGTCTTGAAGGTCGCCTTCAAGTCCGGCTCGTCCCAGCATGGGAGGACGCGACGGGCGTCGGTGGCCTGGCACTGCGAGGTGGCGATCACATGCTCGGTCCCGTCCTCGTCCTTGTAGATCGACCGGTAGAGCCCGCGTAGCTGGTCGTTGATGATCCCGGTATAGGTGATGCCGAGGGTGTACGTGCCGGGGCCACGGGGTACTCCAGGGCCAACGTGGCCCTGGAGTACTCGTCGTCGTAGGTGACACCGGTGACGGCAGTCTCGCCGTCTTCGCCGCTGAGGGTCACGGTCTTGATATCGATCTCGGCGGCATTGAGGACTATTTGATCGAGGGTCTCCGTGACGCCGATCCGAATCGAGACCTCTCCGTCGAAGGTGAAGGTGCCCAGATCCGGTTCGAGACGGAGGTCGTAGTGGACAGGTATTGCACTTCGGGGCAAACGGAACGGATTCTCAGACAATTTGGAAGCCTCTCCATCAACGGTGGACGCGGCCGATGCTAACGGCCTGACATTGTTCAAGGCATGGAGACCTTTACCCTGAGGCCCTGTGACTGAACACTCGACGATCCTTGTCGCGGTCCATGGACCAGATGGGCCCGGGATCTCCGCCGGGCTGATGGCGGTCCTGGCCGAGGCCCAGGTCGAGATCTACGACGTCGAGCAGATTGTGGTCCGTGGCCGTCTCACCCTCAACGTGCTCATTGGGGTCTCCGGCGAGCGGGCCACTATCAGAGATCTTCTCTTCTTCGGTTGGGAGCGCGGCCTGAATGTCGAGTTCGAGAAGGTAGACGACACGCCGACCCCGACCCGCCCGATGTCTGTGGTGACGGTGATCGGCATGGGGGTGGGCCCGGAAGATTTCGGATCCGTGGCCGCGGCGATCGCCGACGCCGGCGGGAACATCGACCGAATCTACCGGCTCTCCCGCTATCCGGTCGTGAGCTATGAGCTCCTGGTCGGCAACGGGAATCTGGACCGGATGAGAGAGAACCTGGTGCGAGCGGCCGCGGAGCGCCCGATCGACGTCGCCATCCAGCGCGACGGTCTGGAACGTCGTGGCAAGCGGATGGTGATCATGGATGTCGACTCGACCCTGATCCAGGAGGAGGTCATCAATCTCCTCGCCAGGGAGGCGGGCGCCGAAGAGCGATGCGCCGACCTCACCAATCTCGCCCTGAACGGGGCGATCGACTTCGAGGAGTCGTTGCGGGAGCGAGTTAGCCTGCTCAAGGGCCTCGACCAGACCGCAATCACCAGGGTCCACGAGAACATCACCCTGACCAGTGGGGCGCGCACTTTCGTTCGTACCCTGAAGCGGCTCGGCCTGGTCACCGCCATCGTCTCGGCCGGATTCACCCGGTTCACCGATGTCCTCGCCGCCGACCTCGGCATCGACTACTCCCTCTCCAACACTCTGGAGGACAAAGATGGCTTCCTCACCGGTCAGCTCGCCGGCGAGATCGTCGATGGCCCGCGCAAGGCGGCGTTTCTCAGATCCGTCGCCGAAGCCGAGGGCATACCCCTGTCCCAGGTCGTGGCGGTCGGGGACGGGGCCAACGACCTCGACATGCTGGCCACAGCGGGGCTGGGCATCGCCTTCAATGCCAGGCCCGTGGTCAAGGAGAAGGCGGACACCGCCATCTCGGTCCCCTACCTGGACGCGATCCTGTTCACGATGGGGATCCGGCGCCAGCACGTAGAGGAAGCCGACGAGGCCGATCCTGGCTTCGAGACCGGGGAGCGAATCGCGGTCCCAGGAACGCCGCCGCTCTGACGGCTACCACTCGTGATGGAAGAACTCACCTCTGGGGGCATCGACGCGTTCAAAGGTGTGAGCCCCGAAGAAGTCCCGCTGCGCCTGGATCAGATTGGCCGGTAGCCGCTCCGACCTCATCCCGTCGAAATAGGACAGGGCGCTGGAGTAAGCGGGTGCAGGGATGCCGGACATGGCGGCTCCGGCTACCACCGCCCGCCAGGACGTCTCCGCGTCATCGAGGGCGCCCGAGAAGAAGTCGTCCTCGATCATGTCCGGGAGCGCCGGGTCCCTGAGGAAGGCAGCGGTGATGTCCTCCAGGAAAACCGCTCGGATGATGCATCCTGCTCGCCAGATCGAGGCGATCGTTGCCAGGTCGAGATCCCAGCCGTTTTCGTCTGAGGCCGCACGCATCAGCCGGAACCCCTGGGCGTAGGAGATGATCTTCGACGCGTAGAGGGCGCTCTCCACGTCGTCCGGTGTCACTGCCCCGAGCGTTCCAGAGCCACCGGCGTAGATGGCGGCGGCCCGTTTTCGAGCGTCGGGATCGGAGCTGACGATCCGGGCATAGACGGCCTCGGCCACGAGTGTCGCCGGCTGGCCGAGGTCCAACGACGAGATGACTGTCCACTTACCGGTTCCCTTCTGCCCGGCGGCGTCGAGGATCACGTCGACGATGGGCTGTCCATCGAGCTCTGTGGCCAGGATGTCGCTTGTGATCTCGATGAGATAGGAGCGCAGACGGCCCTCGTCCCAGCGGGCGAAGACCTTCGACATCTCCGCAGGGCTCATCCCCATGCCCCGTCGCATCAAGTCGTAGGCCTCGGCGATGACCTGCATGTCGCCGTATTCGATGCCGTTGTGCACCATCTTGACGAAATGGCCGGCTCCGCCGGTTCCGATCCACTCACAACAGGGTTTGCCGTCAGGGGCCTTGGCCGCGATGGACTTGAGCATGGGCTCGACGTGCTCCCACGCCTTTCTGCTCCCGCCCGGCATTATCGACGGTCCGTGACGTGCACCTTCCTCGCCGCCGGAGACGCCGATTCCGAGGTAGAGAAGACCTCGGGACTCGACGTAGGCCTGGCGACGGTCGGTGTCGGAGTACAGCGAGTTCCCACCGTCGATGATGATGTCACCCTCTTCCATGTGATCGAGGAGGCTGTCGATCACCGCGTCCACCGGTTTTCCCGCCGTCACCATGATGAGGACCACACGCGGCCGGCTCAACATCCCCACCATCTCCTCGATCGAGGTAGCAGGGAGAACACCTAGTTTCCCGGCCTCGCCGGACATGAACTCGTCGGTGACCGATGTGGTCCTGTTGTACGCGGCGACCACTTGTCCATTGTCAGCGAGATTCAGGGCGAGGTTTGCCCCCATCACGCCGAGTCCGGCTACCGCGATATCCGCCTGACCGTTCATCGGAATCCGAGGGTAATGGTTGGAACTTGTGTGCAGGCAGCCACCTGGGAGGTGGGCGGCTGCACACGGAATCTTGTGGAGGATCTCGTGTGCAGGCAGCCACCCGGGAGGTGGGCGGCCGCACACGGGCACGCCACTAGTCTCGCCCGCCGTGACAACCAGGATCGGCGTCGACGTAGGTGGGTCCGGCGTGAAGGCCGGCGTGGTCGACGTGGAGGCAGGTGAGCTGGTGAGTGACCGTCTCCGGGTGGACACCCCCGAGCCTTCCACGCCACCGGCCGTGGCGGCCGCGGTCAAAGAGCTGGTCGACCAACTGGAAGCCTCTGGCCGCATCGGTCTGGGCTTTCCCTCGGTGATGAAGCAGGGCTGGGTGACCACCGCCAACAACATCGACAAGTCGTGGATCGGTGTCAACGCACTCGAGCTGTTCGAGACCGCCGTCGGTAGGGAGATCGTCCTGATCAATGACGCCGACGCCGCAGGGCTGGCTGAGGTGCGTTACGGGGCGGCCAAGGGCGTGAGCGGGAAGGTCTTGGTGCTCACCTTCGGCACCGGGATCGGAAGTGCCCTCATCGTCGACGGGAAGGTCATGCCCAACATCGAGCTGGGCCAGCTCGAGCTTGGTGGTGTCCGACCTGCGGAGAAGCGCTACTCGGCGAAATCGAGGCGGGCGGAAAACCTGAGCTGGGACGAATGGGGGCAGCGGGCCCGCGAATTCATAATCCTGGCCAATGAGGTGTTCACACCTGATCTGATCGTGATCGGCGGTGGTATCTCCAAATTCTGGGATGAATTTGCCCCGCACGTCACCTTCGACGACGTGAAGACGACCAGGGCGGCGTTGGCCAACAATGCCGGAATCGTGGGCGCCGCAGCACTCGCGTTCAGCGACTGAAGGGTGCGAACTGGGCGCGGGCGGTCTCGGGGACCCTCACCTCGAGGATCATTCCGTTGTCGTCGTGCTTCTCCTCGATCACCTCGCCCACACGATGGACGGCTGCCACGAGGTCACCGCGGGCATAAGGGATCTCGAGGGTGAGGGAAACCATCGTTCGCTCCAGGAATGAGCCGATCCTCACCAGCAATTCCTCGAGCCCCGTTTCCTTGAGAGCGGAGATGAACACGGCATCCGGATACAGGTTGTTCAGGCGAGTCAGTGCCTGGACTCCGATCATGTCGGCCTTGTTGATGGCGATCAGCTCGGGGATCTCGGCCGCGCCGATCTCCATCAGCACCTCACGTACGGCGGCGATCTGCCCGGCCGGATCGGGATCGGTGCCATCGACAACGTGGAGGAGGAGGTCGGCCTCGGCAACTTCGGACAGCGTCGATCGGAATGCCTCAACGAGGTGATGGGGGAGACGCCGGACGAATCCGACAGTGTCGGCGATCAGCACCTTGTGCTGGTCGGGCAGTTCCAGTCGGCGAACTGTCGAATCGAGCGTGGCGAAGAGCCGGTCCTCGACCAGGACGTCGGCGTCGGTGAGGGCGTTGAGCAGTGTGGACTTCCCGGCGTTGGTATAACCGACGATCGATATCTGGGGGATGTCCGACTTCTTCCTCGCCTTGCGCTGGGTCTCCCGGTGCTTCACCGTTTCTTTCAACTCGCGCTCGAGCTTGGAGTTGCGAGCGAGGATGCGACGTCGGTCGGTCTCGAGCTTGGTTTCGCCAGGGCCGCGGGCAAGCACACCGGCACCCTGTTGTGACAGGCTGGTGCCCCGACCCCGAAGACGGGGGAGGTTGTATCGGTTCATCGCCAGCTCCACCTGGAGGGCGCCGACTTTGGTGTGGGCGTGCTGGGCGAAAATGTCGAGGATGAGGCCTTCGCGGTCCACTACGTCGCATCCGAACAGCTTCTGGAGGTTGCGCTGCTGTGCGGGTGTGAGCTGGTTGTCGAACACGACCACGTCGATGTCGAGAGCGTTGGTCAGGATGGCTATCTCCTCGGCTTTGCCGGAGCCGATGTAGGTGGCCGGTTCGATCCGGGTGCGACGGACGAGTTCCTGATCGACCGGCTCGGAGCCGGCAGTGTCGGTGAGGAGGGCGAGCTCGTCCAGACTGCGCTCGGAGTCGACGGTGGTCATCCCGGGCAGCTCGACACCGACCAGGAAGGCCCGCTGTATGGCAACTTCGAGATCGGTGACTGTCGCGGTGAGACGACGACGGCGTCTGGAGGCGTGTTCTTGGGTCATGAGGCTCCGAGAGCAGGATGTTGGCGGCTCGGACCGCCCGATGACGGGGGTTTAACGCCGCTCAGAGGTATTGGCCCTCGTCCCCGACGTGATCGACCTCTTCCTCGGCGATGATCTGGGACTCACGCACCGCGATGACCGGTTTCCCGGTGGCCGGCCAGATGAACCGCCATGCGCCGGTGGGCACTGCCCAGAAGCGTTGGCCCGTCTTGACGTCGACGAGGGTCAGGGCGTCGTTTCCGTCCTTGGTCCCGATCGGGACGAGGAGACCCGAGCGAGTGGTGGACTCTTCGGGGGCGTGACCGACTCGCCATCCCGCCATGACCTTGTAGCCATTGTCCTGGTAGATCGGAAGGTTCGACGTCATCATCTCTCCCGGCAATTCTCGCATGTGCAAGGGTCAAGGGGAACTCCCCGGCTCTGGGGCCGCGCTCCTGATCGCTCCTCCGATATAGGCTCGGGCGTCTGATGGCCCGCAAACCCAGTTTCTCCGAGGCTCTGGAGTATCACGAAAAGCCGACCCCGGGCAAGACGGCGATCCGGTCGACAAAGCCCACCGCCACCCAGGCCGACCTCAGCCTCGCCTACACCCCGGGCGTCGCCGAGCCCTGCCTCGTCATCGCCGAAGATGCCGACGCTGCGTTTCGGTTCACGAATCGCGGGAATCTCGTCGCTGTGGTGTCCAACGGGACGGCCGTGCTCGGCCTGGGCAACATCGGACCTCTGGCCAGCAAGCCGGTCATGGAGGGCAAGGGAGTCCTGTTCAAGCGCTTCGCCGACATCGACGTCTTCGACCTCGAGATCGAGGCGACGGAACCCGACGATGTCATCCGGTTCTGCGAGATGCTGGCCCCAACGGTGGGCGGCATCAATCTCGAGGACATCAAGGCGCCCGAGTGCTTCATCATCGAGCAGACGCTGCGGGACCGTCTCGACATCCCTGTCTTCCACGACGACCAGCACGGGACCGCCATCATTGGTGGAGCCGCCTTCCTCAACGCCCTCGAGTTGACGGGAAGGGACATCTCCCGGGTCAAGGTGGTGTTCGCCGGGGCAGGAGCCGCCGGCATCGCATCGGCGAGGTTCTTCATCGAGCTCGGCATGAGCGCGGAGAACATCCTCATGGTCGACTCGGTCGGAGTGATCCACAACGGACGCGAAGACCTCAACGACATCAAGAGGGAATTCGCCATCGAGACGACTGCTCGAACTCTCGACGACGCTCTGGTGGGTGCCGATGCCTTCATCGGCGTGTCTATCGCCGGCACCGTCACCAAAGAGATGGTCCAGACGATGGCGGATCGACCGATCGTCTTCGCGCTGGCCAATCCCGATCCCGAGATCAGCTACGCAGACGCTCTGGCCGCAAGACCTGACGTGATCATGGCCACCGGTCGCAGTGACTACCCGAACCAGGTGAACAACGTCCTCGGCTTTCCCTTCATCTTCCGTGGCGCTCTCGACGTCAGGGCACGCGGTGTCTCCGAGGGGATGAAGATCGCCGCCACCCATGCCCTCGCCGAACTGGCCAAGGAGCCAGTGCCCGATTCGGTCCTTCGCGCCTACGACCTCGACCGCCTCCAGTTCGGTCCCGAATATCTGATTCCCAAGCCGTTCGACCCCCGAGTGCTCTGGCGGGTGGCACCCGCGGTGGCCAGGGCGGCCATGGAGGAAGGCCTGGCCCGGGCACCCATCGACGACTTCGACGAGTACGTCTCCCAGCTGCAGACCCGTTTCAACGCATCGCACGGGTTGATCAACGCCATCACCACCAGGGCGATGGAGCAGCCGAAGAAGATCGTCTATCCGCATGCCGAAGACGTCCGAATGATTCGGGCCGCTCGGCGTGTGACCGATGAGGGGATCGGCAACGTCGTGCTCCTCGGAGACGCCGGGCGCATCAACGGCATGGCCGAGGAGGCGGGCATCTCCATGGATGGCATCGAGGTGATCGACTATCTGAAGGAGGAGGCAGAGCGGGATCGCTATGCGCTCACTCTCGAGCAGCTTCGCCGGCACAAGGGTCTATCACTCCAGGATGCGAGGCGGCAGACCGAGGACCCGGCCATGTACGCGTGCCTCATGGTGCGAGAGGGAGCCGCCGATGCAGTCATCGGCGGCCTCAGCAGCTACTACCCGGAAACGATTCGGCCCGCCCTCCAGGTGCTCCAGGTAGAGGAGGGGCGATCCATCGTCAGCTCCGTGTATCTGGTGGTGGTGCGGGGGACCGCCTATTTCTTCACAGACTGCGCAGTCAACATCGAGCCGACCGCCGAACAACTCGCCGAGATCGCCCTGGCCGCCACGACCACGGCCGAGGAGGACTTCGCCCGGAGCCCCCGTGTCGCCTTCATCAGCTACTCCGACTTCGGGTCGGCCGGTGGCAGTGAGCCGGCCCGGGTTCGTCGTGCGGTGGAGCTGTTCCGTCTGGCCCGACCGGATATCCCGGTCGACGGCGAGATGCAGGCTGATACCGCCGTCATCCCGGAGCTGTTGGCCGATCGGCGCCCGAGGGGGGCGTTGAGCCGGGCGGCCAATGTCCTCGTGTTCCCCAATCTGACCGCCGCCAACGCCTCCTACAAGCTGCTCAACCGGCTGGGCGATGCCGAGGTGATCGGGCCAATCCTCAGCGGGCTTTCGAAGACAGTCCACGTCATGCAGCGAGACGCCTCGGTGAACGACGTCGTCAACATGACCGCTATCGCCGTCGCCGAGGCCCAGCGCCGGGAGCGTGCCTTGCAGGCAACCTCAGGTTCTGCGGCCCGGATATGAAACCAACCGCCTCAGGTCCTCATGGGGCCCGGGATGGTCTTTCGAACTCGAGGCGATTCGGCCCGGATACGGGCCACAGTACCTGAGGTTCGGTGAACCAACCCTCAGCGTTCTGTCCAGTACTCCTCGTAGTGGACGTTGCCGCGGTCCTTGCGGTGGTCGATGGTGAAGCCCTTTTCGTACAGCTGTTGGCAGACGCCGAGCGTTTCGGGGAAGGCCAGCCCTTCCTCGGTCCACTTGGGCAGCCCGATCATGGCGGGGTTCCCACAGAGGAAGACATGGGTGCGGTAGGGATCGAGCGGGGCGCCCAACTCCTTCTCGATCTCACCTGAAGTGATCAGATCCTGGATGTAGACCTTCTTCCCCTCGTTCTCCGGCTCCCTGGTGGTGATGGTGACGTATCGATAGGACGGGTAGCGGTCGACCAGGACCGCGTGCTGTTCTGTGTAGGCGAGGTCCGATCTGAAGCGGACGCACACCACGTCGAGGATGCGGCCTTTGTGCTCCCGACGTAGCAACTCGGCGATCATGGCGTTCTGGGGCGCCTCACCGGTGCCGGTGCTGAGAAAGACGATGTTGTCATCGGGCTTCACTCCCTCGAGTGTGTAGTGCCCCGTGAACTTGCGGCCCATATAGAGACGGTCGCCCTCGCCCTTGAGGAACAGACGGGGAGTGAGGGCGGGTATCTCCTCCTCGCCGGGCTTGACCTTCACGATGTAGAACTCGACATCCGGGGTGTGTGGTGGGAGCAGCTGGCCGGACTCGTCGATCATCGAGCTCGACACCGAATACGACCTGCGCGCCATTTTGTGATCCTGATCGGGCTTCAGGTTGTCGTGGGCCTCGTCTGCCCTCGGCTCCCAATAGCCCAAAGCGAGCGTCGTGTACTGCCCGGGCAGAAACGGGTCGATCGGCTCGTCGGGGGTGACCCGCATCACCCAAAGGTCCTCGTTGTGGGCCCTGATGTGACTCAGCGTGGCGTTGTAGTTCTCGACCCTGAGTTGCTCGAACTCGTCGGCATCGGACGGGGTCGGGCCACCGGTGTAGTAGACGAAGAGATTGGCAATCACGTCCTGGGCCTGCCCCACCGACTCGTCATCCCAGCTCTGACTCCGCCGCACCGAGATCGTGTTGGAGAGGACATGGACGTGGTCGACGAGCCGATCGGCGTCGAAGAGTCGACGGGCGAGCTCATGCGGTGCGTCCTCGCCGGCGACGAAGTCTGGTGAGAGGCTGACCCCGTCCTGCCCGGTGAGGGAGCGATCGGTGGAGAACAACGCCACCCGGCCCATCGGCCTGGCCTCGACCTGGATCAGTTGGCCCATGTGAGACGCAACTTACCGTGGAACAAGCCAGCCCCTCTTCTCGTTGGTGCCTGCATGGACACCGCCGTCAGCGAGGCCCTCCAGCGTGGAGGCACGGTCGATATCACGACGATTGGCCGGAAGTCCGGATTGCCCCGTCGGATCGAGATCTACTTCCATCAGTTCGACGGAAACTTCTATCTCACCGGACGAGCGGGCTTCAAGCGGGATTGGGTGGCCAACATCTTGGCCCACCCGGAGTTCACCCTCCACCTCAAACGTGGGATCACAGCGGACATCCCGGTGCGCGGTTTCCCCGAGCCCGACCCCAAAGAGCGTGGACGGATCCTCTACCGGGCATTGACCGAGAGCTGGGGCTCAGACCCGGAGCGGTCGAGAGCGGCCCTCGACCGGTGGGTCGAGACCGCTCCCTTCATCCGCTTCGAACCGATAGATCAGACCTGAGTCGACGGATCGGTGGTCCGCTCCGTCACATCCCGGATGCCGAGCCCGATCAGAATGAACACCACACCCATGCCGACTCCTATCGCGGCGACACCGAAAGCCACTATCGAGGTGAAGAGCGATGACTGGAGGAAGGCCGAGTTCATCGCCACCTCACGGAGCGGGTCCTCTCGGTCCAATTCGGCATAGGTCAGGCCACCGGTGGTCTCCAATGTGTGCTTTTGGATGACAGCGGCCTGGCAATAGGCGGTGAATGGATCCTGCACGGTTCGCCCGGGGAGACAGGCGTCATCAGAAGTGACGATCTTCTGCTCGGCGAGCGTGTTACTCACGACGACCCAGGTGGCGATACCACCCACCACCAACAGGACCCCGAGGACGATTGCTGCGACCGATGCGGTCTTTCTCATGGTTTGATACTTTCCTCCGTGGATTGAGGTCAAACCTACCGCCGTGAGCCGACCCCAATGAGGGCCGAAAGTCATTTGTCCCTGGGATGGGGTCAGTGACCACCCTCGACCAGCATGGTCGCGGTGGCAATCGTGCCGAGGGCACCATCCGCCCGATAGACGATGCGCAAGCTCGTAGCAGCGGGCAATCTGATCTCGAAGCGCCGAAGTGGCTCGAGGGCGGCGCCCTTCGCCCATGGCCCATGGCCCCGGACGATCCGCTCATCGACCCACAGGCCGGGTATCGCGGTCAAGGCGTCGTCGATGGATGCGCCACGAGGGAACCCCGGTGACAGCACATCGGCGTGCACGATCACTGCGTCGCCCGGGCCCTCATTCCACAGCTCGAAGATGTCGGGATGTCCAGGCACACGTTCGGCCCGCACCTTCGGCTTGGCCTGGTTCAAGACGATTCCGGCGAACACGACTCCGACCGCAGCAAGGGCGATTATCGCGATCTCCATGGGAGAAATGCTACGTCCGACGCCATATCCATCAATGGTTCTATCGACCCGGGACGGGAGGAAGAAAATCCCCCTCCGGCCCTTCGGGCCACCTCCCCCTGCAGGGAGGAAACAGGCGGAGGCGGACGGGAATCGAACCCGCCAGGGGCCGATCAGACCCCTCGCCGGTTTTGAAGACCGGGGGACCCACCAGGCGTCCGGACGCCTCCTCGGTGGTCCGACGAGCATAGGGCTCCCATGTTCGAGTCCTGTGGGGTTGGACCCCTATCGAGCAAATTTCACGTACCGGTACTATTCAACCCCGGATGCCCGAGCGCTCATTTGGAAGAACCGTGCGCTATCGCCGCACGAGGATCGGCTTGAGCCAGGCTCAGCTTGGGGAACTGGTCGGCCGCTCTGCCAGCTCGATCAGGAGCTGGGAGCGTGATGTGTCCACCCCCACCGATCCGTCGGTGCTCACCGCCCTCTCCGCAATCCTCGACATCGATGGGCGGGCCCTGTTCGACAAGGCCGGCGTCGAGACACCGGCCGAGGAGTCACATCCGACGGTCGAGCAGTCCCTGGCCAGCCTGGCCCCGCTCCCGCTCGAAGAGCCAATCGAGGAGACCATCGACCCGGACCCGATGATCGCGGCTACGGCCGCAGCCGCCGTCGTCGCTCCAGGTCTCGATGCCGATTTCGAGCTCGAGGCCGAGATGCAGGAGCACCTTCCAACAGAGCCCGAACCGGAGATCGCCGAGGAACCAGAGCCGGCGATCGATACGTTCTCCCTCCCGAGGGACCCGGTGCCGCAACCCGAACCGGTGGGAGCAGCTCAAATGAGAAACCCGAACGAACCTGCCTACGTCAGCCCGCCCGAGCCGTACTTGATCACGGCCCCCACGCCGCCGGTGGTCGAGCCGTCCTACATGGAGGACGAAGGCCAGCGACAGATGTACCGGGTTCGGCACCTGGCAACGGTGGTCCTCGTTGTCGCCCTTGCCATCATCCTCCTCTGGTCGCTGAGCAATGCGGTCGAGGCGGTGGGCACCTGGTGGGAAGAGTTCATCAACACGCTCCGTTTGTAAGCGCCCTCTAGCGTTGGCCCAAGAGCCAACATGAGCATCGAAAAGGGCGTCGTCATTGTCGGTGGGGGACCTGCCGGTCTCTATCTATCGATCCTGCTGAGACGGACGCGCCCCGAGATCCACGTTTCTGTATATGAGCGAAACACGTCTCAGGACGCCTTTGGATTCGGGGTCGTCTTCAGTGACGAGACCCTGGACAACTTCGAGGGGGCTGACCCGATCTCGCACCGGGCGATGACTGAGAGCTTCCGGCACTGGGGGCAGATAAAGGTCCACCATCCCGACGGTGCCGAGATCGTCTCTGGGGGTCACGGATTCGCGGCGATCAGCCGTCGAACCCTCCTCGAGACGTTGACCGAACGGGCCCGCCAGCTCGAGGTCGATCTGCGCTTCTCCACAGAGGTGGAGGATCTGTCGGAGCTGCCGTCGGCCGGGGTGATCGTGGGCGCCGACGGTGCCAACAGCATGGTGCGGCGCGAGCTGGGGTCTCATCTGAAGCCCTCGCTGGAGCATGCTCGCAACAAGTACATCTGGTTCGGCACTTCAAAGGTGTTCGACGAGTTCAACTTCATCTTCGAGGACACGCCTTCAGGCATGGTGTGGGCGCACATCTACCCGTACAGCGACGAGGGCAGCACCTTCATCGTGGAGATGCGGCCGGAGACCTGGTCTGCTCTCGGTTTCGACAAGACCGAGCATGAAGCGTTCCCACCGGGGGTGAGCGACGACTACGCCCTACGGCGATGCGAGGAGATTTTTGCCTCCCATCTCGGCGGATTCGGCCTTCTCGGCAATAACTCCCGCTGGCTCCAGTTCCCAACGATCGTCTGTGAGCGATGGCACCACGGCAATGTCGTGCTGATGGGTGACGCCATCCATACCGCCCATTTCTCAGTGGGGTCGGGGACCAAGCTCGCCATGGAGGACGCAATAGCCCTGGCCGGGTTGCTCGTCGCTGATCATCCGATGGACCAGGCCTTCGATCGCTACGAGGAGTCGCGCCGGCCCGAAGTCGAGAGTCTGCAACGGGCGGCCAAGGCCAGTCGGAATTGGTTCGAGGGCGCCGATCGCTACCGCAGCCTGGACCCGGAACAGTTCGTGTTCAGCATGCTGACCCGGAGCCAGCGGATCACCTACGACAATCTGCGGGTTCGGGACCCCGGGTATATGTCTCGGGTCGACGCCTGGTACGCCGCCTCGGACCATTCGTGCCCGACCGCTGTCGGGGCCGCCGTGCCTCCGATGTTCCATCCATTCCGGGTGCGTGGTCTCGAACTGGCGAATCGGATCGTCGTCTCGCCGATGGACCAGTACAGCGCCGACGAAGGGGTGCCCAATGAATGGCACCTCGTCCATCTGGGCAGCCGGGCCGTGGGTGGTGCCGGTTTGGTGATGACCGAGATGACCTGCGTGTCACCCGAGGGCAGGATCAGCCCCCGGTGCACGGGTCTGTGGAACGGGGAGCAGGCGGACGCCTTCACCCGGATCGTCGACTTCGTCCACACGCACACCCACTCTCGCATCGGGCTCCAAATCGGGCACTCGGGGCGCAAGGGATCGACCAAGTTGATGTGGGAAGGAGACAGCGAGCCACTCGACGAGGGCAATTGGGAGATCATGGCGCCTTCCCCGATCCGCTACCGACCCGACAGCCAGGTGCCCCGGGAGCTGACCCGTGCCGACATGGACCTCGTTCGGGACCAGCATGTCGCCTCCGCCCGGTTCGGGAGCGACGCCGGATTCGATCTGCTCGAGCTCCACTATGCGCACGGATATCTGCTGTCCAGCTTCCTCACTCCTCTGGCCAATCAGAGAAGCGACCAATACGGGGGCTCGGCCGAGAACAGGATGCGTTATCCGCTCGAGGTGTTCGAAGCGGTGCGCGAGGTCTGGCCCGACGAGAAGCCGATCTCGGTGCGGATCTCGGCGACTGATTGGGTCGACGGAGGTTTCGATGGCGACGATGCGGTGGCATTCGCCGCGGAGTTGAAGGAGCGGGGATGTGACCTGATCGATGTGTCGACCGGGCAGACCACTGTCGATGCGGACCCGGAGTACGGGCGGCTCTATCAGACTCCCTATTCGGATCGGATCCGCAACGAGGTAGGGATCGCCACCATGACGGTGGGAGCAGTCTCCAGCATCGACGACGTGCACAACATCCTTGTGGCCGGGCGGGCCGATCTCTGCCTCCTGGCTCGCCCTCACATCGTCGATCCTTACTGGACGCTGAACGCTGCCATCGACCTCGGCTATGACGGTCACATGTTCCCCAACCAGTATCTGGCCGGTCTGGGGACGAGACGTCGGGAGCAGGACCCGATCCCGCCTGACGTCTTCCGGAGGCCGACCTAGCCGACCCCTGGTCCCATCTCAAAACCCCTCACCAATTCGCCCGAGTTGTGGCAGACTGTCTCCACCAGAGAAAGGAGGTGGTCCTAGGTTGTATGAAAGTCTTTGGACTCTGGAGGTGGTCGAGCGCTGAGCGGCGCTGACCGCAGCCGCCGCTCGTCCTTCCGGACAGGTGGCGACTCCAAACTCGGACCACCCGGCTCTGGATACCGCGAACTTCGTCCATTCGTGGCGGCGTACTCGCCGAAGCAATGCCATAGCTGATCTTCAAATGAAGGGCCCTCGATTCGTCGGGGGCCCTTCAGTTTCAGATGTCGAAGCCCCGCTCGGCCATCCAATCGTCATTGAAGATCTTGGAGAGATAGCCCCGTCCCGAATCGGGCAGGATCACGACCACCAATGCCTCGGGGTCCTCTTCGGCCACCTGGAGCGCTGCGTGGGCCGCCATCCCGCAGGATCCACCAACGAGGATGCCTTCCTCCCGGGCCAATCTCTTCGTCATGGTGAACGAGTCGGCGTCGTTCACCTTGATCCAGCGGTCGATAAGGCCCAGGTCCACGGTCTCGGGATAGAAGTCCTCACCGACACCTTCCACCGAGTACTGGTGCACCTCGTCCTCGTTGTCGGCTGTGAAGATGGAGCCTTCCGGGTCGACGCCGACCAATTTCACAGCAGGTTTCTGGTCCTTGAGATAGCGGCCTGCGCCACTGATCGTGCCTCCTGTGCCCACTCCTACGACCAGCACATCGACTTCCCCATCGGTCTGCTGCCAGATCTCCGGGCCGGTGGTGTCGTAATGGGCCTGCGGATTGGCCGGGTTCGAGTATTGATCCGGGTGAAACGCCCCGTCGATCTCATTCGTCAGCTGGCGTGCCACCCCGTAGTACGAATCGGGGTGCTCGGGGAGGAGGTCGGTTGGGGTCACGACGACCTCGACCCCATAGGCCCTGAGGAGGTCCTGTTTCTCCTTGGAGACCTTGTCGGGAACGGTGCAGATCACCCGATATCCACGAACGGCCCCGACCAGCGCAAGACCTACACCTGTATTACCTGAGGTCGGCTCGACGATGGTGCCGCCGGGCTGCAGGAGCCCTTCTCTCTCTGCTGCATCGATCATCGCCACCGCGATTCGCTCTTTGACTGAGCCACCCGGGTTCATGTGCTCGACCTTGGCCACCAGGTTGCCGTGAGGGTGGATCCTCGACAGCCTGATCAGGGGCGTGTTGCCGATGGCGGCGAGGACGTCGGGATGGATCTCCATGGGCGGGGCGAGGGTATCGCACCCGACCGTGGTGATAACAAGGACTGTCTCCCCCTGAAGGGGGGAGTCCGGAGCCCCCTCCGGCCCTGCGGGCCACCTCCCCCAACGTCGCTTCCGCCCTGAGGGAGGAAATGCCGGGAGGGGGACTCTTCTAATCTTCCCGTTGTGACCCGGATTACCCGCTATGCGTGGTTCACCCTCGTCTTCAACGTCGGGGTGATCCTCCTCGGTGCCCTTGTCCGGGCTACCGGCTCGGGTGCCGGGTGCGGCAGGTCGTGGCCCACCTGTCAGGGCGAGGTCATCCCCGAATTGTCCGGCGCGACCGCCATCGAGTTCATGCACCGCGCGGCGAGCGGGTCTGCCCTGGTCCTGGTGGCGATCCTGGTCGTCTGGGTCTGGCGGCGCGTTCCGCCCGGGCAGCCGGCACGGACCGGGGCGGCGCTGTCGTTGGCTGCGATCGTCGGGGAAGCCCTCATCGGGGCGATGATCGTCCTGGCCGAGTGGGTGGCCGGGGATACATCGCTGGCCCGGGTTGTGGCGGTCCCGCTTCATCTCGTGAACACACTGTTTCTCCTTGCTGCCTTGTCGCTGACAGCCTTCTGGTTGTCGGGAGGACGGCGGCTGTCGACCAAATCTCACCCAGAGGTCTGGCGGTGGGTATGGCTCGGCGGCCTGGCGATCGTCCTGCTCGCCGCCACCGGGGCGGTGACTGCCCTCGCCGATACGTTGTTCCCCAAGACGGGGCCCGGTGGCGGGGTATCGGGAGGGGCCCATTTCCTCACCGACCTCCGCATCGTCCATCCCGTCCTGGCGGTAGTGGCCGCCTCCATCGGCTGGTGGGCATCGGGTCGCTTGGAGACTCCACGGTCGAGGGCCGGCAAGGCCCTTCCTCTGTTGGTCGGGCTCATGCTCCTATCCGGCGCACTCAATGTCGCCCTAGGGGTGCCGGTGTGGATGCAACTCGTCCATCTGCTCTTGGCCGACGCCCTCTGGATCGCCTATGTCCTCTCCTCGGCCCAGACACTGCAGGTCCCTGTCGAAGTCGATCAGACGGTCTGATGTTCCAAGAGCTGGCCGACGGTGTGTTCCGGAGGCGTTACGAATCGCTCGACCTGAATGTGGGCGTTGTGCTCGGAGAGCATGGGATCCTGGTCATCGACACCCGTGCCTCCCATGTCGAGGCCGACGAATTGAGGGAGGAGGTGGGCAGTCTGACCACGCTTCCGGTCCGATGGGTGGTCGACACCCACTGGCACTGGGACCACACCTTTGGCAACGCCCGGTTCCCCGAAGCGGAGATCTGGGGGCACGAGCTCTGCCGGAAGACCATGGTCGAGCTGGGTGACTCGATGAAGGAGGATGCCGCGGCTTGGCTGCCCGATCGGCTGGAGGAGATCGCCGAAGTCGTGATCACTCCTCCGACCAGCGTCTTCGACACCGCTGCCCGCATCGACCTCGGCCCGGAGGTGGTCGAGATGACTTATCACGGCCGGGGTCACACCGACTCCGACATCGTGGTGACCGTGGGCGACGTGAGCTTCATGGGAGACCTGCTCGAGGAAGGGGCTCCCCCCGTGTTCGACGACGGCTTCCCGCTGAGCTGGCCGGTCGCTCTCGAGTCGGCAGCCGAGATCGGATCGTCGATCATCGTCCCCGGGCATGGAGACACCCTGGACCGGGCCGGTGCTGCGGCCCAACTCGAGGAGATCCGGGCGGTGGCACAGCTGGCCCGCCGTTGCCTCGAAGAGGGCTTGCCCGTGGCCGATGCCGCCCTTCTCGGTCCCTATCCACCCGAAGTGATGAGCTCGGCCCTGGGGCGTGCCCTAAGCGTCGGGCAATAACTGGCCGGCGAGGGCGTCGAGGTCAGACGTGGGCATTGCGCACACGTGGTTCTGGCACACATATGCCAGGGTCCGACCTGGCTTCGATCTCCCCTCCAGGAGGGGAATCGGCTCGGAACCGTCGGACGACGGGGCGAAGACGATGTTGGGCCGGTACGAGGACCAGTAGACACCGCCCAGATCGGCCCAATCTGATCCGACGATCGCAAGCTCACGACCCTCCAGAAAGGAGTGGAGCACGCCGAGATGGTGCCCCACCATCGAGGGGTAACGCTCCATGAGCATCCCGGCGCCCCGCAAGGTCGAGGCTGCCGAGTCGCGCATAGCGGCATCGCCTGTGTAGGCCGAGAGGATGAGCAGTGCCTCGGCGGCCATGCCGTTGCCGGAGGGCAGGGGATTGTCCGCCAGGCTCTTGGGCCGCTTGATCAAGCTCTCCCCATCGACCGGCGTGTCGAAGAACCCACCTTCGGGATCGGCGAAGCGGTCCGGGATGGAGACAGTCAGCTCGACCCCGGCCTCGTACCACTCGTATTCGCCAGTGGCGGCGTAGAGAGCGAACAGACCAAGTGCTAGCGCGGCATCGTCCTCGAGAAAGCCCGGCCCCCCGGCTTGACCCTCCCGCCAGGAGCGCCGGAGGACGCCGTCCACCACCATATGGTCGAGCACGAAACGCGCCGTCACTCGGGCCGCCTCCAGATAGCCGGCATCAGACAATGCGGCACCGGCCTCTGCCAGGGCCTTGATCGCCAATCCGTTCCACGAGGCCACGACCTTGTCGTCGAGTCCGGGCCGGACTCGGGTTGATCGGTGCTCCATCAGACGAACCCTGATCGACTCGATCCGGTCGGTCCACGGCTCGGCGGTGGGTCGGTAGAGGATGTTGGAGCCTTCGAAGTTGCCGTGTGGGGTCGCCCCGAAGAATCGGGCTGCCTCGGCGGCATCATCGGCCCCCAGGACTCGTTCCAGCTCCTGGGTCGTCCAAACGTAGAACTTGCCTTCCACCCCTTCGGAGTCGGCGTCCTCTGCCGAGAAGAATCCGCCCACGGGATGCCGGAGCTCGTCCATCAAGTAGGCCAGCGTGGACCTGGCGACGTCGACGAATCGCGGCTCATCGAGCTCGATGCCGGCCCACAGATAGATGCGCGCCAACTGGGCGTTGTCGTAGAGCATCTTCTCGAAATGGGGGACCAGCCACTGGGCGTCCACGGAATACCGAGCGAAGCCACCGCCGATCTGATCGTGTATCCCGCCGTCTGCCATCTCGGAGAGGGTCACCTTCAGCATGTGGTCGGCCCGGTCGGCCCAGGTCTCCCTGCGCACGCGAAGAAGGAAGTCGAGCTCTGGCTCCTGGGGGAACTTGGGGGCGCTGCCGAACCCCCCGTTGATCGGGTCGAAGGACGCGGCCAGAGACTCGTATGCCCGCTTCAGGTCCTCTGCTCCGGGCTCATTCTCCGAGGGCGGGACTTGCCGGCTGATCGCTTCGGTTAGTCGGGCCGATTGCCCCAACACCTCGTCGCGTCTGTTGTCCCATGCGTCCGACACCGCCCGCATGACCGTGCGAAAGGAGGGCATTCCGTGACGGTCGGTGTTGGGGAAGTATGTGCCGGCGTAGAACGGCTGTCCGTGGGGAGTCAGCCACACCGTCATCGGCCAGCCGCCCTGGCCCGTCATGGTCTGCACGGCCTCCATGTAGATGCTGTCGACATCGGGGCGCTCTTCCCGATCGACCTTGACGTTGACATAGAGACGATTCATCTCCGCCGCGGTCTCCTCGTCCTCGAAGGACTCGTGTGCCATGACGTGGCACCAGTGGCAGGCGGCATAGCCGACGCTGAGGAGGACCGGCACGTCTCGCCGACGTGATTCGGCGAAGGCTTCATCGCCCCATTCATGCCAGTCAACCGGGTTGTCCTTGTGCTGCAGAAGGTACGGCGACGTTGCATGGGCGAGACGGTTGGGCATCGATGTCGAACGTACACGCTCCGATTAGGGTCGCCGACTCGACAATCGACGGAGGAAGTGTGACCGACCAGGACATCCAGGCGCTGTATCTGTCCGCCGAGCAGCGCTGGATGCAAGGCTGGCTCGCCGGCCCCACCATCGAGGGCAATCCCCTGCATCGAGGCGATCCGGCCCCCGACGTGGACGTGGTCGACGAGGGTGGAGCCTCCGTGTCCCTCGCCTCGGTCTGGGAGAGCCAACCCGCCCTCGTCCTGCTCTGGAGGCATCTCGGATGCGGATGCGGCCTGGAACGGGGGGAGCGGCTCAAGGAAGAGCACCAGGCGTACGTCGATTCTGGTCTCAATGTGGTGATCGTTGCCCCAGCCGATCTGGACCGCGTCACCCGGTACAAGGAGCGATACGAGATCCCGGTGACTATGTACTCCGACCCCGGGTACAACGCACACAAGGCCTTCGGTCTCGGCCACTGGGCCCTCGAGCAGGCTCTCTATGACGCCCCGGATGAGTTCTGCGAGCTGTCGGAGGAGACCGGCCGCCAATTCCAGGAGGATCGCCGATCACAAGGAAGGCCACTGGTCGACGATCCCTGGATGCAATCCGGCGAGTTCGTGGTGGCCACGGATGGGCGGATAAGAGTCGCCTATCTCTACAACTACTGCGCCGACTACCCGGACCCACGGGTCTTCACCACCGCCGGCCGCCTTCTCGGGTAGAGCGCCCTGAATGAAGACGCTTCTGCTGATGCGTCACGCCAAGTCGGATTGGGATGCCGACTACGGATCTGATCACGATCGGCCTCTCAACGAGCGAGGGCTGCGGAGCGCTCGGTTGATGGGGCGGGTGCTGACGGAGGAAGACCTCGTGCCCGATCTCATCATCAGCTCCACAGCCGTGAGGGCCAGGAAGACTGCAGAGCTGGCCATCGAGGCCGGCGGCTGGAGCAGCGAGATCCGTCTCGACCGATCGTTGTACGACGAGGGCCCGCGAGGCGTGCTGACTGTCGGTGCGTCGGCCCCGGACGTGGACGGCCTCATGCTCGTCGGCCATCAGCCGACGTGGTCGATGCTGGTGTCGGCGCTGACCGGCGAGCGGGCCGAGATGAAGACTGCCGCCGTTGCTGTCATCGAGCTGGATATCGAATCATGGGCCGATCTGCCTGGCGCCTCAGGCACGTTGACCCGGGTCCTCGAGCCGAGGTCTCGCGAGTGGAAGCGGTGAGGTAAGCCCTCAGACGGTGTCGGTTTCAGCCATCCGGGCCTTCACCAGCGTCTCGACCAGGGCGGCAGGAAGCGGGGCGTCTACCTGAAACCGCACCGTGCCCTTGGCCGTGTCGTAGCCGGCGAGCTCGGACTGGTGCGCGTCCATGACAGCCGGGCTTTGCACGTAGAGGGCGCAGTGGTTCTTTCCGGCGGCATAGGAGACAAGGGGCCGCTTCTTGTAGTAGAAGGCGGGTACCCCGTAGCCGACTCGTTCCTCCGCCTCCGGGGCGGCGCGTCTGATCGTCTCACGAAGCTGCTGGAGCACGGATTGCACGTCCGGGGGCAGCTCGGCCAGGAAGGCGTCGACGTCCGGTGCGGGGCTCGCCATGGGATTTCCTTTTCGTTTGGCTCGGGGGAACAAAGGGGTAAGGGGCAGTGTTGTCAACGTCGGCGACCGTGGGATTCGTCATGGACTACTCGTGTGACCACGGTACAATGTGGGTCTCCCCGATCACGCAAAAGGGCTCCAATGCCATGCAAAAGAGGGGGGTTCACAAACCACCCTGCATGTGTCATAGTTGGACGTCCGGGAGAATCTCTGCCCGACGGGCTCAGGAGGACTTGATTTAGATGCCAGCCGCTGAAACGCGTACTGAGAAAACCGAAAAGCCACGAATCCGGCTTCATTCGAAGCTCACGGATGAGCGCGGGCGTCTCACCACAGACCTGGTTTCCCAGTACCTGACGGCCATCGGAGAGTACGACCTCCTCACCGCTGAGCAGGAAGTCGAACTGGCCCAGAAGATCGAGGCAGGCGAGGAAGCCGCCGAGAAGCTGGAGAAGGGCGAGTACAGCGGCAAGCGGGAGGAGATGGAGCTACGCCGGCTGGCCCGACGTGGGGCACAGGCCAAGGACGACTTCCTCACCGCCAACCTCCGACTCGTCGTCGCCAACGCACGTCGCTACGCCAACACGTCTGGGATCGACTTTCTCGACTTGATCCAGGAGGGCAACCTGGGTCTCATCCGCGCCGTCGAGAAGTTCGACTGGCGTAAGGGTTTCAAGTTCTCGACTTACGCCACGTGGTGGATCCGACAGGCGATCACTCGCGCCATCGCCGACAAGTCACGAACCGTCCGCATACCGGTACATCTCCACGACACGCTGGCCGCGGTTCGTGCCGCCCAGGCCTCGCTCAAGGCCGAGCTGGGACGGGATCCCAGACCCGAGGAGATCGCCGAGGAAGCGGGTGTCACCGCCGACAAGGTCGAGCTCGCTCTGAGCGTCGCCGACACCGTCTCGTTGGAACAACCGATTGGTGAGGACGGTGCCCAGCTCGGTGATTTCATCGAAGACGAAGATGCTGCAGACCCGGTGCAGATGACCGAGGAGATGGACGTAGCCAACTCGCTGCGAGTCTCCATCGAGCGCCTTCCCGAGCGTGAGGGGAGAATCCTCGCCCTCCGCTACGGCTTCTATGACGGTGTCCCCCGGACACTGGAGGAGATCGGCGACGAGTTCAACCTCACCCGGGAGCGGATCCGCCAGCTGGAGAAGCTCGCCCTCTGCCGTCTCCGCCACCCCTCCTTCGGGATCCGCGAAGCCGACCTCGTCTAACCGCGTACCCGAGGTACGTGAGGCCACGTGTGGCCCTAGACGAACAGAGAAAGCCAGCACCTCGTTCTATGTCGTCAAATGGCCATATCTGGCCCTACGTACCTCAGGTAAGTGGTGAGCCGTCGCCTAACGTGGCACCCGATGCAACTGGGTGATCTCGTCAATAACAGCCCTCATGTTTGTGGGCCGGACACAACCCTGGTCGAGGCCGCGGTAGCTATGGAGGGGTCTGACATCGGCTCATTGGCGGTGGTCGAGGGGCGGGAGCTCGTCGGCCTCATCACCGAGCGTGATATCAGGCGAACCGTCGCCGAGGGGAGGGATCCCGGCACCGCGGTGTCATCGATCATGAGCGGCGAGCCCGACACCTTCGACCCTGACCTCGATGTCTGGGATGCGGCAGCGTGGATCGTCGAATCGGGTTACCGCCACCTCCCCGTGGTCGACGACGACGGATCCTTGCTCGGGGTGGTCTCGATCAGGGATCTCCTCAAGGCCTTGGTCGACACCGTCTAGACGCCGTTACCCGACCGGGACCCAGACCAGCTTCATCTCGGCGACCTTGACGTCTGTCTTTTCCAGTGGGATCTCGACCTCTTCGATCGAATCCGCCTTCGCCACGAATTCGTCCTCGAGGTCGGCGACCTCGTCCTGCAGGTCCGCCTCCAAATCCAACAGCTCTGCCTTCTCGTCCTCGAGTGCGGTCCGGGCGTTTTCGGCCCGGGCCTTTGCCTGACTGCTCGCTGAGCGCCTGCGGGCAGCACCTCCGAGTGGATTGGACTTCTTACCGCCGAAGAGGACACCTATCAGGTCTCCGGCACCAGACAGCAATTCCTCGGTTTGCTTCGATCCAGCTGTCGCCTGCAGGTCGGCGACCCGGTTCTCCGCCTTGGACAGAGCGGTCTGGGCGCGCTCCAGACGTGTGCGGTACTTGTCCTTGAGCTTGGCGATCGCCTCGTCTCTCGCCTGCTCGGCCGCCGTGGTGGTGCGGGTCAGGAAGTCCTCCCGGGACTCTCCCGGTCGGGAGTAGAGCTTCAAGGCGTCGTTCTTGAACACGATCACCTTCCTCGCGCCAACGAGATGAGTCGTGAGGCTGGAGTTGATGCCATTCCAGAAGGCCTTGGTGTCGATGGCGACGCCGGGGAGTGTGTAAGACGCCCCAGTCGGCGGATCCGCAACGAAGTCCCTCGAGTCGTGGTCCACCTCCTTGACCGAATCAGGCGTGATCATCGGCGTCAGCGGGAACACCACTGCCTCGAAAACCTCCTGATGACTCACCGACGCCCTGGTGTCGTCATAGAGCAGGTTGACCGTGGCCACTGCAGCCGCTTCGAGCCTGGTGCCGGTGGGATCTGCCCCAACCTCGCCGGACCAGGCCGCTGCAGGGTCCAGATAGACCGCAGCGACGCCATCGGGCACCGCGGGCATGACGGGAACCTCCTCCTGACTCAGGGCCTCTTCCGGACCTGCAGCCGGAACCGGTGCCGGTGCGCGACGTCTCCGCCGGCCCGGCCTCGGGCGTCGGCGCGGCCAGCACCCTTTCCTTCATCAGGACGGACACCTGATCCCGGGTCAGAGGCCCGGCCAGATAGGACATCGCCCATCTCGTCCCGAACAGCGTCGGCTCGGAGGCCTTGGCCATGCTCAGCACGAACTGGCGCTTCTCCAGGTCGGAGATGAGATTGTCGTAACTGCCGACGTCGACGGCGCCGGTGGCGCTGGCGAGACCCTCGAGGATCCGCTTCTTGTCGTTCTCCGTCTGCAGCCGCCCCACCATCCAGGTCCCGGCGTTGGACATCGCCTTGTAGTCGAGGTCGACGGGGTTCTGAGTGCTGAGGATCATCCCCACGCCATGGGCGCGGGCCTGCTTGAGGATGGTCAGGATCGGTTTCTTCGATGGGGGCTCCGCCGTCGGCGGCACGAAGCCGAACACCTCGTCCATGTAGACCAGGGCGCGCAGATCGGATGTGCCAGGTTGGGTCCGGAACCAGGAGACCACCTGGGAGAGCAAGAGTGTCACCACGAATAGACGCTCGGCATCGGAGAGATGGGTCAGGTAGACGATGGCCGCTTTCACCTTGTCGCTCCCCGTGAGCATCTCGCCCACGTCGAGAGGGGTCCCCTCGAGCCACGCCGCGAACGAGGGCGATGCCAGCAGCCCGTTCAGCTTCATCGCCAGCGCCATCCGGTCCTTCTCGGGGAAGAAAGTGTCGATGTCGAAGACACCCAGTTTGCGGAACGGGGGTTTGGGCACCTGGCCCACCAGGGTGGCCAGATCGAGGTCCCGGCCCTCCTTCCAGAAGGTGGAGATGATGGTGGAGAGGAGGATGTGCTCAGGGCTGGACACCGGATCGGCCTCGATGCCGGCCAGTGAGAGAAGCGACGACACGAACGCCTCGATCTCGTCGTTGATCAACTCCGCCTGGGTCTCCCAATCGAGGGCGGGCGCCTTCATCGAGCCGAGGACGTTGAGACCCACTCCGGCGCCCGAGCCCGGGGTGTAGATGGTCATCTCGGTGCCATTCCGGAGTGCGGTCAACCGATCTGGCGTGATGCCGGATCCGGCCAGACCCTCCTTCCAGGAGGTCGCCGCGTCGGCGGCGAGCTGTTCCGGGGTCACGCCCTGACGATTCGCCTCGGCCTCGTCCACCCAGGGACGGAAGTCGGATGGGGCGAAGTCGGGGAAGTTGAGGAGGAGGTTCCCCATGTCGCCCTTGGGGTCGATGATGAGACAGGGGATGCCGTTGAGTAGTGCCTCCTCGAGGATCGTGATGCCGAGCCCGGTCTTGCCCGACCCGGTCATGCCGACGATCACTCCATGAGTGGTGAAATCGGCGCTGTCATAGACGAGCGGCTCTTTGGCCTCACCGGCCTTCTGCCCTATGAACAGTTGGCCCTTCTCCATCTCCATCGACCGGAATATACGTCCTCCGTAGAGGGGGCCCGACCGAGCGTCAGACCTCCGGCGGGGGTATGTATCGGGCCGTGGTGAACTTGCCACCGTCCACCTCCACGACCCAGATCGATCCCTTGGAGCAATAGAAACGGGACTCGAGGCTGAGGCCGGCCCACATCATCCGGTTGATCAGGGCCGGGATCACGTCGCCGTGTGTAGAGATCACGGTGTCGGTGCCGACCAGGCCGTCGACGAAGGTATATGCGGCGTCGATGTCAGGCTCCTCGCCAAGCAGCGTTGAAGTCTCGATCGGGGCCTTGATCAGCTTGGACAATGGCTTGACGGACTGCACACACCTCTCGTAGGGGCTCGAGACGATCCGCTCGATCCCCGCATCGGCGAGTGAGCTGGCCACGGCGTCGGCCTCGCGCCACCCCTTCTTGGTGAGAGAGCGGTCCTCGTCGCGGCCCCTCCATCTCGAACGGTCCCCGGCGGTCGTGTGCCGGATGAGGTACAGCGTCCCGGTCTGACCCAGCTTCTTCAGATCGGTCCCCTCGATCAGCTCCCGGTCTTGCTCGTAGCTGAGCCGCTCCAGCAGCTTTCGCCGCGACAGCCACTTGATTCGGTCTACCTCCGCATTCTTGGTGAAACCTGGGCTATCGGGGAGGGGCTTCATGGCAAACCAGTGCACCTCTTTGACCCCTCCCTGGACCCGATATCGGGTCGCTCCGAGCGGGGCCACGATGCGGCAACGTTGGCCGGTCTCCTCGAGCACCTCTCGGACCGCCGTCTCCTCCGGCGATTCACCGTTGTCCGCCTTGCCCTTGGGAAGCGTCCAATCGTCGTACTGCTGGCGGTGAACCATCAAGACCCGGATCTTGCCTTTGGGGGTCTTGCGGTAGACGACGCCCCCGGCCGCCCGAATCAATTGCGTCACTGCCGAGACTCTAGATGCAGTCGGTGCTACCTCTCCAAGCGGTTTGCCACTTTCACATCAGCATCCATCTCGGCCACTCCGGTGATATCGATCGTCACCGAGCCGCAGGCGAGGCATACCTGGCGCATGATGCCGCCGCCGACCTGTTGTGGCGTGCCATAGCGATGCCGGCCGCGACGACAAGAAGACTTCCGGTGCACGATGGAGATGTCCTCGGGACGGAGGTGCGTCATGGGCAGGGGTGAGGCTCACGGGCGCCGACGGAAAGTCAAGACACCTCCGCGATGAGCCCGAGTTGTCTAGTCAGACAATCGATCCAGGATCCGGTCGACGCCCTCTTCGGCGGTGTCGGTCCAGACGACATCGTCCTCGAGGGCGCCATTCATGTCGACGAGGGCCCTGGCAAGCGCCCTCCATCCGGGTCCAACAGCCACGCTGACCCTCGGCTCGGCCCCCGTCCGGCGCAGGATGTGGTTCGTGTTCCAGGAGATCAGGAGCTCGGCCGCGGTGCCGATCGACCCGGGCAACGCCAGGGTCGCCCTGGATTTTTGCATCATGATGTCGATCCGATTGGCCAGGCTGGACGCCTCGATCAACTCGTGCACGAAGGGGTTGGCCATGGAGCGGTCGGGAAAGAGGACCGGCGCAGTGACGCCGATCACGTGTCCTCCGGCGCCGGCTGCTCCGCTCGACACCGCTTCCATAGTCCCCCCGTAGCCGCCGGTGATGACGGCGTATCCCGCCTCGCCGAGACGGGCGCCCGCCCGTTGAGCTTCGTTCCACTCGAGCGATCCCGGTTCGGTCTGCGAGGATCCGAAGACGGCGACTGCTTCGTTCGCGGTCATCCGGCCATCACCTCGGCTATCCCCGCTGACACACGGTCCACATCGATCAGAGCATGGGCCTCGATGGCGAATTGGGGCCAGGGGACATCGAAGCCGGTGACACGCACGATCGGAGCCTGGAGGTCGTACAACGCCTCTTCGGCAACCACGGCTGCGACCTCGGCCGCCACACCCGCCGATCGCTGTGGCTCCTGGACGAGGAGAAGCCGGCCCGTCTTCCTCACTGAGTCGAGGACCGTCTCCCGGTCCCATGGGAAGAGGGTCCGGAGATCGATGACCTCGACCGACGGTTTGACGCTATCGGCGGCCTCCAAGGCAACCGGGACCATCCCGCCGTAGGTGACCAGGGTGAGGTCGGCGCCCTGTCTCCTCACCCGGGCCCGGCCTATGGGAAGGGTGTAGTGCTCGACCGGAACGTCCTCACGCTCGGCCCGGTAGAGGACCTTGGGCTCGAGGAAGATCACCGGATCGTGCCCGGTCAGGGCGGAGGCAAGAAGGCCCTTGGCTTCGGTCGGGGTAGACGGGCAGATGACGACCAGCCCGGGGGCATGGACGAAATAGGCCTCAGGAGAGTCGCAATGGTGCTCGTGGGCACCGATCCCGGCCCCGTTGGGGAACCGCACGACCACCGGGACCTCGGAGTTGCCCCGGGTCCGGAACCGATATCTGCCCAGGTGGCTGACGATCTGGTCGAAAGCCGGGTACACGAAGCCATCGAATTGAATCTCCGCCACCGGCCTCGCCCCCGCCAGCGCCATCCCCACTGCGGCCCCGACGATGCCGGATTCATTGAGGGGTGTGTCGATCACCCGGCTCTCGCCAAAGACCTGCTGGAGGCCTTCGGTCACCCTGAAGACTCCGCCGGTCAGGCCCACGTCCTCGCCAAGGACAATGACCCCCGGATCTCGCTCCATCGATTCATGGAGGGCCGCGTTGATCGCCTCGGCCATCGTCATCGACCGGGTCGGCCCTTCGGTCATGACGTCTTCGCCGATCGACCAGACCTCGTCGGGCTCGAAGTGGGTCGCCGACTCGCCATGGGACCGCTGCATGGCGTGGAGTTGCTCGACGACATGGGCCGGGATCCGGTGAAAGCCGTGTCGGATGGTGTCGTCCCGCCCCGGAAGGGGCTGGGCCTCGATCTCGGTGATTGCGGCGGCGACCAGGTCGGAGGTCTCCATCGTCACCTTCTCCTCGACCGCGTTGTCCCACTCGCCACGTTCCTCGAGAAAGTGGCGAAGCCTGTCGATCGGGTCACGCTGACGCCAGGATTCCTCCTCGTCCCTGGACCGGTAGAGGGTCGGATCGTCGGCAGTGGCGTGAGGCCCGTAGCGATAGGTCATCGCCTCGATCAAGGTCGGGCCATCTCCGTTGCGGGCCCGAGCTACGGCGTCCCGCATGGCCAGGTAGACGGCGACGACATCCATGCCGTCCACGCGTACCCCCTCGAAACCGTAAGCCTGAGCCTTCTGGGCGATGGTCGCGGAGGCCGTCTGCTTCTCGTAGGGCACCGAGATGGCGTACAGGTTGTTGGCACAGACGAACACAGTCGGTGTTTTCCAGACTCCGGCGAAGTTCATGCCCGAGTGGAAATCCACTTCCGACGTGGCCCCATCCCCGAAATAGACGGCAGTTACCGTGCTCTCGCCCCTCAGCTTCGTGACGTAGGAGTACCCAACGGCGTGGGGAAGCTGGCTGGCTATGGGGACGGAGACGATCCCTGTGCGGTACTTCTCGGTGTCCCAGCGAGCATTCGGAAGACCCTTCCAGTAGGCCAGCAGCACTTCTATCGGGAGCCCACGGGTGACCTGGACACCATGCTCCCGATAAGAGGGAAACACGAAGTCATCGGGATCGAGCGCCAGCGCAGATCCGATCTGTACAGCTTCCTGCCCTTCGAGCATGGCGTAGGTCCCGATCCGCCCCTGGCGTTGAAGGGCGAGCATCCGCCGGTCCAGCTCACGAGACAGCACCATGTTGCGGTACATCCGCTGGTAGAGCTCTGGGTCGAGCCCGGGGTCCCCCCCGACGAGACGACCCTGCGCGTCGATTACCTGAAGTTCGGTGATCGGGCTCTGATCTGGGCTCGATGTCTCCATTCTCGGACGCCCACGATACGGCACCACGTCGGACCTGGCACCAAGTACCAAGTACCAAATACCAAGTACCTTTCCCCCCATGCCAAGGATCCGGCCGGACGTCGCCGCCATCAGCCCGTACGTCCCCGGCCGAACGATCGAAGAGGTTGCCTCCGAGATCGGCATGACCCCGGGCGAGATCGTCAAGTTGGCTTCGAATGAGAGCCCGGACGGCCCGTTCCCCGGTGTGATCGAGGCGGCGGTTGGCGCCCTGTCCGTGTCGAATCGGTATCCCGACGACGATCTTCGTGAGCTCACTGCAGCGCTTTCGGCCTACCTCGACGTCCCGGGCGACTACCTCTGGTTCGGGAACGGGAGTGTGGGCCTCATCACGCATATCGCTCTCGCGACGGGCGGCCCTGGAACGAGCGCCGTGTATGCCTGGCCATCGTTCGTGATGTATCGCATCGCCTCACGATGGGCGATGACCGAGATGATCGAGGTTCCGCTCGACGAGCGGCAGGTCCACGATCTCCGCGCCATGAGTGAGTCGATTCGCGACGACACCACGATCGTCTATCTGTGCAACCCCAACAATCCGACGGGGACCATCGTCTCGTCGCATGCCATGACCGCATTCCTCGATTCCGTGCCCGAATCGACCTTGATCGTCATCGACGAGGCCTATCACGATTTCGTGACCGATGAGAGCTATGGAACTGCTGTCCCGGAGGCATTGCGCCGACCGAATGTCCTGGTGCTCCGGACCTTCTCCAAGATCTTCGCCCTGGCCGCTCATCGTGTTGGCTATGGCGTCGGTCAGCCCGGCACGATCAGCGAATTGCGCAAGGCGCAACCCCCGTTCACTGTGGCCCAGGTGGCTCAGGTGGCGGCGGCTGCCTCGCTCCAGCAACGGGGGGAGTTGGAGCGGAGGGCGAAGGCGAACGGAGCTGCGCGCCACCAACTGCTGGGCATCCTCGCCGAGAGATCGCTGCCACACACCAAGAGCGAGGCCAATTTCGTCTATTTCGCACTGGAGATACCGGCCGACGACGCGGCCGAGCGCTTCTCGAAGCTGGGTGTGATAGTTCGCCCGATGGGTGGTGAGTGGCTCAGGGTGACCATCGGGGCCGAACACGAGAACCGGCGGTTCGTGGAGGCCCTGGACCAGATCCTGAACGGGATCTGAGAGGCGGTTCTCGACAAATAGGTCGATCGCACCACTGGTGGTAGAGGCCCGGAGCGGCGAAAATGACCCCCGGGGGAGGGCAGTGGGTCCCCCTTGTGAGGCGGAGGGCTCCGGGCGGGATGGATCTTCATCGAATCGGCCATGAGGCAGCGCGCTTGCTGCCCCTTGCCCAAAAAGTCCTGGAGCACTACCCGTTCCGGGTCAGGGAAGTCGAGCATCTGGCCACGCATTCCAATGTGATGTACCGGGTGATCACATCCGACGGCTTCCAGTGCGTCCTGCGAGTCGGGAGCCCCGGGGCCAACTCCCGTGCCAACATCGACTATGAGGTTGCCTGGTTGGCAGCCCTGAACCGGGACACCGACCTGGAGATAGTCACTCCGATCAAGACCGGTTACGGGACCCTGATCGTCGACGCCGAGGAGCCCGACTCCGACCAGACAAGGCCATGTGTGCTGTTCAGTTGGATTCCCGGTGCTCCTCTCGCCGATGGGGCGGGCAGCTTTGGATATCGGCTCCTGGGCCGGATCAGCGCTTCACTCCAGGAGCACGGGCGCACCTGGCAAGTCCCCAACCCCGACGGGATGAGACGCTGGGACCGGATCTTCTACTACGACCCGCAGCTCGATCCCGTGATCATCGACAGCCCGAGATTCGACCACCTGTTCGACTCCTATCGCCGGCGGACCATCAGCAAGGCATCGGAGTTGTCCGAGCGGATCATCAAAGACGCCTGGGCGACGGGGTTCCCCCACGTCGTGCACGGCGATCTCCACGAGTGGAACGTCCATTTGATCCGTTCCCGGCTCCACGCATTCGACTTCGAGGACGTGATGATCGCCACGCCGGGCCAGGATGTCTCGGTGTGTCTCTACTCGTCACGCGCCAGCGACCGGCGGGAGGAGATCAGGTCGGCCTACCGTCAGGGGTACGAGGAGATCGCACCTTGGCCCATCGAGGACATGGAGCAACTGGACGGCTTCAATGCCGCCCGTCAGATAATGCTCATGAACTACGCGGCGCGGACCCTGCCGATGGGCGAGGCCGAGGAGTATCTGACCCAGGTCACGCCCTGGCTGCAGCGATACGTGGACCATTACGGCTGATCCCATGAGGTTCGCCGACCGCCAGGAGGCGGGGGCGAGCCTCGGTCGGGCGGTCGCCGCCCACCACCCTTCCGACCCGCTGGTGACCGCTCTTCCACGAGGGGGCGTTCCTGTCGGATTCGCGGTTGCCGAGACGTTGGGCTGCGAGCTCGACGTCCTGGTCGTACGCAAGGTCGGAGTGCCCTTTCATCCCGAGCTGGCCATGGGAGCCGTCGCCGAGGGCGATGTGGTCATCAGGAACCAGGAGATCATCGACGCGGTCGGAATCGACGACGAGACCTTCGACGCTCGGGCCCAATCGGAAAAGGCCGAGCTGGAGTCGAGGCTGGCCCGATATCGGGAGGCGGTCCCGGCCATCGACCCGGCCGGGCGCACCGTGGTCGTGGTGGACGACGGTCTCGCCACAGGGTCGACCGCGCTCGCGGCCATGAGGGTCTTGCGGGCCCGTGAGGCGCTCGGGGTCTGGCTGGCGGTCCCGGTCGCACCGGCTGATGCCGTTCCGGTGATGGAGGGGGTGGCCGATCGAGTGATCGTGATCGAACACCCGAGGAGGTTCATGGCGGTCGGGGCCTGGTACCGGGACTTCCGTCCGACTCCGGATGCCGAGGTCGTCGAGCTACTCCGGCGGTCCCGCAACTAGCGTTCTAGCTTCCCTATCCAGGAGCCCGACCGTATGCCCTCATTGGAGTTGTTCTGCACGATCAAGGCCGAGATGGGGAGAAAGATCATCGGCAACACTCCGGCCGGGATGCGCATCGACTTCCCATTCGAGGGCATCGCCACCGGACCCCACTGGGAAGGTGAGCGGCCGGTGAGTGGCATCGACTATGTGACGCTTCGCTCCGACGGGAACATGGACCTCGACATTCACGCCACGGTCGGTGAGAAGCGGGAAACCGTCGCGTATCGGGGGAGCGGGGTCTCCATCGTCAACCCCGACCAGTCGGCCGAGCCGCGTGAGCTGTTGACCTTCCAGACCGGCAACGAAGATCTGGCCTGGCTGAACAACGAGATCGGAGTCGCTTTCGGCAAAGGCGAGGCTGGGAACCTGGCGGTCGACGTCTACCTCGTCAAGCCCTGATCGCGTGTCGTGTGCAACGAGCCACCTGAGGGGTGGCGGGCTGCACACGGGATCGAGGTGCGCGTCGTATGTGCAACGGGCCACCGCGTCGGTGGGTGGCTGCACACGGGAATCAGCGCCGAAAGTTGGGTTTCCGTTTCTCATTGAAGGCCATGACACCTTCACGGTGCTCCGGTGTCCGACCGAGACGACCTTGTTCTGCCTGCTCGGCCCGCAGAGCGTCCTCCAGGGAGATGCCGGAGGCATCCCTGATCAGACGTCTGGCCGTCACCAGGGAATCGGGGACGAGGTCGGCCATCTGGCCCGCCAGGGAAAGGGCACGATCCAGCAGCTCATCACCGGGCACCACATCGACACAAAGCCCCAGCTCACGGGCCTCTTCCGCCCCCACCCGACGATTGGTGAAGACGATCTCGAGGGCCCGGGATACCCCGAGGTGGTGTGACAGCCACCATGTCGTGCCCGAGTCCGGCACCAGCCCGATGGCTGTGAACGCCGAGGTGAGAAAGGCGTTGTCGGCCATCACCCGAAGGTCGCAGGCGAGAGCGAGCCCGAGGCCGGCCCCGGCCGCCACACCGTTGATGGCCCCGATCACGGGCACCTTGCAGTCGAGCACGGCCCACAAGGCTGGGTGGAACACATCCTCGAGCAAACCCGCCAGGTCGGGTCCGGCGTCGCTTTCATAGTCCGACAGCAAGTCGTTCAGGTCCGCTCCAGAGCAGAAAGCCTTCCCCGCTCCGGTGAGGACGACCGCTCGGGCCTCCTCTCCGGCTCGATTCATGGCACTGATCAGACCTTCGCCAAGGGTCGCTTCGATGGCGTTGTACCGGTCGGGCCGGTTCAGGGTGACGATGGCCACATCACCCTCGAGGACGTAGTCGACGCTCATTCTCCTCCTGGTCTGCGAAGGCTAACGGGCCGGAAAGCCAAGCAATGCTGGGGTTTTCGCCTATGGTTACTCGGACGTCACCAGAAACACGGTGCCGAACGTCGACCCACAAGGAGGGGCCGTGAACAAATCCGAGATGGCGGACAAGCTCGCCGACAAGGCAGACATCTCCAAAGGCAAGGCCTCGGAGATCATCGACCACATCTTCTCCACGAAGGCGGGCGAGGGAATAATCGCCGTGGAGCTGGATGCAGGCCGGAAAGTGAACATCACCGGGTTTGGCAATTTCGCAACCAAGCAGCGCTCTGCCCGTCAGGGTCGCAACCCGGCCACCGGGGAGACAATCACTATCGCTGCGAAGAGGTATGCCCACTTCTCCGCCTCGAAGGGCCTGAAGGACCGAGTCGCCGAGTAAGCGCCCTCAACCGGGATTTGATGGGCCCCGTCACCAGACGGGGCCCATTACTTTTGCCCAGGCATGAGCCTCGATCTCTGGCGCCCACCCGTTGCCATCGCCCATCGCGGCAGCCGCCTCCTCTGGCCGGAAAACACGATGGAGGCGTTCTCCGGGGCTGTCGGCCTGGGTTACCGCCACCTGGAAACGGACTTGCGCGTTACTGGGGATGGCGTACTGGTCTGTCTCCACGACCCGACGGTTGACCGAACCACGGACGGTTCGGGACCTGTCATCGACCTCAGCTTCGACGAGCTCTCCAATCTGGATGCCGGATATCGGCACATGGGCGTCGATGGCCGCGTTTATCGAGGTCGCGGCATCCGGGTGCCCACCCTCGAGGAGGCGGTGCTGGCCTTCCCGGAGGCGTCCTTCGTCGTCGATCTGAAGACCGAGGACCTGGTGGCGCCCCTCCACGACTTGATCCAGCGTCTTGGTCTGCATGATCGGTTGATCGTGGGCTCTTTCTCCGATCGGCGGCTGCAGGAATTCCGGGACGCTTCGGCCGGCCTCGTTGCAACCTCTACCGGGGCAACCCTGGCCAGATCCTGGCTCGTGGCCTCCAGAGTGGGACGGGGGGTGGTGGGGGAGGCATCCGCCCTTCAACTACCTCGCCATTCCAGGGGCCTCCGGGTAATCGACCGGAAGCTGATCGCATCGGCGCATGCCCACGGCCTCCAGGTGCACGTCTGGACCGTCAACAGCCGTTCTGAGATGGCCGAACTTCTCGATCTCGGAGTCGACGGGATCATCACCGACCGACCCGATGTGCTCAAGGCCGTGCTCGAGGAGCGCGGACAGTGGGGTTGAGGGGGGAAGGGTGATTCGGGGTGGCAGGTACCATCCGCAGCCGATGATCAGACTGGCCGCCGTACTTCTTTTCGCCGTCGAGGTCGGCTCTGGCTTTGGCATTGCCTCGGCGTCGGTGGTCTCGGAGACCGACCAGTCCATGGTTGTCGACATACGTGTGGAGGTGGAGACTTCGGCCGACTCGGTCGTCGTTCACCTGGCCCTGCCGGACGAGGAAACGATCACCCTTCCGATGCTCGAGCGTGACGACGGGGCGTATGGGGTCACCACCGAGGTCAAACCGGCCAATTACATCGTGATGTTCGAGGCGATCGGGGACCCCGGCGCCGAGTCGGACCAGGTCTCTCTCTCCGACCTCGGCGTCGACCTGAGCTCTACCTCGGGCACGACCACGACCACCGAGAGCGACGAGGTGAGCGCCGGCACTCAGCAATGGCTGTGGCTCGGGATCGCACTGGGGGCGGCATCGTTATCGGCTCTGGCTTTCTGGGTCCTGGGCGGGCGTGACCGGGATGAGGAAACGGACGAGCCCGAAGAAGGCCCGCCCACCGACCACCCCGAGCCCGCCCCGCCCGAAGAGGAGCCGTCCCACGTTCCGTGAGCGGGCCGGCGGTCAGTTGATACGCGATGCCCTGCCATCCGACGCGCCGGGCGTGGCACGGGTCAATGTCGTCAGCTGGCAGCGGGCCTACCCGGGTCTCATCGAGCAGACATTCCTCGACTCTCTGGATGTGGAAGGCCGGACCGAGAGTTGGAGCCGAATTCTTCGCCAGAGGAGGGGCCGCGTCCTTGTGGCCGAGGACGACGGTGTCATACACGGCTTCTGCGCGGTCGGCCCATCCACCGATGGGGATTGGGGCGAGGTGTATGCCATCTATGTGGACCCTCATCGTTGGGGGGAGGGGGTCGGCCGCAACCTTCTCGCCGCGGGCGAGCAGGCTCTGATCGACGACGGCCACTGGCAGGCGCTGCTCTGGGTTGTGGACGGCAACGCTCGGGCCCGAGCGTTCTATGAACGTCAGGGTTGGTCCCGGGGCAAACCCATCCGCATCGAGAACATCGGGGGCACCGATGTCAACGAGGTTCGCTACGAGAAACCTCTAGGGCGGATCTGACCTGATCGAAGTCCTCCGGCAGTGTCACCTTGAGATTGCCCGGATCGCCGGGAACAGTCTCGATCTCGATCTCGGCGAACTTGCGTGCAATCGCTGCGGTGTCCTGGGCCTCGTAGCCGGCGGCAGCGGCAGCGGAATAGGCAGCCATGAGTGGCCGTCCGCGGAACACCTGGGGTGTCTGGGCGATGAAGGCATGGTCGAGGGGGACCAGATCAGATCGCCTTACGATCGGGCTCGACGCCTCCAGCACCGGGATGGCACCCCCAACCCGGGCCGCCGTCTCGAACAGGTTCTGGATCAAATGTGGGGGGACCAGCGGGCGTGCACCGTCATGGATGCCGATGACGGCGGCGGGCTCGCCGATTGCCTCCAGCCCGGCCATCTCGGAGGCGGTCCGGCTGGGCCCTCCCGCGACCAGGTCGGCACCAACGCCCATCTCGCTCAGGAGAGGCATTTGGTCGGGCCGGCAGACGAGGATGCAGCGATCGACGTGGTCGATGACGGCAGCGACGGTATGGGCCACCAAGGGCTTGCCCGCCACGATCATCAGCATCTTGTCCTCGCCAAACCTGACACTGCTCCCGGCGGCGACCACGACCATCACTCGATCGATCACGGCTCGAGGGTACTTTTCGCCGGTGATCGACTCATGGAACCTGCGTCGCCTGGCTGCGACCGCGCCGTTGGTGATCGTCGATCACAACGGCGAGCCGATGGATCGGGAGAGGCTTCCCGATGAGCTGCCCATCCCGGGCCTGCTGGTGTCGCAAGTGAGCGAGGCGGTCAAGCAGGTCGAAGCGGGGAGGCTGATCGCCGATCTCGACCGCGATTCCCTCTGGGCCGTGGGCGGCTTCGTCCTCGACATCACTGTTGTCGCCGCCCTCGGGGAGGGCACCTATTCCGCCGCGGAGTTGATTGGCGCGGTGACCTCGGCCGGCTTCGACTGGCAGCCAACCATCTTGTAGGGCACCTCGGCGCCAGATACGTTCGAGGTCATGGTGGGGATGGGGAGATCTCCGGGCCGTTTCGGCGTACTAGCTGTAGCTTCGCCGGACCCGGTTCTGTCGCTGCTCTCCGCGCTCGGGCTGGCGCAGGCGGCGGGGAGCGCCCTCGTCATCGACATGTGCCTCGATCTCGCACTCGAGAGTGGCCGGACCCTGTCGGACCTGGCTGCGGACGGGCCCTCTTTGTCCGAGCTGAGCCCGGGCCGTTCCGGAGTGGCGCTCCTGTCGTCCGGGCCGATGGAGCCCGGCGAGGCATTGCCCTTGATCGACCAGCTGGCCCAGGGCTGGCCGGCAGTCGTGATCCGATGCCCGCGGGGGCGATGGCCCGGTCCCACCGTCCCGGTGAGGCCCCTGCTGCCAGGGCTTCTCCGGTCGATGGAGGAGAGCCCGGGTGTCTGGCAGCCGATGGCAGCTGGGGCGAGACCGCCTGGCCCGGGACCGGTGCTGCCTCGTCTCAGCGGATCCCTGGCACGACGGCTCCTCTCGGGGAGGTCGGCGGGCCGGGCTCGCTGGGTGCGGGCCTGGGAGAGGGTTTGGGAGATGCCATGGGCGTGATCGACCGGGTCGTCGGCGACATCGCATTCGGGCCTGTGCCGTTGCGTCGATCCGAGGTGACTGCCGAAGCGGAGCGTCTCCTCTCGATCGCCTCTCCCCATCGCGGTGCCCGATGGGCAGCGAATGTCGCCGATCGGGTCCTGGGCCTCGGGCCCTTGGAGCCGCTGCTGGCAGATCCGGAAGTGACCGACATCCTGGTCAACGGGCCGGATGACATCTGGGTGGATCGGGGTGGCGTGTTGACACGGGTGGAGGCCCGGTTTGCCGGAGAGGCCGACCTGCACGCAGCCATCGAGCGGGTCATCGCACCGCTCGGGCTGAGAGTCGATCGGTCCTCGCCGATGGTGGAGGGTCGTCTCAGCGATGGGAGTCGGATTCACGTCGTGGTTCCGCCGGCCGCCGTGGACCACCCCATCGTCGCCATCCGGCGCTTCACCCAGGCGGTCGAGTCGCTCGAGGAATTGGTGACGGTCGGAACCGCAACCCAGGGGCAGGTCGCCCTGCTCTCGAAGGCCGTGCTGGAGAAGCGAACGGTGATTGTGTCGGGCGGCACAGGAGCCGGCAAGACCACCCTGCTCGATCTCCTCGCCGGGCTGATTCCGCCGGAGGAGCGAGTGGTGACCATCGAAGATGCCGCCGAGCTCCGCATCCCGGGGCACAAGGTGCGTCTCGAGGCCCACCCACCAAACCCCGAGGGGATCGGGGCGATCACCATCCGTCAGCTGTTGCGATCGGCACTCCGCCTCCGCCCGGACCGGATCATCGTCGGCGAAGTGCGTGGCCCGGAGGCTCTCGACCTCATCTGGGCGCTCAACACCGGTCATCGGGGCTCGATGTCGACGATCCACGCCAATAGCCCGCAGGAGGCGTTGTGGAGGCTGGAGACGCTCGCTCTGTCCGCCGGCGACACCTCGGAGCTCGCGGTCCGACGCCAGCTCCACGCCGCAGTGGACGTCGTGGTTCAGATGGAGCGGAACGACGGCAGCCGCGTCATCTCCGACGTAGCCAATGTCGGTTACGCCGGCATCGAGGAAAACCCATGACCTGGATGCTCATTGCCCTTGCCTTTTCGGCCGGAATCGAGTGGCGACGTATTGCCGTTCTGGCCCTGGCCGTGGTGGTTCCTCTCCCCTTGGCCGGTCTGGTCGCAATCCATTGGTGGCGCTCCCGGCCCGGGCTTTCCATGCGCCCAGCCAGATTCTGCGAGGCGGTGTCAGGCGAGCTCCGTGCCGGGGCTTCCTTACGGGCCTCGCTGGAGACAGCCGCCGTCTCGGTAGAGGCGATTGAAGTCGCGCGGTGCTGCCGAATCGGTGCCCCCATGGACCAGATCGCCCGGGCGGCGAGGGCGGAATTCGCCGAGATCGGGCCCGAGATAGGCGCATTGCTTGCTCGCTCAGATGGGCTCGGTGTCTCGCCGGCAGCGTTATTCGACGAGATCGGAGCGCTTGCCCTGGCTCAGGTGGAGGTCGCACATGAGGTTTCGATTGCATCGGCACCGGCGAGGGCGACCGGTGCGGTACTGCTCCTGGGTCCGCTTCTGGCCATCGGCTGGGCATTGTCCGAGGGGAGGGTCGAAGGGCTCCTTGGGCAGCCGGCGCAAAGGGCCGCGGCTCTGGTCGGGCTCGGCCTGGTGGGCGCCGGCATCACTGTGTCAGTTCTGATCCTTCGGAGGGCCAGATGACTGCTGTCATATTCGGATCCATCGGGCTAGCGGTGGCAGGCCTGCCCGGCGCCGTCCTCGGTAGTTGCCTTCATGTCGCCTTCCGTCTCCGGCATCGGCTGAAGAAGCGTCGATCTCTACTGCGGCCGGTCTTGATAGTGCTGCTCGTCGAGCTCCGATCAGGGCGCTCGGTCCTGGGGGCTTTGCAAACCGTCGGTAGCTCGTTTCCGGGGCACGCCGAGCTGAGGCTTGCCGCTCGGGTAGCCACTATCTCCGGCCTGAGCCAGGCCGCGATGCTGGTTACTGGGGAGATGAAGGTGGTTCTGTCTCAATTGGCCCGAGCGCAGAAGTCGGGGGCGGCGCTCGGTGACACGGTTCGGTCGATGATCGAGGCCGACATCGCGGCCGAAAAGGCGACACGGGTGGCTCGGTCCCGCTCTCTGCCGGTGCGGCTGATGTTGCCGATCACCCTGTTGCTCCTTCCCGGTCTCGTCCTCCTCATCTACGCACCTTCGATGCTCCGGGTCTTTCAGGACCTTTCGGGGCCACTCACATGAAATTCACGCTGTCTCGAGATCCGCACTTCTCCCCGCACCGGTCGGAAACCGGATGAGAAGGAGAGGAAATGGCACGGATGTTGACCTGGCTTGCGACCCGCGACGAGCGCGGGCAAGGAACCGTCGAGTACTTCCTGGTGATCCTCGCTGCCACCGCATTGGCCGTCATCGCCTTGAAATGGCTGCAGTCGGGGAGCGGAGGAGGTCTGCTGGGGAGCCTGTTCGGGAAGGTGATCGACTGGGTGGCGGGAAAATTCTGAGTAGGGAGCGGGGCTCGGTGACGGTCGAGCTGTTCCTCGTGCTCCCCATCGCCATTCTCGTTCTGGTCGCATCGATCCAGCTGATCGGTGTGGCCAGGGCGCGGATCGAGCTGCAGGGTGCGGTGCGGGAGGGCGCACGTGTGGCGGCGACGACGCCTGACCCTTCTCGGGCGGTCGAGGCGGTGCTGGCGGCGTTGAGCCCCGGTATGCGTGACACGGCCCGGGTCTCGGTGGAAAGACCATCGAGGGTCGGCGCGGTGGCCACTGTGACCATCTCTATCAGACACGTCCTGGGCCAGCCGTTCCCCCGCAGCCTCGGCGTGGACCTATCGGCGAGGGCGACGATGCGCGTAGAGAGATGACAGGCGAGCGGGGCGCCGGGACGATCCTCATGATCGGTCTTTGCGCCCTGATCGCCGCCATCGGAGTGGGCACAACGGCGCTCGGCGTCCTATTCGATGCCCGCGAGAACGCGGCAACGGCGGCCGAGGCTGCCGCTCTCGCCGCCGCAGTCGCCACTTACCCGGCCGCCGCAGCCGGATCCCCAGACGATCTAGCCGCCGAATATGCGTCCCGTAACGGGGCGCGGATTGTGAGTTGCTGGTGTCCCGTCGACTCGACCCTTCGTTCGCGGGTGGTGGCGGTCACCGTTGCTCTGAGCGCAGATGTGCCTCTGTTCGGGGAGGTTCTGGTGGGCAAGACAGCGCGAGCCGAGTTCGAGCCCCGGGCCTGGCTGGGCCGCTGAGACGACCCATTCGTTAGCTTCATCCTGCCGTGTCGACCAACGTTCAGCTCGTCAACCGCTTCATCGAGACCCTGGAGGCCCGAGATTGGGAGGGTTGGGCCTCTCTGCTTCATCCGGCGGTGGTCTACGAGGTACCCCAGACGAGGGAGCGGATCACGGGACGTGATCGGTACCTTCAGTTCAATCAGGAGTACCCCGGTGACTGGCATCTTCGGCTCAAGGTCTCCCTGGCCGACAACGATCATGGTGTCGCGTGGTTCGGCTGGGAGGTGGGTGGCTCGGAGCCAGCTGATGGGATGGCGTTCTTCACGTTCTCACATGGGCTGATCACGTCGGTCACCGATTTCTGGCCCGAGTCCTATGAGCCGCCACCGGGACGCGAGCATCTCGTCGAGCGTTGGTGAAGTGGCAGGCACGGTCACAAGGGCCACAGTCGCCCTCGACGATTCCGGCGCGACATACCGCGCTCATCGATACGACGTCGCCGAGAAGGTGGGTGAGGGGTACGGGGTGGCCGTGGCGTCGGCCATCGGAATGGACCCGGCCCGGGTCTTCAAGACGCTCGTCGCCGAGGTGGACGGTGAGCCCGTCGTGGCCGTGATCCCGGTCGATCGGCGTCTCTCACCACGGAGACTGGCCCATGTCGTCGGGGGCAAGCGATGCTCGCTGGCTCCACCCGTCGTGGCCGAGCGGGAGACGGGCTACGTGACCGGCGGGATCAGCCCGTTCGGGCAGCGCAAACGGCACCGATTGATCCTCGACGCCTCGGCGCAAGACCACGAGACGATTGCTGTGTCCGGCGGGCGTCGCGGGCTCCAGCTCGAGGTCTCTCCGAGCACGATTCTCGGCCTCACCGGCGGGTCATTGGCCGTCATCGTCGACGGCTGAGGGTCGATATAGGCTCCAACCCGGTGTCAAACTCTCTCGGGGCCACCCGACTCGAAGTCCTTCGCATGCTGGCCGAGCTGGCCAAGCTCACCGCCCTCGACGAGGGCAGCCCACAGGCATTCCGTGTTCGCGCCTACGAGAACGCACTGCATGGGATCGAGGGATATCAAGGCGAGCTGACCGGTCTCGGCAAGAAGGAGCTCACCGATATCAAGGGTGTCGGTGCCTCGACGGCTGACAAGATCCTCGAGTTCATGACCACCGGCTCGGTGGCGAAGCTGGCCGCTCTCCGGGAGAAATACCCGCCGGCTTTCGTCGAGCTCACGAAGATCCCCGGTCTCGGCCCCAAGACCCTCAAGGTGATCCGTGCCGAGCTCGGTGTGGAGGACGTCGACGGCCTGCGCGAGGCTATCGCAGCCGAGCGGCTGCGCGACCTCCCGGGACTGGGCAAGACATCCGAGGAAAAGATCGGCAAGGCGATCGAGCGCCTGGGTCTGCATGGAAAGGACCGGCGAACGCCGTTGGTCGAGGCCCTGCCACTGGCCCGGTCACTCGCCGCGCGGATCGCCGCCGTCGAAGGGGTCGAGGCAGCCGTGCCATCTGGCTCGATCCGCCGGTTCTCCGACACCGTCGGCGATATCGACATAGTCGTCGCCACTTCCGACGCCGCCGCCGTCTCCGAGTTCGTCGTCGGTCTGCCCGAAGCAGCCGAGGTGATCGGGTCGGGCGGGACCAAGACGTCGTTCCTGACCCGTGAGGGCATGCAGGTCGATGTGCGCACCGTGGACCCCGGTCAGCTGGGCTCCGCCCTTCTCTATTTCACGGGCTCCAAGGCTCACAACATCGCTCTTCGTCAGCGTGCCATCCACCGGGGGTGGCTTCTCAGCGAGTACGGGCTGTTCGAGGAGGAGAAGCTGATCGCTGCAGAGACAGAGGAGGACATCTACAAGGCCCTGGGGATGGAGCCGGTCCCCCCGCCGATGCGGGAGGGAACGGGTGAGGTAGAGGCCGCGGCGGATGGCACATTGCCCCAACTCATCGACCTCTCCCGGATCAGGGGTGACCTTCACTATCACTCAGACCGTTCCGGGGATGGCCGGTCGACTCTCGAGGAGATGGTCGAGGCGGCGATGGCCCGCAGCTACGAGTACGTGGCGTTCACCGATCATGGCGAGGACCTGGCCATCAACGGGTCGCCCCGGGAGGTGATGCTGGAGCATCGCGATAGCATCCGTGAGCTTCAGGGCAAATACCCCGACATTCGCCTCCTTTTTGGCTGCGAGCTCAACATCGGCCCGGATGGCGATCTCGACTATGACGCCGAGTTCCGCCTCGAATTCGATTACTGCGTCGCCTCGATCCACTCTCATTTCGACCTACCGCAGGATCGACAGACCGCCCGGATCCTCGGCGCCCTCCGCGATCCGGCAGTCAACGCCATCGGTCATCTCAGCGGCCGATACGTCGGGCGTCGCCCGGGTGTCGAGCTGGACATCGACGTGGTGCTGGAGGCGCTCGAAGTGACCGGCGTCGCCCTTGAGATCAATGGGGCGCTGGACCGGCTCGATGCCACCGCTGAAGTGGTGCGCCAAGCAATGTCAGGTGGTGTTGACTTCGTGATCGACACCGACTCCCATCACACCAGCGACCTCGTCCGGATGGGTTATGGAGTCACCTACGCACAACGTGGATGGGTGACGACCGATCGGGTGGTCAACGCCAAGCCCCTGAAAGACTTCATCGAGTGGGTCTCCCGGAGACGGTGACGCGTAGGTTCCACGACGATGGCCAAAGAATACAAACCCACCCGGAACGTGAACCGTCTCATGTCGTGGGCTGCCCGGCGGGGTATGGGCAAGACCCAGGTGATGACCACCACGGGGCGGAAGAGCGGGCAGAGGCGTGACGTCCCGGTGAGCCCGCTGGAAATGGATGGCGTCGAGTATGTGGTCTCGCCGTATGGCGAGGTGTCCTGGGTGCACAATGTCCGGGCCAACCCATCTGTGACCCTTCGCCACGGATCCACGGAGCGCCAGGTCCGTCTCGAGGAGGTCACCGGCCCGCCGGCAGCCTCGGCTGCGGCCGCCTACTACGAGAGAGAGAGCTTCGCCCGCCCCTACATGGACGTCCCGGAGGATCCGACCGAGGCAGATTTCGCGGCGAAGACGGCACTTTTCCCGGTGTTCAAGGTCGACCTCTGATCCTGGTTCGCCGGCGATCCTTGTAATTCACCGCGAGGGGCGGGAAGCTGTGGTCCTTGGCGACGACCGCTAGACAGACCGAATCAGTGTCCACCTACGTCCTCGACACCTGTGTGCTGCTCGCCGACCCGCAATCCCCGCTTCGGTTCGACGAGCACGATGTCGTGCTGCCGCTCGTCGTCGTCGAAGAGCTGGACCGGAAGAAAACGCGCATGGACGAGGTCGGGGGCAACGCCAGGGCCGCGATCCGCCTCCTGGAGGAGCTCGGGGCCTCCCAAGCCGGAGGGTTGCGGGAGCCGGTTGCGCTCCCGGGTGGTGGCACCCTCAGGATCGAGCTCAATGGGGTCGTGTCCACGCGATTGCCCGTGGTCCTCGATCCCCAGACCCCGGATCACCGGATCCTGGCCACGTGCTTGAACCTGCATGAGCAGTCGCCGGCCGTTCTGGTCACGAAGGACGCCTCGCTACGCATCAAGGGGGCACAGCTCGGGGTGCCCGTCCAGGATTACCGCGCGGACACCGTTCCGGTGGAACAGCTCCAGTCCGGGCTCGTCGAGCACGCCACGGACGGTGACACCATCGATCGGCTGTTCGACGAGGGGAAGATCACCCTCGACGACATCGACGCCATGGTCAATCAGTTCGTGTTGCTTCGCTCCGGGGCGTCGAGATCCGCGCTGGCCCGCGTGATCCAGGCCGAGCCGACTGTCGTGGTGGAGCGGGTGCCTACCCATGTGAGGGCCTTCGGTGTGGAGCCGAAGAACGTGCGGCAGACCGTCGCGCTGCACCAACTGCTCGATCCGGACATCCCCGCCGTGTCGCTCATGGGCATGGCGGGAACCGGAAAGACGTTCCTTGCCCTGGCCGCTGCCCTGGAGCAGGTGATCGAACAGGGCAGGTACCGGAGGGTGTCGGTCTATCGCCCGCTGGTGGCAGTGGGTCGTCAGGAAGTCGGCTACCTGCCCGGGGATCTCAACGAGAAGCTGGCACCTTGGATGGCCGCGGTGCACGACAACCTCTACGCGCTCTTCTCCGATGCCGGGGTCGACGGCGCCAAACACGCAATCGAGGAGCTCGTCGATCGGGGTGAGCTGGAGATGGCGGCCGTGACCTATCTTCGAGGTCGCTCGATTACTGGGGAGTTCGTCATCATCGACGAGGCGCAGAATCTGGAGCTGCCCACCCTCAAGGTGATTCTCACCCGGATGTCACGTGACTCGAAGGTGGTCTTCTGCGGCGATCTGACCCAGGTGGACAACCCGTACATCTCTCCGTTCGGTGGCATGGCGGCGCTCATCGAGAAGTTCAAGGGCTCATCGCTGTTTGGCCACGTCACCCTGGAGAAGACGGTGCGGTCCCCCTTGGCGGAGATGGCCGCCACCGTTCTCTAGCCGTTTGCCACGCGGTCTCTTCGCGCTGCGAGCAGCTCGGCGGCACGCTCGATGGTGATGGTCTCGGGAGAGTCGCCTTGACGCAATGAGGCATTGACCTCCCCATCGGTGACATACGGGCCATAGCGCCCGTTTCGGACCGTGACCTCCTTCCCGCTGACCGGGTCGGGGCCGAGCTCCTTCAATGGCCCCGCCGCCCTTTGACCTCTGCGGCGCGGTGGCTCAGCGAGAAGGGCGAGGGCCTCATCGACAGTGAGGGTGAACAGCTGCTCCTCGCTCTCGAGACTGCGCCGGTCAGATCCTCGTTGGATGTAGGGCCCGTATCGGCCGTTGAGGGCGACGATGTCGACACCCTCAGGGTCGGGGCCGACAGTGCGGGGCAGAGCGAGGAGTTGTAGCGCTGTGTCCATCGAAAGCTCGTCCATGGTCATGTTCTTGAAAAGGGACGCTCGCTTCGGCTTCGTCTTGCTGCCCTCCTCGGCCTCTCCAAGCTGGATGTATGGCCCGAAACGGCCGGTCTTCCCGTACACGGTGAGCCCGGACTCGGGGTCGGTCCCAAAGATCTTGTCGCCGACGTTCTGGTGCTCGACCAGCTCTGTGGCCCTCTCGACCGTCAGCTCGTCGGGGGCCAGATCATCGGGGATGGAGGCCCGCTCCTCTCCGATCTCCACATACGGGCCATAGCGTCCGATCCTGGCCACGACATCGTTGCCGTCCTCGTTGACACCGATCGGTATCGAGCCGACTGCACGTGGATCGATCTCATCGAGGCGGCTCGCCACCTTGTGCTTGAGCCCGTCGTCGCCGAAGTAGAAATGTGTGAGCCAGGGGACTGACTCCTCCTCTCCGGCGGCGATCCGGTCGAGGTCGTCCTCCATCGATGCGGTGAAGCTGTAATCGACGAGCTGGGGGAAGTGCTTCTCGAGAAGACCGACGACGCCAAACGCGACGAAGCTCGGTACCAGAGCCGTGCCCTTCTTCCAGACGTATCCGCGGTCCTGGATCGTCGTCATGATCGAGGCATAGGTCGAGGGCCGCCCAACCCCCAGCTCCTCGAGTCGTTGAACCAGCGACGCCTCGGTGTACCTGGCGGGGGGCGCGTCTCATGCCCGGTCGGCTCCAGACGTTGCACGGCCAGGGCGTCGCCCGGGGCCAGCTTGGGCAGGACCTTCTCCTTGTCGTCGGCATCGGACTCGGGGTCGTCCGAGCCCTGCACATAGACCCGGAGGAAGCCGGGGAATGTGATGGTTCTGCCACTGGTGCTGAAGACCGCCTCGCGCCCGTCGGTGGACTGCGCCCCGAGGCGGGCCGAGACGGTGAATCCGACGGCGTCGGCCATCTGCGAGGCGATGGTCCGCTTCCAGATGAGGTCGTATAGCCGACCCTCGTCCGGGCCGACGAGAGTCGCCACCTGCTCCGGTGTTTGGAAGTGGTCGTCTCCCGCGGGCCGGATCGCCTCGTGCGCCTCTTGGGCGCCCTTCACCTTGGATGCGAACGTCCGTGGCTTGGGCGAGAGATACTCCTGCCCGTATAGCTTGGTGATTTGAGAGCGGGCGGAGGCGACGGCGGAATCGGCCAGGGACGTCGAGTCCGTGCGCATGTAGGTGATGTACCCGTTCTCATAGAGGCGTTGGGCCACCGACATCGTTCTCGACGACGAGAACCGAAGCTTTCGGGCAGCCTCCTGCTGCAGCGTCGATGTCCGAAACGGGGGATATGGCGACCTCTTGTACGGCTTCTCCTCGACCGAATGCACCTCGAATCGGGAATCGAGCAGCCCTTCGGCCAATGCGGTGGCCAGCGCTTGGTCGAGGACCAGGGTCCCGGGCTTGGCCTGACCGTCCGCGCCGAACTCCTTGCCGGTGGCGACCCGGGCTCCATCGACCTGGAGCAACGTTGCCTCGAAGACCTTGGTCAGGTCGTCCGCCGGGGCGAAAGACCCTTCGAGACTCCAGTACTCAGCCGAGGTGAACGCCATGCGCTCCCGCTCTCGCTCGACGACGATGCGGACCGCCACACTCTGGACGCGGCCGGCAGAGAGCCCTTGCTGGACCTTGCGCCACAGGACGGGGGACACCTCGAACCCGTAGAGACGGTCGAGGATGCGGCGAGCCTCCTGCGCCTGGACCAGGCGCAGGTCGAGATCTCGAGGGCTGGCAAACGCGTCTTCGATCGCGTGCTGGGTGATCTCGTGGAACACCATCCGATGCACCGGCACCTTGGGCTTGAGAATCTCGGCCAGGTGCCAGGCGATGGATTCGCCCTCGCGATCCTCGTCAGTCGCCAGATAGAGCTGGTCGACCCCGGCCAGCATCTCCTTGAGCTTCTTGACCCGGTCCTTGCGCTCTTTGGGCACCACGTACAGGGGCTCGAAATCGTTGTCCACGTCGACCCCGAGCCGCGCCCAAGCCTTGCCTTTGGCGCTCGCCGGGATCTCGGCAGCCGACCGTGGCAGGTCGCGGATGTGCCCCATCGAAGACTCGACGGCGACATCCGGACCGAGGAATCCGGAGATGGTCCGGGCCTTGGTCGGGGACTCGACGATGACGAGGCTTTTAGGCATAGGTGCTGTGAGTTGACTTCATTTGACCGCCGAATGTCAATACGACCCGTGTCACGGGAGACCGTTACCGTCCTTCTCAGTGACAGGTGAAACGCCCCGCAACCACCGATATATTGCGCTGGAAGGTGGCGATGGCAGCGGCAAGACGACTCTGTCGGCCGCTCTGGCCGCCAAACTCCGCGCCCTTGGCGACGAAGTCGTGGAGGTTCGGGAGCCGGGCGGGACCCCGCTCGGAGAGACTGTTCGTGAGCTCGTGCTGGATTCCGATCGAGTCGATCGGTGGGCGGAGGTCTTCCTTTTTGCAGCACAGCGTGCCCAACTCGCCCGGGATGTGGTGGCACCGGCCCTCGAGCGAGGTGCGTGGGTGATCAGCGATCGCACCTATTACTCGTCGATCGCCTATCAGGGTCGGGCCCGTGGCATGGGTGAGGAACGGGTGCGCGAGATCAACGAGATCGGTCTCGAGGGTCTGGAGCCGGGACGGGTGTTTGTGATCGATGTCGACCCGGGGAAAGCGCTTAGCCGTCAGGGTCGGCCCGATCGGATCGGGAGCGAGAGCGTGGCCTTTCAGGAGGACGTGGCAGCGGCCTATCGGGACCTGGCTGTGGCCGAGCCGGAACGGGTGGTGCTCCTGGACGGATCCGGTTCAACAGAGGAGCTGGTCGATCGAGTGATGAGTGAGTTGGGCATGATGACCGATTCCTTCGACGGGGTGATCGGCCACGAGAGGGTGGTCGAGTTGCTGCGGCGGGAGGTGTCCGCGCCGGCCCAGGCCTACCTGTTCACCGGGCCAGACTCGGTGGGGAAGGCGACCCTCGCGGCGCGGTTCGCCGCGGCCCTGCTCTGCGCCGAGGGTGGCGAGCACGATGTCGAGTGCCGGTCATGCCGGTTGGTGCGCGAGGGAGTTCACCCCGATGTCACGGTGGTGGAACCCGAGGGGGCGACCAGTCTCGGTGTCGACCAGGCCCGGGAGGTGGTCACCCGGTCGTCGCTGCGCCCGGTCGAATCGGACCGGTCGGTGTTCCTCTTCCCGGAGGCGGGGACGATGACAGAGCAGGCGGCCAATGCCCTCCTCAAGACGTTGGAGGAGCCGACCGCATCGGTGGTGTTCCTCCTGGTGGCGGAGTCCGAGGACGACTTCCCGGCAACCGTGGCCTCACGATGCCGGACCATCCACATCGGGAGAGTCCCCCAGGAGACGATGGTGGCGGCGCTCGAGGCCCGAGGACTGGATCGCGCCGCAGCCGAGGGAGTGGCCGTCGTCTCGGGAGGTCGGCCCGGTCTGGCCCTGGCGTTGATGGACCGCCCGGAGGTTTCACGATTTCGGGACCTATGGCTGGCGATACCCGGTCAGGTGACACCCCATCCCGGAGACGGTCAGCGTCTTGCCTCTGATGTCCTATCCGAGATTGCCCCTCTGGTCGATCAGTCGGTCTCCGACGACATGACAAAGGAGCGGGAGCAACGGGCCAGGCGGCGGGCCGAGCAGTCGTTGTTGGTGAACGGTCTGGAGATCCTGGCCTCGTGGTACACCGACTCGGCCTCGCTACAGATGGGCGGGCCGGTACGGAACAGCGACCTACCTCTGGGCACCTTCACCGATGTGAGCCCGCGCAAGGCCGTGGCCTCCGCGGAGAAGATCCTCGATGCCGTGGTCGATATCCAGGCCAATCTGCGGCGAGAATTGGTCCTGGCCAATCTCTTCGCCGGTCTCGGCTCCGAGACCTGATTTCTGTCACCCGGTCCCGATACCTTCGACATCGAGGGTGTCGATGGGGAAGACCAATGCCAAAGGGGAGATCGGGGAGGCGATCATCCTGGCCGACCTGCAACGCCAGGGTCATGGCATCGCCATACCTTTCGGTCATGACCTGCCCTTCGATCTCATCGTGGTGCGCAAGGAGAACGGTGCTCTGGAGAAGGTCCAGTGCAAGTACACGACTTCGAACGGGCGGGTTGTGGTGGCGCGAATCATGAGCAACTCGGCGTGGGTGACTCACCGATACACCAAAGAAGAGGTCGACTGGATCGCCGTGTACGACAGCACCTCTGATCGGTGTTTCTATCTGCCTTCAGTGATCTGGGATGGCCAGGTCGCAGTGAGTCTCAGGCTCACCCCCACTATCAACGGTCAGGCGAAGGGGATCCGATTCGCGAAGGACTTCACGCGCCTAATCGGGCTCCCTTTCGCCAATCCTCCACCTCGCCCAGGAGATACGGTGCCTTTACCATTGGGTGTCCCGCCGGAGTAGCTCAGTGGTAGAGCAACCGCCTCGTAAGTGGTAGGCCAGGGGTTCGACTCCCCTCTCCGGCTCCGACCGCTCGTTAGATTCGGTCCGTGCCCGCCGGTGATCCGATCCTCGACCAGCTGCCACACACCACCCGTCGCTGGCTGGCCACCAACTTCGAGTTGATCTCGGTGATCGTGATGTCGGTGACGGCGATCGCCACAGCCTGGTCCGGCTTTCAGAGCTCGCAGTGGTCTGCGATCCAGGCGACCAGCTATGGCGACGCGGCCAACGATCAGACCGAGTCGGTGCGCGCCTCGAACGAGGCCCGCCAGGCCACCTCGATCGATCTGGCCGTGTTCATCGCCTGGCTCGAGGCCACGACCGACGGCGAAGACGAAACGGCCGACTTCATCTACGAAGGCATGCCGGAGCGGCTGCGGATCGCGACTGACGCGTGGCTTGCAGAGGACCCGTTCAACAACCCGGATGCCCCCACATCTCCGTTTGTAATGGACGTTTACGTGGTGCCAGCGGCGCAGATCGCCGATGACCTGGCTCAGACGGCAGAGGAGCACACCTTGACCGCTCAGCAGGCCACCGAGAGGGCCAACGAGTACGTGCTGACGACTGTTCTCTTCGCCACGGTCCTGTTCTTCGCTTCCATCAGCTCCAAGCTGAACGGCGTGGCCAATCGCTGGGCGATCCTGTCGATCGCAATAATTGGCCTCGTGGCGGGGGCCATGATCCTCCTGGCATTTCCGAGGGCGCCGACGACTTAGATCTTTCAGCCACTGGCCTGTACCGTCCCGGCTCATGGCTGACCAGGCCAACTTCGAACAAGATGCCATGCAGTACGCCCGGCAGCTGTACAGCGCCGCCATGCGCATGACCCGCAACCCCGCCGATGCCGAGGACCTGGTGCAGGAGACCTTCCTCAAGGCCTACCGGGCCTATCACACCTTCGAGGAGGGGACCAACCTAAAGGCGTGGCTCTACCGCATTCTGACCAACACCTACATCAACAAATACCGCAAAGACTCGCGTCGCCCCTCCGAGGTCGACCTCGGCTCGGTCGAGGACCTCTACCTGTACCGAAACATCGGTTCCGAGGAATCCGCCGAGGCGGCGCGATCGACCGAGGAACGGGTTCTGGACGGGTTGGTCGAGTCCGACATCAAGAAGGCGGTCGAGGATCTGCCGGAGAACTTCCGACTGCCCGTCCTCCTCGCCGACCTGGCCGGTTTCTCATACAAGGAGATCGCCGACATCCTTGACATCCCGATCGGTACCGTCATGTCGCGGCTCCACCGGGGAAGAAAGGCGATGGAGAAATCGTTGTGGGATTACGCAGTCAAAAGAGGCCTTGTGCCTGAGGGCGCGGAACGACCATGAGCGGACACGAGTGCGACGACGCACTGACCAATCTCTATCAGTATCTCGACAGAGAAATCGAAGCCTCCACATCTGAGGTGATCCGCGCCCACCTCGAGGACTGCTCCGGGTGTCTCAAGAGCTTCGATTTCGAAGCCAGGCTCCAGATCGTGGTCAGGGAGCGTCTTGCCGAAGACGTCCCCGACGAGTTCCTGGAACGGCTCCGCGATGCCATCGCTCGCGAAGCGGCGTCCCCGTAGTTCCCCACTATCCTGCGCGTCAGATGAAGCGATTCAGCCGCGTCGCAACACTCGTCGTCCTCCTCACCGCCCACGCCGCGTTCATGATCATGCCCGCGCTGGCGACTGAGGGGACCGAAGAACAGACTTCTACCACCGTGTCGGAAGAGCCCGCCCCTACTTCGGGCATCGAGCCGGCCGTACCTGTCACCACTCCCGAGCAGACCGAGCCCCTTCCCGACTGGACCTACCGCTACATGATCCCGACCGGGATCGTTCTCGCCGTCGTCGTCATCGTGATGACCACGATCCAGTATTTCACGAGGGTTGTTCGCAAGCGGTACCGAGTCGTCAAGGAGTGACTTCCAGCCGGTCCGGGTCGGGCCGTCTCGCCGGAAGGATCGCCGGGACATATCCCTTGGCCGAGACCTACCACAGCTCGGCGCTCGAGGCAGACATGATCCGACTCACCGATCAGGTCTCAAATCTCGTAACCGGGGCGACCGGGCTCGGTCTCCCCGGTGACCCGACAACGATCGTCATCGGGCGTGAGGAGTGGATCGAGCGCAACGTCGCGAGTTTCAGCCATTTGATGAAGCCCCTCCAGCGCCAGCTCACCGAGAAGATGGAGGCTTCGGGCCCGGGGGGACGGGGCGTCGCCACTTTCGCCAATCGGATGGTCCAGGCCGAGATGACGGCAGTCCTGGGTGTGATCGCCCGCCGGGTGCTGGGCCAGTACGAGTTGGTCCTGCCCACCGGCGAAGACGCCGATGTGGTCGCCTTCGTCGGGCCGAACATCATGCAGCTGGAGCGTGCCCACCAGTTCCGACCGGAGGAGTTCAGGTTCTGGGTGGCGCTCCATGAGTTGACACACCGCGCCCAGTTCCAGGGTGTCCCCTGGCTTCGTGAGTACTTCATGAGCCTGGTCACCGAATTGGTCGAGCAATCTCGACCCGAGCCGGGGCGGATGAACCGGATCATCGACGAGGTCACCCGTCGCCGCGGCGCAGGAACGCCGATCATCGATGAGCGTGGCCTGCTCGGGCTATTCGCCTCCTCCGAGCAGACCGTCGTCATCGACAAGGTCCAGGCGCTGATGTCGCTCCTCGAGGGTCACGGGCATGTGGTCATGGACCGGCTCGGCCAACAGCACCTGCGCACGCAGCAGCGCATGAGCAACGTCCTCAAGGCGCGACGGAAGGACAAGCGAACCGCGGCGTTCTTCAGACTCACCGGGATGGAGATGAAGATGAATCAATACCGGATGGGGGAGCGTTTCATCGAGGTCGTCGAACGTGAGGCCGGCTGGGATGCCGTCGGTCTCGCCTTCAGGGGGGCAGGGAGCCTGCCCACGCTCGAGGAGATCGAGAGCCCCGAGCGATGGTTGAGACGCGTCGCCTGAAGGAGCTCAGGAGGAGATCGAGCGATCTCCTCCGGCTTCCCACCAGGAACCCGGTCGTGGCCCTTTCCGGAGGCGCCGACTCGGCCACGCTGGCATACCTCATCCACCATCTGGGTCGAGAGGCCAGGGCCATCCACATCAACCATGGGCTGCCCGCTTCCGATCGACTAGAGGAGGCGGCTCGAGCAGTGGCGGTCAGCCTGGGGATCGCCCTGGAGGTTGTCCCGATCGAGGTCCCACCGGGTGCCTCCATCGAGGGTCAGGCACGCAGCGCGAGATACGTCGCGTTCTTTGCGGCTCTGCAACCGGGCGAGACCTTGCTCACGGCTCACACCCTGGACGACCAGGCAGAGACCGTGTTGATGAGCCTTCTGAGAGGTGCCGGCCCGACCGGTCTGGCCGGGATCCCAGCCGGCATCGGACCCCTGGTCCGGCCCATGCTCGCCGTGAGCCGGTCGGACACGAGGGAGCTGGCGGGTCTGGCCGGCCTGCCTTTCCAGGACGACCCCTCGAATTTCGATCGTGGCCTGCGTCGGAACGTGTTGAGGCTCGAAGTCATCCCCGACCTGGCGGCCCGGTTCAACCCGAGGCTGGTCGAGTCGTTGGCCAGGACGGCTGCCCTGGTCGGCTCTGATGATTTCCACCTTCAGGACGAGGCGGCGTTGGTCCCCGTCATCGAGACCGGAGGGACGATGTCGATCGCACTCGGAGCGTTGGTCGCCGTCCCCCGACCTGTGGCGGACAGAGTCCTCAGACGATGTCTGAGCCGGGTGCGACCGCCCCACAGTGGCACTGCCGACGAGATGGGGGAGGTCTGGTCCGTTGCCGGGCGTGGGCGTCGGTCCGTCATCCTGGGCGGCGGCTTGGAGGTGGCCCATGAGGGCCCACTTCTCGTCTTCCGCCCGGTGGAGACCGCTACGCCGTCCCAGACCCAGGTCGCCCTCGAGGTTGGGGCCAACGCGGTGGGCAGCTACCGGATCGACGTCGAGCAAGTCGATCGACCTTGCCGGGTGGCGCCCATCGGGCTGTGGTCGGCGGTCTTTCCCCCGGATGTGAACCTTGCGGCTCGGGTCGACGCGGGTGGCCAACTCGTAGTTGCGGCCAACGACGAGCCCGCATGGCTGCCGGGGGAGCGGCGGCTTCCGGTGGCCTGGTATGAGCCCGGAACCAGCGGCTACCTTTCCGTGTTCGCCAGAGAGGAAAGCGGATGGACATCAAGCCCCTGATCACCGCCGAGGAGATCGACAGCAAGCTCGCCGAGCTCGGCCGGCAGATCACGGCGGACTACGCGGGCAAGGACGTGCTGCTGGTTGGGGTTCTCCGTGGCGCCTTCATGGTGATGGCCGACTTGGCCCGCCACATCGATCTGCCGGTGGAGTTCGACTTCATGGCGGTGTCGTCCTACGGGGCCTCGACGCAGACTTCGGGTGTGGTCCGAATCCTCAAGGACCTCGACGAGGAGATCGATGGTCGGCATGTGCTGATCGTGGAAGACATCATCGACTCGGGTCTGACCTTGAACTACCTGATGAAGAGTCTCAACGTGCGCAAGCCGGCTTCGCTCGAGATCGCGGCCCTCCTCCTGAAGGAAGGCATCCAGCGGGTCCCACTCGACGTCAAGTATGTGGGGTTTCCCATCGGTCCCGAGTTCGTGGTCGGGTACGGCCTCGACTATGCGGGCAAGTACCGCAATCTGCCCTATGTGGGCGTCATGGGGGCAGAGGCCTGAGACGATTTCGACTTCTTTGGCCCACGTCGAGAAGGGGTTCGACTATCCGGGGGTTTCCCGTAGCATTGACGTTTCGGAGTCTTCCCCGGAGTTTGTCTTGAGGTCTCAGTGAACCGAACGCTGCGCACGCTCGTTGTTTACGGGCTTTCCATCATCATGCTGGCCATCCTCGCCCAGTGGTGGTTCGACCAGGTCCAGGGCCCCGAGGTCATAGAGCTCTCCCAGTTCATCGACAATGTCGAGGCCGGCGACTACGAGGCGGTGGAGATGCTGGCGCGCTCGAACGAGCTCCAGGGCCGTCTCGCCAACTCGACGTTGCCGGCAGAAGCCTTCGACCAGGTCTCCAGCTATCCCGAGGGCGCCGAGGGCGACCTCGTCACCGTGATCCGTGAGTCGGGCACGGCGTTCAGTTCCGATCCCCAGCCACCCGGTTTCTGGGAGGTCCTGATCAGCTTCCTCCCGTGGCTGTTCCTGCTGGGCTTCATGGTGTTCATCTTCATGCAGATGCAGGGCGGCGGAAATCGGGTCATGCAGTTCGGCAAGTCCCGGGCCAAGCTCGTCGGCAAGGAACAGCCCAAGATCACATTCGACGACGTGGCAGGGCTGGTCGAAGCCAAGGAAGAGCTCGAGGAGATCAAGGACTTCCTCCAGAACCCCGACAGGTACCGCCAGATGGGGGCAAAGATCCCCCGCGGCGTCCTCCTCTTCGGCCCTCCCGGGACAGGCAAGACCCTGCTTGCCAGGGCTGTTGCAGGCGAGGCCGGGGTCCCCTTCATGTCCATCTCGGGATCTGACTTCGTGGAGATGTTCGTCGGGGTCGGCGCGTCCCGTGTGCGCGATCTGTTCGACCAGGCCAAGCAGAGCGCCCCGGCCATCGTCTTCATCGATGAGATCGACGCAGTTGGTCGTCATCGCGGCGCCGGTTTGGGTGGCGGTCACGACGAGCGCGAGCAGACCCTGAATCAGCTGCTGGTGGAGCTCGACGGCTTCGAAGGGAACAGCGGTGTCATTGTGATGGCGGCGACCAACCGACCCGACATCCTCGACCCAGCCCTGCTCAGACCCGGGCGATTCGACCGTCAGATCGTGGTCGACGCACCGGACGTCGAAGGTCGGAAGGCCATTCTCGAGGTCCATTCCAAGGGCAAGCCGCTGAACGATGAGATCGACCTCATGGTGCTGGCTCGGCGGACCCCGGGCTTCACCGGCGCCGATCTGGCCAACTTGATCAACGAGGCCGCACTTCTGGCGACCAGGCGCCGCAGCAAGGACATCGGGATGCTCGAGCTCGAAGAGGCCATCGATCGGGTGATCGCCGGCCCCGAGCGCAAGACCAAGGTCATGACCGACGAGGAGAAGCGGCTCATCGCTTTTCACGAGACCGGTCACGCCCTGGTCGGGTATGCCCTCCCCAACTCGGACCCGGTGCACAAAGTCACGATCGTGGCCCGGGGCCGCTCGCTGGGCCATACCCTTGCCCTCCCCACCCACGACAAGTACCTGGTCCGTCGCTCGGAGCTGGTGGATCAGCTGGCGATGCTGCTCGGTGGCCGGACGGCCGAGGAGTTGATCTTCGCCGACCCAACCACGGGTGCCGCCAACGACATCGAGAAGGCAACTGCCATCGCCCGGCGGATGGTCATGGAGTACGGGATGAGCGACATCCTGGGCCCGATGCAGTACGGCAAGCCCAATGGCGAGGTGTTCCTGGGTCGTGACTACTCCCGACAGCAGGACTACTCCGACGAAGTTGCCGCGAACATCGACAACGAGGTTCGCAAGATGATCAATGCCGCCCACGAAGAGGCAAGGCATATCCTGGAGCGTCACCAGGATGCGATGGAGCGCATGGTCGCAGCTCTCCTGGAGAATGAGACAGTGGACCGGGAAGCGGTCGCCGAGCTCTTCTCCGATGTCCCCAAGTGGGAGCACACCTCGGAAGGGGCAATGCGGCTCAAGTATCCGGACAACCCGGTGATCCCTCAGCCCCGCGAGGAGCAGATCGCCGCCGCCGAGGAGGCGGACAAGGAGGAGGAGCCGGTCACCGAGTCCCTCCAGTTGAAACCCAAGCTGCGTCGTTCCACCCGTCCCGCCACCGACGCCGGTTAAGGGTTCTACAGCCTCTCGATTTTCAGGTTTCCTGATACCAGACGGACCTTGAGACTGATCTCGCGCTCGGGTGGCTCCGGGCTCGCGCTCGGGGTGGGCAAGGTGACTTTGCCGGACAGGGTGTTCGCGTCGAGCTCGACCCGGGTTCGGGGTGGGATCCCCAGGCGGACCCCCCCGGACATCGATTTGATCCTCCCCGTTGGCCCGCTCAGCTCCTCGATCCGGATGTTGCCCGACAGCGTCGCGCACGAAACGATCCCTGAGCAGCTCCCGATGATTATCGATCCCGACCGGGTGGAGAAGTCGGCGCTCTCAACGATCTCTGACACCTTGATATCCCCCGACGTGGTGACGCACGAGGCCTCACCTTCCACCCGACGGCCCCGAATCCCACCGCTGGTAGTTCTGGCCTGAAGCCGCTGAACGGTTTCGAACTCGACTTCGCCGCTCACGGTGGTCACATCGAGACGGCCGAGCGGGGGGTCTATGTCGACGTCGCCGCTGGCCGTTCCGATCTCCATGTCGGTCAACGGGGGCACACTGACAGTCACGAACACCCGGCCCCCCCGGTCGCCTGAGGCGACTATGGCGTCGGCAGCCTGTCGGATCTCGAATGTCGGATCATTGGTGTCGAGCTTGAACCGGGCCAACCCGGGCTCGCCGCTCTCGACGTTCACCCGGCCCGACCTGATTGTGATCCTTATCGTCGGGTTGTCATCGACCGCAAGCTCACGGTCGATCACAGATCGATCGTCCGTCTCACGCTGCTGGATGGAGCCCTTTCATACGCCTTGGAGCGCAGGGCGTCGACGACGAAGGCGTTGACCGAATCGCCGGCGCCTTCGGCGGCTTCGGCGATCAGGTCCTTGAGGTATCCGGGAAGTCGAAGAGTGATCCTGGCTTCGGCATCGATGGGCTCTCCCGATGGCGGGGGTGGTGGGGGAGGGATCGCCGACTGGTCGCGACGGACCGTCAGCTCTGGCTCGCCGTCGATCATTTGGATCTCGACGCGCTGACCGGCGAGCTGTCCGTTCACCTCTTGGGCCGCCATCTCCACCACTTCCATGAGAGTCAGCCTGATCGCAGGGCGAAGGACTTCGAGGAGGTCGGACCCGAGGGCGGCGAGCTCGGGATCCGCCAGTCGCAACTGGGCCTGCACCGCCGCCTCCATCACATGGGCCGTCTGCGTCAATTGCATCGCCGGATCCTATGTCGGATGGGTCCAGCGGGCTGCGTTGACGATGGTTCGAGTTGGGGGATCGACCGGATCCCGGTTCTTCTTCCTCAGGACTCGCCTGATTCGCTGTCCCAACCTCCGCTCCAGATCATCGGGGGTGTGAATGAACATTTCTACTCCTTGTTGCGACATCATGACGATGTCATCGTGACATCACCATAATGCCAATGTGACATCTCTGTCAAGTCATTTTGGAGTTTGATGGAATAGGAGACGGCAGTCGGCCTATTTTCTGTCTGGATGAGTGAGATCGAACCGACCAGCGAGGCGATGATCGACAGGGGCCGTATCGAGAAGGCGGTTCGTGAGATCATCGAGGCTCTCGGCGAGAACCCTGACCGGGAAGGTCTAATCGAGACCCCGGAACGGGTGGCCGCCTTCTATGCCGAAGTGTTCGATGGCCTCCATCGTGATCCGGGGGACGTCGTCGATGCCTTCTTCGGCGAGGAGCACTATCAGGAGATCGTGATGGTGCGGGAGATCCCCTTCTATTCGATGTGTGAGCACCATTTCGTGCCCTTCCACGGTCAAGCCCATGTCGCCTACATCCCCAAGGGGCGGGTCACCGGGCTCTCCAAGCTCGCCCGGCTGGTCGAAGGATTCGCCCGGCGGCCCCAGATGCAGGAACGGCTCACGGCCCAAGTGGCCGACGCCTTGACTGAGCGACTTCAGCCCCTCGGCGTGATGGTCGTGGTCGAGGCGGAGCATCTCTGCATGTCGATGCGAGGAGTCAAGAAGCCCGGGGCCACCACCGTGACCTCGGCGGTACGCGGGATCATGGAGTCGCAACCGGCCACGAGAGCCGAGGCCATGTCTCTCCTCTTTGGCACGGCTCGTTAGCTCACTGCGCTCGCTGTTCTAGGTGGTACGTCCTAGGTTCCAGGTGTGAGTGTCTGGAAACTGCGGACGAGGGAGCTGGACCTTTCCCAGGGCGTGATCATGGGGGTGATCAACGTCACCCCGGATTCCTTCTCTGATGGCGGGATCCATCTCGACCCGGTTGCGGCGACTGACGCCGGACGCCAAATGATGGAGCAGGGAGCAGACGTCGTAGACATCGGGGGCGAGTCGACCAGGCCAGGTGCGGAGGCCGTCCCGGTGGACGAAGAGCTTCGTCGTGTGCTGCCGGTGGTGGAGACCCTGGTCTCCGCCGGTGCCCTCGTGTCGATCGACACGTCGAAACCGGAGGTTGCCAAGGCCGCCCTCGCTGCCGGGGCCGAGATCGTCAATGAGGTGACAGCCGCTGCTGCGCCTGGCATGCCGGAAGTCCTCGCAGAGTGGGGCGCCGGGGTGGTCCTGATGCACATGAAGGGAACGCCACGAACGATGCAACACGACCCGACCTATGACGATGTCGTGAGCGAAGTTGCGGAATTCTTGGGCTCGAGAGCCCAACAGTTGATCGCGGCGGGGGTGGACCGGGCATCCATCGCGATCGACCCTGGGATCGGATTCGGCAAGACCGTCACCCACAACCTGGAGCTGATCGAAGGGCTGGGGAAGCTCGCGGGGATGGGGTTCCCTGTCGTGCTCGGTGCCTCCCGCAAGAGCTTTCTAGGACGGGTCGCGGGCATCAAAGACGCGACCCAGCGCGACGGTGTCACCGCGGTCACGACCGCTCTCGGTTTCGAGCGTGGAGCAAGGGTTTTTCGGGTTCACGACGTTGCTTCGTCAAGAGCGGCGCTGAGCCTGGCCGCCGCTATCGTGAATCCCCAGCAATGGGACGAATGGTCGCAGGACTAAAGCCCCGGGGATTCACCTGGGTCATCACCGATCGTCTCGCTGTCTCGGAGCGCGTCGGCGGCTCCGGCTTCCAGCATCGCCGGGTGCGACGCGAGGAAGAGATCACCTGGCTCGTGGAGGAGGCCGGGATCAACACAGTGGTCTCGATGCTTCCGGGCAACCAGAACCTTCTTGCCTATCGCGAGGCAGGGATCGCCACGTTCTCGGTGCCCATTGGCGCGGATCTAACCACTCACGATGTCGACGAGTTCTTCGCGACCCTGGTGAAGGCCACTGCCAAGCGACGGTCGCGCGTTCTCGTGCATCGAGAGGCGATCGACGACACGGTCGGTGGATTGCTTGGTGGGTACCTCGTCGCCTCCGGGCTGGTCAACGACCCGATCCTCGCCTTGGCGGTCATTCAGCAGATTCTGGGACGCGCGCTGGGGCCGGAGGGCCGCTCGCTGATCCCGGCGTCCGCCGCCTCGTGACCGATCGGATCGAGCTCAAAGGAATCGAAGTGCTCGCCCGGCATGGGGTGCTCGAGCACGAGAAGCAGGATCCTCAGATCTTCCGGATCGATCTGACGCTGTATCTCGACCTGTCCACCGCCGGCGCTTCCGACGACCTCACCGACACCGTGGACTACGGAAAGCTGGCCCAGATCACCCACGACCTGGTGCAGGGAGACAGCCACGACCTGATCGAGTCGGTGGCGAGCCAGATCGCCACCACGGTGCTGGCCGAGTCCCGTGTGGAGCGTGTCACCGTTACGGTGCACAAGCCAGAGGCCCCGATCCCGCTCACGTTCGAGGATGTCGCTGTCACCATCGACCGATCTCGATGACCCGGTTCGCCATCGCTCTTGGCTCCAACGTCGGAGCCCGGTTGGACCATCTCCGTCGAGCCGTGGCGGCGCTCGAGCGGTTGGGCTCGGTCGATGCGGTCTCGGGTGTCTATGAGACAGAACCGGTCGGGGGCCCGGCTCAGGAGCCGTATCTGAACGCGGTTGCGGTCCTCAACACGCCATCAGAGCCACACGACCTGCTCAAGGCGCTCCATCGAATCGAGGATGACCACGGGAGGGTTCGAGAGGTCCGTTGGGGGCCACGCACCCTCGATCTGGACATCGTCGCCAGCGATGGGGGGTCGGTTCGAGATCCTGACCTCGAGATTCCCCATCCGAGGGCAGCGGAGCGCCGGTTCGTCCTCGATCCATTGTGTGAGGTCTGGCCCGAGGCGATCGTGGCTGAAGGATTGACGGCCTCGACGGCCAGGACGCTGGTCTCCGACCAGGAAGTGTCGCCTCTGGGAGGGGTTTTGCGGGATGACGAGCCGGATCGGTGACCCTGTTCCTCCGAACCTCACACGGACAGCCAGGCCCGTGCTAGGTTCCACTCATGGGAAGCGGCCGCGGCCCTCCTCTTGGTTCGGACAATCAGCAAGGTCCATGACAGGAGGAACGATCTAGATGGCAAAACGGTCGCGGGAGCATCGCCAGGACATCCCCGGATACAACGACGGCCGCCCGACACGCGAAGAGCGCAAACAGCAGCATCGTGCCGTGCGACATTCCACTCATCAGATGTTGCACATGACCGACGATCCCGACGACGTCGTCGTGCCGGAGGTGAGAGGGGCCGGCGTCAATCACGAAAACCATCTCGCCGACCAACAAGATTTGAAACGTCGGAGATTCAGGGTCTGGAAGACGAAGTTCTGGAAGCGCCGGACCGGCTACCACGACATGAAGTCCGAGATGGACTCGAACTGGCCGGTCATCACCCCCAACCAGCTCGAAGACCAGGCCTGACCGGACGCGGTCTGTCACCCGCTTGGGCTGTGCGGCCCGCTGGCTAGCCTCGCCGCCACGTCGGCCGAGGTAGACGTGTGAGACTGACAATCGCCGGCCCGGGCAGGGCCGGAGGCTCTATAGCCATCGCCGCTGCTCGTTCGGGTCATGAGATCGTGGGCGTGCTCTCCCGATCCGGGGACAACCCCTACGGCCCCACGCTGGCATGGGACGGCCCCTGGCCCGAGTCTGACCTGCTCCTCATCGCGGTTCGGGACGACGCCATCGAAGAAATGTCGACCCGTCTCTCCCTCCACGCCGGATCGTTCCCGCTGGCGGTCCACATGTCCGGGTTCACCCCCGTTGCCGCCCTCGACGAGCTCGCGGCTGCCGGGGTCGCCACCGGCGGGTTTCACCCTCTGCAGACACTTCCCGACCCCCAGCGGGGGGCGGCTGCGTTAGCCGGCTCATTCGTCGGGATCGGCGGTGGTCCCCAGGCAATGACCACGCTGACCGAGCTTGCTGCCTCTCTCGACATGATCCCATTCCCCCTCGCCGACGAGTCGAGGCCGGCCTATCACGCCGGTGCGGCGGCCGCGGCCAACTTCGTCATCACCGCGCTCGCCACCGCAGAAGACCTGATGGTCTCCGCGAGGATCGACCCGGTGGTCACCCGCCCACTCGTCGAACAGGCAGTGGCCAACCTCTATGAGATCGTGGCTGACACACCATTGACAGGTCCGATCGCGCGGGGGGACATCTCGACCGTGATCGGCCAGCTCGAGGCGGCACGGCGGACGTCGGAGTCGGTGGGCGAGCAGTACCGGTTGATGGCTGAGGCCACCGCGATTCGCGCGGGTCGGAAGGGCGACATCCAGCAATGGAGTTGACCGCGACATTTGCCGGCACCCGCGAGAAGTACAAGGGCACCGTCGGGCTGCTTCCAACGCTCGGGTTCCTTCACGAGGGCCACCTTGCGCTGATGGACCTGTTGCGCCAGCAATGCGACACACTGGTCGTCTCCCTGTTCGTGAACCCGACGCAGTTCGACGACAAGGACGACTTCGCCGCCTACCCGAGGGACACCGAGCGAGACTCCGGGCTAGCGGAGGAGCATGACGTCGACCTGCTCTTTGTGCCTGAGCTCGACGAGGTGTACCCGGAGGGCGAGACCACGATCGTCGAGGTCGGCGGAGTCTCACAAGAGATGGAGGGCCGGTACCGGGCCGGTCACTTCACCGGTGTGGCCACCGTGGTGGCCAAGCTCTTTGCCGGGCTACAACCCGACATCGCCATGTTCGGCCGGAAGGATGCCCAACAACTCGCGGTGCTCAAGTCAATGGTGCGCGACTTGAGGTTCCCGGTGGCGGTCATCGATGCCCCACTCGTGCGAGAGCCCGACGGCCTGGCACTGTCCAGCCGGAACGTGAGGCTGTCACGCATGGACCGCGAACGTGCCCTGGCCATCAGCCGGGGGCTCTTTCAGGCAGCCGAGCAAGTGGACGCCGGTGAGCGTCGTGGCGAGCGTCTCGAGGGAACCGTTCGCCGCTCTCTCAAAGGGCTGGAAGTGGACTATGCGACGCTGGCCTCGCAGGACACCATGGTCCCGATCAGTGAGCTGGACCGGCCTTCGGTGCTGGCGGTCGCGGCCCATGTCGGAGGCGTGCGCCTGATCGACAATGTCACTTTCGACTGGGTGGGCGAGAAACCGGTTCCGGACCGAGGGTTGCTGCTCGGCGAGCCGAGCCGGCTCACATAGTGGCCCGTCCAATCTCGTGTGCATTCAGCCACCGTGGAGGGGGCCTGGTGCACACGGGATTGCGCACAAGATCTTGTGTGCTTTCAGCCACCGTGGAGGGGGGCTGGTGCACACGGGGTTCGTGCACATCGCTCACTACCCTGCCCTGACCCAGCAACCCGAGCGACATGAGCGAGACATCCGACCAGGGCATGGACCCACTCGTCGCCGGGCGACGGGAGCATCACCAGGAGATTCTGGAGTCGGGTGGCTACCCGCACCGATACGAGCGCACCCACTCGGCAGCCGAGCTCCACGAGACGTTCGCCGGCCTCGCTCCCGGATCCGAGACCGATACCAGGGTGACCGTGGCCGGCCGCCTCATGCTGCTCCGATCCTTCGGAAAGCTGCAGTTCGGAACACTCCAGGACGACACCGGGACGATCCAGCTCTTCGTGGACCGGTCCACCATCGGAGACGAGAAAGGCGACGGATTCGCCCGTGTAGACCTGGGTGACTGGCTCGGTGCAACAGGGACGATCATGACCACTCGCAAGGGCGAGCTGAGCGTCCGGGCAGACGATTTCACGATCCTCCAGAAGAGCCTGCGTCCATTGCCGGAAAAATGGCACGGGCTGCAGGACATCGAGCTGCGTAGCAGAAGGCGCTATCTCGACTTGATCGTCAACGCCGACGCCAGACGGGTCGCGCAGACAAGGGCCGCGGTGGTCAGCGAGCTCCGTCGGCAGTTCGAGACGCGGGGCTTCGTCGAAGTCGAGACGCCGGTCCTCCTCCATCAGGCGACCGGGGCGAATGCCCGGCCATTCGCCACCCACCATCACGCCCTGGACATGGACATGTCCCTCCGCATCGCGACGGAGCTGTACCTGAAGCGGCTGGTGGTCGGTGGCATGGAGAAGGTCTTCGAGATCGGCCGCATCTTTCGAAATGAGGGGATCGACTCGAGCCACAACCCGGAGTTCACCATGCTCGAGGCCTATCAGGCGCTCGCGGACTACACCGACATGATGACCCTCACGGAGGAGGTCGTCGCCGACCTGACCCGGGAGGTGACCGGCGGGACGAGCCTGACCTATCAGGGGCGCGACCTGGACCTGTCACGGCCATTCCGCCAGGCGTCGATGATCGACCTGGTGTCGGCGAGTGTGGGCCAGGAGGTGGGACTCGACACCCCGGCCCGCGACCTGGCTTCGTTGGCACATGCCAGAGGCATCGAAATCGAGGATGGATGGAGCGAGGCCCGGATCATCTCCGAGATTTATGAGGAGATCGTCGAGCCCGAGATCTGGGATCCCACCTTTGTCACCCACCAGCCGGTCGAGATCTCACCATTGGCCCGTCGCAACGCCACCGATCCCCGTCTTGCCGACCGGTTCGAGTTGGTGATCGCCGGCTCGGAGTACGCCAATGCGTTCAGCGAGCTGAACGATGCCGATGACCAGAGACGGAGATTCGAGGAGCAGGCCGCCGCCCGCGCCGCCGGGGACGAGGAGGCTCATCCTGTCGATGACGACTATCTGCTGGCATTGGAGTACGGCCTACCACCCACCGGAGGTCTGGGCATTGGCGTCGATCGTCTTGTGATGTTGCTCACCGACCAGGCTCACATACGGGAAGTCATTCTCTTCCCGACCTTGCGACCCGAGGTCTGACGTTGCACGTTCTAGGAGCGGGCTGAGTCGACCCTGCCCAGAAGGTAATCACCCAGACCGTCCAGGATCTCCCTCGACTCGCTGTCGGGGACACGGTCCAGGGCCCCGGAGGCCAGCTCGAGACGCCGTGACGCCTCGGCCAGCGAGGAGTCGACATGTCCTCCGGCCCGGACAATCTCGATGACGTCTTTGACCACATCGTCGCCATAGGGATGGGGGCTCTCGAGGAGCGACCGCACTCGATCGCCATCGGGTCCGGACAATGCCTCGAGCACCGGCATCGTGAACTTGCCCTCTCGGATGTCCGACCCGGCGGGCTTTCCGATCGTCTCTTCGTTGGCGACCAGATCCAGGGCGTCGTCGGCGATCTGAAAGACCAGCCCCAGCTGCCACGCCCACTCCGAGAGAGCTTCGACGATGTCGTCATCCGCATCGGCGGCCATCGCCCCCAGTCGGGCAGAGGTCCGGATCAATGACGCTGTCTTGCCGGCGATGACCTGTTCGTACTCGGCGACGCCATGTCCGAGGTTGAAATCGAGCTGAAGCTCGCGGGTCTGCCCCTCCACGAGCTCTGCATATGTCGCGGCGAGAAGTCGCACGGACTCCTGGCTGAGATGGGTCGCCGCTACTTCCGATGCGCGAGCCATGAGGAAATCGCCGGCGAGGATGGCGACGGTGTTGTTCCAGTTGGCGTTGACGGACGCGGCGCCACGTCTCACGTCCGCCTCGTCGATCACATCGTCGTGATAGAGAGAGCCGACGTGGATCAACTCCACCGACACTCCTGCCTCCACCGGGCGGTGGTCGCGGGCTTCCCCGAACTCGGCCGCAAGCAGGGCGAGCAGAGGACGGAATCGCTTGCCACCAGCCAGCAGGAGGTGCTGGGCGATCTTGGTCAGGTAGGCATCGTCGGCAGACGCCGCCTCGAGGAGACGCTCTTCGACACGGGCCAGGGAGTCCCACACCCGGGGAATCCGAATGAGGCTTTGGAGGTCGTCCATCGGTGACGATGGTATTACGTGCGCATCGCTCGGAAACCATGCTCGAAGGTCAACGATCACCCGGTGGTAAAGTTGCATATGCCAGGCTTGGGAGCCAACAGTGTTTGAGCGCTTCACAGATCGTGCCCGCCGGGTCGTCGTATTGGCCCAGGAAGAGGCGCGTCTCCTCAACCACAACTACATCGGCACCGAGCACATCCTGCTCGGTCTCCTGAACGAAGGGGAGGGCATCGCCGCTCAGGCTCTGGAGAGCCTCGACATCGACCTCGCCTCGGTCCGTGAAGAGGTCGTCAAGATCATCGGCCAGGGGCAACAGTCTCCCTCCGGCCACATCCCGTTCACCCCGAGGGCGAAGAAGGTCCTCGAGCTCAGCCTTCGTGAGGCGCTCCAGCTCGGCCACAACTACATCGGCACCGAGCACATCCTCCTCGGCCTCATCCGGGAGGGTGAGGGCGTTGCGGCCCAGGTTCTTCAACAACTGGGTGCCGAGCTGCAGAAGGTTCGCCAGACCGTCATCCAGCTGCTCTCCGGGCCTGCCGGGAGCGAACAGCAGTCTTCCGAGCCCGCTGGGAGCGGTGGACGGGAGTCGGCGGCCGGCGGTTCCACCGTCCTCGATCAGTTCGGCAGGAACTACACACAGCTGGCCAGGGAGCGGAAGCTGGACCCGGTCATCGGCCGGATTCGTGAGATCGAGCGGGTGATGCAGATCCTCTCTCGTCGCACCAAGAACAACCCAGTCCTGATCGGTGAGCCCGGCGTCGGCAAGACAGCAATCGTCGAAGGTCTCGCCCAGCGGATCATCGCCAAGGAAGTCCCGGACAATCTCCAGGGGAAGAACCTCTACTCGCTGGACCTCGGCGCCCTCGTCGCCGGTTCCCGTTACCGCGGCGACTTCGAAGAGCGTCTCAAGAAGGTGCTCAAAGAGATCAAGAGCCGGGGCGACATCATCCTCTTCATCGACGAGATCCACACCCTCGTGGGCGCCGGAGCCGCCGAAGGTGCCATCGATGCGGCCTCGATCCTCAAGCCGATGCTTGCCCGGGGCGAGTTGCAAACCGTGGGCGCCACCACACTCGAGGAGTACCGCAAGTATTTGGAGAAGGACTCGGCACTCGAGCGCCGGTTCCAGCCCATTCAGGTCGACGAGCCGTCGGTCAGCGAGACCATTCAGATCCTGATGGGCCTCAAGGACCGCTACGAAGCCCATCACTCGGTGCGCTTCACCGACCAGGCGATCGTGTCAGCGGCCAACCTGGCCGATCGTTATCTCTCCGACCGCTTCCTCCCTGACAAGGCAATCGACCTCATCGACGAGGCAGGGAGCCGCCAGCGCATTCACCGCACCAGCGAGGTGCCCGAGATAACCGCCATCGACGAAAAGCTCTCCACGTTGCGTCAGGACAAGCAGGACGCGGTCTCCAGGGAGAACTACGAGCGTGCCGCCAACCTCCGGGACGAAGAGCGTGGGCTGCTCAGCGATCGCGCAGTCAAGGAAGCCAGTGAAGGTGACACCGGCTGGGTCATCGACGAGGAGGAGATCGCAGAGGTCCTCGCCCAGTGGACCGGCATCCCCGTCCACCGTCTGACCGAAGAGGAGACGGCCCGGCTCGTCCACATGGAAGACGAGTTGCACAAGCGCATCATCGGCCAGCACGATGCCATCACCGCGGTGTCCAAGGCGATCCGGCGGACCAGGGCCGGACTCAAAGATCCCCGCCGGCCGTCGGGCTCGTTCATCTTCCTCGGCCCCTCCGGGGTCGGCAAGACCGAGACCGCCAAGGCCCTGGCCCAGTTCCTGTTCGGGCAGGAAGACGCGCTGATCCAGCTCGACATGTCCGAGTACATGGAGAAGCACACCGTCAGTCGTCTCGTCGGATCACCTCCGGGATACGTCGGCTATGACGAAGGCGGGCAGCTGACCGAAGCTGTGCGACGCAAGCCGTTCTCGGTGGTGCTGTTCGACGAGATCGAGAAGGCCCACCCCGACGTGTTCAACACCCTGCTCCAGATCCTCGAGGAGGGACGTCTCACCGACGCCCAGGGCCGGACCGTCGACTTCAAGAACACCGTCATCATCATGACCTCGAACCTGGGGACGCGCGACCTGCACAAGAAGGCTGTCGGATTCCACGCGGGCGACTCGGAGATGGACTACGAGCACATGAAGGAGCGGGTCACCGAGGAGCTCAAGAAGAGCTTCCGGCCCGAGTTCATCAACAGGCTCGACGAGATCATCGTCTTCCACGAGCTGAGCATGGACGAGCTCAAGCTGATAGTCGATCTCATGTTGGACCGGGTCCGCGAACAGCTCGAGTCGCAGCATCTCGACCTGGTTCTGACCGACGATGCCAAGGTGTTCCTCGGTACCCGGGGCTACGACCCCGAGCTGGGTGCCCGGCCGCTACGGCGGGCGATACAGCGTCTGCTCGAGGACCCGCTCAGCGAGCGCGTCCTGCTCGGAGAGTTCAGGGCCGGAAGCACGATCCTGGTCGGGCTCGACGCCGAGAACGACGAGCTCACATTCGAGGCGGTAGCGCCGCCTGATCCGACCGACGCGACGCCACAACCGGAGATGGCCGGTCAGGACTGACCGTTAAAGCCTGAAGCCAACTTGGCCGATGATGTTTGGGCAAACGCATGCCCATACTCGCACTCATCCTCACCATCTCAACTGCGCTGGCCCCCACACCATCGGCTGAATACGTCCCGGCCAACGACGAGGCCTACACGCTGGACCTCGAAGTCGACGGTTACGTGAACGGTTCGATGCCCGATGACCGTTTGATGTCGTTCGACGGTTGCACCCTGGAGCGGGATGCCGCCTACATGTACGCGCTCCTCATGGAGGCCGCTGAGGAGGACGGTGTTTCCCTCAGCTATGAAGACTGCTACCGGTCATTCGGCCTTCAAGCCTCTTCGTACAATTCCCGCTGCCCCGTCACGGAGACTCCGACCTTCGGAGTCGATCCCCTGACCGGCGCCACCGTTCAAACCGGGGTCACATCGGCCCGGGTGTGCTCGGGCCCGCCGATCGCCCGACCCGGCTATTCCAACCACGGTTGGGGCCGCGCCATCGACTTCACCGACGGTAACGGCATCCTGGGGTGCTCCGATGAGACCTTCCGTTGGATGCAGGGAAATGCCCACCGATTCGGCTGGGTCCATCCGGACTGGGCGCATTGCGGCATGAGCACCCAGGAGCCTTGGCACTGGGAGTTCGCCGGAGTCACCGACTCCATCTTCCCCGGTCCCGGCTACGGCCAACTCGACCCGAAACTTCTCGAAGTCGTCCAGTAGCGAACCCGTGTGCAGGCAGTTGCCCCCTGGGTAACTCCTTGCACACACGAAGTCGCGATACGAACCCATGTGCAGGCAATTGCCGCCTGGGCAACTCCTTGCACACTAGAAACCGCCAGAATCCCCCCGGTGAACCGAGGCGTTCGATCACTGTTGATCGTTGGCGGCGCCTATATCGCTGCCCAGATGATGGCCGACATCGCAAGTCTCCGGATCATCGAGGTAGGCGGCTGGGTGGTAGACGCCGGCACCCTCATCTACCCATTCACCTTCACACTGCGCGACCTGGTGCACAAGATCGCCGGGAAGTCGGCCGCCAGGACGCTGATCTTCCTTGCCGCCGGGATCAACCTGTTCATGGCCGGCTTCTTCTGGGTCGTGGCGCGGCTCCCCCCGGATCAGATCACCGGGCCGCAACTCGAGTTCGGTTCGGTGCTAGCCCCCGTCTGGGGCATCGTGGCTGCCTCGATAATCGCCGAGGTGGCCGCGGAGCTGATCGATACCGAGGCATATTCACGCTGGGTGTCGCGGTTTGGTGAGGACAAGCAGTGGGGCCGGGTCCTGTTCAGCAATGCGATAGCGATTCCGGTCGACTCGGCGATATTCGTCGGCCTGGCGACCCTCTTCGGCGTCTTCTCGCCTTCTGTCGCCTGGTCGATCTTCGGGGCAAATGTGGTGTTCAAGGCGCTGGTGACCGTGATCTCGATCCCCTGGATCTACTGGGTCCGACCCGAGCCGCTGGCGGCGACTTACGCCCAAAATGGGCGTTAATGTGACTCGTCGGGCAGGGGGTTCTCTGCCGTTTCGAATATATGGAGGACTATCAGCGTGAAACGCTATCTGCGGTATCTCGCCTTGATCTCCGCCCTTGCATTGGTGCTCGCGGCCTGTGGGGGCGAAGAAGGCGGGGATACCACCACTACGGCGGGCGAGGCCACAACGACCGCCGCTGCCGAGCCCACCACCACGGCGGGCGATGAGACGACAACATCCGCTGCTGGTGACACGACGACGTCGGCAGCCGCCGCCCCGGATGGCACGGGCCGCACCGTGGGCATGGCCTTCGACGTCGGCGGGCGTGGCGACCTGTCGTTCAACGACCTGGCCGCTCTTGCTTTTGACGACGCCATCGCCAACTACGGGGTGACGGGCGAGGAATTGGCGCCAGATGCCGGTGGCGAGAACCGTGAGGAGAACTTGCGTCTTCTGGCGGAATCAGGCATGGAGTTGATCATCGCCAACGGCTTCGCGTTCGCCCAGAACGTGTGGCGGGTAGGCACCGAATTCCCGGACACCCTGTTCGCCATCACCGACGACTGCCCGCAGGACGACACCTTCACCGTGGTGGAGATGCCAAACGTCCGGTGCATGCAGTTCTCTGAGGAGCAGGGCGCATTCCTTATGGGTGTCGCCGCGGCTCTGAAGAGCACCACGGGCACCGTCGGGTTCATCGGAGGCGTCGAAGTTCCGCTCATCCTGAAGTTCCAGGCCGGTTTCGAGGCCGGAGTAGCGGCAGCCAACCCTGACATCACCATCCTGCCTGCCGTGTACCTGACCCAGGTGCCCGACTTCACCGGGTTCAACGACCCGGTAAAGGGCAAGGAAGCCGCTCTGGCTCTCTACGGCCAGGGTGCGGATGTCATCTTCCATGCCGCTGGTGGTTCCGGATTGGGTCTGTTCGAGGCGGCTGCCGAGCAGTCGACCGACGACAGCTTCCTCTGGGCGATCGGCGTCGACTCCGACCAGTACAACGCCGTGAGCGACCCTGCCCTTCAGGAGCACATCCTGACCTCGATGCTCAAGCGTGTCGACGTGGCAGTGGACAAGGCCATCGTCGATTTCCTCAACGACGAGTTCACGCCTGGTTCAGTCCGTCTCGGGCTGGCCGAGGGCGGTATCGGCTACGCGACCTCCGGTGGTTTCGTCGACGACATCGCTGCTGACCTCGATGGATACGCCGAGCAGATCATCTCCGGGGAGATCACAGTCCCCACAGAGCCAGGGGCCTGACAGAAGGCAGTCCTGCTAACTTGCGCCGGGCCCAGGTTCCTGGGCCCGGCGTTCTATTTGGACAGCGTCTATTGGATTGGGGAGATGGCTCAGGCACCCGCAATACAGCTCGAGGGCGTCACGAAGCGGTATCCGGGGGTAGTTGCCAACAAGGACGTCGAGCTGACTGTGGCCTCGGGCGAGGTCCACGCCATCGTCGGGGAGAACGGGGCCGGCAAATCGACGTTGATGAAGATCATCTACGGGATGGTGCGACCCGACGAGGGCACCATCACCATCAACGGCGCAACCGCCAACTTTCGGACCCCCAAAGACGCCATCGACGCCGGGATCGGGATGGTGCACCAGCACTTCATGCTGGCTGACAACCTCACCGTTCTGGAGAACGTCATCCTCGGATCGGAGCCGACGTCCGGAGTAATGATCGATTTCGAAGGTGCCTCGGAGCGCATTCGCATCCTTGGTGAGACTTACGGGCTTCGACTCCAGCCGAATCAAAAGGTAGAGAAGCTGTCGGTCGGAGAGCGGCAGCGGGTGGAGATCATCAAGGTGCTGTACCGGGGCGCCCAAATCCTCATCCTCGACGAGCCCACAGCCGTGCTCGTCCCCCAGGAGGTCAATGAGCTCTTCGACTCGATCAGGGACCTCAGGGAAGAGGGTCACACCATCATCTTCATCTCCCACAAGCTCGACGAGGTGCTGTCCATTGCGGACCGGATAACGGTCATGCGGGACGGGCAGACTGTGGGGCACACCACCCCGTCCGAGGTCGACGCCCGCCAACTGGCGGAGATGATGATCGGCTCCGAGCTGCCTTCCCCGGAGACCAAGGAGTCGACCGTACAGGAGGAGGTTCTCCTCGACGTCTCGGACCTCGAACTTCTCTCTGAGACAGGGCGCCCGGTGCTCGAGAACATCACCTTCGTCGTGCGGAAGGGTGAGATCGTGGGGATCGCCGGGGTCGAGGGCAACGGGCAGGCCCAGCTGGTCGATTCCCTGCTCGGTCTGGCGCCGACCTCGACCGGGAGCATCACCTTGGCCGGAGAGTCGATAGTGGATCTGGAGACGAGAGACCGCAGGGCAGCCGGAATCGGCCTGATCCCGGAAGATCGTCATCGCCAGGGCCTGCTCTTGCCTTCGCCTCTGTGGGAAAACGCGGCATTGGGCCATCAATACAAGGAGCCCTATGCCAATGGCATCTGGATCGACAAGAAGGGAACCCGGGAGCACACCGCCGAGATCGTGCGGCGCTTCGACGTGGCCACTCCCAACGTCGACGTTCCCGCCACGGCCCTCTCCGGGGGGAACCAGCAGAAGCTCGTCGTCGGGCGGGAGATCATGGCCGGGCCGGTGGTGCTCATCGCAGCACAGCCGACCCGTGGTATCGACATTGGCGCGCAGGCCGCGGTGTGGGAGGAGCTGAAGACGGCCCGGGCCGCCGGAATGGGAATCCTGCTCATCTCCGCCGACCTCGACGAGCTCATCGGTCTCTCGGACACGATCTACGTCCTTTTCGAGGGCAAGCTGGTGGCCAAGCTGGATCCGTCTGACATCACTCCGGAGATACTCGGGTCCTACATGACCGGTGCAGGGGAGAAGAAGGCGTCGTGAAGTCCGGGAGGCTCCTCACTTCGGTGGTGGCCCCGGCGATCGCCCTCATCATCGCCTTTGGTTTCGCCGCCATCGCCTTGCTGTTGGTCGGCATCGATCCGCTCACGGCGTACAAGGAGATGTGGGTTTTCGGCACGACGCCCGAGTCGCTCATCATCACCGTCAACAACGCCATCCCCCTGTTCGTATCCGCGCTCGCCGTCGCGGTCGGCTTCAAGATGGGGCTGTTCAACATTGGCGTCGAGGGCACTTATCTGCTCGCCTCACTGTTCGCCGCCTACGTCGGGGCGCAGATCTCGACTACACCGATCCTTCATGTGACCGCGATCCTCCTCGTGGCGGTCTTGGTCGGCGCCGGCTGGGCATGGATTCCGGCCTATCTCAAGGTGAAGCGCGGGGTCCATGAGGTGATCGCCACCATCATGCTCAACTACATCGCGTTCGCCCTAAGCGCCTATCTGTTCCTCAATGTCTTCCGCGCAGAGACCTCCGGACTCACTATTGCGACCGATCTGATCCCTGAGTCGGGGTGGATACCTTCTCTCACACCGCTCCTGGCCGCGATCGGGATAGAGGTCAGGGCCGGGGCGAACCTCCAGGGGTTCCTCGTCATCGCAATCGCCCTCGGCGTCGGGTACCACTACCTGGTCAACAAGAGCAGGTTCGGGTACGACCTCCGAGCGAGCGGCATCAACCCGGCCGCGGCCCACGCGAGCGGGGTCGACCCCAAGAAGATGATCATCAGGACGATGCTCATCTCGGGAGGGCTGGCCGGGCTGGTCGGGATCGCGCCGCTCCTCGGCTTCTACCACCAGTACCCGCAAGACTTCCCCCGCAACCTCGGGTTCAACGGCATCGCCGTGGCCCTGCTGGGAAGGAACAATGCGGTGGGGATGGCCTTCGGTGCCCTGCTGTTCGGGTTCATGCAGAGGTCGGCCTTGATCCTGGACCTGAGAGATGTGCCGAAGGAGATCGTCACCATCATCCAGGGCATCGTCGTTCTCGCCGTGGTCATCGTCTACGAGGTCGTCTCGAAGTACGTTCAGCGCCGCGTCATTGCCTCGGCGGCGGCGGCGACCGACTTCGACCCGGTGACTTCGGCGGAGGCGGCATGAGCACTCTCGTCGACCGCTATCGCAAGGCCGATCGGGGTGTACGGGTCGTAGTGATCGCCGTGGCCGCGGTCCTGGTCATGACCATCGCCGAATTCATTACCGGCACATCCGACCTGACCTCACGCAGCACGGCCAGCGCCGCCCTCCGGCTGGCGATACCAATCCTTCTCGCCGGTCTGGGTGGCCTCTATTCGGAGCGTTCCGGCGTGGTCAACATCGGTCTCGAGGGAATGATGATCAGCGGCACCTGGTTCGCGGCTTGGGGTGCCTGGATGTTCGGCCCATGGGAGGGAGTCGTCCTCGGCGTGTTGGGTGGGGCGGTCTTCGGCCTCCTCCACGCCCTTGCGACCGTGACATTCAACGTCGACCACATCGTCTCTGGCGTCGCCATCAACATCCTCGGGCTCGGTGCCATGCGATTTCTCTCCTCGATCGTCTACACGCCGGAAACCGGGGGCTCCGTCATCCAGTCGCCCCCGATCGACGGTCTCCCCAATATCGACCTGCCCTTCCTCGCCGGCGGGCAGCTCTTTGGCTGGAATAGCCCGGATTTCTTCGGGTGGCTGGAGAACCTGGAGCTGTTCTTCCTTTCCGACGTTGCCGGGATACTCCGAGGATTCACCGGCGGGATCAACTGGCTCACCTTGTTGGGACTGGCCCTGGTGCCGTTCACCGTCTGGCTGTTGTGGAAGACGCCCTGGGGTCTTCGTCTTCGGTCCTGCGGGGAGGATCCATGGGCGGCCGAGTCACTTGGCGTTCGGGTGCTGCGGATGAAGTACTACGGCGTGATCATCTCCGGGATGCTGTCTGGTCTGGCCGGCGCTTTCCTGGTTCTGGTTCAGGCCGGGATCTACCGGGAGGGGATGACCGGGGGCCGCGGCTTCATAGGTCTTGGTGCCTTGATCTTCGGCAACTGGATGCCGGTAGGGGTCCTCGGCGGCTCCCTCGTCTTCGGCTTTGGCGACTCCCTTCGCTTCCGGGGGCCCGAGGTGGTGAAATCGTTCATCCTTGCCGTAGCGATCGGGCTGATCGCCTTCGGGGTCTATTCCGCTATCCGGTCGAGGCTGCGCGCCGCCCTCATCCAGATCGTGATCGGCGCCGCCTTCCTCGTCTACTACCTGCAGGTGGTCGAAGTCTCCAACCAGCTGCTCGCCGCGTTGCCCTATGTGATCACGCTCCTCGTCCTGGCCGCGGCATCGCAACACCTTCGAATGCCCGCGGCGGATGGCGCCCGATACGCCAAGGGCGAGGCCCGGTAGGGGCTTCGCCCGGAGGCGAATGTTCGACCCATACTCGCCAGAGTTCCTCGACGACCCCTACCCGACCTATGCCCGGCTGCGTGAGGAGAGCCCGGTCTTTCACGACGCGTCGTGGGAGCTCACGTTCTTCACCCGCCACGACGACGTCACGGCCATCCTCAAGGATCGGGATCGCTTCGGACGTGACTTCCGTCACCGGCTCGAGCCCGATGAGGTCGACCCGGACCTATACCGCCGGATCTATCCGTCACAGTGGCCGGCGTGGTCGCGATATATCCGGGAGTCCTTCATCGACCTCGAACCACCCCGGCATACCCGTCTTCGCCGTCTCGTTTCCAAGGCATTCACACGTCGGTCCTCCGAGGCGTTCCGCCCCAGACTGGAGGAGGCCGCAGTCGGGATCGTGAACCGGGCCATCGAGTCGGGCACGCTCGACGTCATCGGGGACTTTGCCACGCCGATCCCGGTGGCCATGATCGCCGAGTTGATGGGTCTCCCGGCCGAAGACCATCGACAGGTCCTGGATTGGAGCCACGCCATCGTCAAGGTCTTCGACCAGAACGTCACCGAAGCCGATGGGGACGCCGCCGAGACAGCCACCAGGGACTTCGTCGCATATCTCCAAGAGATCGTGGAGAGGAGGCGAAAGCACAGGGGGGATGACCTGATCTCGTCGATGGTCGACGTCGAGGATGCAGGCGACACCCTGACCGATGAGGAGATCGTCGGGACCTCGATCTTGACTCTCAACGCCGGTCACGAGGCGACGGTCCATGCCATCGGCAACGGTCTGCTGGCGCTGGCCCGAGACGATGTCCAATACGGGCGGTTGCATCGGGGAGAGGCAGGTGTGGAGGCGGCCGTCGATGAGCTGCTGCGTTTCGACTCCCCGCTTCAGATGTTCGAGCGCTGGGTCCTCGTCGACACCGAAGTCGCCGGCGTGCCCCTGGCGAAAGGGTCCAAAGTCGGGCTCCTCTTCGGCTCGGCCAACCACGATCCCGAGGTCTTTGGCGCCCCGGAGCGGCTCGATCTGACCCGACAACCCAATGCCCATGTCTCATTCGGCGCCGGTCTCCACTACTGCGTCGGCGCGCCATTGGCCCGGGTGGAGCTGGAGGCTGCGTTGGGGACCTTCGCCGATCGTGTTGCCGGCTTGGAGCTGAGGGAGGCATCGGGGCGTATCCACTCGTTGGTGTTCCGCGGGTTGGAGAGTCTCAAGCTCGACATCCGGGCCGCCTGACGTCGACGCCCTGAAGGATGAAGATGGCGGCGTGGTCTGCGCTGTGTTAGGTCGATCTGAGGACGACGCAGTGCCGCGCGTTCATTGAGTGACGGGTGGACTCAGCCCGCGGCAGCGGTCGTCGGCGGCACCGTTGTCGGGGGCACGGTCGTGGGGGGCACGGTGGTCGAACCTGGCACCGTCGTCGCCCCTGGCACTGTCGTCGGGGTGGCGCCGTTGGTCCCGTTGGTGATGCTGCCGGGCCGGCCGATGACCCTGATCTCCTGAATCGCCATCTCGGTGAAACTCTCCTCGTCGACCACCTCCGCCGGGAAGTCACTCTCGATCGTTATCTCGATCGAAGTGGCGTCGAGGGCGGCGAAAGCGACGGGCTGGCTACCGGCGAGGTCCTCGAGTTGGACCAAGACCGGCTGGAGGGAGTTGTCGGCGGCGATCTGAATGCCTCGGGCCCGGTAGTTCCGCTTGAGACGGGTGGCATCCTCGAGATTGACCCAGTCGATCCTTTGGACCACGGTCGGTCGGTCGAAGATCAGACGGATGGTGATCGCCTCGCCCTCGGGTACGGCCTCGTAGTCGAACTGGTACTCGGTCTCCGTGCCATCGATCAGGTTGTCGCAGACGAACGAGCCCACGCCTTCTTGGTTGCACTCGACATCGAGGATGTCGATTGGGGCAAGCTCGGCAATGGTCGTGCTGGTGTTGGCAGCAGTGGTTGTGCTGGTGACGGCCGCCTCGGGGTCGCCGCCGAAGATGTTGAAGAGGAGAGCGACCACGACGACACCGAAGAGCAGGGCGCTGATGGCGAGGGCGGCGCGTACGCCGGCAGTGGCCTGAACCGCCGGACGTGGTGCGGTGGGCAGCGGGCCCTGGCTGAGCCGTGCCCCGCACTCCTGGCAGTGACGGTTGTTGGCCGGGTTGTTGGCCCCGCACGACGGGCATGTGACCTCGCCGCGGCCCGGGCTCGAGCGCTCAGAGGTCGGTGGGGCAGCGCCGAGTTCGAACTCCTCGTAGTTGCCGTCGGAGGTCACCGAGATCACATTTTCCCGGCCCTTCGGGGCATCCGGCTCCAACGGATCGAGGAACGAACCGCAGTTCGGGCAGAATTGTTCGTCGGCCGCGACACCCGCGCCGCACTGATCACATTTGCGAGAGGCCACATCCCTCCTTCGTAGTTATTGTGCCACGGGATGTTTCTGTGGGCGATTAGAACCAATGAGCCCTGGACGATCGCCTCAATCCTGACCTCGACGATCGTTTTCGCGGCACTTGTGGCTGTCTTGATTTTCGTCGTTCAGCGGCGCAATCGTTAACCGGAATAGGAAAAGCATGGCATTTCGATGCGAGATCTGCGGCCACCGATCGTCCAAATGGATGGGCTTCTGCCCTCAATGCGGGTCGAGCGAGCCATTGGCCGAAGTCGCCGGTGAAGTCCGGGGAAAGGTCAAGGCGGCGGAGGCCGTGGGTCTCAGAGCTGCCTCCGAGCTGTCAAACGACCGGAGGGTGACCGGGTGGGCGGAGATCGATCGTGTGCTCGGTGGTGGTGTGGTGACCGGCTCGGTGCTGCTCCTGGGCGGTGAGCCAGGCGTGGGCAAGTCGACGCTCCTCCTCCAGTTGGCAGGCTCGTTGGCGGCGAGAGGCGATCCGGTGATGGTGGCCAGCGCCGAAGAGTCGGCGGATCAGGTCGCCATGCGAGCAAGCCGTCTTGGCATCGGGCATGAGGCGATCAGCCTGGTCACGGATGATGACGTCGACGCCATCGTGGCTCTAGCCGAACGCGACCGGCCGGCGTTGTTGATCATCGATTCGATCCAGACGGTTGGTGTGCCAGAAATCGGTGCAGCCCCTGGTGGGGTCGCACAAGTACGGGAGAGCGCCGCCCGACTGGTGCGGTTGGCCAAGACCACCGGTGTAGCAGTGGTGCTCGTCGGCCATGTCACGAAGGATGGCGGGCTCGCCGGGCCCAAGATGCTGGAGCACATGGTCGATGTGGTGCTGTATCTGGAGGGAGACCCCGACCGCGGGTTCAGGGTGCTGCGCAGCACCAAGAATCGGTTTGGGGCCACCCATGTGTCGGGAATGTTCGACATGAGGAGCGAGGGGCTGACCGAGGTCGACGACCCATCCAAACTCTTTCTCGACGGCTGGGAGTCCGACGTCCCGGGGACGGTCATCTATCCGGCCGTGGAAGGTCGGAGATCGATCCTCGTGGAGATCCAGGCCTTGGTCTCACCAACGAAGCAGACGCAGCCCCGCCGATCCATCCGTGGACTGGACCCCACGAGGGTGAACCAGGTGCTCGCAGTCCTCGACCGCCACAGCTCGCTGATCCTTCACGACAAGGAGGTCTACGTCAACGTGGTCGGCGGGTGGCGCATCGATGAGCCCGGTTGCGACCTGCCTGTCGCCCTTGCCGTCGCATCTTCGTACTCCGACCGACCGCTGGGGCGGTTGGCGGCATGGGGAGAGATCGGCCTGGCCGGCGAGGTGCGCTCGATACCGATGGAGATTCGGAGGACCGAAGAGCTCGACCGCATGGGCCTGGAGCACCGCATCGCCCCGCTTGGGGGCAAGCCTCTCCGTCTCGGTCAGGCTCTGGCCGACGCGGGCCTATGAGGGGCATTCCGCCGAACTATGCCGTCGACCAATCAACTACCCTGAGGGGCGTGGGTGGACCGTCGATAACCGAGACACTCGAACGTTTGGCTCCGGGTACTCCAATGCGTCGAGCCCTCGAGCGCATCATCCAGCAGGGCAAAGGCGGCCTCGTCATCCTGGGCGACGGTGCTCGAGTCGATGAGGCCAGCTCCGGTGGCTTCTCCCTGAAGGGGGCCATTTTCAGCCCGGCCCGCCTGGCTGAGCTGTCCAAGATGGACGGGGGGATCGTCCTGGACGATTCATGGTCGAACATCCTCGAGGCCGGGGTGCATTTCATCCCGGATGGCTCGATCCCGACCGACGAGACCGGTGCCCGTCATCGCACGGCGGAGCGCATGGCCGCCCAGACCGGCAAGCCAGTGGTGGCGGTGAGCGAGGGTCGCAAGGTTGCGACGCTCTTCTACGGCGGCCAGAAGATCGAGCTGGCGTCGCCGACCGAGGTGGCTGCACACGTCAACCAGGAGTTGCAGAGCCTCGATCGTCTGCGAGGACGGCTCGACGACGCGGAGATCAAGTTGACTCGTCTAGAAGTGGCCGGGTTGGCCACATTCAGATCTGCCGTCACAGTCCTGCAGCGGGGCGAGTTGGTCGAAAGGCTGGGCCGGGTCGTCGAGGCGCGCACTCTGACCCTGGGAGATGAAGGGCGAATCGTCTATCTCCAGCTGAGCGACCTCCTCGCCGGCGTTGACTTCACGAAGAGGGCGGTGCTCAGGGATTACATCAAGCCCCTTCGCAATAGCGCCATCCGGCAGGCCATGGAAGACCTCAGTGCGATGACCGCCTCCGACCTGGAGGACCCGAGCCGTGTGGGCAAGGAAATGGGATTCCCCGACCTGGATGATCCTGCCGACCCGCGTGGCTATCGCCTGCTCTCCCAGGTGGGCCGGCTCCCTGATTCCGTGCGTGACGACATCATCCGGCACTTCGGCTCCGCCGCGACCCTCCTCGACGCCCGGGTCGACGACCTGCTCGGTGTGGAAGGAGTGGGCGAGACCCGGGCCGGCCAACTGCGCGCATATTTCGACAGGCTCCGGGACACCGCGGACCAATGGGAGCCGGTGCTCGATTGACCGAGGGCGCCCCTACACTCCGCTCCCGCTAATGGCTGCGACAGCAACGAAATACTCGGTAGGAGACAAAGTGGTGCACCCCCAGCACGGGGCAGCCACCATCCAGAAGAAGGTCAGGCAAGAGTTCGCCGGCAAGAAACAGGACTACTTCGTCCTGGACATCGCCACCGAGCAACTGACCGTCATGGTCCCCCTCGACAAGGTCGACGACCTCATCCGCCCGGTCATATCGAAGACCAAGTCCCGTGACGTCCTCAAGTCCTTGAAGGGCGAGCCGGAGGAGGCAGGGTCCAACTGGAGCCGGTGGTACAAGGTGCTCAACGAGAAGATGACTTCGGGCGACATCTTCCAGGTGGCCGAGGTCGTGCGCGACCTCTCCTTTGCCCAGCAGACCAAGGGAATCAGCCCGGCGCTCAAGCGCATGCTGTCCAAGGCACGTCTCACCCTCAGCTCCGAGCTTGCCTTCAGCCTCGAGATCGACGAGGAGGAGGCGATCAAGAGGCTGGACAGAGCTCTGCCCAAGATCGAAACGGACGAGGAATAGGTGCCGCTTGCCGGCACCCGGGCCGGATGGGGATTCGACGCCCACCCTCTCGACGGTGATCCTCCATTGGTCCTTGGTGGTGTCAGCCTCTCGGAGACGATCGGCGTCAGCGCCACGTCGGACGGGGACGTGCTGGCCCACGCGGTGACCGACGCCGTCCTCGGGGCGTGTGTCCTCTCCGACCTCGGGGAGCACTTTCCCTCGAGCGACCCGGCGTTGGCAGGTGCCGACTCCCTCGACCTCCTTGGTCAAGCAGCGGTCATGGCTGTCGCTGCCGGTTGGCAGATCGAGCACGTCGACGCCACCGTCGTAGTCGAAAATGTCGCCATCGCCCCGCACCGGGCGGAGATCCGGGCCAACCTCGCCCGAGCCCTCGGCATCGCTCCCGACCTGGTCTCGGTGAAGGCGACCACCACCGACGGGTTGGGCTTCATCGGCAGGGGTGAAGGGTTGGCCGCGGTCGCTGTGGTTACGGTCAGCGCCCTGTCGTAGGATTCCGACGATGCTCCGTCTGTACAGCACGCTTCACCGCGCCGTTGTCCCTTTCGAGCCCAGGGACGAGGGGAAGGTCGCGATCTACCTGTGCGGGCCGACGGTGCAGAGCGAGCCACATGTCGGTCATGGGCGATCGGCCGTGGCCTTCGACGTAATCCGCCGTTATCTGATGTGGAGCGGTCATGAGGTGACCTACGTCCGCAATGTCACCGACATCGAGGACAAGATCATTGCCGCCGCAGCCGAGTCCGGGGAGAGCGTCGAGGTCCTGGCCGAGCGGATGGCGGCACGATTCGCCGCCGGCTACGAGGCACTCGGTGTCCTCGCCCCCGATCTCGAGCCGAAGGCCACCGAGCACATACCCGAGATCATCGACCTGATCGGGCTGCTCATCGATCGCGGACTGGCATACCCATCGGAGGGAGACGTCTATTTCTCGGTCAGGGCCGACGAGAGCTACGGGAAGCTGTCAGGTCGCAACCCGGACGAGCTTCGCTCTGGCGTCCGCATCGAGGTGGAGGAGGCGAAGCACGATCCTCTCGACTTTGCCCTGTGGAAGGCGGCGAAGCCGGGTGAGCCGTGGTGGGACTCACCTTGGGGCCCGGGCCGTCCGGGATGGCACATCGAATGCTCGGCCATGGCTGCCAAGTACCTGGGCGAGGACTTCGACATCCACGGCGGGGGCACCGACCTCGTCTTTCCTCATCACGAGAACGAGATCGCCCAGAGCGAGGGGGCCACCGGCAGGACCTTTGTCAGATACTGGTTGCATAACGGGATGGTGAACCTCGGTGGGGAGAAGATGGCGAAATCGACCGGGATCCTGGTCGACCTGGCCTCGATCACCGAGAAACACGGGGGCCGGGCGCTGCGTCTTCTCCTTCTCCGTGCCCACTACCGGTCTCCCATCGAGTACTCCGATGAGCTCCTCACCGAGTCTGAGGACGCGCTCGATCGGCTCCAGCGCTTCCGCGACCGGGCCACGCCCGGCGAGCCGGACCCCGAGGCGATCGACCGTTTCCGGGAGGCGATGGAGGACGATTTCGGCACGCCCCTGGCCGTCTCGTTGCTCTTCGACCTGGTGCGTGACGGCAACCGCCTCCTCGACGATGGTGGCGATGCCGCCGCCATCGCCGGTGCCGTGGAGACCATCGTCGGGGTGCTCGGTCTCGATGACGCAAGCGTGCCTGTCGAGCGGACTCTCGATCTGGGAGACCTACCCGGCCGCTTCGGTTTGGAGGGCGACGGCCACGACGTCATCGACCGACTCGTCGAGCTGCGGGCCCTGGCCCGTGCCGAGCGCAGGTTCGAAGATGCCGACGCAATCAGAGATGGCCTGGAGAGAGCCGGGGTGATACTGGAGGACAGCCCGCATGGCACCCGCTGGCTACGGAAATAGGGTCGAAGGTCTCCATTCGGTTGCGGCGGCGGCCGCCCGGGGCCGGGTTCGGAAGCTCTGGGTAGAGGAGAAGAGGCTGGGCCGGGCCGAGGTCGCCGACATCGTGAACGTCGTGGGCAGGGCATCGACAGCGCTGATCGATGACGTCCGGCCCATTGCGGAGACCGAGGCGCCACAAGGTGTGGTCGCCGAATGCGTACCGATCATGCCGGTCCCGGTCGACGACCTGGCAGATTCCGAAGCTGCCGTCGTGGTCCTCGATCACATCGAGGATCCCCACAATGTCGGTGCCATCGCCCGTAGCGCCCTCGCTTCGGGAATGACAGGCATGGTCGTGTCATCGAGGCGGGCGGCCCCATTGTCGGCCACGGCGTTCAAGGCGGCGGCCGGCGCCCTGGAGACCTTCCCGGTGGCCGTAGTGGGCTCGATACCAGAAGCGCTCAGTCGTTTGAAGGACCGTGGCGTCTGGATAGTCGGGATGGAGGCGGCGTCTGCCACCTCGCTGTTCGGCTTGGAGCTGTTGACGGAACCGGTGGCGATAGCGGTTGGCGCCGAGGGAGCTGGTCTCAGCGTCCTCACCGCGAAGCGGTGTGATGTGCTGGCCTCGATCCCCATGGCCGCGAGCTTCGAGAGTCTCAACGCGTCTGTGTCGGCTGCCCTGGCCTGTTTCGAGATCATGCGGGTGCGGGCAGAATCGGGCCCCTCCCTACAATCCGACCATCCGCCGGGTTAGCTCAGTTGGTAGAGCAGCTGTCTTGTAACTAGAACCGGCTCACCGCTGTACAACCGCCTAAAACCCCTGGTCAAGATTCACCGAAAGCTTTCAGTTATCCGCTATTCACCAGCACCGGCTGGTCGATAACGTCGAGCGACATCTTGAAGCACGGCGGAGGGATGGTGGCCCTCCTTTTCAAGCTTGACCAAGAGGACTGACGCAAGGGTCATGGCACCAGCCAACAACTCGTCGCTGCTCAGATCATGGTCGACCCGATAGTCAAGCAAGGTACGCCGCGCGAAATCCTCGTCTCTATCGGGGTCGGTCACGTCGGCTGTAAGGATCGCGATGGCGGCGGCAAGGCTCTCGTACTCGCGCTCGGTCATGGCCATATAGGCACCCTATTGCGTGCTCAGCATCAAGAGAACCCCCCAATGGCTGGCCGTTTCTGCATTGATTCGACGAGTCTTCGGGGGGTTCTCAAGTTCAGTAGGAGGCCGACGAGAGAGGGGGTCTTGCTTAGTCCGAGCCGTCGGCAGAGCGCCTTGTGGGTTGAGGGTGGATGGAGTGCTTACCCTCACTGTCGCGCCAATTGACCTCCACCTGGTCAAGTCGTTCTGGAGCAGCCGGGATTCGGACGTGCACGGTCTTGTTCGCTCCGAGGCGCTCGGCGACCGGCGTCGTACTGGGCCGGGTCCACCATCCGTCAGGATTGGGTGGTCCTTTGAAGGTCTGTTTGGTGACGACTGCAACGTCTAGGGCAATCTCTGGACCCATATTGGCCACCTCGATAGTGATGGTCGGCCTGTTGTATTTGTCGTGCGAGGTGAGGGACAGGACGCTTGATTCGATCGAGGCCGTGTGGGCGAGACTCCTCACCGACCGGTCGGTCTTCAGGCTGATGATCCTGACGCTAAGCCCAATAGTGGCGAGGGCAACAGTCACGATCGCAAACCAGTTTTCAGTTATCCACTCGTCCACCCTGGTCCCCCGCCGGAACGCTCATAAGCAGAAACCCCCCAGGTCTTGGCATGCGGGGGGCTTATGGATGTGGTCGGGCCTATGCCTCTTGCTATGCCTGCCGTGGGGAATCGGCTTCCCACCGGGAGAGGAAGATTCCGACATCCGGTTGACTCCATACGGCGCGCACATTTACCCATCCGCGAAATGGCACAAACAAGATTGGGGCCAAGAAGAGGAAGCCCCCAAGCCGGGGGGAGGCTGGACAATTGGGGAGCGTCCGAGCAGTCCGGCGTTGGGGGCTTCTACGGCAGGACTGTTGGAATGAAGGTCCCGCTTCCTTTCGAACCTAGCCGTCATTCATGCGTCGTGTCGATCCGCTCGAGGTTTGATAGAGAAATCCCCCAATGGCTGGCCGTATCTGCAGTGATTCGACGAGTCTTCGGGGGGTTCTCAATAGGAGGTCAAGGACTCCGCGTGTCACAAGGCGGGAAGGACAGAACCCCCCTGGCCTCTCCCCCCACCCCCCCAAGGGGGACCTGTCGTTATCGCAGCTGCTGGGGTCAATGATCCCACCAACTGTGACCTCAGCATTTCCCCGTTCGCCTACTGGGTTAAACCACCAGATTGGAGCCGCCTCATTGACAGCCCTCCCTTAACCTGGGAGACATTCCTCCGAGCACGCGGGCGCCGACAGATCACCGGACGCGGTGAGTCACCTCAAATACCCCCAAATGGCCCGCGGGGCCCAAGGGGATCGTCATCATCGGGTCTAGTACTCGATCCCGTGAATCCCCTGGTCCGACCGACGACTACGAGCGCGATGACGATAAGGAGAACCCAATACCACTCCAAGATCCACGCCCAAACCTGCTGGAGGAACTCGATAATCGCATCCTACAAGTCGAAGGGGTGTGAGGAGGGCCGGAACGCTCGGCTGCGACCGCCCCCTTCCTGCTCAAAGAGAAACCCCCCAATGGCTGGCCGATTCATTGCAGCGATCCGACGAGTCTTCGGGGGTTCTCTGGTGCGGTTCTTGACGGACGCCCGAAGGCGCCACCCGCACCATCTCAATTTACGCGGTCGGACTGTTCCGTGTAGTAGCAATCGCGGGCGGCGAAACAGCCGTGGTTGGTTGTGGTCGATGAGCGGAGGGTCACATTCGGGATAGTCGTTCCATCCTCGAGACGGTACGAGGCCAGGGCGCTACTCCACGGCGAGGGTCCATGCTCCGTCGGCGTTCATCGTTAGCTTTGCAAAAGATCCTCGCTGTCTTCCCTGCGATCACTTGATCGGGATCGACGCCCAGGTCCCGAAGCTTCTGTTTCGTTTGATCGCTGAGGGGAGCGCTCACAACAACCGCTCGACGGGTGAGAACTTCCTGTGCGCCTCTCGGGCCCGCTCGGCGCCGGTACTGGCTGCATAGCGGGAGACCATTGCGCGGGACCGCCAGCCGGCGAGGCGCATCAGATCGGTTTCGTTCCCACCCGAGCTCAAAAAGGCGTGAGCGAACGTGTGTCTCAGCATGTGAGGATTCACCGGGTCGATGCCAGCCATGGCAGATCGTCGGAGGAGCATCTGACGCAATCCCGAATAGGTGAGCGGTCCTCGACGACCAAGCCATAGAGCTCGACTCTTGGCAGATGAGTGGGAGCGGCGGGCACGTAGATAACGGTCGACCGCCTTCAATGTCGTGGGGCTCATCGGAAGTGACCGGTGACGGCCACCCTTCCCCACCGTATGAGCCACCTCGAACTCGGTGTCTAAGTCTTCGAGCTCGATGCCGACAGCCTCAGAGGCGCGGGCGCCGGTGTCGAGGAGGAAAAGGATCAGGGCCGTATCACGTCGCTCCTCGAAGCCCTGACCCTGGCAGGCGTCGAGAATCTTCTTCATCGCTGAATCGGAGACGACGGGTATCTCCACCTCGTCGACCTTGGGTCGTTTCATCCGGGCCATCGGCGACTCGGATATCTCCCCTTCCTCGTCGAGCCACTTGAAGAGCTGTTGGAGCGCCGAGAAGCGGTTGAGCGCGGTGGCCGGGCTCGTGGTGTCGATGAGGTGGACGATGAAGCTCTCGACGTGCTCACGGTGGATGTCGACCGCGGCGGTGGGCATGCCCGCCTCGGTGAGGAAGTCGCCCAGCTGGGTGGCTGCTTCGAGGTATGTACGGATCGTCTTCGGGGCTTTACGCTCCGCGGTCAGGTGGAGACGCCACGAGCCGATTAGAGACTCCAATGAAGGTTTCGTATCTACCCTGTGGGTGTTCTTCGAGGTTGTGTTGGTCACCACTTATCCGCTGTACTAGCGTTGTGCATGGTAGCACCGTCAAGAACGGTAGGTGATTCGCCAACTACTACTTACGAAAATCCCGCCGGGTTAGCTCAGTTGGTAGAGCAGCTGTCTTGTAAACAGCAGGTCATCGGTTCGATTCCGGTACCCGGCTCCATGAAGTAGTTGGGCTTTGGGGCGTTCGAACCTCGGTCAGTAGTCGTAAGGCGGAGGCGGTGGAGGAGGAGGTCGTGGTGGTGGTGGTGGCGTAGTCGGTGATGGTGGTGGGGGGCACGCCGGAGGCGGGGTCCCACCCCCGGTGAGGACTCCGAATTCACCGGCGACCGGTAACGCGGTGGGCATGCCGTATCCGAGCACCTCGTCGGCGTTTCCTTGCGTATTCGTGTAGCGAAGGAAGATGCTGCAGGTCGAGGGGCGGAACAGTCCAACGCTCTCAGGTCCCGGCGCTCCGCGCCTTGCCCACTCGGCGGCGATGATCTTGTCGCCAGGATCACCGAAAATGAAGGCGGCGTCGGCGTTGCCTTGGGTATGGGTCAGGCGGAAGTAGACGAGGCCCGTCGATTCCCTGTGGAGACCGACCTCGTCAACGAGATCGTTATCGAAGTCTCCAACGAAGGGGTTGTCGCCGGGGTTGCCGAAGATGTAGCTGAACTCTGCGGCCCCGAGGCCACCGTCGTTTGCTCCCAGCGCGTTGATTACAAGGATCCGCGATTCGGAAGGCCGATAGATCGAAACTGTGTCACACTCATCACCGTTGAAGTCCCCTGCCAGTGGGATGTCTCCAGGATCGCCGAAGAAGAATCTGATGTCGGCCACGCCCTGGCTGTTCGAGTTGCGTAGGTAAACGAAGCCGTCTGCCTGGCGGAAGAGGCCGGGTGTCTCGTCACCATCGCAATCCCAGTCGCCGACGAACGGGATGTCGCCCGGCGAGCCGTAGAAAAATCTCGTGGTGTTTCCGGCCAGATCGAGGAGGTACCACTCCCCGCTCGATGTATCGACGACACCCACCGAGCCCTCCTGTGCGATCGCAGGAGAGGTGGCTCCCAGCAGCAGGGTGACGGCGATCAGAACGGCAGCCACGCGACGCATCTCTCCCCCTGTACGCACGAAAAGCGTCACTTGGTTCCATCCGGTTCGCGACGATGTTTGACGACTACGAATCAGAAGGACTTGGTGCCGCGTCTGGCCGCTTCCCAAACAGTTTCATCAAGGCACCGAAATTCGGCGCCCAGCCGACGCCGAAGGCCTTCGCTGAAAGGACGGGACCTTCCGGATTCCAGTATGTGTCTCGTACCCGCTCCGCCGTCGGGATTCGAAAGTCGTAGGGCACAACGTCGGCAACTTTCCCGTGCCAGGTTCTCTGGTCCGGCGCCTTCCGCAGCTCCTGGACGATCGCGACAACCCCAATGACTGCAACAACCAGCCTCCAGAGACCCCTGGCAGATATGGGCATTTTCTGTTTGCGGTCCATCACACCAAAGCTACCGCTCCGAGACCCGTGTGCACCAATCCCCGTCGGATCTTGCGCATCGTTTCAAATCCTCAACTAATCACGGGCCCAGAAATACTCTCACCGTCATGCTGAGTGCTGGGGATCGGTCGATCCTCGAGTTCGAACGTGGCTGGTGGCTGGAGCTTGGTCCCAAGGATCGGGCGATCGAGCTTCGCTTGGGCCTGCCCGCATCCGCTTACTACGAGCACCTACTGAGGATCGTCTCGCTTCCCGAGGCATCCCGATTCGATCCGCTGACCGTCGCCCGCGTCACCGCCATCATTGAGGCCGTTCCTGGTGCCGAGGAGGCGGTCTCGTGAACCGGGGGCGTCATTCCGCCGAGAGCACTGGGCCCTTCTATCGAGATCTCACCATGATGGTCGTCGGAATACTCCTGGTCGGGGCTGCCGTTTTCCTCCTTCTCTACCTCTTCGCCGGCAATCCGGATCCGGTGGCCGGAGAGACGACGATTCCGGCCACAACGGCCAGCAGTGTCGTTCCCTCCAGTGGTCCCTCGACCACCAACACCACCGTGGCTGACACCACGACAGCCCCCGTTGACAGCACGACGACGGTGCCGGTCCGGTCTCCCCAAGAGGTGCGGGTCATCGTCCTGAACTCGATCGGCCTCGATGGCGCCGGAGGGCGGAAGACCCAGCAGTTGGCCGACGCCGGTTATCAGACCCAGCAGGCCGACGACCTCGAGCCGGCACAAGACCCGTCGCGCGTTTGGTACCGGGAGGGATTCGCTGCGGAGGCCAATGCCTTGCTGCAATTCCTGCCCGGGGCGTTGGTCGAGCCCATTCCAGATCCCGAAGTGGGGGCGGGGGCGGACGTGGTGCTCGTGCTGGGCGCCGGCTTCACGGAATGACCCATATCGCCGGCGGCTCCCGTCGCGGCGTGCCCAAGGTGTGGGTCCTACCGGTGCTGGCTCTGGTACTGATTCTCGTTGCCATCTCCATCGGCATCCTCAGCCGATCGGTGCTGATCGACCTGATCGCCTGGTGGCCGGTGTGGCTGATACTGGTGGTGATCGCCTTCCTCGCCCGGGGCAGACGATGGGGGCGGGTGCGTGTCTCTGCGTTGGTGGCGATCCTCTCGGTCTTGGTCCTCGGCGCGTTCATCGCGGGTCACATCCTCGGATGGGCGGCGATGCCTTCCGCCGCCACCGATCTCAACGGCCCACAAGCGGGCTCGGTGGCGACCGGGGCGCTGTCTGCCCGGATCGACGGGCAGCTCGAGGTTGGATCCGGGCAATCGGGGTTCCTGTACGCCGTCGAGCCGGTGAGACGTGGTGGTGAGATCGGGCCACCGACGGCGAACGAGCAATTGCAGGGGCCCAACATCGCCGTCGCCCTCCACCCTTCGCCGGACCCCGGTTTGTACACCTTTGCCGGGTGGAACCTAGATCTCGACGAGGCGCCGACCTGGAGCCTCTCGTTGGCTGGAGAGATCCAGGCCGATCTGAGCCGTCTCAAGCTGTCGTCTCTTCAAATCGACGGGGAGGGAGCGGCGTCACTAGGGGCGGCGACGGACAACATCGTGGTGACCGTTTCGGGCGTTTTCGAGATCAATCTGCCCGCTGGGGTCCCGGCCCGGGTAGTCGGCGAGGCGACGGTGCCGGCAGGCTGGGCTCAGACCAACGATGGCTACGAAGGCCCCACCCCCGGGGCGGGATGGGTGATCTCGGTGGGCGAGGGATCTTCCCTGACGGTCACAGGGGGGTAGCGGCCCACCTCGTTACACTTCTCGATCGTGCTCTCCGAACGAATGAAGCGTGTTGCATTACTCGTTTGGACGGCGGTGGGAGTCGTTGCCCTCGGCTATGTCCTCCTCTATGTAGCCGGGTCGGTCAGGGTGATCTGGCTCCCCATCGCATTCGGCGCCGGAATCGTTTTCCTCCTCGAGCCGTTCGTGCGATTCCTCGAGCGGAGGATGCCCCGCCCCGTTGCGGTGGTCCTCGCCCTATTGACGATGATCGGTCTGGTGATCGCCGTTGGTGCCCTCGTCTTCCCCACCATCAGAGCGCAGGCGGCGGAGTTCGGTCAAAGACTTCCCGATCTGTATCTGGCCGGGATCAATTGGGTCCGAGACGTCGGCGCCAGCATTGGGCTCGACGTCGACGAGTTGCTCAGCCAGGAGGCGATCGAAGCGTGGCTGAACGACCCGGCCAACCAGGAAACAGTCCAAAACCTCCTCCTCGGATTCGGGGCGGGGGCGGGGCAGGTGATACGTGGCTTTGCCGAGGCGGTCGCCGTGCTCGGTCTGGCGCCGGTCCTTGCCCTCTACATCCTGATCGACCTGGAGAATTTCAAGGCCAACACCCTGGGAATGACGCCTCCCCGACATCGCGAGGAATTCGCCTTCGTGTCGGGGGAGGTGGGCACCGCCCTCAGCTCATTCGTACGAGGCCAGCTCTTGGTGGCGGTCATCGTCGGTATGGCTTCCAGCCTGGGAATGTGGCTGATCGACCTGCCCTTCTGGCTGTTGATCGGAATCATCGCCGGGTTCCTCAACTTGATCCCGTTCATGGGCCCGGTGGTCGGTGGCGCCCTGGCCGTCCTGGTCGCTCTGCTCAACGGCAGCGTGTCCCAGGCGATCTGGGCCGTGCTGATCATGATCGCCATCCAGCAGGTCGACAATCATGTCATCACCCCCCTGGTGCAGCGGACGCGGGTCAATCTGTCTCCCCTGGTCATCGTCCTGGCGCTGATCATCGGCGGCACCGTGGCTGGTCTGCTCGGGGTGTTGGTGGCGGTGCCGGCGACCGCCGCGATCAGGATCATCGTGGGCCATATCTGGCGGACGCGGGTGCTGGGGGAAACCTGGGGCGAGGCCAGCCAGCACATGATCGAGTACACCGAGCCGCCGGATCGAATCGCCGGGATCAGACGCCGCCAGCCGAGCCAGAATCGCCTATTCGATACCCAGGAGCTCCCCTCGCTAGTCGAGGAGGAGGCCACGTTGGATCCGTCGGATCAAACGTCGCCGAGGTAAGCGGACCTCATCTGGGGGTTGGCCAGCAAGGCCTGTGAAGTGTCGTTGAGGACGATCCTGCCGGTCTGGAGGACGTAGCCCCGATCGGCGATCGACAGCGCCATGTTCGCGTTCTGCTCTACGACAAACACAGTGACCCCGGCCTTGTTGATCTGCTCGATGATCTCGAAGTTCTGGGCGACCAGCACCGGCGCCAGTCCCATGGAGGGCTCGTCCATCAGGAGGACTTTTGGTTGGGCCATGAGCGCCCTCCCCATCGCCACCATCTGCTGCTCACCACCGGACAGGGTCCCGGCCTTTTGGGAGAGGCGCTCTTTGACGCGGGGAAACATCTCGAACACACGCTCGTAGTCCGCATCGAGATCCTCGCTCTGACGGAGATAGGCGCCGATCTCGAGGTTCTCCTTGACGGACATTCGCTTGAAGAGACGTCTGTTCTCGGGGACCATGGTCAGCCCGTGTCCAACCCGCTGTGCCGTGCTCCAGCTGTTCACGTTCTCGCCGTCCATGTACACCGCCCCCGAGGACGGCCTCAGATAACCGAGCATCGTCTTCAACGTCGTCGTCTTCCCTGATGCGTTGCCCCCGAGCAGACAGACCATCTCGCCGGCGTGGATGTCGATGTCGACGTCCTTCAGGATGTGAGCCGCGCCGTAGTGGGTGTTCACCCCCTTGAGGGAGAGGATCGGGGGAGGCGCGCCGTTGGTGGTCATGCGCCCAGTTCCGCCGGCCGTCCCAGATAGGCCTCGATCACCTTTTCATTGGTGGATACCTCGTCGTAGGTACCCTCGATCAGCTTGACCCCGTGGTCGAGCACGACCACCCGATCGGACACGTTCCGCACAACTTGCATGTCGTGCTCGATGAGAACGATGGTGTAGCCCCGCTCGCTGCGCAAGCGGCCGATGAGCTCAGTCAGCTCGATCGTCTCTCTCGGATTCATCCCTGCCGTGGGCTCGTCGAGGAGGAGCAGTCGGGGGCCAGTGGCCATGGCTCTGGCGATCTCGAGACGACGGCGATTGGCATAGGAGAGGACCATGGAGAGCTGGTCGTGGCGATAGCCGGCCAGCCGCGTGCCGAAGAACGACAACACCTCCTTCGCCCTCTCCTCGATCTCCGCCTCTTCCCTTCGTTGGGAGGGCGTCTTGAAGATGGCGCCGAACAGACCGGCCTTGGTGCGGGAGTGCTGGCCGACCATGACGTTCTCGAGAACGGTCATGGCGGGGAAGAGGCGGACGTTCTGGAAGGTCCGGGCCATACCCAGCTTGAGGATCTGGTTGGGTCGGAGACCCACGACGTTCTGCCCATCGAAGACGATCGAGCCCTCGTCAGGGGTCTCCATCCCGGTGACCAGGTTGAAGAACGTCGTCTTCCCGGCCCCATTTGGCCCGATGACGCTGACCACCTCGCCCTCGTCGACGTGCAGCTCCAAGCCGTTGATGGCGCGAAGCCCACCGAAAGCCTTGTTCAGGTCTTGGATCTCGAGCAACGGCATCAGACGGCCTCCTCCGGCACATGCTCGGCTTGGCCCTTTTCGCCGTATATCTCCAGCCATGCGTCCTGTGATAGCTCCTCGGTGTGCAGCTCCTGTGCCCGCCGTTTGCTGGGGATGAATCCCTCCGGTCGTTTCAGCATCATCACGATGAGGAGGACGCCGTAGAACAGGAACTGGTATTCGGAGAATTCCCGGAGCAGGTTGGGGAGGACGATCAGTACCAAGGCCCCGAGAGTCACCCCGGGGACACTCCCCATGCCGCCGACGATAATGATGACCAGGACGGTGATCGAGACCACGATGTCGAAGGTATGGGGGAAGACCGAGCCGATCTGAGCAGCGAAGAGTGAGCCGCCGAAGCTGGCCAGGATGGCGCCGACCACGAAAGCCGACAGCTTGGCTGTGACGATGTTGACCCCCATCGCTTCGGCCACCGATTCGTCCTCGCGCATCGCCATCCAGGCTCGCCCCCAGCGCGATTTCTGAACAGCGAACGTCACGTACGCGGCGACCAGCACGAACAGGAACACCGGGTAGAAGTAGTCCTGCGGTGTGCTGAAGGTGAGAGGGCCTATCTGGAGATCGGGGATGTTGGTGATCCCTTGTGCTCCGCCAAAGATGGGGGCAAGCCACTCCGAGTTGAGGAGGATTCGGGCTATCTCACCAAAACCCAGGGTGACGATGGCGAGATAGTCGCCACGCATTCGAATCACCGGGGTTGCGACGAGGATCCCGGCGATGGCCGCCGCCACCATCACGAACGGCAGGGAGGCAAGCACCGAGATCTCGGGATTGAATGCAGGTGATTGCGGCGAGGTGAGGATCGCCGTCGTGTAGGCGCCCACGGCGAAGAAGGCCACATAGCCCAGATCGAGCAGCCCGGCGTAACCGACCACGATGTTCAGGCCCAGAGCCATCAAGAGATAGATGCCGGCAGTGACCAGGATCTGACTGACGAATGGGCCCATGATCCTCGGCACGAAATACAGGATCCCGAGAATGATGAGAGCCGCACCTATCTGCCAGCGGGAGCGTTGGCCCTTTGGCATCGCCTGAACCCGCTGCCGGAGCGTGCTGTCCCGGCCCTCCATCCACCAGAACAGGACTATGAACGCGCCGAAGATGACCACTGACCCGATGATGGTTAGAGCGCCGCCCCGCCCGGTATAGAGGAAGTCGATGACCGACTCCAGACTCAGGCCGGCGAAGAGCTGGCCGAACAGGTCGGTGAGGAGGGAGAACACGATCACGGCGGCGAGCGCCCCCATCAGAGTCCGCCGGACACGTCTGCTGAGGAGATGGATCGCTCCTCCCAAGGCGCCCATCGCCGCCGACGCCAATGCAATCACGATCACTGCCGCCGGCACCGGCAATCCGAAGCCAAGGATCTCGGCCAGCTCCGGCGACATGTTGATGAATACGCCTCGCAAGTCGAAGACAGTGATCAGGATCAAGAGCAAACCCACGCTTAGACCCGCCAGGAGCCCGGCCAGTGCGCCGGCGAGGACGTTTCGCGACCCTGCCGTGGCCGGTTCGTACCCTTCCAGAGTCGCCGGTGGCTGGCCTGCCATCCAGCCGAAGCCAAAGGCGAGCAGATAGAGGAACAGGATCCCCAGCGGCACGATCGGGTCGATCACCATGCGCGGCTGGAAGGTGGCCACGATCCCGGTGGCAGCGACGAGCACCATGGCCGCACCTCCGGCCAACCCCAGCCTCACTGCCCGTCGCATGTCGAGAGGAGGTGCGGGCCGCAATTCGACTTCGACCGGTGCCGGGGGATCCATGACCTGTGACATCGGCTAGGTCCTTTCCTGGGCGAGACGCTCGCCGAGGATGCCGGTTGGTCGGAAGATCAGCACCAGGACCAAGGCGGCATAGGCCACGACGTCCTTGAGCTGGCTGAAGGCGGGGATCTCATAGCCGGCGAGGACCAGGCTGGGGCCCACCGACTCGAAGATCCCGAGACTGACGCCGCCGAGCATGGCGCCGACGATGTTGCCGATTCCACCGAGGACGGCCGAGGTGAAGGCCTTGATCCCGGGGAGGAAGCCGGAGAAGAAGTTGATGCTCGGGAAGACCAGGCCCCACAACGCCCCGGCGACACCGGCCATGGCGCCGCCGATGGCGAAGACATTGACGATCGTGCGATCGACGTTTATGCCCATGAGGGCTGCGGTCTCCGGGTCCTCGGAAACGGCTCGCATCGATTTGCCAGTTCGGGTCTTCTCAACGAAAAGGTAGAGACCGCCCATCATCACCAGGGCGGCGACGATCACGATTAGCTGGGTCTTGAGGATGACGAATCCGCCGAATTCAAAGGTGCCCCGCAGCGGCTCCATCCTGGGGAAGGACTTGGTGGCGGGCCCAACCAGGCCTCGGACCAGATACTGAATCGTGAATGAGGCGCCGATGGACGTGATCAGCGGTATCAGGCGTGGCGCCCCGCGTAGGGGCCGATAGGCGATCCGCTCGATGATGACCGCAATCGCGGTCGAGGTGAACATGGCCGCCACCAAGACGATCAACAGCGAGACCGCAGGGCTCGAGGTCCAGAGCGGGGTGACAGCGAGGGCGTTGGCGACGTAGAACGCCATCATCGCCCCCACCATGAAGACCTCGCCATGGGCGAAGTTGATGAAGCGAAGGACGCCGTAGACCATGGTGTAACCCAGTGCGATCAGGGCGTACATCGAGCCGGTGGAGATACCGAAAACGAAGAGGTCGCGCCACTGTGCGGCGCTGAGCCTCCCCGACGAGATGCTGAGATACGACCCGTAAAGGATTATCGCGAGGATCGCGATCCGAGCAGCCCAGAGAAAGACACCTACAAACGTGACCCGTGAGGCGCGCCGTGCCGGGCGAGCTTCGACAGTGGCGGCTTCTGTCATCTAGCGGGCGGCCTCCCCGTTGGTTAGACGCCCGGCGCCGTGCGGGTGCACGGCGCCGGGCAATAGGGCGAGCCCCAGGTCAGAGACCCAGGTCCTCCCTCGAGTAGCTGATGAGAACGTTGCCGCGAACGCTTTCGATGTCAGCGGTATCGGCGGTGTTCTGGACTATGTCGATGTTCGGGGACGCGCAGTCGCCGAAGTCATCGCACTCCAACGTGCCGGTCAGACCCTCGTAGGTCATTTCGTTCAGGGCATCCCGGAACGCCTGCAGGTCGATGGTCAATGTCCCACCGTCGTCCGTCGATGCGGTCTCGATGGCGGTGAACACCATGTTGGTCGCGTCGTAGGAGTGAGCGTGGAACGACTGGATCGGAGCCTCACCATATGCCTCGGTGTACTTGGTGACGAACTCGGCATAGGCATCAGTGGTCGGAGTCTGCGGACCGGAGAAGTACATGTCCTCCGTCTGCGGCAACACCACGTAGGTGTCGGACAGCAGACCATCGGCGCCCATCAGGACGGTCTCTTCCAGGCCGGCCACTTCCAGGGCCTGCTCGGCGACGAAGTCGCCTGCGGGCTGGAAGATCGGGAAGAAGATCAGCTCCGCACCTGCGGCTGCGACCTCGGTCAACACCGAACGCATGTCGGTCTGGTCGGGCGTCACAGCTGTGCTGAGCACGATCGTCCCGCCGAGCGCCTCGAAGGGGGCTTCGAAAGCGCCGGTGAGGCCCTGGGTATAGGGGTCACCATCGTTGATGGTCGCAACCTGGGTCAGCCCGAGCTCTTCGAACACGAACTTTGCGGCGGCGGCTCCCTGGATGGCGTCGTTGTGAGCCGTCCGGAAGTATCCCACGTGGTACTCAGGGGACGCGTTGCCAGCCAGGTCCGAGGTCAGCACCGGCGAGGTGTTGGATCCTGAGATCAGGACCCTTCCTGCCGAGGTGATGACGTTCGATGCCGGGACCCCTGCGCCCGAGCAGCTGGTGCCGATTACGGCCACTACCTGCGGATCGGCGATGATGCGGGTGGAACCCGTTTGCCCGCCTTCCGAGCTGCAGAGGTCGTCCTCGTTGAAGGCGAGCTCGATGGGATGGCCCAGGATCTCGGCTTTGTCGGTGATAGCGATCTCGATCGCCCGCACCTGATCGGTACCGAGGCTTGCCGTCTCACCGCTGATCGACTGCAACGACGCGATCTTGATGGGGTCGCCTGCTGCGACCTCGATCGTGCCCAGGCCTTCGGCCGGCGCCGTCGTCGTATCGCCTGCCGCTGAGGTTGTGGTCTCCTCACCAGCGGCGCTGGTCGTCGTCTCGGCCTCGCCGGCCGTCGTGGTGGTGTCTCCACCCTCACCGCCGCCACAAGCAGCGATCACGAGGGATAGGACACCCACGAGCGCGAGAAGCTTTAGGCCTCTCTTTATTTTCATATTTCTTTCCTCCATGTGGAAACGCGCGGCGAGACAGGGAGCCACGCCGCGGCGCGACTTTAGACTCAATTTCGGGTTCAGTCACCGGGAACGGCCCTCAGATATCTGTTCACGCGTACCGTTGCGAAGTGGTGTCGGCACCGAAAGTCGTCGAGGACGCCCGCGAATCTCCTGAACCGCGGGGCTCTCGACCCGCCTTGGGGTGGCTCGTGGTGGGTCTGGTCCTGGGTGCCGGTCTGACAGTGGTGGTGTTGCAACCCGGACCGCCCGAGGAAACTGTCACAACCACGACGGCCGCCGCTGGGTCAGATGCGGCACGGGGAGGGATCGCCGACGTAATCGAGGGATTTCCCGATGGTCTGGTCGCGGTCACCCGCAGCGATGGCCGGAGCCTGGAGTTGCTCCTCTGGCCGCTGCATGGCGAGCCCATCGAGAGGACGATCCCGGTCGGTGTCTCCCGTCCCCCGGATCCGGTCGAATTCGACGTGTCGGGACGCCGACTGGCCACCTTGCTGCCCGTCCCCGACCAGATTTCCGGTGTCTTGTACGCCGGGGTGCCTCAAGACGCGGAGATCATTTCCACCGATGTCACCGGGTATGCCTGGCACGACACCGGTGCCTCACAACTCGCATTCACCACATTCTCCGATGACGAGCTTCAGCTTTGGACGCTGCACCAGGGCAACGGCTTGCCCGGGCTTGTCGCCCGGGCTGTTGGCATCGACGGGCACGTCGAGGCGTGGGGGGATTGGGGTTTTGCGGTACAAGATGACGCCCGTGACAGCATCGTCCTCTTCACCGACGCCGGGGAGATCAAAGACACCAAGACCGGGCGGGTCCTCGACTCCGTCGGCACCGGCTGGCTGGCGATCGACAACCAGGGAGTCGGTCTGCTCAGCGCTGGTGGCGGTGTCCGGATGATTCCAGCCGAGACTCCGGCCGGTGATGTGCTCGCCGGTCGATTCTCCGATGACGGTCAACGGCTGGCTCTTCTCACCACCGAGGGCATCCACGTGGTGCCTGTCGAGGGCGCAGGCCCATACGTCCAATCGGACGCTCGGCCCGGCGTGCCTCAGCTCGCCTGGAGCTCGGACGGGCGCTTCGTCGCTTACCCGGGATCGCGGGGCATTTGGGTGGTCGACACCCGTGGCACGGAGACAGCGGAGATTCTGGCCGACAGGACTTTCACCGGCTTGGAGATGCTTCCAGTCGGCGAGCCCTGAGCGATGCCTGAATTTCATCTGCTGAACGTCGGATACGGAGGGGACCGCGTGGCATCCACCATCTCTCTCATCGAGGCCGGCTCGTCGCTCATCGTCATCGATCCCGGGATGGTGTCCTCGACATCGGTGATCCTCGATCCGATCGCCGCTTTGGGCCGGTCGCCCGAGGAAGTGACCGACGTGATCCTGTCCCACCACCATCCCGACCACACCATCAATGTCGCCCTCTTTCCCAACGCGAGGATCCACGACCACTGGGCGATCTACAAGGACGACCTCTGGACATCCCGACCGGCGGAGGGGTTCGAGGTGGCCGAAGGCGTCGAGTTGTGGGAAACGCCAGGTCACACTGCTCAGGACATCACCACGATGGTCAGTGACGGCAGGGAGAAAATCGCCTTCAGCCACCTCTGGTGGTACCGCGAGGCGCCCTTTCACGACCCGCTCTGCACCGATCCGGACGGGCTTCACACACATCGTGAGCGAGTGCTGGAGGTGGCCACATTGATCGTCCCCGGGCACGGTGCGCCGTTTGTTCCCGATAATTCGACATCCCGCTAGTGATCAGTGGCTCCAAACCAGGTAGATTGGTGTCAACGAACAGACGGGACCCCTGATGGCAGCTGGATATTTTCAATGGAAAGGCCGCTTAGGGCCGCTCGACCTGATTCTCGGGGAGCACACGTTTGCCCCGACCACGATCTCGACGCTGGTGGCCGACGCCATGGACGTCAAGAAAGGTGACGTGGTCATCGATGTCGGGACCGGTACCGGGGTTCTCGCCATCATCGCTGCCAAATTGGGGGCGTCACGGGTGCTGGCCATCGACAACAGCCCCGAGGTCGAGGCGGTGGGCCGGGCCAATGCCGAGGCGCACGGTGTCGCGGATCGGATTGAGTTCCACCAGGGTGATCTATTCGATCCACTCGACGAGGACGTCGAGGCCGATGTCATCATTGGCGACGTCTCCGGAGTGCCCGACTCCCTGGCCGAGGTGAGCGGCTGGTTCCCCGACGGCGTCGGTGGGGGGCCGAGGGGTAGCGAGTTACCGATTCGGATGTTGCGAGAGGCGGTGCGTCGGTTGCGACCGGGGGGACGGGTGTTCCTGCCCACCGGAAGTCTTCAAGATGAGTCAGCGATCCTCGAGGCGGCCCGCGCTCTGTATGAGAAGGTGGCAGCCCTCGCCGAGAAAAGAATCCCTCTGCCATCCCTTCTTGCTGACAGCGACACGCTGAAGAACCTGATTGCCGACGGCATCGTCCATATCGTGCCAAAGGGCTCCAGGTTCCTCTGGGAGACCAGAGTCTGGCGGCTCTCCGGTCTCACCTCGGGCGAGTCCTCCTGAGGAAGGCCGGCTTCAGTTCGGTCTAGGCTCGCCGCCCATGGCCGGGTCGGGACCCACAGACGAGCTGGCGTCGACGGACGCCTATCTTGCCGAGGCCGAGGGATCGGTCCTGAGCGTCTCCGATGAGGGGATCTTCCTCGACCGCACTGTCTTCTATGCCCGAGGTGGCGGTCAGCCAGGTGACATCGGGGTCATCCGCTGGGACGGTGGCCAGGTCGATGTGACCGACACCATCCGCAAGGACAGCATGCCCTTTCACGTCGTCGCCCCTGGCGCCCTCCTCCCCGACCCGGGAACGCCGGTGCAGGGTCTCATCGACTGGGAGCGCCGCTATCGGACGATGAGGACCCACACCGCTCTCCACGCTCTCTCAGGGGTCATATTCCGGGACTTCGGGGCCAAGGTCACCGGAGGGAACATGGAGCCCGGCGTAGCCCGCATGGACTTCGAATTGGAGGGGATCTCGGTCGAATTCGGCCAGGATGTCGAGCGACGACTCAACGAGGAGTTGGTCCGGGGGTATCCGACCGAGATCGTCTTCATGGCCCGCCAGGAAGCGCTGAAAGACCCGGACCTGATCCGAACGAAAGTGAATCTCATCCCGGAGTGGGTGGACGAGATCAGGGTCATCGACATCGTCGGTCTCGACAGACAAGCCGATGGGGGCACCCATGTCGCCTCCACGCTCGAGGTGGGACAGGTTCAGGTGGTAAAGACAGAGTCGAAAGGCAAGGCCAACAAGAGAATGCGGATCGAGCTCTCTGGGAGCTAATTTCTGCCCACCAAGAGGCGAAAGGCAACCATGAGCGTGATCGTCGGCTACATGTCCGCGGAGCGGGGCCGGGCGGCATTGGAGTTGGGCATCTCTGAGGCCAAGCTGCGGAGCACCGATCTGGTCGTGGTCCATTCCCTTCACGGTGCCGGTGTGGACGACGACGAGGACGTGGTTGCCAGCGATCGCGACCTCGAGATCATCGACGAGGAGTTGTCGAAGGAAGGCATCATCTACTCGATCCACAACTTCGTGCGGGGCAACGCGCCGGCCGAGGACATTGTCCAGGCGGCCAAGGATCTCGGCGGCGAGCTGATCGTGATCGGGCTCCGGCAACGGACATCTGCGGGCAAGTTCCTCCTCGGCTCGAATGCCCACGACATCCTGATGAGCGCCCCTTGCCCCGTGCTCACCATCCGGGTGTGACCGGCAATACCGCGATACGTCCTACGTAGAACGTACAACGTAGGACGCAATGGTCGACTTCATCCTCGGGCTGTTCATCGCCGGGTTGCTGGTGCGGGGTTGGCTTCGTGGGTTCGTCCGAGAGACCCTCGATCTGGTCGCCCTATTCATCGGCCTCTGGATCGCCTTTCGTCTCAGCGGCCCGTTGGGCGAGTTCCTAACCGATCGCTTCTCGGTGTCGCCGGAGGTGGCCACCATCGGGGCGGGCGTGGTCCTCTTCCTGCTCTTTGGCGTGGCGATGAGCATCGCTGCCCATTACTTGTCGCGGGTGATGTCCCTCCCGGGCCTCAACCTGATCAACCGCCTGGGTGGTGCCGCCGTCGCCGCCCTGTGGGGAATCGCCATCATCCTCGTGGTGATCAATCTCGCCCGCGTGGTTCCCGGTGGATGGGACGCACGATTCGAAGACTCCTCGGTCGCCCAGGCCATCGCCGGGCCGGATGCGGCGCCTCAGCAAGTGTTCGAGACGATGGCGCCCGATGGAGTTCTTGGGTCGCTCGCCGCGATTCAGGGTTTGTTTGGTGTGAACCGGGTCGTCCCGGAGGGTAACGATGCCCTGGCCATCCCTCCCGCGGCGCCCGACGAGGTGCGTCAGGTGCGGGATGAGACCGCCGGTGTCTTGGAGCAGGTCAACGAGCATCGGACGGGTCTCGGTCTTTCTGCGTTGGGCCGCAGCGCCGGCCTGGACGGGATCGCCGAGTCGAGGGCGATGGGGATGTACACCAGCGGTCGCCTCTCTCGTGACTACCCGCCCGGGGGCAGCGTGGCTACCGATGTCGCCGCAGCCGGGATCCGCCTCGCCGTGGTCGGCGAGAACCTGGCCCTGGCCAGTAGCTCACGGGCCGCGTTCGACGCCATGCTCGGGTCGCCGACCGCCCTTTCCCAATTCGCCATTTCTGCCTACGACCGCAGCGGAATCTCCGTCGTCGACGGCCCTACCGGCCGTCTGGTGGTGATCGTGATGGGCGGCTGAAACCGCCTAGATGAGGTTCCTGGGGCCAATTGTGGCCCTACGGGGACAAAGAATGAACTGGACGTGTTCTATGTCGGCCCGACGCCATATGTGGCCGAACGTACCTCAGGTACGCGGCACCTCCAGTCAGGGTTGGGCCGGGGCTATCTCGGGTGTGCGGCGGGCGCGGGAGACGGCGACGAAGCCGACGCCGGACAACACGAGGGCGGCGCCGATCCACTGGATGGTCGAAGGGCTCTCCGAGAAGATGATGACGGCCCAGATCATGGTCAGCACCGGCTGGAGGAGGATGATCGTGGCGGTCTCGACCGCGGGCAGTCTGGGCAGGGCATATCCGATCAGCAGCCAACCGGCCACCTGAGAGGTCAAGGCGAGGACCAGCAGCCACCCGTGAGCCGGCCAGGTCGGAGCGAGCTCGATACCGCCGGTCAGGGACCCTGCGAGGAGGATGGCGATACCAGCGCCGGCTGTCGACTCGAGGAGCGGCCCGGCCGACGGAGCCTGGATGTCGTTCGAAATCCGGAAGCCGAGGATGAATCCGGCGTAGAGCAGCGCCGATGCCAGGGCCAGGATCGTACCGAGCAGCGGATTGGAGCCGAAGGAGTCTCCCCGGCCGAGACCACTCACCAGGCTCACTCCGAGCAGGACCACCGGCACGGCTATCGCCACCTGCCGGCTGGGGCGCTCACCAAGGAAGATCCAGGCGATCACCGCGACCACGATCACCTGCGAGTTGGCGATGAGTGTCGAAAGGCCCGCTCCGATGTACTCGATCGAGATGTGCCAGACCAGGATGTCGAGACCGAGAAAGAGACCAGCGACGATTGCCACCAACCTCTTGTTTCGGGTGCGATCGTCCTCCCGGCGCCGCAACCACCACAGCACAAAGAGGATCGGGAGGGCGTAGAAGACACGGAAGAAGGCTCCGGTGATCGGCGACACGCCGGAGAGGGCGTACAGGATCGCCGAGAAGGAGATGGCCACTGCGCCGGCCAGCGCGGCAAGCAGCGTCACGGAAGCGGGATCAGATCCGGTTCAACCCAGGATGTCCTCGACTCAACGGTGTCGAGGTTGGACCAGTGTCTTTCAGGCAGTGAGGGGTCGGCGAGGGGCGGGTGCACATCGAGCATTTGCCCGACGGACGTTACGTCGGGATGGGCTTCTCGCAAATGCGCGAGGAGCCGGATCCAGAACATCGTGACGGTGGCGTGGTACTTGGCGGGATTGCCCCCGATATCGGCGGCATGCCGGATCGTCAGGCATGCGACCCGCTCGGCATCCTCCACATCATCGGTCTCGTCGAGCACGGTCCAGGCGAATCGGAGATGTGCCTCGTGTCCGAAATATCCACCCTCGCCCGCCTGCTGCATGATCCGCAGCCCGTCGGCGAGATCGAGATCGCTCACGACGGCAGGTTCTGAAGCTCCCGGAGCGAGTCCTGGATGGCTGCGAGGAAGCGGTCGGAGTCGGGCAGCGTGTCGTAATCGGCGTGAATGCCCCAGAGCAGGCGCCCGTTGTAGGAGAAGAGCGCGATCCCGATCCCGTGCTGTGCCCACAACGGAACCATCGGGTAGTTGGCGATCATCTCCGACTCCAGCAGATACATCGGGAACTGTGGGCCGGGGATGTTGGTCACCGTCATGTTGAACGGTCGGATCCTCTGACCTACAACCCGATTTGCCAATGAGAGCAGGGTGATCGGGGTACCCGAGCTGATCTCGACGAGAGTCGCCGCCCCGAGCGCCTGGTTCGTCTTCTTGAGGTTGCTAGTCGCCTCTTTGACCTTCTCGAACCGAACTCGTGGGTCAGGCTCCTGAATCGGAAGGTCGAGGAGCCACATCGCCACCTGGTTGCCGAGGGCGCCTCGCTGGTTGGGGGTGCGGGTCGAGACCGGGTTCATCACCCTGAACTCGGCGCCGCTGACGTCGTAGTCACGCTCGTCGATGAGGAAGCGTCGCACGGCGCCCGCGGTGATGGCGAGCACGACGTCGTTGACCGACCCACCGAGCTTGTTCTTGAGATCTTTGATCGTCTCGAGAGACGTGTCTGTCCAGTCGAACCTGCGGTTGGGACCTATGTCGGGGTTGAGAGGCGTCCGGTCGGCGGCACGCAGCCAGCCGGAGCGAAGCGATGAGAACGCCGCTGCCGATTTGTCGAGGGTGCGATCGGTGAGGACAACGCCGTCACGCACCGCCTCTGACATGTGGGTGAGCCGATCGACCAGACGTCCGGTGAGACGGGCCACCTCGGCCACCGAGAGCTGGGTCGGGGTGGGGGCCGGACGGGGCACCCATACTTCTGGCACTTCGACCTCGGAGCTGGGAACGACGTTGAGGAGGATGGTGGTCAGATCGACTCCCGAGATGCCGTCGATCATGCAGTGGTGGATCTTGGCAATGAGAGCGAAGCGATCATCGTCGAGGCCCTCCACGACCCAGAGCTCCCAGAGCGGCTTGCTCCTGTCGAGGGGGGTGGACACGATTCGCCCGGCGAGCTGCTTGAGCTGGGCCTCGCTGCCCGGTCGGGGGAGCGAGCTGTGACGAAGGTGGTAGTCGATGGAGAAATGCTCGTCGTCAACCCAGACGGGTCGCCGATCGAATGGAACCCAATCGAGACGCTGCCGGTAACGCGGTATGTACCGCAATTTCGACTCGACGTGGGCGCGAATGCGGGCGATGTCGATGCCACCGTCGTCGCCTTTCAATGGGGCGGCGTCGAGGAGGGCCACCCCGGCGACGTGCATGTGGCTCGTCTTTGTCTCGAGTGCCAGGAATGACGCATCGAGATAAGACAGCGGCTCGTAGTGAAACTCGTTCATCGGCATGCTGTTGGGTCTCCAACCTAATGCGTACGCACATTTGGGGAGCCGGCGAAGTGGGGCCGCATAGAGTCGGTCGATGCCCTCCAGGAGCGAAGAGGCCTTCGTCGCCGCGCTCCGGGACGTCGTGGGTGTGCCTCATGTTCTCACCGAGCCGGACATGGTGGCCGGCTACGTGCGTGACTGGACCGGCCGATGGGACGGGCGCACGACGGCAGTGGTCAGACCCGGTTCCGTCGAGGAAGTCCAGGACGTGGTCCGCCTCTGCCATCAGGCCCGGATGGGTGTGGTCCCTCAGGGCGGTAACACCGGTCTGGTCGGAGGATCGGTGCCACACGACGGGGAGGTCGTGCTCTCGCTGAGACGTCTCGACCGGCTCGGCCCGATCGACCCTGCGTGGCCCTCCGTGACGGTAGGGGCAGGTGTAACGATTGGCGCGCTGCAGGAACATGCTCGTGGTGCCGGGCTCCGCTTCGGGGTTGATCTCGCCTCCCGTGACTCGGCCACCATCGGGGGCACCATCGCCACCAACGCCGGGGGCACCCATGTCGTATCCGATGGGGACACACGTCGGCAGGTGCTGGGGCTGGAGGTGGTCCTGGCCGACGGGACTCGTCTCTCACGACTCGACCCGATGCCCAAAGAGAGCCTCGGCCCGGATCCGCACCAGCTGATGATCGGTAGTGAGGGGACCCTCGGTGTGATCACGGCGGCGCGGGTCAGGCTCCTACCCGGAGACGGGGGACAGCCGATGGTGATCCTGTTGGGCATGCAAACCCTTGGCGAGGGGCTCGGTTTCCTTGGTCCCGATATTCGTGCCTTCGAGTTCTTCGACAGGGCCTGCATGGACGCGGTCGCCGATCATCGTGGTCTGCCCAGACCGTTCCCGGTCGAGGCTCCCTTCTACTTGCTCATCGAATCCGATGGCATGCCCTCCATCCCCGATGACGCCGTCGCGGTGGTGGATCGCTCGCTGTGGGCTTACCGCGAGTCGATCACCGAGACGATCAATGGTCTCGGGGTGCCGATCAAGCTGGATGTGGCGGTTCCGCTCGATCGGGTCGACGACTTCGTCGGCGCCGTTACAGAGCTGGATCTCGAAGGAGACACCTATCTGTTCGGGCATCTTGCGGAGGGGAATTTCCATGTCAACGTCTTGGGCAACCGCGATCCCGAGGCTGTGGTCGACCGGGTCCTGGAGCTCGTCCTCGGTCTCGGAGGCGTCATCGCCAGCGAACATGGGATCGGGGTGGTCAAGGCCGACTGGTGGCGCCGTACGACGGAGCCGGCACTCCTGGAATTCCAGCGACGTGTCAAGGACGCCCTCGATCCGGACAGAATCATGAATCCGCCTGTCTTCTGGGGTGGTCGAGGGTCGTAATCGGGCGCCGCCGGTACCGTTGGGGTCGATGCGATTGATCTTTCTCTTCACCGTCGTGGCTCTTGCCGAGATGGCGGCGTTCATCTGGGTCGGGTCGATGATCGGGTTCGGCTGGGCTCTCGGCATCGCCCTGGTCACGGCGGTGCTGGGATCCATCCTGGTGCGCCGAGCCGGTGTTTCGGTGTGGGGCCGGTTCCGGGGAAAGGTGAATCAGGGTGTGCTCCCGGGGCGTGAGCTGAGCGACGGGGCCGCCATCCTCGTATCGGGCGCTTTCTTGATCTCACCGGGATTCATCACCGACACTCTCGGTTTTCTGCTCTTGATCCCCGCGGTGCGAGACGTGATCTACCGCAACATCAGCAAACGGCTCACCGGCAAAGTGAATGTCCTGAATTTGAACCGTCGCGTTCGCCCGGATTGGGAGTCGCAGGAAGTCCTGCAGTACGAGATCGTCGACGCCGAGGCCGAAGACCGCCCGTAACCGGTCGCCAATGCTCGTTCCGGTCGACTTCGACGTGCCGTCGGGATTCGAAGGGCCTGGGTTCCGTCTCGAGCCCTTGGGGCCGGTCCACAACGAGCGTGACCACGACGCATGGATGTCCAGCATCGAGCACATCCGCGCAACGCCCGGCATGGAGGGAGGCACTTGGCCGACACCAATGACGATCGAGCAGAACCTCGCAGACCTGGAGGGACACGCTCGCGAATTCACCGATCGGGAGGCCTTTGCCTACTCGGTCCTCGACGGCGACGATGTGATCGGGTGCCTCTACATCGATCCTGCTGAGGGGGAGGGTCACGCCGCCGAGGTTCGCTCGTGGGTGACGGCGAGCCGGGCCGAGATGGACCAGGTCGTTTGGCGCTCTGTCAATGACTGGCTTGCGGACGAGTGGCCGTTCGAGGACTTCGCTTACGCAAGCCGCAGCTGACCCTCAGGCGTGGGCCCCGACCGTCACCGTGCCAATGGTCAGGGTCGGCACGGCCTCGATGACCATGCCGATCAGCTCGACCTCGTCATCGAGCTGACGTCGTTGCTTTGCGGACAGCTCGCGCAGCGGTTCGACGGTGACTGCGACCTTTCGACCGGAGCGCATTTGGTGCCAGACCCCGCCCACCACGCCATCGATCAGCAGTACCGGGTAGTTGCCCGCCTGGCCTGACGGGGTCAGGGCGCGGGCGGCCGCAGCGCCCGGGTAGAGCAGATCTCGAGGCTGACTGGCGACGACGAAGGCGTCGAAGTACGGAAGCAGGGTGACCCCGCGGTGGGGCCGATCCGGCATTCCGCTGTCGCCGGCGGCCACCCAGGCCCGCTCGCCTGCCAGGTCCACGGGCTCGAGCCCGTCCGCGAGATCCTCGAAGAGATCGACTGCGCTCCGTGGTGGGACGTTGAGCCATCTGGCGAAATGTTGTGGCGTGGCCGGGCCATAGGCGTGCAAGTAGCGCGCGACGAGGGTGCGCAAGGCCACGGCGCCTTCGTGGGGCTGGAAGCCGGGCAGCCAACGGTGCGGGTTGGTGTAGGTCACGTTCCGGCCCTTGTTCGGCCCGAAGCAGAGCACACCACGATGTGCCGCAGTGCTCGTCAGTTGACGCCACCGAGGCCACTTGTCCTGGAAAGCATCCATCGAGCGCTCACCAGCCCACGGCCCACTCCGGTTCACGATCGCCTCGGTCAACTCGTCGACCGTGAGCTCGGCGTCTGCGAGCGAGTCGCCAATGGCGGCGATGACCTCGTCAGCCTCCTCCGGGGTGAAACGAACCGGCTCAGGGTGCATCGGTGCAGACGACGGCAAAGCGGATAATGCCCCTGTCCACATCGGCAGGTCAGCAGTCGGCAGCAGATGCACCGTGCCGCGGGGACCGAAGGTCTTGACCAGGGTGCGGTCATCCCACAGAGCGCGCTGAACGTCGCGGCGAGTGGCTCCGGCGGTGCGCCGCGCTATCGATAGCTCGGCTGCGCTGAGGACCTGGGCATGCGCTCCGCACATCACGTCGGCGATGTCGGCCGGTCCGAGGTCGGTGGCCGGGTCGGACAAGCGATGCCGGGCCATCCGCCGGGCCGTGACCTCGCTCCAGGTCAAGGAGGTGGCGCCCGTTGACCGACCCCTACGCCGTGTGGGCAGCGATGTCACCGGTGATGCCGGGACTCCCTGCCGAGCCGCTCCGGTACATGCCCTCCAGCACTTCGAGCACGTCGGACTCGCTGATGTCGTCGGCCACGAATGGGTCTCCGACGTCGCGGAGCAGCACGAATCTGAGCTGCCCGCCGAGCCTCTTCTTGTCCTTGTGCATGGCCTCGATGAGGGCTCGCGGGGGGATCCCGTCGGGAAGACGGGTCGACAGACCCACGTGTGCGACGAACGACTCGACGAGATCGGCCAGACCCGACGCGGCATGGCCGGTCAGCTCAGACAGACGGGCCGAGGCCACGAGGCCAACCGCCACCGCCTCGCCGTGATTCCACTCGCCGGCCGTGGCATGTTCGATGGCGTAGGCGAAGGTGTGCCCGAGGTTGAGAACGGTGCGACGGCCCGACTCCTCGTATGGATCCTCCTGGACGATCGCGATCTTGATCTGAATGGCTTGTGCAACGAGATACTGAAGATTGGCAAGCGCTCCTGGCGAAAGCCTGGTGCTGTTTCGCCAGTCCGTCTCTTTGATGTGATCGAGCAAGAACGAGCTGGCGATCAGCCCGTGTTTGATGACCTCTGCCATCCCGGAGTAGAAGTCCCGGTCGGGGAGTGTCTGGAGCGTGGCGACGTCTGCGAGGACCGCCTTGGGTTGCTTGTAGAGCCCGATCAGATTTCTGCCTTGGGCAGTGTCCAGACCCACTTTTCCGCCGATACTCGTGTCGATCATGGCAATCAGGTTGGTGGGACAGTGGACCAGTTCCACCCCACGGAGATAGGTGGCGGCGGCGAATCCGGCGATGTCGCCGATGATGCTGGTCCCCAGCGACACGATTGTGGCGGAGCGGTCGATGCCCGCGTCGAGTAGTCGGTCGTAGACGACCTGGACCGAATCGACCGTCTTCTGGTGGCGGCCGGCCGGCAGGGTGATCGTCAGGTCTGTATCGCCGAGGCTGTGGCCATAGAGGTCATGGACGACGTCATCGGTGATGAGGACCACCGGGCCGTGTATCGACGCAAGCTGGTGGAGAAACGGGAGGATCCCCGCGCCAACCGTGAATTCGTATCCACCGCTTGGGTTGGCGATCGGATACGTGTCGTGTCCTGACCAGAGGTCGGCCAGCTCCTCCGCGATGACATCCGGCTCGATCTGATCGGTGGTGAGTTGGGGGAAACGCTCGTAGTCCGGGCCACGTTCGCCGAGGAGCTCGATGATCCGTTGCTTGGGGTCTGCCACCTCGAGCAGCGGACGGTTGACGCGAGCCGGATCGCCCGTCACCCGGTCGTAGATCTCCTCTGGGGTTGCCACCAGACAGAAAATGCGACCGTTCTTGCTCAACGCCCTGAAGTTCTCGGGATCGAGCAGCATTCGTCCGCCGGTTGCGATGACCAGTCCTTTTCGCACCCCGAGCTCCTCGGCCAGGGCCCGCTCGATGTCACGGAATGCCGATTCACCCTGACTCTCGAAGATCTCATGGATAGGCCCGTGGCGTTCCTCGATGAGGAGGTCGGTATCGACGAACTCACGCCCAAGTTTCCGGGCCAGCTGCTGCCCGACTGTCGTCTTTCCGGTTCCCATGAACCCCGTGAGGACGAGGTTGTTGTCAGGTGTCATTCCCTCAAAGGTTATCGGCAGGGGCGGTTTTCACCGATTCCAGCCCACCCGGCGAGGCTGGGGGGCGTGGCGGCGGCTTCAGGCACTCTGGCCGTCGTTCCAATCCACGAGGGGGAGATCGAGACCCCACCACGGTCCGACCAACTGGGTCTGGGCACGTGTCATGTCCCGTCCGTACTGGACCCGACAACCCCGGTCGAGAGCGGCTCTCAGCCATGGAGTCACCACTGGCTGAGTCACCACCTCGGCTATGAGTGACGACGGCGACATCGTGTCGACGGGGAACGGGACATTGGGGTCGTCCCCCATCCCGACACTGGTCCCGTTGATGACCAGATCGAACCCATCCAGGGTTTCGAGGTCGAAGCTGAGGCGGGGAGGTTCGGGGACCGACTCGACAATCCGGCGCAGGTCGGCATGTCGCTCGGTGCGGCGGACGCTCAGCGCCAGCTCCGCTGCTCCCTGTTCGGCGCAGGCATGTGCGATCGCCGTCGCCGCGTGCCCCCCGCCGATCATGGCCACTCGTCGGCCTCGGACTTCCAGGCCCCGTCCCCTGGTCGCCTCGAGGAACGCCGGGCCATCGGTCATGTCGCCGATCAGCCGGCCACCGTCGTTCTTGACTGCGTTCACCGACCCCAGCGCACGAGCCCTGTTGGTGAGCTCGTCCATCCACGCCGCCGCCGCTCCTTTGTGAGGCACGGTCACGAATCCCCCGCGGTAATTGGCGGTGGCCCGCACGGTTTCGAAGAAGGAGCCAACTCCATCAGGGTCGAGGTCGAGGGCGACAAAGACCGCGTCGACCCCGGTTTCTGCGAAGAACCGGTTGAACAATCCGGGGGCTTGGACCTGAGTGATCGGGTGCCCGATGATGCAGTACAGGTCCGTGTTCCCTGTGGGAATCAGGCCACTATTCCCTAAACTCATTGAGGCTAAAATAGCGGTTGGGGAGCGGCCATCACGGCGGCCGGATGATCCGGATCGTCGACGCCTGAAAGCGATACATGGACAGATTGGAATCGGTGCCCGAGTGGATCCGGAGCGTCATAGAGCAAAGGATCACCGACGGGCACCTCGAGCCTGGTGATCGGATTGGTCTGAAGTCCGAGCTGCAAGCCGAGTTCCGGGTCGCCGGGCCAACCCTCGATCAGGCCTTGAAGCTCCTCGCCAACGACGGGTTGGTCTCCCTCAGACGCGGGCCGAAAGGCGGTGTCTTCGTCGCCCAATCTCAACCAGTGCTTCGACTCGGCACCAAGCAACTATGGGCGAGAAACGCCCAGTCGCTCGGGGAGAACATCGAGTTGCGTGAGGCGCTCACGTCGTTGCTGGGTGTCTCGGCGGCCCGGGCCACCGATCGGGACCCCAAGGACCTCGCCGAGCTCGATGTGATCGCAGGACGCCTCGACAACGCCGAGATCTCTTTCGATACCCAGCGAGTCATCTGGAAGGGGCACCGGCTGCTCCTGAAGCTCGCAGACAGCGCCACCCTGCGCCTGATTTACCAGAACCTCCTCGACGCAGCCGAGGCTCTGATCATCGATGTGGACTTCCCCGACACAGGGCCTGAAGCCTCTCGGGAGCGTCGACGGATCGAGGCGCATGCCAACTTGTTCCATGCAGTCGTCGACGGCGACATCGAGCTCGCCCAGGAGTACGGAGAGGTGGTGAGAATCGTCTCACCGCTGGGGCGAGATGGTCATCGTGTCACCACCGGATCGGCGTCATTGAAACGTCTCTGGGCGATGGACGGATCCGGCGATGGTTCCCGAGACCTGGCCCAGGATTGACTCGACGCATCCGGCTCGGGCTCATCGGCTCCAACATCAGTCGTTCCCTGGCACCCGCCTTTCACATCGAGGCCGGGGCACGGATGGGATTGGACGTCACCTACGACCTGCTCGCCCAACCGGACCTCGATGCGGACGAGCTGGCCGCGGTCATCGGGGAAGTCCGGTCGCTGGGATTCGACGGTGTCAACGTCACCTACCCCTTCAAGCAAGCCGCGCTGGACCTCGTGGACCTCGCCGGACCAGGCGTGAACGCGATTGGGGCAGTCAACACGCTCGTGTTCAGACCAGAGCATTCAATCAGCGGCTTCAACACCGATCACTCCGGTCTGCAGCGTCGGTGGCGACAACAGATGGGAGCGGAGACACCGGGCACAGTGGCCATAATCGGCGCGGGAGGCGTGGGACGGGCGGCCGCCTTCGCCTTCGCTGGGTTGGGGGCCGAGGAGATACGAGTCGCGGACGTCGATCCGGGTCGGGCGGCGAAGCTGGTGCACGATCTCACTCGGAGCTATCCGGGGACAGCGGTGATTCGAGCCACCCAGGAGGTGGCGATTCGAGCTGCCACCGGGATCTTCAACGGCACACCTCTCGGTATGCACTTCTCGCCGGGGTCCCCGGTCTCGCTCGACGCGATCGGCGGGCAGCAATGGCTGTTCGACGCGGTCTACACACCGGTGCGGACCCCATTGGTGGAGAGGGCGATGGAGGCCGGGCTGAGAGTCTTCGACGGGTTGGAGCTTTTTCTCGGCCAGGCCGTCGACGCTTTCCGACACTTCACCGGGATCGACCTCTCAGATGAGGTCGCGGCCGGGGTGGAGGTCGAGATGAGGTCGCTTCTTCCGATCAATTGACGCACCGCGAACCCTATCGCTATATTCACTGCATTCAATTCGGGAATGCGCGATGAGGGCGGGTTCCCGTGGAGGAGGATGAGATGACCGAGAAGCGAGGGAACCGGTTGCTGGCCTTGCTGGCGGTGCTCACTTTGCTGATGGCAGCTTGCGGAGGCACCGGTGGCGAGGAAGGGACGACGACGTCTGCCGGCGAAGAGGCAACGACGACCGCCGGCGAGGAGGCCGAGACCACGACTAGCGCGGCGGGATCGTCCACCACGGCGGCCGCCGGGGCCGAGTGTCCCCACGAGAACAACAGCGTGTTCCTGTTCGCGCCCTATGAGGAGAACCAGCCCGCGGGTGTCAACTGGCGCGCCGGGATCGAGCACGCCGTCGCAGACATCAACAACGAGGGCGGAATCCTCGGGTGCACGGTGGAAGTCCAGTTCGAGGGCACGCAGGGTGACCCGGACATCGGCTTGCAAGTCGTCTCCGAAGGTGTGGAGTTGGACCCCTACGCCCTCCTCGGGACCGTGTTCTCCAGCGTGACCATCGTCAACATGGTCGTAGCGCAGGAAGCCGAGATCCCGCAGTTTGTCGGTGCCGAAGCTCCCGACATCACCAACCGTGAGGTGAACGGCGACAACAACTTCATCTTCCGAACCTCGTTTGGCGGTGACAACGCCGCTCCCAAGCTCGTGGAGTTCATGCTTGAAGAAGGCGTGCAGAAGGTCGACATCATCTACAAGAACGACGAGTTCGGCGCCGGAGGCGCCGGGGCACATCGCGACGCGATGGAAGCCGCCGGCATCGAGATCGGCGAGGAGATCCTGGTGCAGCCGGATCAGCTCGACCAGTCGGGTGAGGTGGCTCAATTGATCGCCTCCGACTCCGACTCGGTGTTCGTCTACATGACGGAGATCGAGACGGGTGCCTTCCTCGACGAGCGGACGGCCCAGGGCCTGGAAAAGCCCCTATACGGCGGTGACGTGCTCACTTCCCCTGCCTCGCTGGAGCTCGCCCAGCCCGGCGCCGGCGATGGAGCCAAGTCGCACTCGAACCTGGCTGCCGGTGCGGATGTGTTCGCCGACTGGCGCACCGCCCATGAGGAGTTCCACCCCGGTATCGAAGGAGTGGACCACAACAACATCAAGGGCTACATGTCGGTGCACTACGTCAAGGAGATGACCGAGAGGATCGGTGGATTCGATCGTCTCGCCCTCGCTGATCAGTTGCACTGCGCCACGATCACGGTGGATGACGAGCCGGGTGTGCTTCTCGATGTGACCTTCGATGGCAATGGAGACCTCGACCGTGAGAGCTTCATCCTCGAGGTCGTCGATGGCGTCGGTGTCGTCGCGGCCAGTGCGCCACCGCTCGACAACCTGTCGGAACGAGGCTGCTGAAGCAAGGGTCTCACTGAGTGAGTTGATCGGCCGACGTCAGCGCAAGCCGACGTCGGCCGATTAGCGTCGCCGCCCACACCCGTTCATGGAGCAGTTCCTACAGGTCACTTTCTCCGGGCTGGCCACCGGCGCGGTTTTCGCCATCGCCGCAGTCGGTTTCGCGCTCCTATGGCAGACCGCCGGCGCAATCAACTTCGCTCACGGGGAATTCATCGTGCTGCCGGCAGTGGTGATGCTGGTTCTCACCCAGCAGCCGGTGATCGGCATACCCGAGTTCATACCCCTGATCGGGGGGACCCAACTCGTCGGTCCCATTCCGCAGCTGGGCATCATCGCCGCCTTCGCGATCACGGTGCCCCTGATGATCTTCCTGCTCGGCTACGTGTTCAAGCGAACGATGGTCGACCAGCTGCTCGAGCCCGGCGGGGACGACATCCCGCTGGTGATCGCGACCTTGGGATTGGCTCTCGTGATGCGCGAATACCTGCGCATCTCTTTTGGCGCCGCCCCCCAGAGGTTTCCCTCACCATTCGGCAACCACGTATGGAACGTCGGGGGTGTGTCCATCACTGCCATCGACGTCGGTGTCCTCGTCGTCGCGACTGTCGTGATCATCGGCCTCCAATTCTTTCTCAATCGCACCTACACCGGGAGGCAGATGCAGGCGACCGCCCAGAACCAGGAGACGGCTCGGGTGTTGGGGATTCCGGTGAATCGGATGGTCTTCTACACCTTCGCCATCAACGCAGCGCTGGTCACTGTTGCCGCTTTGCTCGTGGCCCCGGTGACGACAGCACGATTCGACGGCGGCATCTCTCTCGGTTTGGCTGCGTTCACCGCGGCGATCATCGGGGGCTTCAACCAGGTGAGGGGAGCACTGTTCGGTGGGTTCCTGGTCGGTGTCATCCAGAACTGGTCGGGCACCTATCTGTCCAGCGCCTACAGGGAGTTCATCCCCCTCGTCCTGATGATCATCGTCATCCTCTGGCGGCCACAGGGACTGTTCGGTCGGCCAGAGGAGCGGATCGTATGAGCCTCCGCGACCAGATCGTCGATGACCGCGACCTGACCCAGGCCCGGTCCGAAGACCGGGGTGTCCTCTCCCCGCTTCTGATCGCCGGTCTGGCTCTGGCGATGGCTTTCCTCGTGTGGTTCCCCATCGGCCGGTCCGAGTTCACACCGGTCATGTGGCTGTGGGTGCTCGTGCTCGCCGGAGTCGTTGCGGCGAACCTCCTCATTCCCAGGGCCAGCAGGAACGGCACCGCCGTGCGTGTGATGTCGACGGTCTGTTTCGTGGCTTTCCTGATCGTGTTCCCTTTCGGTCGTGCGAACTCGACCCTTACCGACTTCGGGCTCTATGTGGTGTTCTCGGTGTGTGTGATCGGGATGAACCTCATGTTCGGATATGCCGGGCAGGTGTCGATAGCGCAGGCCGCATTCCTGGGCATCGGCGCGTACACCTCGGTTCTACTCGACTCCGGCCAGGAGATAGAAGCGTTTGGGGTCGTCATCGACCTACCCGATCTCCCGTTTCTGGTGACGGTGGTGATCGCGATCGCGGTCGCCATGCTGTTCAGCATCCTGATCGGCATGGCTGGCCTGCGGGTGCGTGGCCCGTGGCTGGCGTTCGTCACCCTGGCCTTCAACGTCCTCGTCTACATCGTCTTTCTCAACGAGGTCGGCATCACGAACGGCTCCCGGGGCATGATCGTGAGGAGGCAGGACTTCGAGGTCCTCGGCATCGACATGACCCCGTTGCAGAACTACTACTACCTGTGTCTGGCTTTTCTCGTGCTCACGATGGTCATCGTTTGGTGGATCGTTCGCTCACCATGGGGCAGGTCGTTCAAGGCGATTCGGGACAATTCGCAACGGGCGTCGAGTCTCGGGATCGATGTTCGGACCTACACATTGCTGGCCTTCGCCATCGGTTCCGGGCTGGCCGGGGGTGCCGGGGCCCTCTATGCGCGTCTGTTGGAGTACATCGAGCCACGAAGTTTCTTCCTCGGACAGTCCTTCGACTTCCTCTTCGCCACGGTCATCGGCGGTCTGGGGACGCTGGCCGGGCCCCTCATCGGGACGTCGTTCATCACCATCGTCTCCGACTCTCTGCGTGTTCTCGGTGACTGGTACCGGTTCTGGTTCGGTCTGCTCGCCATCGTCGTCCTGATCGTGGCGCCGAGAGGGATCGCCGGGAGCTTCAACCTGTTCAGGGCCAGAATCGCCGCCAAGAGGAGGGGAACATGACCGTCAGCGCCGTCGCCGAGGCGAGGACGCCGTTGGTGAGTGTGCGCAACGTGTCCAAGCGCTTTGGCGGTATCACCGCGGTGAACGATGTTTCTTTCGATGTGTACCCGGGCGAGATCCTTGGCCTAATCGGTCCCAATGGATGCGGCAAGACGACCCTTTTCAACTGCGTGCTGGGGCAATATCGGTCCGATGGCGGCACCGTGACCGTGGGCGAGACCGACGTCACGAAATGGATGCCTCACCGCCGGGCCAAGTACGGGCTGGCGCGCACGTTCCAGCTACTCCAGGTGTTCGATTCGATGACGGTACGAGAGAACCTGATGACGGCGGCCCAGCCTCATATCTCGACCATCGCAGGCACGCTCTTCAAGAGCCCGAACCTGGGTCTCGACGAGACTGTCGATGCGGTCCTGAATCGGTTCCGGCTCGGGCACCTTGCCGACCAATATGCCGCGAGCCTCTCGTTTGGCCAGAAAAAGCTGCTCGACACAGCGATGGCGTTCATGGCCAACCCGGAGGTCGTCTTCCTCGACGAGCCTGCGGGAGGGGTGAACCCGGGGATGCTCGGAGACCTGGAAGGCAGGATTCGTGAGCTCAACACCGAACAGGGAGTCACCTTCGCCATTGTGGAGCACAACATGGAGTTCATCTTCGGGCTGGCCAGTCGGGTGATAGTCATGGCGGAAGGGTCGATTCTGATGGAAGGCACACCTGCTGAGGTGAGGGCCGATTCTCGGGTCGTCAAGGTCTACCTCGGTGCCTGACACATCGATACTCCGGCTCGATGCGGTCGTGGCCGGATACGGGATGGCAACCGTGCTCCACGAGACCACCTTCGACGTGAACAGGCACTCTATGACGACGGTTATCGGGCCCAATGGGGCCGGCAAGTCCACGGCACTCAAAGCCGTTTTCGGCATGGTGAAGGTCGAGTCGGGTCGAATCGTCTACGACGGCGACGACATCGTCGGGTCGCCGCAGTTGGAGTTGCTGAACCGGGGTATCGCCTTCGTCCCTCAGGGCAGAAACATCTTCCCCCGCATGTCGGTGAGAGACAATCTGGAGTTGGGCGGTGTAAGCCTCAAGGATCTCGAATTGACCCGTCATCGGATCGACACCATCGCCTTTGAGCAGTTCCCGGTCTTGGCGAACAAGTCGAACCAACAGGCGGGAACCCTCAGCGGTGGGGAGCAAAAGATGCTCGAGGTGGGTCGGGCCCTTCTCCTCGAGCCACGTCTCCTCTTGATCGACGAACCCTCGATCGGTTTGTCGCCTCTCCTGGTCAGCCAGGTCTTCGGTCTGCTCCGGGGCCTCGTCGAGACCGGGATCACGGTGTTGATGATCGAGCAAAACGCGAAGAAGGCGCTCGAGGTCAGCGACTTCGGGATCGTTCTCCAACAAGGCCGGGCGGTCCTGGAAGGGCGGGCGGACGAGATCCTCGAGCATCCGCAGATCGGAAGCCTGTTCCTCGGCGGGTTGGTGAAGATCGACGAGCCGGCCTGATCACGCGATGAGGCGGGTGGCCGAGAGCAGAGCCAGGATTCGGCTTTGGTGCCGCCGGCATGATGGGGTACTTGCCCGCAAAGGGCTGGACAGCGCTCTGGCGATGACCCGTGCCATCGGGAGTGATCTGATTACCTCGATCATGGCCGCAAGGGAGCTGACGACGATCGGGCAACCGGCCCTCATGGAAGAGTTCTTCGCCGGGGAGCCGATCGTGGTCGAGGCCGTGCTGGACGCAGCCGATGGGGTCGATGTCGCACATATCGGATTCCGCATCGCCGAACCGCTCGATATCTATCTGGAGGGAGTGCCGATATGGGCGGACCGATTGGGGGCAGATGTTGTCGCAACCAAGCGAATTCCCGCCTCGGAACACTTTCAGGGTCGTGTCGGTGCGTTTGTCGAGATGGCTCAGGTGTGGCTCGCGTATCGGGGGAGGGAGATCGAACTCGAGGTCTTCGACATCCACAGCCCCGCTGACCTCGCCTCTGATGTGATTTCTGTCCGTCGATCTGACGTGTCCCGGGTCAGCGCGCAGGACAGAGACATGCTCAGGTTGCGCTTGGCGGGAGACGACATCTGGCACTACGGAGTGACCCTCGCATCGGCCGGGTTGGTGCGTGACCTTCACGGGAGGCTGCTGGCGTTGGCCAATCGGTCCGATCGGTATTCGCTGCGCAACACGACGGTCGTCACCAACCTCGATCACGGATCGGTTCACACCAAGGTTTCCAATCACGACCTGGTCTTGGAGATCGAATTCCTCAGCTACGCGATCGACGACGAGGGGGCTCACGTTGTCCTATAGACCGTTGCGCTCCCTGACCACGCCGGGCGAATTCGAGAACCTGGTTCAGGATCTGGGCGTGGCCATCCCTTTCGACCCGGTCGTCGAGCCCGCCCCATCGGGCCCGCTGAGCCGGCCGGTCGATATCGGTGGATTCCGCGTGGGCAACAGGTTCTGCATCCTCCCTCTGGAAGGATGGGACAGCGACGAGGACGGGAATCCAACGGACATCAGTCTGGAACGCTGGCGAAGGCTGGGGCGAAGTGGCGCCAAGCTGATATGGGGAGAGTCGGCCGCGGTGCGCCCCGACGGTCGTAGCTCGCCCCAGCAGTTGCTCGTCGACCGAAACACGCTGCCCGGTCTCGAGATGCTCCGTCTGGCGGCCGTCGAGGCCCACCGCCAGGCCCATGGTGATCCAGCGGATTTCAAGGTTGGATTGCAGCTCACCCATTCCGGGCGATACAGCAAGCCAAACGGAATGAGCTCACCGGTGTCGGTGCGGCATCACCCCTATCTCGACCGGACTGTCGGTCCGCCGCCCGACCAGCCTCTGATCGGCGATGATGAGATCTACGCGTTGATCGAGACCTACGTCACGGCAGTGGGGCTAGTGGCAGAAGCCGGATTCGACTTCGTCGATCTGAAGGCTTGTCATGGCTATCTGGGTCACGAGTTGCTCGGCGCCTTCGAGCGACCGGGGAATTTCGGTGGGTCGTTCGAGAACCGTGTCCGCTTTCTCACCTCGATCGTGTCAGGGGCCAAGTCTGCGGTCCCCGGTATTCGCCTCGCCCTCCGACTCAGTGCCTTCGACACCGTGACCCATGTTGCGGATGAAGACGGAGTGGGTCGTCCGATCACCGAAGGCGACTACCGCTATTGGTTCGGCACCGATGAGACCGGGCACACGATCGACCTCGCCGAGCCGGTGAGGCTCCTGACAATGATGCATGACATGGGGGTCAATCCGGTCTGCATCACCGGGTCGAGCCCCTACAACGCGCGGCACCTGCAGAGACCGGCCCTGAATGTGTCACCCGGGGAGTACCTGCCACCGGAGGATCCCCTCGTCGGAGTGGCCAGGCACCTCGATGTGACCAGGCGATTGAATCAAGCCGTGCCGGGACTCGTCGTGGTGGGCTCCGGGTACAGCTATCTGCAGCAATGGATGCCCAATGTCGCCCAGGCCGTGGTGCGATCGGGAGCGGCCGACATCGTCGGGTTGGGGCGATTGCATCTGGCTTCCCCGACGGTGCCATCGGATGTGCTTTCCGGTCGGGGACTCGACACGGAGAAGATCTGGGCTTCGTTCTGACCCCGGCCGGTCAGGCCTCGTCAGATGCGTGTTTCTCCAGATATCTGATCAGCCCTTCGAATGCCACGAGATAGCTGTCGGCGCCGAAACCGGCCACGATGCCAACGCAGACCGGTGCGATCACTGATGTCTTGCGGAACTCTTCACGGGCGTGCACATTCGAGATGTGGGTCTCGACCACGGGCAACCCCGTCCCGGAGATGGCGTCTCTCAGAGCGACGCCGTAATGCGTGAGCGCCCCAGCGTTGAGGATGACACCGTCCACGTCCTCGCGTGAGGTGTGAAGCATCGTCACTAGATCGCCCTCTGAGTTCGACTGGAAATCACGAAGCTCGACGTCGCGAGAGGTGGCGTGGTCCCGAAGCCGATTGACAATCTCGGGGAGTGTCTCCGACCCGTAGATGCCCGGTTCCCGAGTCCCGAGCAGATTCAGATTCGGGCCGTTCATCACCAGGACGATGGTCATCGGTGCTGTCCGGAACCCGCTGATTCGGCCTCGTCTCGGGCCAGGAACGTCTGACCGGCGCGCAGGACGCGTCGGGCGAACTCCTCCACACCGAGATCGTTGCGCATGATGTCGTTGGGCACTTCCAGCGAGTATGGCACCGTCGGGATGGCGTCGATCAGGGGCCGCAGATCGAGGCCGGCCTGACCGGGAAGACTTCGAGCCGTGCGAGCGGCAGTGATCAGACCTTCATGTGTCCTCGGCGCCTCGAACGGGGCATCACAGAGCTGAACGAGATTGAACAGGTGCTCCGGCAGCATTTGCAGGTCTGCCACCGATGACTTGGATCGGGCGAAATGGAGAGTGTCGATGAGGACGCCCCCATTGGACTGATCTGCCTTGGTTACTATCTCGACGGCTGCGGCGAGATCTTCGGTCGTGGACCACGGGATGAACTCGAGATCGACGGTCATTCGGTACGGCGACGCCATCTGGCAGGTTTGAGCAAACCGCTCCGCAGCGCGGCTCCGATCGGGGTCGGGGAGCTGCATGATGAGATGCCGGGCACCGAGGTCGGAGGCAACCTCCATGAAGTGCCCATAATCGGCCGGGTCGTCGTCGGGGCCGACCCTGATCAGTTCGACGTCGAGCACTGAGATCCCGGTGTCGGCCATGTGGGCCTTGACGTCTGACACAACGGACGGGTCGGTGAAGAAGGGAAATGTCGGCTCGTGGTCGGTCACCGGGGTCAGACGCAGACTCACGTAGTCGTAGCCGGTCTCCGCGGCGATGTCGACCATGCGGGCCGGAGGGGTCCCGAAGGCGGTCAGATATGCGAGTGAGAACTCGGGCCGGCTCATGGTCGATGCCTACGGGGTCTCCGCCCCATAGAAGTCACCGAACAGTTCCTGCTCTGACGGCCGGTCCTCCGGGATGGGACGACTCACCCAGGTGATGTTCAGGAAGTGCTTGAGGCTGATGTTCTCGTTGGTGACATTGCCTCCCCAGATGCCACAGCCGAGGCTGGACGTCATCGGCATGCCGTTGGTGAAGGATCCTGCGTTGGCCTTCGACTGAGGTTGGCGGACCATGATCCGGCTGACCGGCGCCACACGCGCCAGCCGATCGATGTGGTCGTTGTCGAATGAATAGATGCCACAGGAGTGCCCCGCCCCGGCCACCTGGTAGATCCGGCGGACCTTGTCGAGGGCGTCCTCGAACCCGTGATAGCGATACACGGCCAGGACTGAGGTCAGCTTCTCCCCCGAGAAGCGGTGCTCTTTTCCAATGTCTTCTTGCTCCACGATGATGAACAGCCGGTCCTCAGGAATGGCGAAACCAGCCTCCACCGCCAGTTTGGAGGCAGGTTGGGCGACGGTCTCGATCGTGCGAGTGCCATCCGGTGCCCACATGGCACCTTCGAGCAGATCCTTCTCCTCGGAGGTGACGAGATATCCGCCCTCGAGCTCCAACTGGCCGACGAATCGGTCATAGATCCTCTCGTCGATCAGGACGTTCCCGTCGGCTGAGCAACCTGACCCGAAGTCCGAGGTCTTGGAGAGCCTGGTGTTGCGGGCGGCGTCCTCGATGTCGGCCGTCTCGTCGATCACCATCGTCGCGTTGCCCTGACCGACTCCGAACGCCGGTTTGCCCGAGCTGTAGGCCGCCCTGACCATCGCAGGCCCCCCGGTGGCGAGGGTCATGTCGCAGATGGCCATCAGCTCTTGAGCCAGTGGAATGGAGGGCTCCTCGACACATTGGAAGACGTCTGCCGGGGCGCCCTCCCTCTCCATGACGGCGCGCATGATGTCGACCGTCTCGTACGTCGTTCGCTTGGTGCGAGGATGTGGCGAGAAGATCACGGCATCCTTCGCCTTGATCGCGTTGATGGCGGTCCCCGGAGGAGTGAGAGCTGGGTTCGTCATGGGCACGATCGAGGCAATGACTCCGGCAGGTTTGGCGTACTTGACGATCCCCTTTTCCGGGTCTTCCTCGATGACACCGACACTGGGCTGACGTAGGGCGTCACGCAGAATGCCGTGGATCTTGAATCGCTTGCCCGGACGTCCGGCTCGATCGCCGGCCCCGCTCTCGTCGACCCCCATCTGGCCGAGTCGAGTAAAGGTCGCTTCGTTGCCCAGGGCCCACCCGATTGCCTGGGCCAACCTGTCGACCCTTGCCTGGTCGTAGTCGGCGATCTCGGCCATGGCGGCTCTGGCACGGCTGAGCATCGTGGCGGCGAGGTCCCGTTCTTCTGCTGTGATCTCCCGCGTCATGCCGGCTCCTTTCAATCGGTCGCCACGTGTGACACGTCCTCATCGGGCGAATAGATGTCGAGGATGTTCCAGTGCCCTGTGGTCGGGGTCGGGTTGTTGACCATGGCGACATCGATGACGACCGGTCGTTCCATGGCCAATGCCTTCTCCAGCGCAGGGCGGAATTGATCGGCGGCCTCGACCTTGATGCCTTCGGCTCCATACGCCCTGGCGATCGCGGCATAGTCGGGCAACGCCGAGCCGATGGCCCCGGGGAAAGTGGTGCCATAGGTCGTGCCGAAATGAGCCTGTTGAAGACCGGCAATGGTCCCGTAGGCGTTGTTGTTCATCACGACCCAGGTAATGCCGAGTTCGTGCTCGACCGCCGTTGACAGCATCGCCGGGTTCTGACCGAAGCCGCCATCTCCGACCAGGGCAACGACCGTCCTCGTCGGGGCAGCGAATTTGGCGCCGATGGCCGCCCCAGGTCCAAAGCCCATGGTTGCGAACCCACCCGGAGTAAGGAAAGTGCCCGGAGTGAGGATGGGGAACTGTTGGCCGACTCCGTTCTTGTTCCATCCGACGTCGGTGGTGAGATAGGCATCGGCCGGGAGGACTGCCCGGGTGTCGGCAAGGATCCGCTCGGGCATCATCGGCCAGTCGTCACTCGTCGCCATGGCCCGATTCGATGATTCGAATTCCTGTCTGAACCGGAGAATGGCCTCAGCCTCCTCGCCCGGTGGTCGCCCCTCGGGATACAGCTCTCGTGCGACACGGTTCAACACCCTGAGCGCAGCCTTGGCGTCGGCGACCACGCCTAGGTCGGCAGGGAAGTTCCTTCCTATCTCGCTGGGCTCGATGTCGATGTGAATCAGGCGAGCCTTCGGTATGTCGAAGGTGTAACCGGGGTACCAGGAACTGCTGTCTGCTTCCTTGAACCGGGTGCCAATGGCGAGAATCGTGTCGGCTCCCAGACATGCCTGGTTGACCAGGCTGGTTCCCCAAAAGCCTGTCATTCCCAGAACGAGGGGATGATCGTCGGGAAGAGCGCCCTTGCCCATGAGGCTGTGCGCGACCGGAATCGACATGTGATCGACGAAGGTGCGCAACTCCTCGGACGCCCGGGCGAGGTGGATTCCACCTCCCACGAACAGGACCGGTCGGTCCGACTCCATGAGCCGACGGACGATCTTCTCCGCGGTCTCGTCGTCCATCGACGGTGGTACCAGGTCCTTGGCGTTGTGGGCCAACCGGGCGAAGAGGGCAGGGTCGATCTGCGCAGAGAAGACGTCCATGGGCACATCGACCAACACTGGCCCTGGTTGGCCCGACTCGGCAAGGGAGAAGGCCTTCTCGATGATCTCGGGAAACAAGTCCGGTGTGTCGACCCGCCAGGCGCGCTTCACGAAGGGTCGGTAGATCTCGAATTGGGCGCCGTCCGCATGGAGGTTCACTTCCTGATGGGGGTGCTTGCCGTGATAGAAGGTCGGGACGTCCCCGGCGATCACCACCATCGGTATGCAGTCGAGCGCGGCGTTGGCGACTCCGGTAGCGGCATTGGTGAGACCCGGGCTCAGGTGGGTCAGCAACACCGACGCCTTTCCGGTGACCCGGGCGTATCCATCAGCTGCGTGGCTGGCAACCTGCTCGTGGCGGACATTTATGAATTCGACCGGGCTGTTCTCCATCGCCGACAGCACCGCGATGTTGGTATGCCCACAAAGTCCGAACACATGCCTGACTCCGCGGGCGGCGAGATAATCCACCAGTTGGGCTGCGACGGTTTCGTTCACTGGGGCTCCTTCTTGGTGAGCGATCTCGCAGCCGGCCCGGTGTAGCCGGGATCCTGGAAGTCGATGTGCCGCATGGGTGGCATCTCACGCTCCTCGGCCGCATGGCCCAGGACTCCGGCGAGACGGGCGACCATGAACACGGCGTTGGTGAACTTGGGCGGGAAACCGAGATCACCGAGGGCCGCGGCCAGCGCCCCGTCGATGTTGATCGGGAGCTCCTTTCCGGTGACCCGTTTCAACGCGGCCTCGATCGCAATACAGGCCTCGATGTGGGGACCGGCGACGCCGGTCTCCTCGGCGACGGCGAACAACCTGACGACCCGGGGATCGCGGGCCTTGTGCTCGCGATGCCCGAAGCCGGATATGCGCATCCCGGCGGACAACCGCTCGCGCACGACCTGCTCGGCTGCACCGGCTACCTCCCGGCCCTCGTCCGACCCGGCGATCACGACCTGCAGAGTGTCGAGAGCGTCCTCCACCGCCGCACCGTGGTATCTCCCCATCGTGAGGAGACCGGCTGCGCCGGCCGCCTGGAGAGTCCCTCCGCCTGATATCGCCAAACGAGCCGCCGATGCCGATGGTGTGGCCGGTCCGTGATCGATGGAGGCGACCATAAGGGCGTCCATGAGCCGGGCCGGTCCGGGTTCGGGGAGCTCACCCACATAGAGCAGATAGAGAACGGAAGCGAAGCCCACGGTCCCCGCCAGCTCTGCGATGTCGAATCCACGGATCGAGATGCGGTCTGCGGACGTGGTCGAGAGGGCGGACCCCCATGGCTCCGATTCACTCATGAGCAGGACGTTTCCTTCAACCTATTGATTACAGTGAATCGTAGGAGATATGAGGTGAGGCCGTCAAACGCCGGTTTCGCCCTGTTATCGGATCAACGTGTCATCGTCTCCGAGACCCAACCGGAGATCTCATTCACGGTGGGCACCCCCTGAGCCCACGAAGACCATCCGGTGGTGAGGACCGCTATCGCGTACCCGCCGGCGCCGTCCGGATGCTGCACGAAACCAACCGAATTGGCGACGCCCCCGGCGAAGCCATTCTTCTGTGCCACCACCCATCCCTCGGGCACGCCGCCCGTGATACCCCAAGTCTGATCAGACACGACCGAGGTCATCAGCGCCCAGGCAACTTCGCGATACGCAGACGCGATCGGTCCCGAATGGCCAAGAAGCACCTGACGGATCAGATCGACCTGGTCGCTCGCCGACGTCGTGGTCCGGCCCCATACCGACTCCGTGTCACCGACCGGATTGGTCTGCTCCATCCCAAATGACAGCGCCTGTCGACTAAACCAGGGCGAACCGCCGAAATGACGCCACAAGGCCCGCACCGGGTCGTTGGCGGATGCGGTGATCATGGGGGTGAGCTGGCTCATCTCCCATTCGCTGACGCCGCGGCCCGCCAACTGAGCCTCATAGAGGGTGCCGGCCATGACCATGACCTTGAACACCGAGGCAGTGGGCTGCCTCGCCCCCGGGTTCATCGAGAATTCGCAACCTGTCCTGGTATCGAACACATGGGCGGTGAACGACCGACCCGGGTATCGAAGCTCGAGCGAGCTGACCCGCTCGGGGGTGAATGGATCGGGCGGGCACGGTGGGCATTCGGGGGGTGCCCCACCACCGGGGAGCACTCCGAAGTCTCCTGCCACCGGAATGCCGGTTCGGACTCCGTAGATGAACGTCTCGTCAGCCGCACCCCGCGTGTTGCTGTATCGGAGGTAGGTCGTGCAGGTCGAAGGGCGAAAGAGCCCGACCGACTCGGACCCGTACAACCCCCAACTGGCGGCAACCACCCTGTCGCCCGGGTCTCCGTAGACAAACTCGCCGTCGGCGGGACCCTCAGTGTGCGTGAGTCGGTAGTAGGCGAGCCCGGTCGCCTCACGGCGGAGACCCAGCTCGTCGATCGCATCGCCGTCGAAGTCGCCGACGAATGGTTGGTCGCCAGGGTCTCCGAAGAAGTAGGAGACATCGGCGGCTCCAAGACCGCCTTCGTTTGCCCCCAGTCGGCTGGTGACGTAGACCTTCCCCTCCGAAGATCGGTAGATGCTGACGCTGTCACAGCCATCTCCGTCGAAGTCGCCGGCAATCGGGATGTCACCGGGGTTGCCGAAGTAGAAACTGATATCGGCCACACCCTGGCTGTTCGAGTTTCGCAAGTAGACGAACCCGTCCGACTGACGGTAGAGACCCGGGGTTTCGTCGCCATCGCAGTCCCAATCTCCGACGAAGGGGAGATCACCCGGAGACCCATAGAAGAACCTCGTCGTCGCCCCGTTCGACGGGTCCCGCAAGTACCACTCCCCGGATGTGGTGTCGACGATCCCGATGGAGCCTTCCCGAGCCGCTGAGGGAGCGGCGATGCCCACGATGAGGACGGCGATCGCGAGGACCCGCATGAGTTCCCGAAGCACCGATTTCCCAGTGATTGGCCGAAGCTAGCCGGGGGGGCCAAGGCGTCGAGGATGAGATCGAGGCCGAATTCGAACTCGATGTCGACGCTGTACTCGGACCTCAGTGCGTGTTCTCCGATCTCGAGGAGATGGGGGTACTCGTCCGTCGTGATCTGCTCGACAAGGGATCCCGTCGCCTCGGTGACCTCCTCCGAACTGCCGATCGGCAGACTGGACTCCTGGATGACCTGTCCGTACACGAAGCAGTCGAGCACCCAGAAGGCGTGGACGGCGTTCTCGATGGAGAAACCTGCCGATCGCAGGTTCCCCAGGACTGCGTTCAGATAGCGAAGGGCGGAAGGCCCCTTCGCGCCGCGTGCTTCGAGCAGCCCGATCGCCCACGAGTGGTGGCTGAGCACCTCGCGGGCCGAGATCGCCCGCGCTCTCATGGCCTCTTTCCAGGCGGCGTCCTCACCCGGAATCTCGATTTCGCCAACGACGACTTCGACGATGCCGTCGAGGATCTCCTCCTTGTTGGCAACGTGTTTGTAGATGGACATGGCCTCGACGCCCAGTTCGGCGCCCAAGCGGCGCATCGTCAGGGCGCCGAGCCCGTCTCGATCGGCCAACTCGACGGCGGCCTGAAAGACCCGTTCTCGGGTCAAGGGCGGGCGGGTGGTGCTGTTCTCACCGAGTGTCACACTTGACAGCTTACTAAGTAACCCGTAGGATTACTTAGTAAGCCAGACAGCAAGATCGGAGGCATCGATGTCCACCCATACCGAGATGACCCATAGGGCCCACAAGACGGAATTCGAACGGTTCGAAGTGAACGTGAGGGTGAAGATCTCGGCGCTTTGGACCGCGATGCTGTTCGTCTTTGCCTACGTCGACATCTTCGGCCTCTTCCGCCCCGACTTCCGAGCTGACATCGAAGCCGGGGTTGTCGGCGGGTTCACCGTCAACCAGACCTTCCTACTGGCTACCACTATCTACATCGTGATCCCAAGTCTGATGGTGTTCGGTGCACTCGTCCTGGGACCAAGGATCAACCGAATGGCCAACATCGCGCTGAGCACCATCTACGCGGTGACGATCATCGCCGGGGCGGTCGGGGAGTGGAGCTACTACGTCTTTGGCAGCGTCGTCGAGATCGCACTCCTCGCGACCATCTTCCACTACGCGAGGACCTGGCCGAAGGTCAGCTCCGGCGACCTCCCATAATCCCCTCGACCGGCCGGCGGACCCCGGCGGGACGTGAACCCGCCACCTCAGACTTGGGGACGTGACGTGAGCCTCACAGCCGGCGGCGTAAGTTCGGGGTGTGTCGTCATTGGCGTTGATGGAGCGAACCCGGCTCACGAAGGTGTTTTCGAGGCCGGTGTCGAGGCCAGGAGTGCTCACAGGCATCCTCATTTTCGCTTCATCGCTGCAGCCCTCACTGTTGCCGAAGTTGGCGATCACCCAGGGAATCGTCTCCGGGATCTCGTTCATGGTCGGCTATGGATTGGGCGCCGGTTGGCAATGGGTCTGGACCTTCCTGGGCATGCCGAAGCCTCGAGGGTGGTGGTGGACCGCGCTCCGCTGGCTGTCCCTCGTCGTCGTCACATATGTTCTCCTGACGGGGATTTGGGGTTTCGTCGGCTGGCAGAACGACGTGCGGCAAACCTTCGGTATGGAACCCATCTCTCCCGCGTTCTGGTTAACCCTCGTCCCGGTCGCCTTCGTTGTAGCGGCCCTGATCCTGATCATCACCAGGTCCTTGTGGAGGCTCTTTCTGTTACTGATCGGATGGCTCGACAAGCTCTTCCCTCTACGTCTCGCAGTGCTACTCAGTGGAGTAGGTCTCTTGCTCACGATCTGGGGCGGGTGGAGTGGCGTCCTGGTCAACTCGTTCTTCGCCGTGGCCAATCAGGTATTCGCCCCTCGCGACGCGTCCACTGCCGAGGGGATCACCCAGCCGGCGTCAGAGCTCAGATCGGGCAGTCCCTCCTCGCTCGTCGCTTGGGAGACGCTCGGCGAGAAGGGGCGCACGTTCGTGGCTACCGGCCCGTCAGTCGATGAGCTGAATGCGTTCCACGGTGATGGGGCGATGGAGCCGATTCGGGTGTACGTCGGCCTCAAGTCGGCTGATACGCCAGAGGCGAGGGCCCAACTCGTCCTCGAGGAGCTGATACGGACCGGTGCCTTTGAAAGGGAGGTCCTCGTCGTTGCCAGCACCACGGGGACGGGGTTTCTCGAACCGAATGCGATGACCGCCCTCGAGTATGCCTACAACGGCAACGTCGCAGTTGCCGGTGCCCAATATTCCTACCTGCCGAGTTGGATCTCGCTCCTCGCCGACCAGGACGAGGTGACGGAGACGTCACAGCAGGTGTTCGCCACCATCCACGCCTACATGTCGACGCTTCCAGAGGAGGAACGGCCCGAGATCTACCTCTACGGCCTATCGCTTGGCGCGTACGGGGTCGAATCGATCCTGACGTCGATCAACATCGTCAACGAGCCCATCGACGGAGCGCTAATGGTCGGTCCGCCGTTCGTCAATGACTTGTGGAACGAGCTCGTGGCGAATCGAGATCCGGGTAGCTCGCCTTCGACGCCTCTCTACCAAGGTGGACGGACGGTTCGGTTCACCAACGAAGAGAACGCACTCGACCAACCTGGCGACGAATGGGGAGAGACCCGGGTTGTGTACCTCCAGCATGCTTCCGACCCCGTGGTTTTCTTCTCGCCGTCATTGTTCATCGAGGAGCCCGATTGGCTGCTCGATGGTCAGCGCGGCGAAGAGATCAGTGAACAGTTCCAGTACACCCGACTGATCACCGGTTGGCAGGTGATGATGGATCTTCCCGCCGCCGGCAGCATCCCGGAAGGCTACGGCCATCTCTACACGAAGCAGGCCAACGCAGAGGCATGGATCGCGGTAACGCGCCCCGAAGATTGGACATCCGCCGACACGGAGAGATTGATGAACTTTCTCGAGGATCTCGGCCCGGCGGCCTAGGACGACCGTCCTTCGCGGATCGGCCGGCATGCAGCGCGCCGACCAACGGCGCCTACGGTGATCACATCTACCGGCGACTCGCCGAGGTCAAGGCCGAGTACGACCCTGACAACGTCTTCCACCACAACAAAAACATCCGCCCTGGTTGAACCGCTCAGGTCGCCCGGGGCGATTTTGCACCATGGCACCGACGATGACGTCGTGATGGAGGATCTCGAGGTCTTCTCTTCACCGTTCTGGCTCGAGCCCGAGCCGGTGGTCAATGGCCGCGCCCATTTCGTCAGCGCCTGGAACGGTTACGACTTGCTTCAGTTGAAACGTGTCATCGAGGACATCGAACAAGCGCTCCTCGACTGACCGCCTAGACGAACCGGCGTCCTCTTCCAGCTCGTAGGGATATTCACCGATAGTTCATTGGACGTCAGCCCGACGGCTACCGGCGTGATGGATCCATCATGGATACTTGCCGCCAGCGGGCACCCATGGACCTCCAGACCAGCAGCCTTTATTACCTCACCATTCACCGGCCCGGATACTCCGAGCCGGAGCGCATCGAGGTGCGATACGAGCGAAGTGAGCGGCACGACGATGATGAGGTCTACTACTTCGCCGGGCCCGATCAGTTCCATCTCGGGATACCTGACTACTTGCTCGGATCCGATTTCGAGATCGAGCCCATCTGACAATTAGGTCGCCGTCTTGTCTCGATCGCCTTTGCGTGCTGCTTCGTCCCGCCGTCCTGTCTCGTAGTGGTCGATCGCCTGTTTGACCTGCCGACGTTTGGCCTCCGGAATGAGCTGAGTGAACGCGACGACCACAACGCCGGTCCACAGCGCATAACCGAGCGCATAGAGCAGGTCGGCCAACAGTCCAAGAGGCTCAGTCGTCGCATTCGATTTGAGCAGGTATCCAGCGACGTGGGCGCCCAGGCCAATGATGACTGCGAGAGCGAGACTCCAGTAAAGGAATCGGTGCCCCGAGACGTGTCGCCTCAACTCCGGCAAATGCTCCCCAAACCAGGCGCGGACGAGAGGATCGTCAAGTCGTGGGTCTAGCTCATCGTCGGGGGGTGTGGATGGAGCGGCCTTGGGTCCCTGTTCTCCGGTCATCGTCGAACCTCCCAAATGGATCCGCGCTCGATCGTCCCTCGGGTTCGCTCAGCGATGAACGATACCGGTGTTGACAGCTATGGATGGGCCGGTTGGTGTGTCTCGACTTTGCATCAGCCCAGCGGCGTACCCTCGCCGCCATCACGGATTCGAACGACATCACCGCGCTCAAGACACGGTCGACGTTTCGGCTGCATTACGACGTGTCGGCCGAGATCCATGCGCCTCCCGAAAATGTCTGGGCGATCCTGACCCGAGCCGAGGGCATGACTGATTGGAACTCCACCTTGACGAGCCTCGAAGGAGACATCGAGCTGGGTGGGACTGTGAGAATGCAGGTTCCCGAAGCGCCCGGCCGAACCTTCACCGTCAAGGTCACGCGGTTCGTCCCCAGTCAGGAGATGGTGTGGCGCGAAGGTAATCCGGTGATGTTTCTCGGCGTCCGTACGTATTCACTGGCGCCCGGCCCAATTGGAACTACTACTCGATTTCAGATGACGGAAGAGTTCAGCGGAATCATGCTGCCGTTGATTGCCCCAAAGCTTCCGGACTTCGGGCCCATCTTCGAGCGATATGCGGCTGACTTGAAGGCTGAGTCGGAGAAGTAGTTGGCAACTGGCCTGAGTGGGCCGGTCGCTGTTATCACGACGGTCCCGGGGACACGTTGGTGCTCTGAGGTCATGGACCTGCGTCGATGACTTCACGAATTTCGTCTTCCCCAGGCTGTGGCTCGAAGGCGGTTAGGACCCAGGTGGCGCCGGCAGCCACCCATGGACCCGGGTCGGCGGTAGGCGGGATCTCCACGATCAGATCGAATGGGTCGATTTTCCCAGCACGCTCCTGTCGGGTTTCTTCGGCAAGGCGGGCCAACTCATCGGGTCCCGGAAGGTCGATTGGGAACAATCCGTCCCACCGGAGAGCACGCCGAACCGGCTGCCGGTGCGGCCAATTGGCGGCAACCCATATCGGGATGCGCGGGTGTTGGACTGGAGGCGGCTGGAATTCCTCATCCCAGTATTCGGTGAGCCTTTCGAGCCCACGATCCAAGAGACGGGCACGTGCGCGAGGATCCACTTCCTCTCCAAAGGGTTCGAAGTCGTCGACGTTCCCTAGCCCGACCCCCATCGTCAAACGACCGCGGCTCAGACGGTCGAGGGTGACGGTTTCTCGCGCCACTTTCTGGATGCGTCTTCGCGGGAGGGGGGTAACCATGGGTCCCAGGCGAATCGACTGTGTGGCGAGTGCTATTGCGCTGAGCATCACCCAGACATCGGCTACCGGGCGATTTTCAGGTGGATAGTGGATACGATCCCAGAGGAATATGGCATCCCAGCCTCGAGCTTCGGCGCGGGCCGCGAGGTCTGTCATCACATGAGGATCGGCCAGCTCGTCGAAGGGTGCGAGATACAGGCCTCGTCGGAACGTGGCTGATCCGATTGTTGGATGCATTGCGGCCTGTCTGATCATCGACGCTGACTGATGACGATCCATGCTCGCGAATCCTCTTGTCTGACCTGTCTAGCTTTGTCCGCGTTGCACCGCGATGGCGGGTCGAAATGCCGGGGTGTCGCCGAGACCTCGGAGGAGGGTTCGGAGCAGATCGGCCAGGTCGACCTGCTCCGACGCTTGGAGCGTTCCAAGGCTGGCCGCTTGGGTATCGAGAAGTGTGATCAGGGCGTCGTCGGCCAACTCTTTCCCCATGGGGGTCAGGCGCACCAGGACACCACGGCCGTCGAGAGGGTTGGGGAGCCGTTCGACGAGCCCGGCTCTTTGCAGACGGTTGAGACGGACGGTCATACCCCCCGTGGTGAGGAGGAGGGTCTCGGCCAGCTCTGACGGTGTTCGTTGATGGGGCGGGCCGGCCCGGTCGAGATCGGTGAGAACGTCGAGATCGCCGGTATGGCTCAGACCGTAGGCCTCGGCGATGCCATCCAATCTCGCTTGGAGGAAGTGCGAGACGCGTATCACTCGAGCCACGACTTCGAGAGGCGAGAAGTCGAGTTTGGGCCGACGTTCATGCCATTCCCGGATGATGCTGTCAACCCGATCGTCCATTGCCGTGTGCTCCCTCCAGGTCGTGTGTATCAGGTGTCGGTCGGGCATCTTATTTGACATATAGTTAGATTGCAAGTAATCTCTCAAGTAGATCGCAAACGAAGGAGCTTTGTTGTGGCTCGTGTGAAGAACAGATTCGGATTGACATCTCAAACCGACCTCGGCGAGATTCTCTATCGGCGACCGCGGCCGATCACGAATGACCCTCGTCTGATCCCTGTGCCGGTGATCTCATCACCTACCTATCCGCTTTCTGTGCCCCGTCGGGCCAGTGGGGCCGGGTATGGGGCCAGCTCATGAGTTGGCCCACCACGACCTCCAGCGAAGTGAGTGACCGGGCTGTCCTGGAACCTGACGCCATGGCCGGACCCTCGCCAACCGCCCGAGCGGCATCCAAAGAACGGGTGTTTGTCGGCACCGGGCTCTTCTGGGGGCTCATCATCGGGGTGGTGTTGGCGATCGGTGTCCTGATCCTGGCCGCACAGAACACCGCCAGCATCACGGTGAGCTTCACGGCATGGGACTTCTCGACACCGTTGATAGTCCTCATCCTTGGAGCAATCCTGATCGGCGTGGTGTTCGCCGAGTTAGTCGGCCTCTTCTATCGTTCGAGAAGGCGGCGGACGCAACGTGACCGCGATCATCTCGAGCGACTACAGCAGTCGCAGCCCCTTTCATAGTGGAACGGCGCAACCCCTCGAAGGCGCGGTGTGACCACTGCGGGCATCCCCGCCGAGAGCACATTGAAGGTATCTCGTGCTCTGTCCCCAAATGCGTCTGTGACCAATATCTGCTGGCGGATCACGAGCTAAAGCGTCCCAAGGTGAGAGCGAGCTAATCGCATAGCGCTAGCAGTCGACATCGACCTGTTCGTGATCTAAACGGGTACGACACCGAAGACGAGTACCTCTACAAGCCGAGGAAGGGTCTCATCGCTGGCGCCAATGGGCGCCCTCGGCAGGATTCGAACCTGCGACACCCGGTTTAGGAAACCTGCTCTGTATCTGGGCCTCTAAACACCCGAAAACGCCAATGAACATGGGGTTTTCGCGTTCTCTAGGTTTGGCGCGTTCCGGTGCTGAGTTTCAGGGGGAACCTGGATTGTCCCGCGAACGCAGCAGGGGAGACTCCGACTCGACTGTCTTTGTCACCGGGCTGGAGCGGTCTGGGTTCGAGGCGGAAACGCGCTCGCCGCGACCGTCCTCCTCCGCCACGGTTGGGCGGTGGTGGCATCATGGCCATCGGCTGGAAACCCGACAGGAGCAAGCCGATGGAAAGTCTCGCCTCGACCGTCCGTGGTCACGGCCCCGAGGTGGTGCTCATACATGGCGGGATGACCGACGGTGAGTTGGCGTGGGTCGCTCAGGAGCCATTGGTCGAACGGTGGAGCCTGCGCGTTGTCGACCGGGCCGGGTATGGCAGCAGCGCACACCTCTCCACCGGCGAGGACATCCAGCTCGACGCGCGACTCGTCGAGGCCGCGCTTGACGAGCCTGTCCATCTCGTCGGCCACTCCTCTGGTGCGATCGTCGCCCTCCTGGTCGCTGCGGCCTCACCGCTCAGCGTGCGCTCGCTCACCGTGGTCGAGCCCCCCTCGTACCGGTTCGTCGATGATCCGGGCATCACGCACCTGGCTGATCTCGGCGACGATCTGTGGAACGATGTAGAGCTGTCAGACGGTGACTGGCTGCTCGAGTTCTTCGACGCCTTCGGAGAAGAGCCTCCTTCACACGAGCTCATCAACCTCCTCCAGCCGCATGTCCCGCCCTTTCGGCGTTTCGTCACGCGTCCGTGGGACATTCATCTACCGGTCGACCTGATCAAGAGCGCTGGCGTCCCGTCCCTCGTTATATCAGGTGGGCACCATCCGGCCGTCGAGCTACTGAACGACCGGATTGCAGAAGCGATTGGAGGGCGTCGAACGGTCGTTAAAGGAGCGGGTCACGAAGTGCAAATGACCGGAACGCCGTTCAACGAACCGATCCAAGACTTCCTTCGCGACCCCCGATCGACCACCGGTGAACGCTTGAGGCAGAAGTAGATGAAATGCCGTACCTTCGCCGTCCGGTCTGCGAACTCTCACGGGTCGTGACGTTGCGTGAACGTGCCCAGGGCCAGGGCTTTCCATGCGGGGTCAATCGCCGGTTTGTCCTAAAAGTGGTGAACGGTTTCGGCGAGTGTGCGGGCGGTTGCGGCGCCGATGCCGCTGCTCGCTCCGCTGACGACGGTGACGGTGCCCTTCAGCTTCAGTCCGGTGCTCAGGACGCCTCTTCGATCGCGAGGCTCGTGGAAAGCGCTCGATGCGCATCGGCAGCGGCGCGCAGGTTGTCCGCGGTCTGTTCGAAGATCTCGACGGCGTCGGCGCCGGCGGGGAACCGCAGCGGCGGTTCTTCGAGCGCGGCGAGCTGGACTAGGGCCGCGGCGAGCTTGGCCGGATCGCCGCCTTGGCGGCCGTTCATAGTCTTCCAGTTGGCGATTGTCTGCTCGGTGCGCGCTGCGTAGTCGTCAATCGTCGAGGTGGCGTAGCTCGTGGACTCGGGGGTGAGCAATTCGGTGCGGAAGAAGCCCGGTTCGACGAGCATCGTTCGGATACCGAACGGGGCCACCTCGGGGGTCATTGCTTCCATCCAGCCCTCGACTCCGAACTTCGCCGCCGCGTACGCGGAAACGAACTCACCGGTAGCGATGCCCGCGGTTGACGAGATCGTGACCACCAGGCCGGATCGCTGGGAGCGCATCACAGGCAGGACAACGCGGGTGAGGTTGATCGGACCGAACAGCGACGTCTCGACCTGGGCACGAAAGTCCTCTGGGGTGATCTCCTCGAAGAACCCGGCATAGAAGTTCGCGGCGTTGTTCACTACCACATCGACGCGACCGAACCGGTCGATTGCTGCTTGAACCGCCGCGGCGGCCCCGGCCATGTCGGTCACATCGAGTCTCACGACGAGCAGATCGTCATGATCGCCCAGCGCGTCCGAGACACGTTCGGGGTCGCGACCCGTCGCGACCACGGCGTGGCCAGCGCCAAGCGCGGCCTTGGCTATGTCGAGGCCGAGGCCGCGCCCTGCGCCAGTGATGAACCAGATCTGCTTGTCAGTCATGTGGGGCTCCCTCGGCTGAGATGTTGTGGGCAATGCCGAGGAGTCGGTCTGGCCGAAGCGCTCGGTAGCCGTGTGCAAGCCAGTAGACCGCTTTGCACCGGGATTGAGAAGTGCCTGCGAACTTGTTTCCCGTCGCCCCGACCGACCAAACCGGTCGAGGTCAGGCCCATAGCCACACACCGGTGCTCAGTGCCAAAGACCGCCAATGTCAAGAAATCTAGAGGGGCAGAATCGCCAACTGGCATCGGACAAAGTGAGCAATATGCGCCCTCGGCAGGATTCGAACCTGCGACACCCGG
>CAWENM010000011.1:0-98979 GCA_963810465.1 uncultured Acidobacteriota bacterium | reverse complement strand
TCGGAGGCGTCTACCTCGGTGAACTCGCCGGCCGCGATCCCTTCGTCGACGATCGACGCAATCTGGGCCCGCCAAGCCTCGTCGAGTCGGGCTCGGGCAGCGGCCAGTGTCGGATCATGTCGTGACATCTCCCAGGCGGCCGGCCACAGCACCCACCCATCGAGGTCTCCATTGCCACGAGATGGCTTGGGGCAACTGGCTTCTATGAGGATGTCGAGCTTGGCGGCGGCTGTCGTCGCGTTGTCCAGCTCACCTTTGACCGCCTCGTGGAACATCTGGTCCTGGTAGACGAGCGCCTCAGTCACCAGGGCCGCCTTGGACGGGAAGTAGTAGAGAATGAGCGCCGGGCTGGCCCCGATGTGATCTGCGATGTCGGCGATGCGTGTCTCGCACAATCCCCTGTCGGCAATGGTGGCGCTGGTGGCAGCCAGGATCTCGTTGCGTCGGGTGGCTGTCAGGCTGGGTCGAGGGCTCACCCGGCAATCTTGGCACAGCGTCGGCGACCGTTGCGGCGGCACCGTCGCCGCCGGTACGCTGAACAGCCGTTCAGGATCCCTTCACGATGATGTCACTCGACCCCATGCTCAAGGCCCGATCCGTTGCTGTCGTCGGAGCCAGCGAGCGGCCGGGGTCGGTGGGTGACCTGACGATCAGACAGCTGATCTCGGGCGGTTTCGATGGCGCAGTGCATGCAGTCAACCCTCGCTACGAGACCGTTCATGGCATCGAGGCGGTCCCTTCGCTGGAGGATGTCGGCTCATCGGTGGACCTGGCGGTGCTGGCCGTGGCGAACGGCCAACTCGAAGCGGAGATGGAGAAGGCGCTGGGCATTGGCGCCCGATCAGTCGCGATCTTCGCCAGTTGTCACGGAGAGGCATCGGGCGGCGTGTCCCTACGAGATCGGCTTCGCGACCTGGCCAATCGAGGTGGTGTGCCGATCTGTGGTGGCAACGGGATGGGCTTTCTCAATGTGGAGGAGAGAATCCGGGTCTGTGGCTTCTATCAACCGGAAGACCTGCCCCCCGGCGGAGTGACCTTTCTCAGCCACTCCGGCTCCCTGTTCTCCGCCATGCTGCACAACCAGCGAGGGATCAGGTTCAATCTCGTCGTCTCCACCGGTCTCGAGATCAACACGACAATGGACGCCTACATGCGGTGGTCCCTCGAGCTGGGATCGACACGGGTCCTTGCCCTGTTTCTCGAGACGGTCCGAGACCCGGATGGATTTCGGCAGGCCCTCGCTCGAGCCGACGAGATGGACGTGCCTGTCATCGCGTTGAAGGTGGGCTCGACCAACAAGGGCCAGGATGCGGTTGCCACGCATTCCGAGGGGATCGCCGGTGACGACGCCGTCTACGAAGCCCTTTTCGAGGCTCATGGTGTCCACCGTGTCTGGAGCATGGACGAGATGGCCGACACTGTCGAGTTGTTCGCCACTGGCCGGAGGGCCACGGCATCGGGTCTCGCCGCCGTCCATGATTCCGGCGGCGAAAGGGCGCTCCTCATCGACACCGCCGATCGCGTCGGTGTCGCGTTGCCACCACTGGGGGAGGAGGCGACGACACGGCTGTCACAGGTCCTAGACCCCGGTCTCCAACCGGTCAATCCGGTCGACGCCTGGGGCACGGGCAGGGACGCCGAGGACGTGTTCGTCCAATGTTTGCAAGCAGTCGCCGACGACCCTGTGGTCGGGGCAGTCGCCTTCTGTGTCGACCTCACCGTCGAAGAGAAGCCCGATTTCGCCTACTCCGACGCAGCCTTCACAGTGGCCGGCCGCACCGGCAAGCCGTTGATGGTGCTGAGCAACGTGACAGCGACTGTGGACCCGGCACAGGCCGGAAGACTCCGCGATGGGGGGGTTCCGGTATTGGAAGGCACCGAGACCGGGCTCCGAGCGGTCCGTCATTTGCTGGACCGTCACTTACGGTCGGTGCGACCCGCAGCGTCGGGGAGACTCAGCCGCCCGTCCAGCCCGGCGCCAATCAGGGCCGGCGAAGCCGCCGCGCTCCAAGTGCTCTTCTCCTATGGCGTACCGGTGCCCCGCTTCGAGATAGTTGGCGATGAGGCTGCGTCATTGGAGGCGGGAGGCCGGATCGGCTTTCCCCTCGTGATGAAAACGGCCGAGTCGGTCGATCACAAGACCGACGTGGGCGGGGTCGTGGTCGGCATCGCCGACGTTTCCGGCCTCGGCGAGGCATACCGTCAGATGGCGACCCGACTCGGGCCCCAGGTGATGCTGGCCGAGCATATCCCGGAGGGGGTCGAGATCGGCCTCGGGATGGTCGACGACGAGCAATTCGGCCCGGTGGTGATGATCTCCGCCGGTGGCCGGCTCATCGAGACCATGGCGGATCGGGTAGCGGTTCTGCCACCAATAGACACAGCAGGTGCGAGGCGAGCTTTGGATCGGCTTCGGATTCGCCCCCTTCTCGACGGAGTCCGGGGCCGGCCACCAGTAGACATCGGCGCCCTGGCCGAGGTGATTGCCCGGTTCTCTGAGCTGGCGGCCGACGGCGCCGGGCATATCAAGGCGATCGACGTCAATCCCGTGATCGCAGGGCCCACCGGTTCGGTGGCGGTCGATGCATTGATAGTGCCCAAATGATCAAGCACAGATGAGCGGGCCCATCCTTCTCGTTGAGGACCTAGGTCCAATACGCCGTCTCACCCTGAACCGACCCGAGAAGCTGAACGCTCTCGATACCGCCCTTGTCGGGGCGCTGTCCGGGGCGCTGGGCCAGGCGGCCGAGGACTTCGGGGTCAGGGTGATCGTTATTGCCGGGGCCGGCCGCTCGTTCTGTGCGGGGTACGACCTCTCTGAGGAATCGGGATCGGAGACCGCCCTGGACGGTCTCACCAACAGCCTCGATCGTCTGCTCGAGGTCTTCGACCATCCCCGGCCGATCATCGCGCAGGTGCATGGCCACTGTCTTGCCGGCGGGTGCGATTTGATGATGATGTGCGATCTGGCGGTGGCGTCGGACGATGCCGTGTTCGGTCAGCCCGAGATCCGGTTCGGGTCGGCGGTCGTTGCCCACGTGATGCCATGGCTCATCGGCGCTCGTCGGGCCAAAGAGCTGATCCTGACCGGACACGACAAGCTCGATGCCTTCGAAGCGCATCGCATCGGCCTGGTGAATCGGGTGGTCCCTCGGGAGAGTCTGGAAGATGAGACGATGCGGCTGGCCCAGCAGCTGGCGGTGGTCGACCCGGAGGTCATGGCTCTGACCAAGCGGGCCATCAATCGGTCATGGGAGGTGGCCGGATTTCGTCAGGCCTTGATCGGGGGCGTCGATCTCGGCGCTGAGATCGAGTCGACACGGTCACCCGAGCGCGAAGAATTCGATCGGATCGCTTCCGATCAGGGCCTCAAGGCGGCAATCCGCTGGCGGGACGAGCGGTTCGAGCCCGACTGACCGGCTAGGCGTGCTTCACCATGACATGCTTGGTGATGGTGTAGTCGTGCACCGCCTCCAATGACAGGTCCTTGCCGAAACCGGACTGTTTGAAACCTCCGTGGGGAGTCTCCGAAGCCAGTGGGATGTGGTCGTTGACCCAAACCGTCCCGAACTCGAGAGCCGTGGCCATGCGCATCGCCCGCCCGATGTCTTTGGTCCACACCGAGGCCGCCAGCCCGTAGAGCACGTCGTTGCCGAGCTCGGCGCCCTGCTGCTCGCCCTCGAAGGGGAGTACGACCAGCACCGGTCCAAAGACCTCCTGCTGGACGATCTCCGACTTCTGGTCGACATCGACGATCAGGGTCGGGGAGTAGTAGTAACCCTTGCCCAGCCCTTCGGGGACCCCGCCACCGATCACCACCCGCGCCCCTGATTCCCTCGCTCGGTCCACGAACCCGCTGACTCTCTCCCGCTGGGTCGCCGAGATCAACGGGCCCATGAACGTGTCCTGGTCATTGGGGTCTCCGATGGTGACACCCTGAAATGCCGACACCACCGCGTCGACGGTCTCATCGAGGAGACCGCGCTCGACGTAGAGCCGGGTGGCCGCGGTGCAGTCCTGACCCGTGTTGTAGAGCGCTCCAACCATGGCGGCATCCGATAGGGCCACGACGTCGGCGTCGTCGAACACGATGAACGGCGCTTTCCCCCCAAGCTCGAGATGCACCCGCTTCAGGGTGTCAGCGGCCGTCTTCATGACCTGCTTGCCGGTGCCGGTGGACCCGGTGAGAGACACCATTCGCAGTCCTGGGTGCTCGACCAGGGCCTGGCCCGCCTCGTTGCCTCCAGATATCACATTGAACACTCCGTCTGGGATCCCGGCCTCGGAAGCCAGCTCACCGAGCATCAGGGCGGTTCGGGGAGTCCCAGGTGCAGGCTTGAGCACCGTGGTGCAGCCGGCTGCGAGAGCCGGCCCCACTTTCCAGATCGCCATCAGAAGCGGGTAGTTCCAGGGTGCGATCTGGCCAACCGGGCCTACGGGCTCCCTTCGCAGCATGGATGTGTAACCGGCGGCGAAGTCGCCGGCAGCAGTCCCGGCGATGTTCCTGGCAGCGGAAGCGAAGAATCTCAGGTTGTCGACCCCGAACGGGATGTCAGCGCCCAGAGCGACCTGGGCGTATGGCTTTCCGGTGTCCTCCGACTCCACCCGAGCGAAGTCTTCGGCACGCACCTCGAGTAAATCGGCCAGCTTGTGGATCACTTTGGCCCGCTCGCCCGGTGTCGCCCGAGACCATCTCCCGTCGAAGAATGCGGTGCTCGCCGATTCGACCGCGGTGTTCACGTCGTCCGGCGAGGCGTCGACTACCTCGTCGAACACCTCACCCGTCGCAGGGTTCTCGACCTTCAGTGACGCTCCGCCATTGCTGGGTGTCCACTTGCCATTGATCCAGAGGTCCCACGCCATTCTCGATCTCCTGTTCTGCTCAGCTCTCCTCTGCCCGTTGCGCGTAGCGCTGGGCGAGGATGATCGGGATGAAGGTGATGATGATCACGAATACTGCCACCACGTTTGTGACCGGGCGGTTCCTGGGGCGGACCAGCGAGGAGAAGATCCAGATCGGAAGCGTCTGCTGGTTCCCTGCGGTGAAGGTGGTCACAATGATCTCGTCGAAGGAAAGGGCAAACGCCAACATCCCGCCAACCACCATCGCCGGGGCGAGCTGGGGGAGCAACACATGGCGAAAGGTCTGCCAGCCGCGGGCACCCAGGTCCATTGACGCCTCGAGGATGTTCGGTGAGGTCCGGCGCATCCTGGCGATGACGTTGTTGAAGGCCACCGCAACGCAGAACGTGGCGTGTCCGACCACGAGTGTCCAGAACGAAAACGTGAGATCGCCGAGATTGATCGCCGACCGCAGGGCGATCCCGGTGATGATTCCCGGGAGGGCGATGGGGAGGATGATGAACAGGCTCAAAGTGTTCTTCCCGAAGAAGTTGGTCCGCCAAACGGCAGCGGCGGCGAGGGTGCCCACGATCAGGGCGATCACGGTAGAGATGGCGGCCACCCGGAGCGAGAGGCCCAATGCCGCCCTGATCTCCGAGTTTTGCCAGGCCACCCCGAACCAATCTGTGGTGAGGCCGGGAGGCGGGAACCGGAAGCTCGCCGACTCGGTGGTGAAGGCATAGAGGAAGACGAAGAGGATGGGGACATGCAGGTAGGCGAGGGTGAATCCGGCCGCCAGTTTCAACCCGAGACTTGCCTTGGTCCTCACAACGCCTCGAAGGCCCCGAAGCGCCGGGCCGCCGTCAGATAGACCGCCATCACCGCGATCGGGATGAAGGAGAACGCTGCGGCGAGCGGAAGGTTGCCTGCCACCCCTTGATAGGAGTAGATGGCAAGCCCGATGAACGGGCTGGAATCCCCGATGATCGTGGGGATGATGTAGTCGCCCAACGTGAGGGAGAAGGTGAAGATCGAGCCGGCGGCCACGCCGGGAATTGCCATCGGCCACGTCACCTTTCGGAATGTGACCGCGGGTTGCGCTCCGAGGTCGGCTGAAGCTTCGAGCAGTGATCCGGGGACCCGCTCCAGCGACGCATGGATGGGGAGGATCATGTAGGGCAGCCAGATGTAGACGAACACGAGGAATTGCCCGAAGAGAGAGATTGAAAGCGACGGTCCCCCGATGAACGGGGTTTCCAACAGGAACTGAAGTGCACGGCCCAGCCCCAGCCGCTCGACGAACCAATTGATGATCCCGTCGGCAGCGAGGATCAACTTCCACGAATACACCCTGACCAGGTACGACGACCACAGTGGGACGAGGACTGCCAGCACCAGGAGCGCCTTGACCCGTTTGTGGGCGTAGCGGGCCATGTAATAGGCGAGGGGGAAAGCGATGATCACCGAGGCCACCGTCACAGCGGCCGCCATTCCCACCGTGCGCACCATCACCGCGACGTTGGCGTCGGTGAACAGCTGTCTCCACGAGTCGAGGGTCAGGCCTTCCCCGATCGCACCGCTGAAGGAGTCGAGGGCGTAGAAGCTCTGGACGAGGAGTGCGCCAAGGCTTCCTCCGTAGACCCCGACCAGCCAAATCACAGGCAAAGCCAGCAGTAGGAGGACCTTCAGCCACGGCCGCTGATGAAGGGTTCTCGCGATGCGATGTGTAAGGGTCGGGCCCTTGCTGTCCGTCGTCATTAGTGGTGCCCGATGTGGGTGGCTCCCCGACGGCCACCCACATCAAGACTTACTCGCTCAGCGACCGCCAATCACTGCGAGGTAGTCGGTTACCCACTCGTGGTAGGGGACGCACGAACCGGCCTCGGCGGTGCCGTTGCAATCGTCGGTTGGTGTCTTCCAGAACAGGATCTCGTCGAATGACTCACTGCCGTTGTTGGCGCAACCGTCGGGGCCGAGCAGCTCGTTGCCCTCGCATGCATCAGGGACCGCCGGCACCGTGCCGAACCAGGCCGCCAGGTCACCCTGCAGCTTGGGATTCAATGACCATTCCATCCACATGTATGCGCAGTTGGGATTGGGAGCGTTCGAGCTCATCATCGTGGTATCAGCCCACCCGGTCGCACCTTCGACCGGCACCACCTTGTCGATCGGTGCTCCGCCGGCCTGGAGGACATTGGTCTGGAACGGCCACGTCGATGAGGCGGCGACACCCTCGTTGGTGAAGTCGTCGATCTGGATGAATGCATCGTGCCAATAGCGGCCGACCAACTCCCGCTGCTGGCGCAGCAGATTGAGGGCCGCCTCGTACTGCTCGGTGTTCAGTTGATATGGGTCCTCGATGCCGAGATCGGGCTGGGTGGAGCTCAGGTAGAGGGCGGCATCCGCGATGTAGATCGGTCCGTCGTAAGCCTGAATCCGACCCGCGTTCGACTCGCCATCAGGGAGGGTCGTCTCCTCGAACACCACGCTCCATGAGTCGGGCGGGGTGTCGCCGAAGACCTCGGTGTTGTAGCCGAGGACGTTGAAACCGGAGGAATACGGGACTCCGTAGTGCGCTCCGTCGACGGTGTGCCACTCGGCGTCCTGGAGCCGGGGATCCACTGTGTCCCAGCTTTCGATCAGGTCGATGTTCACCTCCTGGACGCTTCCGCCTGCGATCAGCCGGAGGCTGGAGTCACCCGATGCAGTCACCAGGTCGTATTCATCGGACCCGGTCATGAGGGCGACCATCTCGTCCGAAGTACCGGCAACCTTGTTCTCGACCGCGCATCCGGTGTCTGCTTCGAACTCGGTCACCCAGTCAAAGGCCGGGTCGGTTTCGCCACGCTCGATGTAGCCCGCCCAGGAAACGATGACGACATTTCCCTCTCCCTCGCCGACCTCGGTTGGCAGGTCTTCGCTTTCCTCGCCTCCTGAGCTGGTACAGGCAGTCGCCAACAGGGCGAACGCCGTGATCAGAAGAATCAGTTTTCTCGATCTCATTCGATGGTTTCCTCCTCTGGGGTGCTGTTGCCGGCACCGGCCAGCGCCGGGGCCCTCTCATCCGGCTCTCCGTCTCGAGGGTCCTCCTCGAGCGGTCGGCACGAATCCTTCGTCCAGGTGAGCGTCACTGCTCGCCCCACCTGGCGTTGTGCGTCGCTGTGACCAGAGGCGGTGTTCTGGGCGGCTACCTCGATCACTGCCCCTGCTACGTCGACCCTGTACCTGGTGTACATCCCGAGGTAGACCGCCTCGGCGATCGTCCCATCGACGCTTGCCCGATCCGACGGGACGACTGACGCGGGATCCTCGACGCTGATCTTTTCGGGCCTGACGGTGAATGGAGCGGGCGATCCCATGATCCGCTCCGCCAAGGGGCCCGACATCACATTGGAGGTGCCTACGAACCCGGCCACGAAGGCGTTGCGCGGGTTCTCATAGATCTCCGAGGGTGTCCCCACCTGCTCCACCCGACCATGATTGAATACCGCAAGTCGGTCGCTCATCGTGAGCGCCTCCTCCTGGTCGTGAGTCACGTAGATGAATGTGATCCCGACGTCACGTTGCAACGTCTTGAGCTCCAACTGCATCGCCTGCCGGAGCTTGAGATCGAGGGCGCCCAACGGCTCGTCGAGGAGCAAGACCGACGGGCGATTGATCAATGCCCGCGCCAGGGCCACCCGTTGCCGCTGACCACCGGAAAGCTGGCTCGGCTTCCTGTTGGCGAACCCGTCGAGATGGACCATTGCCAGTGCCCGAACCACTCGCTCGTCTTGTTCCGGCTCCTTCCGCACCATCGGCCCGTATCCCACGTTTTCGGCCACCGTCATGTGGGGGAACAGCGCGTAGTCCTGGAACACGGTGTTCACGTCACGGTCATATGGCGGAATCCCGGTCACGTCGTTGCCGTGGAGCGACACCGTGCCCGATGTCGGGATCTCGAAGCCAGCGATCATGCGGAGACACGTCGTCTTGCCGCTTCCTGACGGGCCGAGCATGGAGAAGAACTCACCGTCGGCAATCTCGAGCGAAACCCCGTCGACGGCTACGACATCCCCAAATGACTTCGCCACGTCGTCGAGTGTCACTGCAGGTGGCATCAGACCGATCTCAACTCAGCGAGCCGGCAAATCGCCCTGCGACGGGTGGGCTGTCTCAGGCCGATGGATCGGTCACCTCGGCGTCGGTGACCGTGGTGTCGGCTACCGACGTCGTGCCGTATCCCTCCTCTTCGGGATGTCCATGCTCGCCCTGAGTCATGGCGAACTCCTCTTCTGGTGAGAGGACCAGCTTGTTCCGCCCGGAGAGGGCGAAATAGAGCAGGGCAAGGACGAACCAGATGGCAACTCCGTACACCCCTGGGCGATAGGCGTCGTTCAAGAACAGCGCGACCAACGAGATGAGGGCGATCAGACCCGCCACAGCCGCTCCGAAGATCCCAACGGGGCTCCGATAAGGCCGCGAGATATTCGGCATGTTCCGCCTGAGCCGGATGAAGGACAGCATCTGCATGAAGTAGGAGATCACTGCCCCGAACACCGCCATGCTCAACAGCGCGGCCCCGGCAGTCCCGGAGTACTGACTGTCCAGCAAGAAAGCCAGCGCCAGCCCGACGACCGCACCAAGGAGAAGCGCCACGTATGGCGTCTTCCGCTTGCCGTGGGTTAGCGACATCCAGTGGGGGAAGTATCCCGCCCTCGACAGCGAGTAGATGTTCCGCCCGTAGGCATAGATGATGGTGTGGAAGCTGGCGATCAGGCCGGTGAGGGCAAACAGCCCGAGGATTGCCGCACTGGTATCGCTCCCCAAGACCTGCCGGAACCCATCCAGCAGGGGCTCACCCGAGGTCCGGATCCCTTCGGCCCCATCACCGACCCCGGTGTTGAGGAACAGGACTCCCATTCCGGTGATGACCAGGGTCCACAATCCCCACATCGTCCCTCTCGGAACGTCCCGCCTGGGGTCCATCGACTCCTCGGCAGCGAGGGGCAATTCCTCGATGGCCAGGTAGAACCAGATGGCGAAGGGCAAGGCGGCGAATATCCCGGCGACGCCAAATGGGAGGAACGACGTGCCGCCCTCCTCGGCGACGATGTTGGTTAGCAACGAGGCATCGAAATTGGGAATCGCCAGCACGAAGAAAACGGCGAGCACTGCCAGCGATATCACGGCGATAACCACCGAGAACCGCATCGTTGCTTCGATCCCGATGATGTTGAGCCCGACGAAGATCGCGTAGAAGATCACCCACCACCAGGGCAGGCCGAGCTCGAAACCGAACAGATCGTTGAACACGCTCTGCGCATAGATCGAGGCGAAATAGACCACCACGACAGGCGTCACCACGTATTCGATGTTCTCGGCCACTCCGGTGATGAATCCGCCCCAGGGTCCCATCGAAGACCGGGCGAAGGAATAGGCCCCTCCGGTGTGGGGCATCGCCGGCGACATCTCCGAGATGGAGTAGCACAGGCCGATGTACATGATGGTGATGACGATCGTGGCGATGAACAGGCCGCCGAATCCGCCGACATCGAGACCGAAGTTCCATCCGGAGAAGTCACCTGAGATGACCGCAGCGACTCCGAGCGCCCAGAGCATCCAAACCCCGGCGTGACGCTTCAAGCCCCTTTGGTCGAAGTACCCCTGGTCGACATCGCGATAGGTGACCGAGCCGACCTTGCGTTCGGTCGACATAGACGTACCTCCCTTGGTGAGTGGGCACCGAGAATAGGAATGCAGGCTTTGCCGATGCGGTCCGCATCGGTAGTTTTTTGATTCGCCATTCAGCGACAGCCGGGGTTGTCGCCGGCCTACCCTCCTGGCACCGACAACGAGGGCAAGGAGCGCGTCGAATGGGCGAATTGCGGGGCTTGATCAGCATCGACGAGTTGGAGGCGCTGGTCGCCTCCGAGGATGTCGACACCGTGGTGACCGCGTTCACCGATCACTACGGGAGGGTTCACGGGAAGCGCTTCACGGCCAGCCACTTCCTCGATGAGATATCCGAGCACGGGACCCACGGCTGCGACTATCTGCTCACCGTCGACATGGAGATGGAGCCTGTACCCGGGCTACACCTACGCCAGTTGGGACCTGGGTTACGGGGACTTTCACATGGTGCCCGACCTGAGCACCCTTCGAGTCGCCACCTGGCTCGACCGCACCGCCTTCGTGCTGTGCGACCTTGAAGACCCGCGGACCGACGATCTGGTCACGGTGGCCCCACGGACCGTCCTCCGGCGTCAGCTGGAGGCGGCGGCCGAATCGGGGTACACCGCGAAGGGAGCATCGGAGCTCGAGTTCTTCCTCTTCGAGGACTCCTATCGAGAGGCGGCGGAGAAGAAGTACGACGGGATGCGTCCCGCCGGTTGGTACATCGAGGACTACCACCTGCTGCAGGGGAGCCGCGAGGAGTTCTACAACGCCCAGGTGCGGCGTCATCTATCGGCGTCGGGCATCCCTGTCGAGAACTCCAAGGGGGAGTGGGGTCGGGGTCAGCACGAGATGAATATCCGCTTCACCGAGCTGCTCGACATGGCCGACCGGCACACCATCATGAAGCAGGCGATGAAAGAGATCGCCGACAGCACCGGCGTCTCCATCACCTTCATGGCCAAGCCCGACATGTCTGAGGCCGGATCGTCCTGTCATCTCCATGTGAGTCTCTGGTCGGAGGAGAGCAATGTCTTTCCCGGTGAAGAGGTCTTCGGCCCGGTCCATGGCTCCGACGAGTTCAGATGGTTCCTCGGCGGCTGGATGGCCCATGTCCCCGAGCTGATGGTGTTCTACGCCCCGACCATCAACTCCTACAAGCGATATCAGGATGGCTCCTGGGCCCCGACCCGTCTCGGCTGGAGTTACGACAATCGCACCGCCGGATTCAGGGTCGTCGGGCACGGCGAGAGTCTGCGCATCGAATGCCGGATCCCCGGTGCTGATGCCAATCCATACCTGGCCTACGCCGCGGTGCTCGCCTCGGGTTTGGACGGGATCGCCAACAAGATCGAGGCGCCGGAGATATTCCTCGGCGACGTCTACCAGGCCCAGGAGCTCCCGCGGGTCCCTTACACGCTGCGTGACGCCACCGAGTTGTTCGCATCGTCCGAGTTCGTCAAGCAGGCCTTCGGGTCGGAAGTGCAAGAGCACTACACCCACTTCTTCCAGACGGAGCAGAAGGCCTTCGACAACTCGGTTACCGACTGGGAGCGCTGGCGCTACTTCGAGCGGATATGAGCGGTCGTCTCGAAGGGAAGGTCGCCCTGATCACGGGTGCCGGGTCCGGCATCGGCCGGGAGACCTCGCTGCTCTTCGCTGCCGAGGGGGCCTTGGTGCTGGCCGTCGACGTCAACGCGTCGGCCGCCGAGGAAACGGTCGAGATGGTGCGATCTGGTGGCGGTGAGGCGACGTCTCACGAGGCGGATGTGGCCTTGGCCGGCGACAACCAGGCGATGGTGTCTGCGGCGGAGAAGGCATATGGCCGCCTCGACGTCATGTTCAACAATGCCGGAATCATGCATTCCGCTGACGACGATGCTGTTTCCACCGAGGAAGACATCTGGGACCTCACCATGGACATCAACGCCAAGGGAGTGTTCCTCGGGTGCAAGTACGGGATCCCCGCCCTGCGCCGCGCAGGTGGTGGCTCGATCATCAACACCGCCTCATTCGTCGCTCTGCTCGGGGCGGCGACACCCCAGGTTGCTTACACCGCATCGAAAGGCGCGGTGCTCGCCATGACCCGAGAGCTGGCCGTGGTCCACGCCCGGGAGAACATCAGGGTCAACGCTCTTTGTCCCGGGCCGCTGCGGACAGAGCTGCTGATGAAGTTCCTCGACACCGACGAGAAGAAGCAGCGCCGTCTGGTTCACATCCCGATGGGGCGCTTCGGCGAGGCGGCCGAGATGGCCAAGGCGGCGCTGTGGCTGGCCAGCGATGAGTCGTCCTATGTGACCGGCACCGAGTTCGTGGTCGACGGTGGGATCACCGCCGCATACGTCACTCCCGAGTGAGCGAGCACCATCCTTTCGTCGACGGCGAGACTCGCGTCGGGTCCGGTGGTGAGGCCCCGATCCACAACCCGGCGACGGGTGAGCAGATCGGGACGGTCACCCGGGCTTCTCCTGACGACGTCGCCTCGGCAGTCGAGGTCGCCCGACGACGGTTCGATGAGGGTGTGTGGCGCAATACGCCCGTGCGACGCCGACGCGATGTGCTCCGCGCCATCGCCGACCTCGTACGTCGCGACCAGGAGAAGCTCGCCTCGCTCGAATCCGCCAATGCGGGGAAGCCGATTGTGGCCGCTCGAGGCGAGATCGCCGCCGTCGCCACCACCTTCGACTTCTACGCCGGGGCGGTCGACAAATTCCACGGGCAGACGATCCCGGGCAACGCCGATGGGACCTTGATGACCTTCAGGGAGCCGATCGGCGTCTGTGCCGCCATCACGCCCTGGAACTTCCCGATGCTCATCCTGAGCTGGAAGACGGCACCGGCGCTGGCAATGGGGAACTCGGTGGTGGTCAAACCCGCCGAGTTGACCCCGCTTACCGCACTCGCGCTGGCCCAGCTGGCTGTCGAGGCCGGGCTCCCGCCCGGGGTGTTGAACGTCGTGACGGGGCGCGGAACCGAGGCGGGGGCGGCGCTGGTGAGGCACGCGGCGGTGGGCAAGATCTCCTTCACCGGTTCCACCGAGGTCGGCGCGGGAGTGATGGCGGCCGCCGCTCCGGACATCAAACGGGTCTCGCTCGAGCTGGGTGGGAAGTCGGCCTCGATCGTGTTCGCCGACGCCGACCTCGAAACCTGTGTCGAATCCTCGGTCTTCGCCGTCTACGACAACGCCGGCCAGGACTGCTGCGCCCGCAGCCGTGTTCTCGTGGAACAACCGATATACGAGGAGTTCGCCGCTCGATTCGTGGAAAGGGCGCGCACGCTGGTGGTCGGCGACACCTCAGACGAGGCCACCGAGATTGGCCCGCTTATCACACCGGCGCAACGGGAGTCCGTGGAGGGATACCTGGAAGTTGGCGTCGACCAGGGGGCGCAACTGGTCTGTGGTGGGGACAGAGTCGGGCCTGTCGGGAACTTCCTCTCGCCGGCAGTGTTCACCGGGGCCAGGGTGGGGATGCGGATCGTCCAGGAGGAGATCTTCGGTCCGGTGGTCGCTCTGAGCGAGTTCGATGGCGAGGAGGAGGCGATCGCCCTGGCCAACAGCACCCCCTACGGGTTGTCCGGCTCCATCTGGACCCGGGACATCGGCCGCGCGCTTCGTGTCGCCCGCGCCGTCGAAACCGGAATGCTCTCCATCAACTCCTCATCCAGCGTCCACATCGAGGCGCCGTTCGGCGGCGTCAAGGCATCCGGCATCGGCCGCGAACAGGGCATGGCCGCCCTCGACCACTACTCCGAGTACAAGTCCGTCTTCATCGCCAACGACTGAGGGGCGGTCGGAACCCGTTCTCGCGCACCGATCTCGGCCGAGGGGCCGAGATCGGTGCGCGAAAAAGACACGGGGGTGGTGTGCACCTCTGCGATGAGGCACGCTCACTGGGGTGGGAGCAAAAGAGACGATCTGGCGGCTGGCCGAAATCCAGCACGGAGTCGTGAGTCGCCCCCAATTGTGGGACCGGGGAATCGGAGGAGACGAGCTGTATGACCTGGTCGAAGCTGGGTTGCTGATCCGCATTACTCCCCAAGTGATGAGGATTGCCGGTGCTCCGATCAATGAGGCCTCTCGGCTAATGGCCTCGGTCCTCGACTCGCCGGGAGTGGGGTACCTGTCGCACCATTCTGCCGCAGCATGGTGGGGGATTCCCGGGTACACCCTCCGCCATCCGGTACACACGATCATCCCGTGGCAAGGAGCCAGGAAAAGACGCCGCTTGACGGTTGTCCATTATCACTGTGACCTTCCGACGGATCACCTGCGAATTCTCAATGACGTGCGAGTTGTATCGCCGGCTCTCACGATCTTCCTTCTCGCTGGTAGCCAACACCCGGGGAGGACTGAGCGGGCGCTCGATAACGCGTGGTCGATGAATCTGGTGACGTATCGGAATCTGCATGACCTGCTCAACAAACTCGCTGCCCGCGGCCGGAACGGGATTCGGGTCATACGAAAGCTGCTGGCGGATCGTCCACCGGACTACATCGCTCCCCAGACGGGCCTCGAGGCGCGAGCTCAACGACTAGCCGGTGAGGTAGGAGTCGCCCTTCGCCGCCAGGTCAACAGCGGCGGCAACGACTGGATCGGCCGTGTGGACTTCAGGATCGAGGATTCGGCCAAGATCATCGAGGTCTTGTCGCAGCGATATCACGGTTCTCTGCTCGATCGGCGTGCAGACGAAGCCCGCTTCGCCAGGCTCAGCGAAGCCGGTTTCCAGGTGCTGACGCTATGGGATTCTGACGTCTGGGAGAATCCAGACAAGGTCAGGGACATGATCGCCAGGTTCTCGCGCGCCAACATCGGCTCAAATGGCGATAACGGTGCGCGAAAATGAGTGGGTCATGCGCTTAGGCCTCCTCGTCTGCGATCACGTTCGGCCGGAGTTCGAGCACATCTCGGGTGATTATCCGGACATGTTTCGGAGACTGTTCGCCGGTCATCCCGAGGTGGGGATCGTCGTCTACGACGTCATCGGGGGGGAAATGCCTGCGGATCCGGGGGAGTGCGACGCATGGATCACTACCGGGTCGCGCCATTCGGTCAATGACGACGAGCCGTGGATCCGGGATCTCGAAGACTTCGTTCGTGATGTGGCGAAGGCGCAGGTCCCGTTCGTCGGGGTCTGCTTCGGCCACCAGCTCGTCGCCAAGGCCCTCGGTGGCACCGTGGTCGAGTCAGAACGGGGGTGGGGAGTCGGTGCCAAAGAGGTGCAGGTGAGGGGAGACCTGGGTCTCGGCCCTTCCTATACCGTCCTGACCTCACACCAGGATCAGATCGAGGACCTGCCCCCGGGCGCCGAGATCCTGGGGTGGAACGAGCACTGCCCGGTCTCGATGTTGGGGGTGGGCGAGAACATGATCGGAATCCAGGGGCACCCCGAGTTCGAGGCTGGCTACTCGGAGGCGTTGATGCAGTCGCGTCGGGGCACCCTGATTCCAGAGGCGACGGTGGACGATGGCCTGGCCTCGCTCGAGGGCGGCACCGACGGAACCTATCTGGTCGACTGGATCCTGCGGCGAATCAGCTCAGATGTGAATCGATCAACCTGAGGATCCCATGCCAGCCCCGCTCGGCGGCGATGGAACGGGCGGTCGACAGGTACTCCGCTCGCTTGTCCGGGGTGGTGAACGGTGCCGCGATGACCGAGAACCTGACGACGTCGGCGACTGATCCCCATCCTTTCCGTCGAGCGATGATGGCGTCGATCTCCCGGGTGTCGACAGGCCCGTCGACGGCAGGGGCGAGGATCTGGCACGTCGTGTAGTAGTCGCTGAAACGCGGCAGGTGCCGCTCGTACAGAGGGGTCAAAACGGCGAAGCGAGCCGCATCGCCGAGAAGGGCTGCGATGAAAAGTGGATGACCGATCGTTTCGGAGACTTCGGCCCAGGTCGACTCCTCGAGTCGCTTGGCGGCTAGAGAAAATGCCTGTTCGAGCTCGTCATTGGCCAGGGCCACATTGAGCCTGATATCCCGAATGGAATTCTGCGTCTGCGGATCGTCCACCTCGGATATCAGCCGGGTCACCTCGGCATCGAGACGTTCAACCACTTCGATGTCTCCTCGCCAAGCCGCCATGGTCAACTCTGCGTTTGCGGTGTAAACCCGCGCCGCCGGCGGTTGTTCCCTTGTGAGCGGGTTGGCCAGGACCTCCTCGGCCTTCTCGAACTCCCCGATTTCCACGAAGGAAATGGCCATCTGGCCAACGTGAAACAGCAAGACAGAGCGATCGCCGAGACGTTGTGCGGTCCGATAGGCGTCGTCCGCCACAGCGATGCTGGCTGCGTCGTCAAGGCCGAACAGGACATAGGCCAGGTTGCCCTGCCCTCGGGCGATGGAACCGCCCAGGTGATGGTCTTCGGCCAGGGCGATGGCGCCCTCGAGGATGATCCTGGCTTCTGACAATCTCCCTACTTTGCCGAGCTCCGTACCTTTGGTGATCAAGGCATCGATGATCTCCGCCATGAAGCCCAACTCTTCGACCGCAGCGAGGGCGCGATCTGCTGCTTCGACGACGCCGGGCATCTGGTTCAGCATGAGGCCGCGGGCGTAAACGACGGCAGCTCGGGCGAGCTCCGGATCCGAGGCGAAGTCGCTTTCGACAAGGGGCCGAAGCAACTCGACTGCACGTTCGGGCTGGTTGTTCTCGACCAATCCGAGGGCGAATTTTCTGCTCACCCTGGTCAGCGACACCTGGTCTCCTTGGGCGCGGTAGTGAGCCATGGCCAGGACTGCGTATCGCTCAGCACTTTCGAGGTTCGCCAATCGCCCGGCCGCCTCGATGGTCATCTCCCAGAAGGGGACACGTGCCTCGTCATCGTCCGCGATCTCCAAGGCGCTCTCAGAGATCGACACCACTTGCTGATCCGACTTGAGATCCGCGGCACGAGACGCCGCCTGAGCCATGGAAAGGAGTGCACGGTCCCGGATCGCATCCCTGGACTCGCCAATCGGAGAGGCCTCGAGCGCCTGCAAGTAGTGACCGGCAACGATGCCCGCCAGCTCAGGATCCTCCTGGCTCTCAAGGTGCTCGGCCACTGCCAGATGCCTGGAACGACGGGTCTCTCGGCTCAACCTGGCCAGTGCAACATCCCGGATCAGTCCCTGGAGAAATCGGTACTGGCCGCGTTCCACCGAACGGTTGTCGCGAACTGGCTCGATCAGCTCCCTACGGCTCAGTGATTGCAGTTGTTCCCCGAGGTCGGCCGGGTCACGTCCGGTGAGGACCGAAAGACTGGTGAGATTGAAGGTCTGGCCGAGCACGGCGGCGTCCTGGATCAGTGCCTTCTCATCGGAGCCGAGACGGTCGAGCCGGGCACCGATGACGGCTTGGAGTGACTCTGGGATCACCAGCTGCGTCAGATCGCCGACGACGTGATAGTCGCCGGCTTCGACGGCGAGCTGGCCTTGTGCGAGCAGTCCCCGCAAGAGCTCGACCGCATACAGGGGGATGCCGGCGGCCCGTTCGACGATTGCTTCTGCGGATTGCTGGGGGAGCCCGGGTACGGCGCCATTCACTAGCTCCAGCATCTGTTCGGTGGACATCGGACCGAGGGTGATCGAGACGAAGCCCTGGCGACCGGCGCCCCAAGACGGCTTATGTTCGAGGAGGTCCGGGCGGGCCATCGTGACGATCAGAATCGGTCGATCCCGCCACCAGTCTGCTAACTCCTCAACGAAATCGATCAGTGCCGAATCCGCCCAGTGGAGATCCTCGAAGACGAGCACTGTGGTACCGAGATCTGACACGGCCTCGAAGAAGGCACGCACCGAGGCATCGAGCTCTGACCGATCGCCTGGCGCTTCACCTTCTCCGAGCACAGCAGCTAGCCGAGGCCGCATCCACGCTCGGTCGCCGGGGTCGGAGACATAGGTCTCGAGGGTTTCGTCGAGCCGGCTTGCGACGGTCGCATCGTCATCCCCTTCAGCGATTCCGGCTCGGCCTTTGATCATCTCGGAGATGGCCCAGAACGTCACACCTTCCCCGTAGGCAGGAGACCGACCGGCATGCCAGTAGATGTTGTCCACCAAGCCGTCGATGTACTTCTCGAACTCCCAGACCAGGCGCGACTTGCCTATCCCCGCTTCCCCGACCAGCGAGACGAGCCTCGCCCTCGATTCGGTTCCGGCCGCGTCGAGGAGATCCTTGAGCAGACGCAACTCGTTCGCTCGTCCAATGAAGGGAGGCTCGAGGGACTCGGCTTTCCCGCGCCCGGCCCGCTCGGAGAGGACTCTTGTTGCCTGGTAGACCGCGACGGGCAGAGACTTGCCTTTGAGTGTTTGGGGCCCGACCGCTTCGAAAGCGATCGAGCGGTGCGCCGCCTGTTGGGTGCTGTCGCCAACCACCACGGTTCCGGCATCGGCAATCGATTGGAGCCGGGATGCCGTGTTGACGAGGTCGCCGGTGACGAATCCCATGCGATCGTCATTGGGGCCGACCGCTGCCTCACCGGTGTGAATCCCAACCCTGAGGCCCAGATCAGGGGCACCGACGTCGGCGGAGAGCTTGGCCACGATGTCGATGAGCTCGAATCCGGCACGGATGGCGCGCTCGGCATCGTCTTCGGTCGCTGTTTCGGCCCCCCACACCGCCATTACGGCATCCCCGATGAACTTCTCGATGATCCCGCCGAACAGCTGGATCACCCGCCGGCTCTGGTCGAAATAGCTCGTCTGGAAGTCCCTCACGTCCTCGGCATCGCGACCCTCCGAGAACTCGGTGAACCCGGTCAGGTCGGCGAAGAGGACCGTGACCAGGCGGCGCTCGGCCGTGACAGTTGGAGCGGCGGGGACTTGGGCACTGGACAGCGAGGTCCCGCATTGGCCGCAGAAATGGGTTCCCGGCTCATTGGGTGCGCCACATGACGAGCAGGCGATGGCGAACGGGTTGCCACAGTTCCCGCAGAATCTGTTTCCGGCAGGGTTTTCGCTGTTACAGACGCTGCAGATCACGTTTGCGCACGTTACATGTATCGGCGCGCTTGACCGGTGCCGGATATCATCGTGCCGCCGTCCATCGAGTGGAGGAGAAGTCTTGGCCACCAAGCAGGAGAATTTGCAGATGCTGGCTGGGGTGCCCTTCCTCAGCGATCTGAGCAAGAGAGATCTGGACAAGGTCCTGGCCATCGCCAAACCGACGGTCCACACTGAGGGCGCTGAGGTCATGACGCAAGGTCATGGGGGAGTCGGCTTCCATTTGATCACCGACGGCAAGGCGAAGGTTCAACGCGCCGGTAGAACGGTGGCGACCCTGGGCCCGGGCGAGTTCTTCGGCGAGATGGCCCTGGTGGACGATGGTCCGCGCACGGCCTCAGTAATGGCTGACACCGAGCTGACCACCCTCGTCATCTCCAAATGGGAGTTCCGCCCCCTGGTGAAGTCCCATCCCGAACTGGCCTGGAAGCTGATCGAGCACCTGGTGGTGCGGCTTCGGGAGGAGCAATCCGGCCGGGACCTCCTCGTCTGCTAGTCGACGTCTGACTCCGTCTCCACCGCCAGATCGCCGTTCGCCCACCTAGCCCTGACTCGATACTTCGCGGAGTCGCTCTCGAACTCGACGTCCACTTCTGGCGGACCCTGCTTCTTGATGTCCGCTGAGAATCCGACGGCCGGGGAGGCGGAGCTCAACACCACCTCATCTGGTCGATAGTTGACGACGACGATTCCCCCGTCGGTCTGGATCGTTCGCGAGGACCAGGCCACATTGGTGGCGGACGGAGCAGCAGTCGACGACGAGCCCGGGGACGGCGAAGACGAGGATGACGGGACGGTGCTCGTCGAGGAAGAAGTACTGCTGCTCGTCGACGAAGACGTGGGCGCCGTCGACGTGATCGAGTCCGACGTGCTCGAGGCTGGAGCCGCCTGCAGCGGTGGCTGATCGCTCACCTGGGCGTCGGCGGCGCTGACGATTTGCCACGTCAGAGTCGTAGCCAGTGCGGCGACGAGCACCCATGCTCCAGCGATTGCCCATTTGCTCACCCTGTCATTCTCCCAGGTAGCCGCGACCAGCTCTTCAACGAGACATCAAGGTTTCCTCAAGGCGAGGGGGCCGAAATCGACTCGCGGATAACCTGCCGGCATGGCACAGATCGTGCTCATCGAAGACGACGTCGACATCAGACGTCTCGTAGCCGACGCGCTGGCTGCCCAGGGTCACGATGTCGAGAGCGCCGCAGCAGCCCTCGAGGGACTGCAGTTGACCGTGAAGGGAAAACCCGATCTGGTCGTCATGGACCTCGGGCTGCCCGACCTCGACGGGACCGAGCTGTTGCGAATGATTCGGGCGGTGAGCCAGGTCCCGATCATCGTCATCACTGCTCGGGGCGCCGACGAAGTCGTGGTTCGTACTCTCGATTCGGGTGCTGACGACTACCTGGTCAAGCCGTTCTCCGTGGCCCAACTCGAAGCTCGGGTGAGGGCCCTGCTGCGACGCGGATCGGGCGCCGAACCCGGGGACACGATCCGGATTGGCGACCTGGCCATCGACCCAGCGGCACGAGAAGCGACGCTGGCCGGCGAGCCAATCGATCTGAGTCCGAAGGAATTCGACTTGCTCCGGGTTCTCGCCGAGCGCGCCGGCGAGGTTGTCAGCAAGCGAGCCCTGATGGCAGAGGTATGGCGTGAGCCGTACGGAGGAGCCGAGCGGACAGTCGACGTCCATCTCTCTTGGCTACGGAGCAAGCTAGGGGAGACAGCTCAGGAGCCACGCTATCTGCGCACCGTCCACGGGGTCGGCGTCAAACTGGTCGATCCCTCCGGGTGAGACGACGACTCGCCCTCCTCAGCCTGGCCACCACCGGCCTCGTCGTCATTTCCCTGCTAATCCCTTTAGGGCTTCTGGTCCGGCGACAAGCCGGCGATCAGGCCCGGCTCGAGGCGGAGCGGACCGCGCAGTCGACGGCTGCGCTTCTGGCCCTGACCGTGAGCCTGAACGAGGACGCCGGCTCCATCGAGTCGGCGCTCGGGCCACTCGACCCGGGGACGATCGTCGTGCTTCCGGACGGGTCGGTGCTCGGCCAGCCGATGACCGGACAGGGCACGCTGGTGCCGACCTCGGTCGAGCGACAGGCCACGATCTCCGCTGATGTCGAAGGTGGTTGGGAGTACGCCTTGCCGGTCATCGGAGTGGCGGGCACGGCGGTGGTCGACGTCTTCGTCACCGACGAGGCGCTCACCGACGGCGTGGCCGAGGCCTGGCTCCTCCTGGCGCTGCTTGGCGTGTTGTTGGTGGCTATCGCGGTCTGGGTGGCCGACCGCCTCGGTCAGCGCCTGGTCCGGCCGATCAGCGACCTGGCCTCGACTGCGAGACAGCTTGGTGAGGGGGATTTGGACGCACGCGTAGAAGTTGGCGAGCCCGAGGAGATACGGGAAGTCGGCGAGTCGTTCAACTGGCTGGCCGGGCGACTCGAGGAGCTGATTGCCGAGGAGCGCGAGGCCGCGGCCGACCTCTCTCATCGCTTACGCACGCCACTGACATCGCTGAGACTCCAGGCGGAGAAGCTGACCGACGACGACGAACGCGTCGAGGTACTGAGTCAGGTGGACAGACTCGAGCAGGCCATCGATCAGCTCATTGTGGCCACCAGGTCTGCGCCACTGGGTCGGGGTGGTGCCTCCGACCTCTCCTCAGTGGTGACAGCCCGGTGTTCGTTCTGGGAGGTGCTGGCCGAGGAGCAGAGAAGGGTGATGACACTGCATGTGGATGATCACCCGCCGGTCGCTCTATCCCCGGAAGCTGTAGAGGCGGTCGTCGATGCGCTGATCGGGAATGTCTTCTCCCACACTGATCCCGGCACGCCGTTCGACGTGACGGTGGGGGCCGTGGACGAGCGACCTTGGCTCGAAGTGAGCGATCATGGGCCAGGTTTCGCGTCGAGAAAACTTGCGGAGCGAGGTGTCAGCGGGGCCGGCTCCACAGGGCTCGGGCTCGATATCGTCCGTCGGACCGCCGAATCAGCAGGTGGCGAGATGGAAATGAACGACCGCCCCGGTGGTGGAGCGGTCGTTCGGGTATGGCTGGGACCTCCGGTCTAACCCCGGTCCCCGTCGTCGTCGCCACCGTTGCCGTGGCCGCTGTTGTCGTCATCCCCGTCGTGGCTATTGCCGTGCCCGCTGTTGTCACCGTCATCGTCGCCGTTGCCGTGGCCGCTGTTGTCGTCGCCGCCTCGGTCATCGATGCTGGTGCTCGTCGAGTTGTCGTCCACGCTGGTGCTGGTCGTTGTGTCGACAGTGGTGCTGGTCGATGAGGTGTCCACCAGGCTGATGCTCGTGGTGGAATTGTCATCGAGGCTCGTACTGGTCGCGTTGTCTTCGAGGCTGGTCGACGTGCTGTCGTCCAAGCTGGTGTTGGTGGAGCCGGTCGCCAGCGACGACGACGAAACGTTCGAACTCACCGTCGTGCCCTGCGAGCCAGGGACTGAGTCATCGGTGACGTCGTCCCCCGATGCAAACGCCACACCCACCAGTAGCAGAGCGGCTGCCACCGCCGTGAACACTCCGATCATCTTTCTGAACATCAAGGACCTCCTTTTCGGTTGCTGGTCCCAGTGTCAGAGATGCCGGCTCATCACCGCATCAGGGCTCTATCAAGAAGACCTCAAGGCAATCCACTCCTCACAGAGGATCCCGTAGATGTTTGCGTCCACCCACTCTCCACGCTTGAAGTGAGACGACCGGATGGTTCCCTCGAGTTGCATGCCGAGACTCTCGACGAGTCGTTTGCTCCTGGCATTCGTGGTGAAGATCTCTGCCTCGACCTTGATCTGGTCGAGGTCCCCGAAACAGAGGTCGAGCACCGCGGCGAGCGCCTCGCCCATCAACCCTTGCCCCCAATAGGGCTTTCCCAGCCAATAGCCGACGTCGCCTCGTCCCGGCTCGCCTGATGGCCGGGCACTGATCATTCCCAAGACACTTCCGGGGGAGCCCGTGATAGTCCCAGCGCGGTCGCGAATCGCCCAGTGAAACCCGCTGTCTCCATAGCGCTCGGTCTGCGCCTGTCGGATGAATCCGAGGGTCTCGGATACTTCATCGGGCCCGTCCCAGAGGAGACCGGCGGTGACCTCTAGTCGGTCCTCTCCTCCCACTAGAGCGAACAACGTGGGGGCGTCGGACTCGGCAGGTACCTCGAGGATGAGCCTCTGAGTCTCGATGCGGTAGGTGTTCAGTGCAGCCCGATCCGGGCCCCTTCCCGTCATCGTTCCCAGTATGCCGTTGCACGCTCGGGGCTCGATCGCACTTTTCCTAACGGGCTGTCACCCAATACCCGGCCCGGCTCCGTCTCATGGGCATGATCACCGCCGCAGGTGTGATGGACAACGAGCAGGTATATCGGTCGTACTCCGTCGAGCTCACCAGGTATGCGACTGGCCTGGTTGGGCCATTCGACGCCGCGGATGTCGTGACCGACGCCTGTCTCAAGGCGTTCTCGGCCAAGAAATGGCCGGAGGTCACCAATAGAAGGGCGTACCTCTACCGGGCCGTGCTCAGCGTGGCGAATGATCACCACCGGAGCACGCTTTCCCGGCGGTTGAGGGAGCTGAAGACGGCTTTGCCGGAGTCAAGTCCCCAACACGAGGTGGACGTCGACGTCCTGTATGCGGTGGAACGCCTCTCGGTGCAGCAGCGGGCGGCCGTGCTGCTCACCTATTGGGCCGACCTCCCGGTGGACTCCGTTGCTGAGCGAATGGGCGTATCACCGGGTGCTGTGAAGCGTCATTTGGCCCGCGCCCGAAAGCACCTCGAGGAGTGGCTGTCATGAGCGGAAAAGACGATCGAAAGATGAAAGAGCTTGCGGACCGGCTGGTGGCGATGTCACCGGAGCCCCCGCCTTTCCCTGAGGAGGTTTCGGTGACCCAGCGTGAAGAGTCCAAGCCCCGTCCGGTCCTCGTGTTCGCCGGAGCCGCCCTGGTGGTGTTGCTCCTGGCCGCAATCCCGATCTTCCTCTCCAGGGGAGGTGGCGAGGTCGACCCGGTAGCCTCGTCCACGACGTCGACGGTGCCGACGACGGTCACCACGCAACCTCAGGCTTCGACGACAGTCACTACGGAGGAGCCGGTGACAACCACCACGGTCCCGGCGACCACGACCACCGCGGTCCTGAACGAGCCCAGGCTCGTGTTCGTCTTCCTGACCCAATCACCCGAGAACTCGAACACCGGCAACCCGGCGCTGGTGCCATTCCTTGCGACCGCGTATCCACCGCAAGAAGCTGACGACACTCTCGCCGCACTACAGCTGCTCACAACGGATGAGCTCTTCTTGCCGGAAGGGTTTGACAACTTCATCCCGGCCCCGGTCGAAGTGGTGAGCGTCACCCGGAGTGACCAGATCGTCACCGTCGACATGAACGAGGCGTTCCTCGATGGCGCCGGTGGTCTCCTGGCCGACATGACGATGCTCAACCAGTTGATCTACACCGCTGGCGATGGCGAGGAGATATCGGAGGTGCTGTTCACGGTCGGCGGCCAGCCGGTCATCGCCTTCGGGAGCGAAGGTCTCGATCTGAGCCAGCCGGTGGGCAGGGATGCGTTTCTCGACCAGCTGAACTCCGTGAACCTGGACTCTGCAATGAGCGGATCTGGAGACTCACCGCTATCGGTCACCGGCTTTGCCAACGTTTTCGAGGCCACAGTGAGTCTGGAAGTAGTGGATGCCGGCGGCACCGTGGTCCATGAAGACTTCACCACCGCCACCTGCGGCACGGGGTGCTGGGGCGCTTTCTCCTTCTCGGTCGATTACCCGTTCGTCGGTGGGGAGACGATCCGTGTCTTCTGGCATTCGGCCGAGGACGGATCACCGACCGACGTTGTCTCGGTCCCCGTGGTCTGGGCCGAGAACTACGGGTGGGACTTCATCTCCCATCCAGGGACTCCTTGAAGGTCTACCTGCCCGGTGGTGGTTCCCACAGCTCGACTTTGTTGTGCTCCAGGTCCCAACACCAACCGAACTTCCCGTTCTCGTCCTCCATGGTGTCGTCGTCGACCCGAACTCCCTCGTCTCGGAGCCTGGTGAGGAGACCGTCGAGGTCATCGACCCGGTAATTGACCATCCACTGGTTGGCTGATTCGAAGTAGTCGGTATCCGCCGGGAAGGGGGACCAGATGGTGGCGCCGCCCGCGTCGCCCCAACTCATGACCACGAACCCGGGGTTTTCGGAGCTGAGGCCGAGATGCTCGACGTACCACTTGTGGAGGGCTTGAGGGTCCTTCGACCTGAAGAACACGCCGCCGATGCCGGTCACACGGGCCATATTTCCTCCGTGTAGACGAAGATAGGCCGTCATACTCAGCCCATGCCGCTGGATCAATACCGCGAGGCCAATCGAGCCAATTGGGACGCTCGTGTCCCCATCCATTTTGGATCCGACGAGTACGGGATCGCCAGGTTCATCGCTGACCCCTCCCACCTGAGCGGTGTGGTGACGTATGACAAGGAGAAGCTTGGTGACGTGACCGGTATGAGCCTCCTCCACCTGCAATGCCACATCGGGACCGACACCATCTCCTGGGCCCGGCTAGGTGCGACGGTGACCGGGACCGACCTGTCGGAGAAGTCGATCGAAGCCGCCACTCGTCTCAGTGAGGAGTCCGGCACTCCGGCCCGCTTCATCGTCTCCGAGCTATACGACACACCCGAAGTACTCGACGAGAAGTTCGACATCGTCTACACCGGGGTGGGCGCCATCTGTTGGATACCGGAAATACGGGGTTGGGCCGAAGTCGTGTCCTCGTTCTTGGAGCCAGGTGGCACCTTCTACATGCGTGAGGGTCACCCGATGATGTGGGCGATGGACTGGTTGGAGACCGAGGAGTTGCGTGTCGCCGTCGCCTACTTCGAGACCGCCGAGCCCGAGTCCGAAGAAGAGCACGAGACCTACGCCGGTAACGGGGTGGTGGAGAGCCCGCTCAACTACGGGTGGAACCACGGCATCGGCGAGACTTTGGATGCCCTGATCAGGGCCGGGCTGCGCATCGACCGGGTCGAGGAATACGACGAATGTGAATGGCAGGGTTTGCCCATGATGATCCAGGAAGAGGACGGGTTGTGGCGTCTCCCCGATCGCCGGGAACGTCTCCCTCTGATGTGGTCGGTGTTGGCGACAAAGGTCTGACAATTGGGTCGTTCGACCCCTTCAGCCGGCAGACCTGCGTGCCGAATCAATGGAGGTAAGTCAGTAGCTCAAGCTTCGGACTTTCTTCCTCCTCCAGTGTGAGAGGGGCCACCTTCGGTGGCCCCTCTTTCGCATTCACCTCAGGCCAGACAGGTGATGCGGGAAAGCCGGAAACGACCTCAGCCCAGCTCTCGCCTAGGTCATCCGATCTCCACACCGTGCCGCCATGACCGGCGAAGACCGATCCGTCGAGGACAGCGAGACAATGGCTATCGACGTTGTCGTCGAACCACTCGGGGAGCCCGTTTCGACACTGCTCGAAGGGTCCGGTCGTCAGTTCTCCCCGGTAGAGCCGGGCACGATTCGATCGCGGTCCTGTAGAGGCCGAGATCAGCACCGTGTCGCCGATGAGTGCCACCGCCCGGCAGTAGGGCGCGTGGAGACCCTCGTCGCGATAGGTGAAGACCCGGCCATCGGCCGACTGTGCCAGGCCGCGGGCACAGGCCGCCAGCACTTTCCCCTCGACGGAGTCGTCGGCGATCACCTGATGGACATCGGAATCCATATCGAGAGTGGGACTCGGGCCGGCGTCGTCGTAGCGAAGGATGCCACCAACGTGGACATTGACGAACAGAGTGCCCGCTCCGTCGACGGCCGTGGATCTCACATCCGGAGGCCCACCCCACGGCGTGTACCAGTCGGCCCGCCCCGGAGCTTCAGCGAAGCCATGGTCTTCGATGAGTGCATCGCCGTCGATCCGGTACAGCCGAGCGCTCGATGCGCCGACCCAGATGGTCTCATCGACCGGCATGACGCAGTTGAGAGTGGCGTCGTGGGGACCATTGGCAACGACTTGACCGTTGTGGTGGATCCGCGCTTCACCGTCGACGGCCCACCAGCCCTCGCCCTCTCGTGCGATGTGGTTGATCGCCTTGTCGGCAACCAATGGGCTCGCCGGATCGTCGAGGGCGAACATCCCGGCAGCGGTGCCGATCAGAAGGCTCACATGTCCACCATATTTGGAGTGCAGGTCTAGTCGGTTATGACCGTGACGATCTCGGCAACCGGATAGGCGATCGAGGTGGTCGTGTCGGGCACGTCGAGAGGCTCCCAGTCCTCGCCGGCCACCCGCCAGCGCGCCGTCCACGCATAGGAGATGGACAGGTCGTAACCGTCCAGGTCCTTGACCTCGTAGACGTGTCTGGCACCGCCGTCCGGATACCCGGCGAGGGTGGCCTGGTCGGCCGCGAATGTGTCGACTCGATCGTCACCCCAATCGACGACGACCCCGCTCACCTCGATATGGATGTCGAGCGTGGCGCCCGTGGCGCTCGCCAGCTGGGTGTCGTGGACGCCTGGGATGGGCACGCCGACGAATGTCTCGAGTCCGGCGACGCCATCGCCAGGAACTGGATTCACGTCGGGGGTCGGAGGCGGATGGACATAGGAGGCCACGTATTCCCACGCCTCTGCCGACGGGTCGACTGCCACGCCCGGCTCCGAAGTACACCGGCGAAAGTAGCCGGCGGGGCCAGGCGAACCGTCCACGATCAGAACCAGCTCCGCCCCGCCATCGGGGTTCAGTGGGATGATCTGGTAATCGGTCTCGGCGCTGGTGACGTACCAACATTCCCCCAACAGGTCGAACCCGATGTTCGGATAGAGCCGGGAGGGAACCGAGTCGTCATTGGCGTAGTCGACGACGTCGCCACCGGAGATGCGACAGCGAGTGATCTGAGTCTCCACGCCGAAGCCAGGATCGGTCTCGGTCGAGACCCAGCACGCGATGAACTCCTGAGCGACTGCGGTCAGGGGCCGCGAGCGAGAATCAGCCCAGGTCAGAGCGGCTCCAACTGCGATTCGCAATCCGCCTCCCACAGGTCGTCTTGATGCGTCCACAGTGAGAACGAACACCCAACCTGTCATCGCGACCAATCGCAACACGTGAACATCAGTCGAGTCGCTGGCTCGCTGAAGCCATGCGACCTGAGTGGACGTCCACACGACCAGGCAGTCTGTCGATCGGCCTCGCAGAATCTCCGAGTGCCGAGAATGGATCGGCTGCGAGCGTGCGGCTCCCGACTCGAATTCCATGACGCCAAACTGAGCCCGCGCCGCGTCCAACATCGCCTGTGTCCCCACCACCTCACGTATCCGGTTCTCGTCCTGGTTGTAGATCCCCTCGAACCACCCGAACCAGAGGGTGCGCAGGATCTCCTCCGCTTCCTCGACGCTGGCGACGACATGGGTCTCCTCGGTCGTGGAGGTCGTGCGGAGCGGCAGTGGTCGTTGTCACGAGCGTCGTGGTTGTTGTCTCGATCGCGGTAGGCACAGTCGTAGGGGAGGGATCTGAGTTCTCCCGAGGCCACAGGGCCCAGATCCCGACTGCCAAGCCCACCACGATCAGGCCGGCGACCAACCGTCGAATCACTGCACGGTCGAACCTACGCAAGCCCCGCCCCAAGGTGAAGGGTCTTGCCGTCAGGCCGCGAAAAGTCCCGGTGCCTGATCTGTATGGTTGGCGGTGGAGGTGAAAGAGATGACAGACACCACAGTCATCGCAGACACAACCGATGAGAGCCACGCCTTCCGAACTCTGTTCAAGGTGCTGCTGGTCGTCGGGATCGTCGCCGCGATCACCAAGTTCATGTCGGACCGCAGAAGGGACTTCTACGGTCTTACCGAGGCGGAGGCTCGCGCCAAGTTCGAGTCGAAGCTGGGGCCGATCATCGGTGATGACCGCGCATCCGATGTGGCGGACCAGGTGATCCCCCGTCTCAAGGAAACAGGTGTCCTCGTCGAGGACGCGATGGACAACGCCAAGAAGGCGGCTTCTGATGTGGCGGACAAGGTCGGCGACACCGCTGAGAAGGTTGCCGGCAATGCCAAGAAGGCCACGTCGAATGCCACCGACGCGGTTGGCGACGCTGCCAAGAAGGCCGGCGACTCCGTCAAAGATGCCACAGAGAAGATCGGGAAGAAGATCGACTGATTCGACCCGGTCTCGCCGACCGTGAAGGTCCTGCTCAAATCGGCTTTACCTATTCTGGGGCAGATGGAGGCCGGGCCTACGATCAACACCGAGCGCCTGGTGCTCCGGAGGTGGAGCGATGACGACCGTGCCGCGTTTGCGGCACTGAACGCCGACCCCGAGGTGATGGAGCACTTTCCCCGTGTTCTCACCTCTGAAGAGTCGGATCAGATGATGCGGACGATCGAGCTTCATTTCAAGGAGTTCGGCTATGGGTTGTGGGCGGTCGATACGACCTGGGCGCCCAGACTGGTTGGGTTCTGCGGCCTCGCCGTTCCGACGTTCCGCACTGATTTCACCCCGGCCGTCGAGATCGGATGGCGCTTCGCTCGGGACGAGTGGGGGAATGGGTACGCCACCGAGGCGGCCAAGGCCGCACTGGACTTCGGTTTCGAGGAGGCAGGACTCGAAGAGATCCTCAGTTGGACAATCCCGGCCAACGATCGTTCGCAACGAGTGATGTCGAGACTGGGGATGAATCGGGCGCCCGAGTTGGACTTCGATCATCCACGGTTTCTCGACGACGACCGCCTTCGACGACATGTCGTGTACCGGATCACACGCGAGGTATGGGCGGAGCGCACACCTTCCGACCCGGACGCCTAATTCGCCCGCAGTCGAGATGGGCGGTTCCTAGCCTCGACCGGTCATGTCTTTCCACATCGAGTACGTCGACACGCGTGTTGCGCCCGACGAGACCCTCGAGGCAATGCATGAGCTGCATCTCGTCTCTCGACGAGGAGGTATTGCCCGGTGATCCGCCGGTCCCTCTCGCCCAGCGTCTCCTCGACTGGCGTCATCCAATCGACACCGAGCGGGTGTCTCACTGGGTCCTCTGGAAGGGCCCCGAGGTCGTCGCCACCTCCGGTCTCCATGTCGACCTGGTGCAAAACCTGGAGAACGCATTCGGGTGGGTCTACGTGCACCCCCAACATCGGGGATCCGGTTACGGACGTGCGATCGCGGGTCCGATGCTCGACGCTGCCGGGGCCGATGGCCGGACCCGATTGGCCATCGGCATCCCCGACGGACGACCGGATGAAGCACTGGTCAGGCGTGCGGGCATGACGTCGGCTTATCGGGAGAAGGTCAGCCGTCTTGTGTTCGATGAGATCGACTGGACGCTCATGAGGTCCTGGATCGAGCGAGCGGCTGAACGCGCTTCCGACTACGAGCTGCTCTTCTTGCCCGGTCCCATCGCCGAGGAGCATCTCCAGGCGTATTGCGATGTGATGTTCGTAATGAACTCGGCTCCCAGAGAGGACTATGTCGAGGATGAAGACGAGATAATGACGCCTGAGATCTGGCGTGACCTCGAGTCGAAGTTCGGCGTGGGAGGGGAACGAGAGATCCTCACCTATGTCGCCCGACACAAGCCATCGGGCAAGTTCGCCGGGTTCACGACCGTCGCATACAGGCGTCTGCAATCGGATCTCGTCGAGCAGTGGGACACGGGCGTCGACCCCGATCACCGCAACAAAGGCATAGGGCGGTGGGTCAAGGCCGCCATGGCTTTCGAGCTTCGGGAGCGCTACCCGACAGTGCGACGGATCGACACCGAGAATGCCGGGTCCAACGCCCCAATGCTCGGCATCAATGTCGAGATGGGGTTCAAGCCGATCCTGATCCAGAACGTCTGGCAGGGTGACCTGGCGACCATTCGCCAGAACCTTTCCGTTTAGGCGTTCGCTGCCTCCGCGAGCAGCACCACGAAATTGTTCAACCCTCTCCCCAGCCCTGTGATGCTTCCGCGCTCTCGTGCTCGCCCTCGACTCTGGCCACGTGGGCCGCTGGCTCGCTGCGCCGGCTCATCCCCATCTTGGCCAGGAGGTTCGATACGTAGTTCTTGACGGTCTTCTCGGCCAGGAACATCTCGTCGGCGATCTGCTTGTTGGTAAGCCCATCCGCGATGTATCCGACGATGGTCCGCTCCTGCTGGCTCAGCTTCGCCAGCAAAGGGTCGTCCTGTTGCCCGTTGCGGAGACGGTCGAAGAGACGTTCGGTCATGTCGGCGTCCAGCAGTGACTCCCCGGCGCCGACACGGCGGATGTCGGCCACGAGATCGGTCATCTCCACTCGCTTGAGGACGTAGCCCGAAGCGCCGGCGAGGATCGCGGACATCGATGCCTCCTCGTCGGCGAACGATGTGAGCATCAAGACCTTCACCTCTGGAAACCGGGAGCGGATGTCGCGGCACGCCTCGACACCGCTTCCGTCGGGGAGTCGGACATCGAGCACGACGACGTCGGGCTCGTCATAGCCGACCCGGCGCACGCCCTCCGCGACCGTGCCCGCTTCCCCTACAACCACGATGTCGTCTTCGGCATCGAGTAGGGCCTTGATCCCGGCGCCAACGACCTCGTGATCGTCCACGAGCAGGACCTTCAGCTTTGACATCAGAAAAAACGGTAGCGGTATCGTCTGGCGCCGATGGGAGACCGGGTGGTGGTCCACTCCTTCGACGAGGGCCTACAGATCCACCCGACGCATCAGCACGAGTTCCGTCATGGTCTACGCCAAGGACGGCGTCCCCATTGGACAGTCCGTATTGGATCGACACTCTCAATGTCGCGCCGGGTGAGCGCTACCCGGTCCTGATGCAGTTAGAAGACCCCGGTGTCTGGGTTTGCCATTGCCACATCCTCACTCACGTGGGGCGGGACGAGAGGATGTTCGGGATGGTGACCGTCTTCATCGTCGAGGAGCAGGGCTAACTTCTCGCCAATGCTTCGCAAGACCGAATCCGGCGAACCTGTCGAGGATCTCGTCGGGCTTTATATGAGTGACGACCGGAAGGTTGACGGCAGGCCCTGGGTGTTGGTCAATTTCATAAGCTCCGCCGACGGGGGGACGGCCATCGAAGGCAAGTCCTCGAGTCTTGGCGACCCCGACGACAAAGCGGTGTTCCAGGCGCTGCGGGCGGTGCCGGACGTGATCCTGGTCGGCTCAGCGACCGTCGAGGCCGAGAACTACCAACCGGTCGCCCTCGACGAGGAGCGTCGCGAGCGAAGACTGGCCGCCGGCCTCACCGAGGTCCCGGTTCTCGCCATCGTGTCAGGACGGCTGAGTTTCGACCCCGAGGCACGGGTGTTCTCCGACCCCGAGCACCGGCCGATGGTCATCACCGGGCCGAACGCCGACCCGGCCAAGCTGGCCATGCTCGGGGATGCCGCTGATGTGGTGATACTCGACGATGTGACACCAAAGGCGATCCTGGCCCGGCTGAGTGCGGCGAATGTCATCCTCTGTGAGGGTGGGCCGACGCTGGTCGGACAGTTCGTTGCCGAGCATCTTCTCGACGAGCTCGCTCTGACCGTCGCCCCCGTCATGATCGGCGGCCGGTCGGCCCGGATTGCCCACGGGGATCTTGCCGATCCTCCGCTCGAGATGAGGTTGGACCGGCAGCTGATCGGCGATCGTTCGGTGTTTCTGCGATATTTGACGGCGTAGAGACGGGTCTGACACCAAGGGAGTCACGGATGGGATCGCACGCCGAGTTGTACGAAAGACACAAGGCGGTCCTGCCCGGGTGGGCTCCGCTGTACTACGAGCAGCCCATCGCCATCGTCGATGGAGATGGACGCTATGTCACCGACGCAGAAGGCAACCAATACCTCGATTTCTTCGGCGGGATCCTGGTCACCATGTCCGGGTACAAAGTCCCGGAGGTGGTGGAGGCGATCAAGGCCCAGGCGGACAGAATGCTTCACACCTCGACCCTGTACCTGATCGAGTCACAGATCGAGCTGGCCGAGAAGATCGCCGGGTTGTCCGGTATCCCCGACGCCAAGGTCTTCTTCACCAACTCGGGGACAGAGGCCAATGACGCCGCCCTCATGATTGCCACGACCCACAAGAAGTCGAATCAGGTGTTGGCGATCCGCGGCAGCTATCACGGGAAGTCACATTCGGCGATCGCGGTCACCGGCCAGAAAGCGTGGTCGGGGACCAGTTTCTCACCCTTCCAGGTGACCTATGTCCACGGTGGTTACAAGCTGCGCAGCCCGTTCGGGCATCTCCCTGACGTGGAGTTCATCGCCGCCTGTGTCGCCGACCTCGAAGACCTGCTCGGCGTGGCCGCCGCCGGCAGCCCGGCGGTGATGATCGCTGAGCCCATACAAGGCGTGGGCGGCTTCGTGACGCCACCCGATGGTTTCTTCAAGGCGATGAAGGATGTGCTCGACGCGAACGGCATCCTGTTCATCTCGGATGAGGTGCAGACCGGTTGGGGACGGACCGGTGAGCATTTCTGGGGTTATCAGGCGCATGGAATCGTGCCTGACCTCCTCACGTTCGCCAAGGGGATCGGCAATGGCCTCAGCATCGGCGGGGTGGTGGCCTCAGCTGAGCTCATGGATTCCTATCCGGCGCTCGGAATCTCCACCTTCGGTGGCAATCCGCTGGCTACGGCAGGGGCCTTGGCCAATCTCGAGTATCTGCTCGACAACGACCTGCAGACCAATGCGTTGAAGGTCGGGAACAGGCTGATGCAGAATCTCGTGCCCCTCTCCGAGGAGCTCCAGGTCATCGGTGAGGTTCGGGGGAAGGGTCTGATGATCGGTCTCGAGTTGGTGAAACCCGACGGTGCACCGTCGCCTGAGGCGGCCGCCGCGGTTCTCGAAGCCGCCAGGGAGGAAGGGCTCCTCATTGGAAAGGGCGGTCTCTATGGCAACTCGCTCCGGCTGGCACCGCCGCTCTCCATCACCGAGGAAGAGGCCGACGAGGGCTTCGCCCGTCTGGAACGGGCCTTGCGCAGGTCGTAAACGCTGAACGTAGAACGCAAAACGCTGATAGGGGTATCTCCCCAAGGAATGGTCCCCCTATCCAGATGACGTCCTTTCGACGCACCATGAAATGCGTCGTGAGTGTCACGACCATCTGGAGGGATCAACAATGAATTTTGCCGTTGGATTTCCATGCCCGACCTGCGGGCACGACGAAGCCAATCTCCTTGCGATCGAGCGGAATCAGAACGCCGAAGTGATCGGGTTTCGGCTCGGCTGCAACAAATGTGAAACGGTGTTCGGGGAGAGCAGGCTCACGAGTGAGGAGACGCAGACCTACGTTGCAGCGCAGAGCGAGCGAGGAGCCAGATCATGGGTTGCATGAGTATCGACCCACTGGTCTCTGGCGACCGGTAGCGGTCGGACGCTAAAGCAAAGCCTGCAGGTCGATGTCGCAGCTGGGGTGACGTAGTTTCGCCAGCCCTCTGGCTTCGATCTGACGAACCCGCTCCCGGGTCGAGTTGATGACCTTGCCCACATCGGACAGGGTCCAGGGCTCGTCACCATCCAGGCCAAAGCGCAGCCAGAGAACCTGTTGTTCCTCTTGGTCCAGGATTTGCAGCGCCTTGATGAGCCGGTCCCGGCGCCACGCCGCCGCAGCACGGGCCTCGGGGTCTACCGCGGTGGCATCCTCGACGAAATCCTGTAGCGAGGCGTCTCCGTCCTCGCCTACAGGTCGGTCGAGGGAGACAGTTTCCGCCGGCGCCTCGAGCGCGGCCAGAACCCTCTCGGTGTCCAGACCGGACGCCTCAGAGATCTCCTCGAGAGTGGGGGCGCGGTGGTACTTGTCATGGAGGCTCTGACGGGTGTCCTGGACGGTGCGAACCACATCGACCATGTGGACCGGGAGGCGGATGGTCTTGCCGTTGTTACCGAGACCCCGTGTTATCGCCTGGCGGATCCACCACGTGGCGTATGTGGAGAACTTGAAGCCTTTGCGCCAGTCGAACTTCTCCACAGCCCGGATCAGCCCGAGGTTGCCCTCCTGGATCAGGTCGAGAAGGTCGAGACCGCGCCCGGTGTATCGCTTGGCGATCGAGATGACCAGACGGAGGTTGGACCGGATGAAGGTCATCTTGGCCTCGTCGCCCTCGGCGACCAGACGCATCAGCTTGACCCGGTCGGCCTTTTCGAAATCGCCCGACTCCAGGGTGGCTTTGGCCTTCTTCCCCAGCTCCATCGAACGCGAGAGATGGACTTCGTCCTCGGCAGTGAGGAGCAGATGGGCCGAGACTTCGTCGAGATACAGACCGACGGTGTCGGCGGGACTCGAGCCCCGCTCGGGTCTGGCATCTTTGGCCCTTATGGCCTTCCCCAAATCTGGCCCTTCCTGTCAAGCCCCTGTGGAAAACTAACGTTCCTGGCTGAATCTGGCAAACGGTTTTCTGTTTAACGCCCGGTGAACAAGTAATCTCGGTCGCTCAGTGGCGCGTCGTTCCCAGTTTCGATTGCTGGTGGCGCTCACCATCGTTTGGGCATTGTGGGCAGGCTGGTCGCTGCTCGGGCGTGCAACTCCCTACACCCTCAGGGTTCTCGATGACGCCGGGGCGCCGATCGCGGCGGCGTCGGTGGACATCAACGAGAGTCAGGTGGGTACCAGCTCCGAGGGAGGGACCATCGAGGTCGAATGGAACCGCTCGTCCACGGTCCTCGAGGTGAGCGCGGCTGGCCATGTCTCCAAGACGGTGACGATCGCCGAGCGCCCTGATGAGGTTTTCGAGGTGGTGCTCAAGGCCCGGATCCTGCGTGGCCGGGTCCTCGATCCTGCAGGCACCCCGGTCGAATCGGCCCTGGTGGTGGCAGGCCCGGCTTCGGGAACCACCGACGCAGAGGGGAAGATCAGCCTTCGTGGGGCAGAGCCGGGGAATGTTGAGGTCTCGCGACCGGCCTGGATTCCGACTTCCTTCGAATGGGACGGTGGAGCCGGGGAATCCATGGTCGAGATCGAGCCATTCGTTGCCCGCGCCGTCCATATCGCAGGTGAGGCGGCCGGTGAGGACATCGATCGGTTCTTCGAGATGGCGCACACCACCGAGCTCAATGCCTTGATGCTCGATCTCAAGGACGAGACCGGGCTTGTCTGGTACAACAGCGCCGACCCGACCGCCGCCGAGGTCGAGGCGATCCGGGGGGTATACGACCTGAGTGCCGTCGCGGCCCGGGCGGAGCAGGAGGACCTGTACCTCATCGGTCGGATCGTCGTCTTCAACGATCCCACCGCAGCCGTGGCCAAGCCCGACATGTCGGTCTGGGACAGTGCGACGAACCAGCCCTACGAGTCAAACGGGCAGTACTTCCTGGACCCGACCGATCCAAATGCGCGGGCCTACGGGCTGGCGCTCGCCCAGGAGGCTTGCTCCATGGGCGTGGATGAGGTCCAGTTCGACTACATCCGCTTTCCTGACAAGCGCACCGAGAGCACGACTTTCGATGGCGGTATCGAGCTCGAGACGCGGACTGCGACCATCATCGGATTCCTCGAAGAGGCAGTTGCCCTCCTTCACCCGATGGGCTGCGCCGTGGGTGCCGATGTGTTTGGCTTCACCACCGCTCCAGGGACCGACGACGGCGGGATCGGCCAGAACTGGGAACAGGTCACCGCCGTGGTCGATGTGGCGTCGCCGATGGTTTACCCATCGCACTACGGGGAGGGTTGGTACGACTTCGCGATACCCAACGATCACCCCGGACCCATGGTCACCAACGCCATCCAGGACGGGATGGAGCGGCTATCGAGGAACGTCGTGGTCCGCCCCTGGCTGCAGGACTTCGGGTACACCCCGGACCAGGTTCGGGCCCAGATCGAGGTGGCTGAGCAATACGGCTTGGGATGGATGCTGTGGAACGCGGCGTCCAACGTGACCGTCGACGCGCTCCAGGCGGAGTAATTCGCACTATGGGCATAGGTGAAATACCATTCTGGGGACCCTTCCGGAGCATTGTTTGACCGCGTTCGACCGAGAGAATCTGGCCCAGATCACCGCCTCGGCCCCTGTCTGGAGGCGACCCCAGATGGAGGCGGCGTATCAGGTCTTCGCCGGACTCGAGGAGCCCACCGGGGCGGAGGAAGACTGGCGATACGTCGACTTCGACCACAGCTTCTCTGAGCTCGTGCCCGCTATGGCTCCGGGGAAGGAGCTCGAGCCAGGCCCATTCGTCGCTTCGCTGCCGGAGCGATCGGGGCGAGTCCTGATCGTCGACGGCCAGGTCGTCGAGCATCAATCCGAGGTAGCCGAGGTCCGCCCCTTCTCTGATCTCGAGGACGACCCGGGATTCACCGGGATGGTGCCGACAGATCACAACAAGCTCGCCGCCGCCCATGCCGCTTTCTCCACTGAGGGCGCCCGTGTCGAGGTGAGACCCAACACGGTCATGGATCGGCCCTTGGTGGTCGAGATCCAGGCCACCACCGAAGGGACGGCTTCCTTTCCGCATCTCCAGGTCGTGGTCGGCGAGAACGCCGAAGCCAGTGTCCTCGTGGACTACCGGTCGGCAGACGGCGCCCGACTTCTGCTCGTCCCCAGGATCGACCTCGAAGTCGAGGACAGTGGACGTCTGCGATTCCTCTCGGTCCAGGGCCTCGATCATGCCGCGACCAACGTCGTCCATCAGCGGGCGGTCCTCGGCCGCGACTCAACGTCCCGTATCGGTGAGGTGGGTTTGGGTGCCAGGCTGGGCCGGCTCGATCTCGGGGTGAGCCTGGTGGGGGACGGGTCGTCGTCTGAGGTGGTCGGGCTCTATTTCGGAGAGGGTGATCAGACCCTCGACTATCGGATGGTGATCGATCATCAGGGCCGAAACACCACATCTGACGTCTTTCTCAAGGGGGCAGTCGAGGACGACGCGCAGAGCGTCTTCACCGGCCTGCTGAGGATCGAAAAGGATGCGGCGCGCACGTCGACCTTCGAGACCAATCGGAACCTCGTGCTCTCGGAGAACGCCAAGGCACATTCCGTGCCCAACCTCGAGATCCTCTGCAACGACGTGATTTGTGGCCACGCCTCGTCGGTGGGTCCCCTGGAATCCGAGCACCTGTACTACCTGAGGAGCCGGGGACTCACCCGGGAGCGAGCAGAGAGACTCCTGATCCGCGGGTTCTTCCAGCAGGTGATCGACCGCCTGCCGATCGAAGGTCTCGGGGAGCCTGTTTCCGACGAGGTGTTCCGACGCTTCGTGACCGCCCAGGAGGAGGGGCGGGTCGCATGAAGGTGGAGATCGGCGCCGTCGACACCCTGCCCCGTGACCGCGGCATCCGCGTGACCCTGGGTGACGATCGCATCGCGATGTTCCGGATCGGCGATGAGGTGTTCGCCGTCGATGACCGATGTTCACATGCCGAAGCATCGCTGGCCGAAGGCGAGGTCTTCGACCACGAGGTGGAATGCCCCCGACACGGCTCCGCGTTCGACCTTCGCACCGGCAAGCCTCTGGCGTTGCCGGCCACCAAGCCGGTACGGACCTACGAGGTCGCCGTCGAGGACGGCGTCGTCTATCTCCAATGGGAGGAGTCATGACCACGGCACTCGATGTCCGCGGTCTTACCGCTGGCGTTGAAGGGAAGCAGATCCTCGACGGTCTCGACCTGGTCGTCCCGCTTGGCGAAATGCATGCCCTGATGGGCCCCAACGGGTCGGGGAAATCGACCCTCTGTCATGTCCTGACCGGCAAGGCCGGCTACGTGGTGTCGGGCGAGGCTCGGCTCGAAGGAAACGATCTGTTGTCACTCGACGTCGACGAACGCGCTCGACTTGGTCTTCTTCAGAGCTTCCAGTACCCAACCGAGGTGCCCGGCGTCGCCCTACGAGAGTTCATGCTCGAGGCGGCGGAGGAGCGAGGGATCTCCGAGGCCGAGGCCATGGATCGGATCGAGAGGGAGGCGGCTCGTTTCGATGTGACCCGGTTCCTCGATCGGGCCATCAACAACGACCTCTCCGGTGGCGAGATGAAGCGGTCGGAGATCTTCCAGATGGCGGTGCTCAAGCCACGGGTCGCCCTTCTGGACGAGATCGACTCGGGTCTCGATATCGACGCGGTGAAACAGGTGGCGCGGGCGGTGGAGGAGATGCGCTCACCCGATCTCGGGGTCTTGATGATCACCCATTACAACCGGATCCTCCGTTACGTGACCCCTGACCGGATCCACGTCATGATCAGCGGGCGAATCGTCGACTCCGGTGGCGCCGAGCTCGCCGAAGAGCTCGAAGCGGGTGGTTACAAGGCGATTCGGGAGCGGCTGGGATTGGTGGAGACCAGCAGCGAGCCGTCTCGACGTCCCGCCGATTTCTTCACCGACACCCCCTTCGACGTGTGAATCACCCCTCCTGATGGCATCGAGGGCCGCTGCCGAGAAATGGCTCGGTGCGCTGACCAATCTTCCGACCGCCTCCGGCCGGGAAGACGAAGTCGTCCAATGGGTCGAGGGCTGGGTGGAGCGCCGGCCTGATCTGAAGTTGGCCAAAGATTCCGGCGGCAACCTCCTCATCACGAGGAAGGGGAGGAAAGGACGGGATCCGGTCCTGGCTGTGGCCCACATGGACCATCCCGCTTTTGTTGTCACGGATGTAAGGGGCCGGGAGGCCGCGTTCGAGTTCCGGGGAGGGGTCCTACCCGTCTATTTCGTGGGCGCCCGTGTCGATTTCGTCACCGGTCCGGCCAAGAGCGGCCGGGTGACTGCTTACAGCCCCGGTGGACACGGGAGGACCGGCGTGATCGAGGTGAGAGGAAAGATGCCCGAGCCGGGGGACATCGCCCGCTGGCACGTCGCCACTCCGAGACCGCGAGTCGGACGTCTGCTGGCGCCGGCATGTGACGATCTGGCCGGGTGCGCCGCGGCTCTGGCTGCCCTTGATCAAGCCCGGGGTCGGGCTGATCTGAGCCATTTCGGCGTCCTCCTCACCCGAGCCGAGGAGATGGGCTTCGTCGGCGCCATACACGCCGCAGTCACGGGGAGCATTCCGGCCGAGGCCCGTCTCCTCTCCATCGAGACCTCCCCTGCCTCGGCCGACGCCCCGCTGGGCGGCGGGCCGGTAGTCCGTGTCGGCGACGCCTCTTCGGTGTTCAACCAGGAGCTGACCAACCGGATCAGCCGGGCGATCGCCGAGTCCGGATTGCGTCATCAGCGAAAGCTGATGGCTGGCGGGTCGTGTGAGGCGACGGCCTTCGGCGTCTATGGCTTCCGCGCCGCCGGGCTTTGTCTCCCGCTGGGCAACTATCACAACATGGGGAATCTCGAGGAAGTCGAAGCAGGCACCGGTAAAGCTGTGCCTATGTTGGAAGAGATCTCACTCGACGACTTCCATGGTCTGGTCGATCTGTTGCTCATCGCGGCCGAGGCGGTTGACATCGATGCCGGCCTGCGGCAAAGACTCGACAAGGTCTACTCCGACGGCCGCCATCTCCTCGAGTGAGTGAGACCGCGGGCCACTACCGTCCGTGGCAAAAGGAGAAATGAGTGGAGTTCAGGGTCGAGAAGGACTCGATGGGTGAGGTGCAGGTTCCGGCCGACGCCTATTACGGCGCCTCCACCCAGCGAGCCGTGGAGAACTTCCCGATCTCACCCCACCGTTTCGGGAGGAGATTCATCTGGGCGCTCGGGCTGATAAAGGGCTCCGCAGCCGAAGTCAACGGCCTCCAGGGCCATCTCGACCAGGGCAAGGTGGACGCCATCAGGGCAGCGGCCGACGAGGTGATGGATGGCCGCCACGATCAGCAGTTCGTGCTCGACATCTTCCAGACCGGCTCCGGCACCTCGACCAACACCAACGCCAACGAAGTCATCGCAGGACGGGCGACCGAGATCCTGGGCGGAGAGACCGGATCACGGTTGGTCCATCCGAACGACGATGTGAATTTCGGGCAGTCATCGAACGACGTCATTCCCACCGCAATCCACGTCTCCGCCGTTGCGGCCATCCGAGAGGACCTGACGCCTGCCCTGACCGTGCTCGCCGGTTCGCTGGAGGCCAAGGCCGTCGAGTTCCAGGACATCGTGAAATCCGGGCGGACCCACCTCATGGACGCCACACCGGTCACTCTGGGTCAGGAGTTCGCCGGGTGGGCGACTCAGGTGCGCAAGGGGATCGAGCGTCTCGAGAAAGTCCTGCCGGAGCTCGAGGAGCTGGCCCTCGGCGGGACGGCGGTGGGGACGGGGATCAACGCACCGTCCGGGTTCGCCGAGGCGGTCATTGGATTGATGTCCAAACGCACCGGGTTCGCATTCATCGAGGCAACGGACCATTTCGAGGCCCAGGGATCGAAGGACGCCGTGGTCATGGCCTCGGGAATCCTCAAGACGATCGCAGTGTCCCTGTTCAAGATCGCCAACGACATCCGCATGCTCGGGTCCGGGCCCACCTCCGGGATCGCCGAGATCAGGATCCCTGAGTTGCAGCCGGGGTCATCGATCATGCCGGGCAAGGTCAACCCGGTCATGTCAGAGATGATGATGCAGGTCGCGGCTCAGGTGATCGGAAACGATGCGACGGTCACCTGGAGCGGGGCGAACGGGAATTTCGAGCTGAACGTCATGATGCCTGTCATGGCCCACAACCTGCTCGAGTCGATCGGTCTCCTCGCCACGGCTTCCAGAACATTCGCCACCAAGTGTGTCGACGGGATAGAGGTGAACGCCGAGCGTGTCCGCGAGCTTCTCGAGCGAAACGCGGTCGTGGTGACTGCTCTCAACCCTCACATCGGCTACGACAACGGCGCCAAGATCGTGAAGGAAGCCGCGGCCACCGGCCGCTCGGTTCGCGAGTTGGTTCTCGAGGCCGGGTTGATGACCGCCGAAGAGCTGGACGTCGCCCTCGATCTGAAGAAGATGACCGAGGGCGGGATCACCTGACGTGGCCGATGCCACTCTCACCGTCGCCGGGTTGTTGAGCACCCTCGACGCGGCAGTGGGGGCAGCCGTGCCGGGGCCGGTTTGGGTGCGAGGCGAGGTGTCGGGATTCCAGCGCACCAGCCGTGGCGCGGCGTTCTTCCGTTTGGTAGATCCCGAGCAACCCGACAACGCCATCGAAGTCGCCGCATCGGGCCGGATGATGATGACCGTCACCCATGCGTTGGAATCCGCTGGGGTCGGCGGGTTGCGAAGCGGCATCGAGGTTCGGGTCAGAGCGACGGTCGGCGTTCGCCACAGCAGAGGGCACATCCAACTGGGCCTGCTCGAAGTCGATCCTTCGTTCACCGCGGGCCGACTCGCCCTCGACCGCGACGAAGTGCTTCGACGTCTCGCCGGCGACGGCTCGCTCGCAGCGAACGGCCGTCTCGATCTTCCCATCGTGCCGCTCCGAATCGGGTTGGTGACCAGTCGTGGATCGGCTGCCCACGCCGACTTCCTCGGCCAGATCCAGCGGCCCGGTTATCGATTCTCGGTCCGGACTGTGCAGGCGGCCATGCAGGGTGAGAGAGCCGTCGCCAACCTGGTGCACGCGCTTCGACGGCTGGGGACCGAGGACATCGACATCGTGGCCTTGGTCCGGGGAGGAGGGTCGAAGCTGGATCTGGCCGCCTTCGACGCGGAGGAGGTGGGTAGGGCCGTCGCTGCCATGCCGGTCCCGGTCATCAGCGGGATCGGGCACGAAACCGACCGTTCGGTGGCGGATGAGGCGTCTGCGGTCTCGGTCAAGACGCCAACGGCGGCCGCCGAGTGGATCGTGGCCCGGGTGGCCGACTACGCGGGGAGATTGGACACTGCGAGACAGATGATTCGGGATTCCGCGCGCTCGGCACGAGACGGCGCGGCAGGCCGCCTCGACAACTCGGCTTCACAGCTCGCCGGCACTCGTGTGGTGTTGCGACGTCAGATGGATCACATCGACAACCTGGAACAGGGTGTCGTGGAAGAGTCGAGGAGCGGGCTGCAGCGACATCGAGATCGATTGGCAGTCTTCGGAGAGATGTTTGCGGCGATCGGTGTCGATCCGACCTTGAGGCGCGGTTTCGCCCTCGTCACCAGGCCCGACGGATCGGTCGTGCGAAGCGCCGGCGAGCTGGGCGCCGGTGATCGTGTGGCGGTGAGACTGGCCGACGGCTCGGTGGGGATGGTGGTGGAGGGGCAATGACCGACACGCAGCAGACCTATCGCGAGGCGCTGGAAGAGTTGAGGGCCATCCATGCCCGGCTTCGGGACGATGAAGTGGACATAGACACACTCCTCGCAGACGTGCAACGGGCCTCGGATCTACTCGCCTTCTGCCGCGAGCGCCTCAACTCGGTGGGAGAGCGTCTCGAAGAGGTCCTGACCGACTTCGAGTAGGCGCGTACCTGAGGTTTATGGCGCCACATATGGCGCTACGGCGACATAGAACGAATGGACAGAAGAGTCCCGGCTTTCTCTGTCGTCAAAACGTCATATATGGCGCTACGTACCTCAGGTAACCGGTACTTCCCCCAACGCCTCCAGCAGGACGTTCCAGCCGAGACTGGCGCATTTGATGCGGACCGGGTACTTGCGGACGCCTTGGAGAGATTCGAGGTCGCCGAGCACTGCGCCGGGGCGATCTGGGTCGAGCTCGATCTCGGTTTCTCCGTCCAACGACATCATGTCGCGGAATTGTTGCGTCAGGGTCTCGATCTCCGCCCGAGTCTTGCCCTTGATCGCCTCGGTCATCATCGATGCCGACGACTGGCTGATCGAGCATCCCTGCCCATCGATCGCCACCTCGGATACCTTGTCGTTCTCGAAATTGAGCTCGATGGTCAGCTCGTCACCACACAGCGGGTTGACGCCCTCAGCTCTGGCGTCGGGGCTCTCCAGGTGCCCTTTGTTCCGGGGGCTGCGGTAGTGATCGAGGATGACCTCGCGATAGAGGTCCTCGAGACTCACGATCCGACCCCGAAGAGCTCGCCGGCCCTTCGAAGGCCACCGATCAAAGCGTCTATGTCCTCCTCGGTGTTGTAGACGTAGAAGCTGGCACGGGCCGTCGCAGCTACCCCGAGCCGGCGCATCAAGGGCTTGGCACAATGGTGTCCGGAACGGACCGCAACCCCCCCTTCATCGAGGATGGTGGCCAGATCGTGAGCGTGGACGCCATCCATGGACATGGAGATCACCCCACCCCTGTCTTCCAGGTTGGTGGGACCTTGTATTTCCAGGCCGGGGACGTCGCTAAGACGGTCCAGTGCGATCTCGGTGAGCTCCAGATCGTGGGCCAGCACCTGATCCATCCCGATCGATTCGAGATAGTCGACGGCGGCGTGGAGACCCACGGCCTCGATGATCGGCGGCGTCCCGGCCTCGAAGCGATGAGGAATCTCAGCCCATGTCGCGTCGTGGAGGGTCACGTCCGAGATCATCTCGCCGCCACCCTCGAACGGCTCGGTTTCCTCGAGTGCCTCCATCCGGCCCCAGAGAACGCCGATCCCGGTGGGGCCAAGCATCTTGTGAGAGGAGAACGCAATGAAGTCTGCGCCGAGAGCCTCGACATCGACCGAATTGTGCGGGACGAGTTGAGCGGCGTCGACCACGACGCGAGCGCCATGGCGATGAGCGAGGTCGGAGATGAACCGGATCGGGGGCAGGATCCCGAGCACGTTCGACATCCCGGTCACGGCCACGATCTTCACGTCCGGCCCGAGCTTCTCCTCGTAGGCGGCGAGGTCGAGCCTGAAATCGTCGGTCATCGGGATGTGATCCAGGGTGGCGCCGGTTCTCTTGGCCACCATCTGCCAGGGCACGAGATTGGCGTGGTGCTCGATCTCGGTGGAGAGGATTCGATCACCTGGCCCCAGATGCTCCAGCCCCCAGCCGAAGGCGACTGTGTTGAGTGCGGTTGTTGCTCCTCGCGTGAACACGACCTCTCTCGGGTCGGTGGCGCCGATGAAGCCGGCGACCCGCTCCCTGGCCGCCTCATAGGCGTCGGTCGAGGCCACGGAGAGCTTGTACGCCCCACGATGGACATTGGCGTAGGAAGTGCGGGCGAAGCGGTCCATCGCCTCCAACACTGGAATCGGCTTCTGTGACGACGCACCTGAATCGAGAAAGTGGACCCCATTGGACAGAACGGGGAAGTCGGCTTTCAGATGCGAGAGGTCTGTCACGTCTAGGTCAACACCGTCCGGAACGAATCGTATCCCTCTTGTTCGAGCCGGCCCGCCAGCTCGGGACCACCACTCTCCAGGACCTGGCCATCCATGAAGATGTGGACCCGGTCAGGGGTCACGTAGTCGAGAAGACGCTGATAGTGGGTGATGATGAGAAAACCACGATCGGGGCCGGTCAGCTTGTTGACCCCGTCGGCGACGGTGCGCAGCGCGTCGATGTCGAGCCCGGAGTCGGTCTCGTCCATGATGGCGAGGTCGGGCTTGAGCACCGCCATCTGGAGGACCTCGTTTCGCTTCCGCTCACCACCGGAGAATCCCTCGTTGAGATAGCGGTCGGCGAAGGACGTCTCCATGCCGAGCTCCTTCATCGCGTCCATTACCTTCAGACGCAGCTCGAGCACCGTCAGGTCGACCCCGGTGCGGTTGGACAGGGCTTGACGGAGGAACTGGATCACCGAGACTCCAGGGATGGCCTCGGGGTGCTGGAAGGCGAGAAACATTCCGGCCGCTCCGCGCCGACTGGCGGAGACCGCGGTCACGTCCTCACCCTTGTACAGGATCCGCCCGTCGATCACCTTGTATGAAGGGTGGCCCATCAGGACGTTGGCGAGGGTCGACTTCCCCGACCCGTTAGGGCCCATGAGTGCATGTATCTCGCCCTCATCGACGGTCAGGTCGACCCCTTTGAGGATCTCGATGTCACCTACACCTGCGCGCAGTCCCTCGATCTGAAGGAGGGGAGTGGTCTCGCTCACACCCACAATGCTATTTGCACTACTCCCATAGGGGAAATGCATCTCTTTTGGCGCGCCGATCCCGGCCTGGAGACCGGGATCGGCGCGCCAAAACGATGGGTCACTCGCTCAGATCGCCCCACACCGGTCGAGCGAGACGGTCGAGGTCGGTGATGGAGATGGGGAACACGGTGGTCGGGGTGCCGGCGGCAGCCCACACCGGGTCGTTGCGGCGGAGTCGGTTGTCGGCGAACACCCGAAGGGCTGTGGCATGGCCGAACGGCGGAGTCCCGCCTGCGGCGTAGCCGGTAGCGGAGCGGACTTCGTCGAGTGTTGCCCGTCTCGATCCGGTGACGCCGGCCGCATCCGCCAGCTTCACCGTGTCGAGACGCAGGTCACCGGGGACGAGGGCCACTACAGGTTCCTCGGACGCATCGGGACCGATCAAGACGAAGACCAGAGACTTGACGATGGCGGACACCGGGCACCCGATCGCTGCCGCCGCGTCTTCGGCCGTCTTCGTTCCCTCGGGGAAGACGCGGGTGTCCATCGCGAAATCGTCCACGGATCCAGCCAGCCGCTTGCTCGCCTCTGGGAGATCGCTCAACTGCGCACCAACTCGACCATACGAGCGAGACCGTCGTAGTCGGTGAGGTCCCACCACTGGAGATACAGCCGCTCGACCCCGGCTTCTTCGAGCGCTGCGATCTTCTCCCTCAACTGGGGCGGGGTGCCGAACAGCCTTCCTGATTTCTCCCATCGAAGGATCACCTCATCGCTGGTGATGTTGCGGCGCCCTGCCGCCGCCGCGACCAGGTCGGCCATCTCGGCGTCGGTGGCGGCCACGGTCACCGGTCCCATCATCGTGGCCTCGACCACGCGTTCACCGGCCGCCTCACGCATGACCTGGATCTTTGCCCTCGCCTCGTCGACCGGACAAATGAAGGCGTTGTACTCGTCGGCCCTGGTACCGGCCAGGGTCGGGGTGCGTCTGGGACCGCTGCCACCCACGATGAGGCGTATCCCCGTCGGCTTGGGCCGCACGTCGAGATCGAGGCTGTAGAACGGGCCGCTGTGCATGCCGCGCCCGGCGCCGAACGCTGCCTCGAGATAGTCAAGGGCGTCTTCGAAGCGGGCCCATCTCTCGGCGGCCTCGGGGAAGGGGATACCAAGGGCGTCGTGCTCGAAGTCGTTCCAGCCGGTACCGACGCCGAGATCGAACCGACCGCCCGACATCTGATCGAGGGTGGCCGCGTTCTTGGCGATGATGGCCGGGTGACGGAACGTGATCGGTGTGACGAGGATGCAGAGCCGCACCGTGTCGGTGTCCCGGGCCAGACCCCCCATGGTGGCGAAGGCGTCGGTTGCCTCCGGTGCCGACTCTGGGCTCCAGGCGAGATGGTCGGAACGGGCGAAGGAGTAGAGGCCCTCGGATTCGGCGAGGTGTGCCGCCCGCAACAAGTCGTCGTAGGTGCCACCCATTTGAGGCTCGGTCATGATGGAAAAGAGCACAGCTAGTCCTCGACCTCGATGGTGAAGCCCTCCTTGACCAGGGCCGCCTTCAATGTCTCCGCCTCGCCGGGCCGAACGGAGAGGCTGAGGATGCCACCACCACCGTGGACGGCGTGTCTGAGTTGGAGGTCCCGGACGTCCACCTTGCTGGTCTGTAGGGCGTGGCCGACGGCAGCGATCTCACCCGGCCGGTCCTGCAGGATCACCTGGACCATGGCCACCGGTGGAGCCATGGCTCCACGTCGCGCTCTGGCATCATCCAGCCGCTCGGCCAGCCCGTCCATGTCGCCGGAGACCACCCTCGATTTGAGTTCCTCGAGGCTGGCCACGAGGTCGTCGATGGCCGAGGTCACCGACTCGGAGTTCGAAGTGAGCACCTCCGGCCACCACGAGGACTCGGCCGACGCCACGCGTGTCAGGTCGCGAAAACTGCCCGAGACGAGGTCGGCGGCATCGGGATTGCGCGAGATGGTATTGACAAGCGTCACCGCCAGCAGATAGGGGAGATGTGAGACTGCTGCCACGACTTCGTCGTGTCTTTGTGCCGACATCACGATCGGATTGGCTCCGGTCGATCCAACGATCTCGGCCATCCGTTCGACGTCCTCGACGGAAGCGCCATCGTCACAGAGCACCCATGGTGCGCCACGGAACAGAGCCGCAGAGGCTGCCTCGGGCCCGGCATGCTCGCGTCCCGCCATGGGATGCCCGCCCACGAAGCGGACCCCATTGCGGGCAGTACCCAGCAAGGGCACCTTCACGCTGGTGACATCGGTGACCAGCGCTCCGGTCTCGAGGCGGGCGAGGGTCTCGAGGTTGGCATGGAGCGGGCCGGCGAGGACGACCAGGTCGGCTCCGTCCACGGCGTCGTCGACGGAGGCTGCGATGTCAGTGGCGTGCCGCTCGGAAGATCGCTCCAGGGCCGCAGGCGAGGGATCCCAGCCGACCGATCCCCAGCCCTGCTCGCGGAGGGCCATGCCCACCGATGCACCGATGAGCCCAGTCCCGAGGATGGCGACGCTGGGCACTATCAGGGCCTGTAGGCGTCGAGGATGATGTCGAAATCCTCAGGATTCCGAAGGAACATTTGCGGGTAGAAACGTTGGCAGCCGGCCTCCTCCAGGGCGGTCAGCATCTCGGCCGCCTTCGAGCCCGAGCCATGGGGGTAGCCCCGCTCCTCGTAGACCCGCTCGATATGCTCCGGCGTCGATTTCGTCCGATCGGCGAGCATCGCCAGCAGACGCCGATAGTCGGATTCCTTCCGGGCAGCGACCGCGGGACAGGCCGTCGAGAACAGGATCGACCCGGGATCGCGCCCCACTTCGGCTGCGGTCTTCTCGGCCAACTCGCGTCTGCCCGCGTATTGCTCGGGTCTGCAGGCGTAGATGTTGAACTCGTCGGCGTACCGCCCGGCCAGCGTCGGCGTCGTCTTGGTCCCACCTCCGCCCACCAGAAGCCTCAGATTGCGGGGGCGAGGCTGAGGGTCGAAGGGAGACAGCTGGTAGTGCTCGCCGTCGAAACCCGCAGTGCCCGGCGAGAGAGCGGCTGTGAGGTAGGCAAGGCACTCGTCGAGCATCTCGAATCGAGTGCGGCGGTCCGGATAGGGGAGACCGAACAATGTGAACTCCTCGTCGAGCCACCCCGTGCCGATACCCATCGTGAAGCGGCCGGCGGAGACCTCATCCAGGGTGACACCCATCTTGTAGTACACCGCGGGGTGACGGAAGGTCACCGGCGAGAGGAGCGAGACCAGTTCGATCTTGCTCGTCTCCCGGGCCAGCGCGGCCAGGTGCACCAAGTGGTCGTAGGCAGGCCCGTCGGTTTGGTCTCCCCGCTCCAGATAGTGATCGGGCAAGGCGATGGCCACGAGACCGCGGTCCTCCGCCCAGCGCGCCGCACTCAGGACAAGGTCCCAGTCGCCACGGGTTTGTACGGCGAGATCCATGTTCTGAGCCTATCGACGCCGCCCGCAGGTCAGGAAACCGCTGCAGCGTCCTCGAGCAGTGCCCTGGCATGCCAGGCGACATCGAACCCCGGGTCGATTATCCGATGGAGCGCGATGCCGTTCAGGGCGAGGACCAGTGTCTCCGCCCGTCGATCGGCCAGTGTTTCGGAGAGCTCGGGGCTCTGGCGCTTCATGGCTGCCGCGAAGCGGGCCACACGGGCCTCGTGGTGACGCACCATCCGACCGCTCAGCTCAGGGTTCGACCCGGCACCGGACACCCCGATTCGGATGTAGACCCGGGAAAGATCCGGCGATTCCTCGAGAAACCGTACGTAGGCGTCGACCAGCTCGCCGAGGGTGTCTGTTCCCTGATGCGCCGGATCGGGGTCGACGGCGTCGATTGCCTCGCGGACCACCGTGACGATGGCCTGCTCCTTCGAGGCGAAGAGGTTGTAGAAGGAGCCGGGCAGAACACCGGCCTGCTCGCAGATGGCCTTGATGGTGGTCCCGTCCAGCCCGTTCTCCGCAACCAGCGATCGGGTGGCGTCGAGGATCCTCTCCCGCGTCTCCAACCCTGCCTTGTAACGCATCCGGGAAACGGTAGACCGTGAATCTGGGAAGCGACCTTCTTGTTCGCCGACTCCGGATGGGGCATGCTCGGAGGCATGGCCGTATCCGAGGCCCGTCGCCGCCGATCTCTACAATGCGCTAGACGAACTGCTGGGCACCGAAGAGGCGGACACCCTCATGGCCTATCTACCGGCATACGAGACGATTGATGTCGCCACCAAAGACGACATCCGGCAGCTGGAAGACCGGCTCGACCACCTCGAGCAGCGATTCGACAGGCTCGAGGAGCGCCTCGATGGAGGTTTGAATTCGGTGAATCAGAGACTCGACCGCTTCTTCATCACCCAATCGGCCGGGCTGATCGCCATGGTCGGCACGCTGATCGCCGCCATTCTTCTCTGAGGGGGAAGTTGCCCCTTTATTTGAGCGTTGATTCAAATTAGAGTCAACACTCAAAGATCAGGAAGGGGACATGGCGAGCCACTACAGGTCGAATCTTCGGGATCTCGAGTTCAATCTCTTCGAGGTCAACCGGATTCAGGACTATCTGGGCAATGGGCCATGGCCCGACATCGACGAGGCGACGGCTCGCGACATCCTCGTCGAGATCGAACGACTGTCCCGTGAGGACTTCGCCGCCTCATATGTAGACCAGGATCGAATCCCCCTCGTCCTCGAGAACGGCGAGGTGCACCTGCCCGAGTCGGTCAAGGCCGGAGTGCGCGCATACAAGGAGGGTGGCTGGGATCGATTCGCTGCCCCCGCCGAGATGGGAGGTATGCCGGTACCGCCCAGTCTCGCTTGGGCCACCCAGGAGATGCAGCTCGCCGCCAACACCACTGTTTCCTGGTACTCGGGTGGCGCCCTGTTCGCCACCGTCCTCTTCGAGGAGGGAAACGACGAGCAGAAAGATCTCGCCCGTCTCTGGCTCGACAAGCAGTGGTCGGGTTCGATGATCCTCACCGAGCCGGACGCCGGATCAGACGTGGGCTCGGCGTCGACCAAGGCTCTCGACATGGGCGATGGCACCTGGCACATCGAAGGGGTGAAGCGGTTCATCACCGGCGGGGAGCACGATGCCTCGGAGAACATCATCCACCTCGTCCTGGCGCGCCCCGAGGGATCGGTGCCCGGGACCAAGGGCCTTTCTCTTTTCGTGGTCCCGAAGTTCTTGGTGAACGAGGACGGATCGCTTGGTCAACGCAACGGGGTCGTCGCCACCAACATCGAGAAGAAGATGGGTCTGAAGGGGTCGACCACCTGCGAGATGACCTTCGGAGCCGATGAGCCGGCTATTGGCTGGTTGGTCGGCGACAAGCACGACGGCATACGGCAGATGTTCCGAATCATCGAGGGCGCCCGGATGATGATCGGCACAAAATCGATGGGGACGTTGAGCACCGGCTATCTCAATGCCCTGGAGTACGCCAAGGAGCGCCGTCAGGGGGCGGACCTCACCCTCGCCACGGATAAGACAGCACCCCGGGTCCCGATCATCGATCACCCCGACGTACGACGCATGCTGATGAACTTGAAGGCCTACTCCGAAGGTCTGCGCGCCCTGGTCATGTACACGGCGTGGGTTCAGGATCAGGCGCGGTTGCATCCGGATGACGATCATTGGGAGCGCCGGTCGGAGCTTTTGCTGCCCCTGGTCAAGGGCTACTCGTCGGAGAAGGCGTACGAGCAGCTCGCCGATGCCCTCCAGGTATTCGGCGGTTCCGGGTTCACCCAGGATTACCCGCTGGAGCAGTACATCCGTGACACGAAGATCGACACGATCTACGAGGGCACCACCGGGATCCAGTCCCTCGATTTCTTCTTCCGCAAGATCGCGCGGGATCAGGGAGCAACAATCGCCGGCCTCGTCGCAGAGATCACCGAGTTCGTCAAGGGCGGCGGCGACGGCGATCCGATCGCGACCGAGCGGGAGCGTCTCGGAACCATGCTCGACGATCTCCAGGGTCACCTGGGAGCCATGGTGGAGCACCTGCTGGCATCAGTGTCCGGCCGGTCCGAGGAGATCTACAAAGTAGGTCTGCACACCAACGCGCTGCTCGCCTCCACCGCCGAGCTGGTCATCGCCTGGCAGTTGCTGCGACACGCTGAGATCGCCCACCCCAAGCTCGACGCCGATGCGTTCTATCGGGGCAAGGTCGCCTCGGCCCGATGGTTCCTCGATTTGGCGGCTCCGGAGCTCGCAGCACGACGCACTGCCGCCGAGACCGAGGACGGGTCCCTGATGCTCTTGCCGGTGGAAGCCTTCTAAGCCCACCCGGGTACCTTCTTCATCGTGTCGGCATCGGTGTTGGCCCTCGTGGCCCTTCTCGCGGGCGTCCTCCTCGTGATCATGGCCCTCGTCGTCTGGCAGGAGGCCCGACGACGGCCCTCCTACGACCCTTTGGAGTACGTCGTCGAGGATGCCGTGAAGCACGTCGAGACCGGGCTCCAATCCGAGGGGAATGACCGGCTCAATCGGGGGGATATTCGGAGGATCCTGGAATGGGAGGTGTTCTACCTCCAGGGTCTCGCCCAAGACGATCGGAGGAATCCGGTGGAGACGATCGCTGGGGGTCATGAAGCGTCCATCGAGTACATATCCGACCAGATCGCCAGCAAGCACGGTGTGTCCTACTCTCACGACGACGTTGAAGATGTACTCCGTCTCGAAGCCGATTACCTGTATCGCATCGGCGCCGTAGGCGAGATGGTCGACCCCGATGGAGGTGAAGACGAATGATGGTGCGTTGCGGTGCCTGCCGGACCCAGTTCGAGGTCCCGGGGCCAGGGCGTTTCGCCTGCCCGAATTGCGGGTCCGTCAATGTCGTGCGTGACGCTGCGGGCTCGCCAGCCGAAATGGGCGGTTATCCCACCGCCCCTGGTGCCGCCCCGGGTACCGGGCCACCACCACCTCCGCCGCCCCCGGCGCCCCTTCCCCGCATCCAGTGCCCCGAATGCGAATTCTCCTTCATCGTCGGGGACATCGTGGTCGCCACCTGCCCCAACTGTGGAGCCGAGGTGAGAACCGGCGGGGCAGGCTCGGAGGAGGAAGAGTGAGCCGTCTCTCCCGATTCGATTCCTACCGATTTGTCGGGGTCAGGGACACGATGCGGTTCTACGACTGCGACGACGAAGACCAGTTCGCCGAGCTCTCCGGTCGGGTCACCGAGGAAGGTCTCGTGGGGAGGGACATGGTTCAGGTTTTCGCTCCTGACACACCAGTGGAGGCGATGAACCGGGGGTACCGGCCGGTGGTATCAGAGGTTGTCTGAACCGGTTTCGAAACCCTGTGCCACCAGGTCCCCGATCTTCTTGCCCCGACCATGGAAGAAATGGTCACCCGGGGTGAGGACCAGATCGATGGAAAGACGCTCGGCGTAGGTGCGGATCGCTTCGACATCGACGACCTGATCGCGTGTGCCGACCACGATCCGCTTGGAGCCCGGGGGCAGATCGTCGGGAAGGTCCTGGGGGGGAGGGGCGATCCCGGCATACGGGATCAGATCCTGTTGGCCGCTCAACCAGCGCAGCGCCGTGCCCGCCCCGAACGACCAGCCGGAGAGATGCACGGTCAGCCCGGTGTCGTGGGCGGCCCCGATCGCGGCGGCGACGTCGAGCACTTCCGCCTTCCCGTTGTCGTGTGTCCCGGTCGATGCGCCGATCCCCCGAAAGTTGAAACGCAGCACCGAGAATCCTCGCTCCGTCAGTCGCGTGGTCACGGCGACCATCAACGGCGCCATCATCGTCCCTCCCTGCTGAGGGTGGGGATGACAGAACACCACCACTCCAGCTGGGCTCTCGGGGCGGTCCCAACGTGCTTCGAGCGTCTCCCCGTCCGTCGTGCTGAGCTGGATGCGGTCGATCATGTGAAGGCCACCAGCAGCCAGATCGCAGCGGCCCCCACGATCACGAAGCCGAGCACCGCCGTTGCGATGAGGAGCCAACGGGTCTGCATGGGTTCAGGGAGGGTAACCACGGGTACAACTAGTCTCGGATCAGCAGTTCCACCGAAAGGCACAGGTTGCACGACATCGTGATAGTCGGCGGCGGGCCAGGCGGCTACGCCGCCGCCCTCTACGCAGAGAACTTCGGTCTGTCCGTGGCACTCATCGATGAAGAGCGGCCTGGAGGCACCTGTCTGATCCGTGGATGCATCCCCGCCAAGCAGTGGCTCTACATCGCCGAAGTGTTTTCCACGGTCTCACACGCCGCCGAGTTCGGGGTGGTGACCGAGCAGCCGACCCTCGACTGGGAGGCGGCATTGGCCCGTAAGACCCAGACCGTCGAAGGGCTGGTGCGCGGGCTCGGCGGGCTGCTGAAGAAGAAGGGCGTCGAGGTGATCACCGGGTACGGCCGTCTCGCCGGACCGGGCAAGGTCGAGGTCGAAACCGAGGATGGAAAGAACACGATCGAGGGCGGAGCGGTCATCCTCGCCAGCGGCTCCTACTCCCGCACCATCCCCGGCTATGACTTCGATGGCGAGAAGATCGTCAGCTCAGATCATGCCCTCGATTGGCCGCAGCGACCGAACCGGGTGGCCATCGTCGGTGGAGGGGTGATCGGTTGCGAGTTCGCCTCGTTCCTCGTCGACGTTGGAACCGAGGTCCATGTCTTCGAGGTCATGGACCAGATCATCCCGGGCTCCGACGCCGAGGCCTCCAAACAGCTCCAGCGTCAACTGCAGAAGCGTGGCGTGAAGTTCCATGTCGGCGTCGGTGTCGATGCGCCGAAGGTCGGCGAGACCGTGGTGGTGCCATTCGGCGAAGACAGTGTCGAAGTCGATGTCGTCCTTGTCTCGGTGGGCAGGGGCCCCAGGACCGACGACGTCGGTCTGGAGACCGTATCGGCGAAGCTGGATCGAGGATTTGTCGAAGTGGACCACAACACGATGCAGACTGCTCAGACCGGGCTGTACGCGGTGGGCGACATCGTGGCCGGAACACCGCAATTGGCCCACGTCGGGTTCGCCGAGGGGATCGCAGCGGTCACCCACATCGGCACCGGTCAGGCCCGACCGGTCAACTATCAGGCGATTCCGAGGGTCACCTATACGCATCCCGAAGTGGCCGAGGTCGGTCTGACCGAGGCCCAAGCGGCCGAGCGCGGGCTCGATGTCGTGTCGGTGAAGCACGCCTTCAACGGGGTGGGCCGGGCGATCATCATCGGTGACAACCAGGGCTTCGCCAAGGTGATCTCGGAGAAAGATGGCCCCATCGTGGGGGCCGCCGTGGTCGGCCCACAGGCCGGCGAATTGATACACGAACTCATGTATTCAGTGGGTTGGGAGGCCCTGCCGGACGAGGCGGCCGCCTTCATCCACGCCCACCCGAGTTTGTCAGAAGTGGTCGGCGAGACACTCATGTCCGCCGCCGGCCGCAGTCTTCACTGAGAGGAGCGACCTTGGCTACGACGGTATCGATGCCGCAACTGGGTGAGACAGTCACCGAGGGAACCATCCTGCGCTGGGCAAAGCAGGTAGGCGACACGATCGCCGAGGACGAGGTCCTCGTCGAGATATCCACCGACAAGGTCGACACCGAGGTCCCGTCGCCGGCAGCGGGCACGATCCTCGAGATTCTGGTGAACGAGGGTGACACGGTGTCAGTGGGCACGCCGATGGTGGTGATCGGCGCCGAGGGTGAGGAAGCGGCGGCGCCCGCGGAGGCCGAGGAGGAGAAGCCCGCCGAACCTGCCCCGGCAGAGGAAGCTCCGAGCGAGGAGACCCCGGCCGCGGAGGAGAAGCCCGCCCAGCCGGATGCCACCGAGGAAGCCCCGGCCGAGGAGACTCCGGCCAAGGAGGAGAAGCCCGTCGAGCCGGAGCCGGCCCCAGCCGAGGCGGAGAAGAAGGCCGAACCTTCAGAGCCCGACGTCGATGCCTTCTTCGCCGAGCCCGATGAGACCGAGTCCAAACCCAACCTTCTTTCTCCCGTAGTGCGCAAGCTGATCAGGGAGAACGAAGTCGATGTCTCCCAACTGACCGGCACCGGGGACGGGGGCCGGATCACCCGCAAGGACGTCGAGGCATATCTGGCATCGGAGCCGAGTGCCCCGGCCGAGAAGCCAGCCGAGCCGACCCCCGCGCCGGAACCGGCTCCCACCCCGGCGGCCGCGTCGCAACCGGCGCCAGCGGCCACCGCCGCCCCGAGCGGGCAGGAAGCGGAGGAGGTCGAGCTCGACCGGATCAGGGTCCGCACTGCCGAGAACATGATCAAGGCCCGACAGACCGCCGCCCACGTGTGGACGTCGGTCGAGGTCGACTTCGAGCGGGTGGAGCGTGTTCGTCAGGCTCACAAGGGGCAGTTCAAGACGGCGGAGGGCTTCTCGCTCACGTATCTTCCCTTCATCGCCCGGGCCACGATCGACGCACTCAGGGCCTTTCCCGTCGTCAACAGCTCTTTCCACCTCGAAGAGAAGAAGTCCGTTTTCCATCGCAACGTCGACCTCGGCATCGCGGTCGATCTCGACCAATCGGGCCTGGTCGTGGCACGGGTCCGCAATGCCGATGGCTTGCGTCTGGTCGGAATCGCACGGTCGATCAGGGAACTGGCGGATCGGGCCCGAGGTGGAAAGCTCGGCGTCGATGACCTGACCGGTTCTACCTTCACCATCACCAATCCCGGCCCGTTTGGGTCGTTCATGTCGGCGCCCATCATCAATGTCCCAAACGTCGCCATCCTTTCCACCGACACCGTCGCCAAGCGTCCCACGGTCGTGACAGACGCAGAGGGCCAGGACATGATCGCCATCCGGCACATCGGGTATCTCGGCCTGAGCTGGGATCATCGAGCGTTCGACGGCTCGACGGCCGTGCTCTTCCTCCAGCGCATCAAGCAGAACCTGGAGACGTGGGACTGGGAGCAGGAGCTGGCTTGATCCCGGACCAGAACCTTGCTGGCGATCCCGGCTTATAGCCCGGGATCGGCGCGCAAAACGGTTGTTACGCACCCGATGGCTGGGTCGGCTGCCCTACACCGAGGCGTGGGATCTGCAGCGGGCAATCCATGAGGGGAAGGTCGTCGGTCGGACCAAGGACGACTATTTGCTCCTGTTGGAGCACCCTCCGGTGTTCACCATCGGACGCAACGGCGACGGCTCCAACCTCCTCGTCGACCGGGTCGGTCTCGGGGCCGAGGTGCATCACGTGGATCGTGGTGGTGACATCACCTTCCACGGACCCGGTCAGCTCGTGGGCTACCCGATCCTGAGCCTCGACGACCCCAAGCAGATCGTCCCCTACGTCCGCCGGCTGGAACAGACCCTGATCGAGACCCTGGCCGAGTTTGGTGTCGAGGCGTGGGCCGAGCCGGGCTACACGGGGGTGTGGACGGGGAAGGGCAAGGTCGCTGCCATCGGTGTCCGCGTCGCCCGTCGGGTGACGATGCACGGGTTCGCCCTCAACCTCCACCCCGATCTCGCCTATTTCGGGATGATGAACCCGTGCGGCATATCGGATCGCCCGGTCACGACACTTTCGGAGTTGGTGGGCAGGAAGGTCACGCTGGAGGAGGCGACCGAGGTCCTCATCCCTCGTTTCGAACACGTCTTTGGGTACCAGGAATCGGAGACCCAACTGGGCGCATTTGCCCGGGGCCAGGGGCGGCGCTCTGAGTTCGAGGTCGATCGACTGGTCGAGGCGGGCACCTTCAGCCAGGAGAAGCGGTCGGCCGAGCCGATCCTGATCAACGGGAGGCTTCCCGGCGAGCCGCCCCGACCTGACTGGATGAAGGTGACCGCGCGGCTCGACGGCGACTACATGGAGCTCAAGAAGATGATGCGCGGGCTTCAGCTCAACACCGTGTGCGAGGAAGCCAACTGCCCCAACATCTACGAGTGCTGGGGGATGGGCACCGCCACGCTCATGATCCTCGGTGACAAATGCACCCGTGCCTGCGGGTTTTGCAATGTGACCACCGGCAAGCCGACCGAATTCGACGTCTTCGAGCCGTTCCGGGCCGCCGAGGCGATCCACCAGATGAATCTCAAGCACGCCGTGATCACGTCGGTCAACCGGGATGACCTCGACGATGGTGGCGCGGGGATCTTCGCCCATACGATCCGAGAGAGCCGCCGGCGTTCACCGGCCACCGAGATCGAGGTGCTCATCCCCGATTTCAAGGGCGACCGTGAGGCTCTGCAGACGGTCATGGACGCGGTCCCTGAGGTGCTGAACCACAACACCGAGACCGTGTTGCGGCTGCAGCGCGACATTCGGACATCGGCCAACTACGGGCGCTCGTTGTCTCTGCTCTGGCGGGCGAAGCAGATGAACCCGGACGGGCTCACCAAGTCAGGGCTGATCGTGGGGATGGGGGAGACACGTGACGAGGTCCTGGGGGCGCTGGCCGATATGCGCGCTGTGGGTATCGACATCATCACCATCGGCCAGTATCTCCGGCCCACATCGAGGCACCGCCCTATCAATCGCTACGTACATCCCGACGAGTTCGCCGAGTACAAGGCGTTCGGTGAAGGTCTGGGCATCCCCCACGTCGAATCCGGTCCCCTGGTGCGCTCCAGCTATCACGCCAAGGAAAGCCGGGAGGCAGTCGGGATCTGTTAGACCCCGCCGCGGTTAGCCTGTCGGCTTCATGGTGCGCAGAGGGCTTGCTGCGAGTCTCGTCTCGTTGATGCTGCTGATGACTTTGTCGGCCGTGCCTGCCGCTGCCGACCCGTCTGAGTTTGCCCCACAGGACGCCGCAACCGCCCAGCTCCAGCAGGCTCTCACCGACGCCGGCTTCTATCGGGGACCGGTGGACGGCAGCTTCGGACCGCAGACACAGCAAGCTGTCATGGCCTTCCGCAAGGAGATTGGAGCCACCCGCAGTTTCTCGTGGGACAGCTCGCTGTGGGGCGCGCTCAACTCATACGTCAAGCCTTGGACGCCGTTCCGTTACGGGGAGACCGATCGGGTCGAGGTCAATCTGACCCGCCAGGTCGCCTACTTGTTCAAGGCGGGGGTTCTGGTGGGCGTGTTCCCGGTCAGCTCGGGTAACGGCGAGGCCTACACGAACGAGTTCGGAAGCTTCAGCAATGCCCACACACCGACCGGCAACTTCAAAATACAGCGGCACATCAGAGGGGAGCGGATCTCATTCCTCGGCGTCCTCTGGAACCCCTGGTATTTCACCGGAGGCTATGCCCTGCATGGTTCCCCCAGCGTGCCGGCTTTCCCCGCATCTCATGGGTGTATCCGTCTCACGATGTGGGACAGCGACTGGCTGGAGAGCCAGCTCGCCATCGGGATCCCGGTCCACGTCTGGTTCGAGCCGCCCGGCGTCGGCCCGGTCTACGCACCGGGTGGTGACCTCGCCGTTGGAGGTCCGGCGCCGTGCCCCGGTGGCAACTGCGACACGGTGGCCTTCTACGACTCAGGGTCCAGGTTCTACCTGTGGGACAGGATCGACCAGTCGCACGGCATATCGGCCTTCTTCTACGGGAACCCGAGCGACGTTGCTTTCTCCGGTGACTGGGACGGCGACGGCATCGATACCCCCGGTCTGTACCGAAGATCGGACGGGTTCGTGTATTTGCGCAATTCGAACACGGAAGGCGTGGCCGACATCACCTTCTTCTTCGGCAACCCGGGTGACCTGCCTCTAGCCGGTGATTTCGACGGCGATGGCCGAGACTCGGTGGCGATCTACCGTTCATCGGAGGAGCGGGTCTACGTCATCAACGATCTCGGTCAGAACGGTGGGGGCCTCGGCGCCGCCGAATTCTCCTATCAGTTCGGCAACCCCTCAGATACCCCCTTCGTCGGCGACTTCGACGGCGACGGCATCGACACGGTCGGTCTTCATCGGCCGTCGACAGGCAATGTCTTCCTCAACAACTTTCATGAGGCCGGCGCCGCCGATGTCCAGTTCATCTTCGGTGACCCGGGGGACAGGATTGTGGCGGGCGACTGGGATTCGAATGGGACGGACACCATGGCCGTCTACCGGCCGTCCAATGGCCTGTTCTACGTGAAGAACACGAACGGCAATGGCGCTGCCGAGGTCTCCGTCGACGCAGGCACCGGGCTCGCTGGTCTCGTGACCATGGGCCGATAGCCCTTCGGGACATGACCCAGACCCGGTTCGACTACGCGGGACGCGTCGCCCGGCTGCAAAAGGAGATGACGGAGCAGGCAGTCGATGTCGTGCTCTTGTCCGCCGGATCGGATCTTCCCTACTTCAGCGGCTACGAGGCGGTGCCGCTGGAACGTCTGACCATGCTCGTCGTACCTTCAGAAGGTGAATGCAGCCTGTTCGTGCCCGAACTCGAGGCCGCCAGAGTCGAGCATGGGCCATTCGAGTTGGTGCCGTGGGCGGAGACCGACGATCCAGTTCGCATGGTGGCGCGGGCCGCGGGTCCAACACGTCTCGCTGCCATTGGTGATCACACCTGGTCGGCGTTCCTCGTCGGTTTGCAGGCCGAGATGCCGAGCACGATGTGGACGGCTGCTTCGGCCCTCACCAAGGCACTGCGCATGCGCAAGGATCCGGCGGAGATCGAGGCCTTACGTCAGGCGGCGGCCGCGGTCGATCGAGTGCTGGCACGGGTGCCGCTCGAGCTCCGCTTCTCAGGGCGCACAGAACGCGAGGTCGCCCGTGACTTCGCCGAGATGACGGTGGCCGAGGGGCACGACATGGCATGGGCCCCCATCGTCGCCTCCGGCCCGAACGGAGCATCCCCTCATCATGAGCCGGGTGACAGGGTCATCGGGGAAGGCGACGTGGTGGTGTGCGACTTCGGAGGCCGGATCGGCGGCTATCACTCTGACACAACCCGCACCGTGATAGTTGGCGAGCCCTCGCCACGACAAGCTGAGGTTCATGCACTGGTGAAGGCCGCCAACGACGCAGCTCGGGCCGCGGTCGCTCCTGGGGTCTCTTGTGAGGATGTCGATGCGGCCGCCCGTCAGGTCATCGCCGACGGCGGTTTCGGTGGCTATTTCATCCATCGCACCGGTCATGGCATCGGTCTCGAGATACACGAGCACCCATACATCGTGGAGGGAAACGACCTGGAGTTGGAGGACGGAATGACCTTTTCCATCGAGCCGGGCATCTATCTAGCCGGTGAGTTCGGGGTCCGCATCGAGGACATCGTTGCGTGTGGGTCGGACGCCGTGGATGATCTCAATCGAGCCGACCGAAATCTGGTCCGGGTCTCTTAGTTCGGGCGCTGGTTACCCTCGACCCGGCCCATCCTCCGCGAACCCAGGGTTCCAGCCGCCGCTTAGCGAAGTCTGGCGCCCGCAGTTCAGGCAAGGAAGCTAGTTATGAAGCGGATCCCCATCGCCACCGCCCTGATCGTCGCCCTGGCCCTCCCTGTCCATGCCGCGTCGTCGACCGCGGGGGACGCCACCCCCAATTTCACCGAATCGGGCACGTGTGGCGTTTACGGGATGAGGGGGCCACTCAGCCCCTCCAACCGTCTCGGTGACCGTCTCTACGGTCCTTTCGCCGACTACTTCGGGCGAAACTACGGCCAGGTGTCCGCCTCGATCGTCAACTGGGTGGAGCCGTCCGGCTATCTCTATCGGGTTCACTCTCGTGCCCTCGCCGCCTTCCAGAACGCCGCCCAGCGGATCAGCGTCTCGGGCGCCGGGTACTCGGTGCGCACTGGAGCGGCGTGGACCTGGCGCAACATCGCGGGCAGCAATCAGATGTCCCATCACGCCGCGGCCAATGCGGTGGACGTCAACCCCCCGCAGAACCCGGTGACGAGTGGCGCCCTGATCACGGACATGCCCCGTGCCTACCGGGAGGCATGGACGTCGGCCGGCTTCTGCTGGGGCGGCTCCTGGCGATTCAGCAAGGACAGCATGCACTACTCGTGGCGGGGGCCGGCGGCGGTGGCGGGGCAAATGGCACGGGTGACTCCCTTCGCTCCTCTAACCCCCTCGGCGAACTTCACCACGCTCGCCCTCGACTCCCCGTCCTCGGTAGATGGGTCGGGTGCGATCGCCATGTCGGGGAAGCGCCGAGACGGGGCAGACGATCTCTACGGCCTGGCCGAGGTGGGCGGGCAATGGCAGGTCCAGGTCGCCGGGGCCGGCGCCAGGTTCGGGATCCTCGGTCTCAGATGGACCAGTGGCGCCCCCGCCGGCGGCGTCCCCTATTTCGCCGACGCCGATGGCGACGGTCGTGCCGATCTCTGGCGGTTCAGCACCGGTGGCTCCACGATCACCGCCGACGTGTATTACGACCGTTCACGGTTCCGGACAGTCGGCAAACAGGTGACTACTGGGGCCGCATGGTCGGGCGATGCCGAGCTCGGGATGGCTCTGTTCGACACCGTCGATTGGGTGCCTGACCTGTACGTGTTCCGTCGCAACACCGGACGGGTCGAGGTCTACTCCTCTGCCTCCGGCTATCAGCAGATGGTCCACACCTCGACTCTGGCAGTCCCGGTCGGAAACTCCAGGATCGTCCTGGCGGATCGCAATGTCGACGGGCGCTCGGACATCTGGCTCGTGGCACCTGGCTCGAACGCGGCCATCGATGTCGTCCTCTGGTCGAACGGCTACGCAGGAAACCCGCAGCGGGTGAACACTTCGATGTCGGTCCCGTCGGGTGCCTCCGTGCTCCCTGGAGACTTCGATGGTGACGGCCGGGTGGACCTCTACGTGGTCGCCGGGGGAAGGGTCTCGGTCTGGCTGGGAGGTGCCCCGGACCGGGCTATCGCCGATCTCGGTGACTGGTTCACCACAGCCGGGCCCAACACCTTCGACGCCGGGCCACTGTGTGTCGGCGAGTGCGACCAGCTCGGCTATGTCGACGGGGGAGGGTCCTGGCGTCTCGCCCATGAGGTGGCCTGGGCGCCCTTCGAATCCAACTTCTTCTATGGCAACCCGGCGGACAGCCCGTTCATGGGCGATTGGGACTGCGACGGGGTCGACACCCCGGGTCTTTATCGCCGCTCCGACGGCTACGTGTATCTGCGCAACTCCAACACCCAGGGTGTGGCCGACGTCAAGTTCTTCTTTGGCAACCCGAGCGACATCCCCATTCCGGGAGACTTCGACGGCGACGGCTGCGACACCGTGTCCATCTACCGCCCGGCCGAGCAGCGGTTCTACGTGATCAATCGGCTCGGCGCCGGTGACGCCGGGCTCGGGGCTGCCGATCATTCGTTCCTGTTTGGCGATCCGGGAGACAAGCCGTTCGTTGGAGACTTCGACGGGAACGGCCTCGACGAAGTGGGGCTGCATCGTGAGTCCACGGGACGGGTGTACTTCCGGTTCAGCCTGGCAACGGGCGTCGCCGACCGCGACTTCATCTACGGCGACCCGGGCGACTTCCTCCTCGCCGGCGACTGGGACGGCGATGGCACCGATACTCCCGCCATCTTCCGCCCATCGGACGGGAACTGGTACATCCGGCTCGCCAACACCCCGGGGTACGCCAACCACGTGATTCCCTTTGGTTTGGCCGACCGCGGCCTTCTGCCGGTGGTGGGCAGGAACGGCTTCGCAGCCGGTCTTTCCTCGCAGTCGGGCGTCGATACCGCGCCGGGTGACAGCGATCTCCTACCGTCGGAGACCGACTGAGGGGACAGAGTTGCTACATCGTCTTCTCGCCGGGCTTTCGCCCGGGCTGAGAAATCTGCTCAAGCGAATCCCGGGCGCCTCTGCGGTTCGGGACTCTCTCTACGGGCATCCCAAAGGCCCCATCCCATCGCCGGGGTCACCGAGGCCGGTGGTCTATCTCCCCACTTGGTTGGAGTGGGAGGTGATGAAACAGCGACCCCAGTACCTGCTCGAGGCCCTCGCCGCGACTGGTCACGAGGTGTGGTTCGTCGACCCCCGTCTCGACCAGGAGAGGATGGCGGGGGATCGGATCCACCTCGTCCCGTCCATCAGGCCCACTCCCCGGTCGGGTGTGATCCTCTACACCCACTTCGCCCCTACTCAGACCCTCATCGATCACTTCACCGACACGGTCGTGGTCTACGACCTCCTCGACGACCTGGCCATCTACGAGCCGAACGAACAGGGGATGCCACTCGAGCGGACGGTCAAGCATCACCACGGTCCACTGGTGGAGGAGGCAGATGTTGTCCTTGCCTCCAACCCGATCCTTGCCGATCGTCATCGATCCGAGCGTGAGGACCTCCTTCTGGTCGAGAACGGGGTCGATCTCGACCGCTTCACCCCCGAGGGCCCGGTCGCCGGCTCGCTCCCAGAAGGCAGAATCGTCGGCTACCACGGTGCAGTGGCGCCCTGGTTCGACTTCGATCTGTTCGCCGCCGTGGCAGATCTCAGACCCGACCTGACGTTCGTCCTGGTGGGCCCGATCGACCCCGAGGTGGAGGATCGGGCTGACAAGCTGGCGAGGCTCACCAACGTCACCCTCCTGCCCGCCCAGTCTTCGGAGAGGATCGGCGAGTTCGTAAGGGGCTTCAGTGTTGGGGTCCTGCCGTTCGTCATCGACGAGATGACGAAGGCGGTGACTCCGCTGAAGATGTACGAGTACCTGGCTAGCGGGGTGCCCATGGTGGCCACGCCACTTCCTGCTTGTGTGCGGGAAGAGCTGGTCCAGACCGCTCATGATCCTTCGTCCTTCGCGGCCAGGATCGATGATGCGCTTTTGCTCAACGCCGGCGAGCGTCAGGAGCTTCGCAACCATGCCCGGGCCGCCTCGTGGGAGAGGCGGGTGGCCCCGCTCCTCGATCGCTTAGAGAGTCTGGGTCTGCGGTCCCTCGATTGAGGGAGGTCTGATCTTCGCTACGCGGTCGGAAGGTCCCAGAACCTGAGCTCCCACGAGGCGCCGACGGGGATCCCATTCGCCTCGTAGAAGTTCTGACGCGCCATGTGCTCGTTGAGGTCGGGAGCAGGCTGGTTCGAGGAGAACAACTCCATGTTCACCCTGAGGTTGGCGAACGAGAACTGGTCGAAGTTGACCGTCGACAGGAAGTCGTACCAGCGCTTGACTCCGGCGTAGCAATCTGCCGAGAAGCAGTCCGTCTGACCCAGCTTGTCCTGCATGTCCAGCCAGTCGACGCCCCGGGCTATCCCCTCACCGGCGGCCATGGTCTGGACGTTCTGAAACATGAAGCGCAGGTTGTCGCGGATGTTGTTCAACTCGCCTTGTGAATGCGAGAAGTATGAGCTCTCGTAAGCGGGGGACCAGAGGACCGCGCGACTCGATGTCTGAGCAGACTCGCCTGCCTGTTCGAGCGTCCCGTTGAAGACCTTGACCATCTCGAACAGGAAGGCTGAGTAGGCGGACTGGACTCTGTCGCTGTAGAGGTTTCCGCCGAACCAGTCGAAGTATCCCTCGTAGGTGACGTACCAGTTCAGGTTGGAGCGAATCTTGGGGAAATGGAAGTCGACGAAGGCAAGGAACATCTCGGCGGCTTCACGGTTGACCTCGATGTTGTCCCACCGCCAGGACGGAGTCAGGATCCCGCCGCAGTAGGGGCTATCGGCGCACCATGTTTCCAGACCGGCGGGGAAGTCGGTGCGGTTCTTCCAGGGCATGGTCGTGACATCGAGTTGGGCCGGGCCGATGAAGACGTTGTCGAAGCAGGTCTCCTGGCCACCACCGGGGACATGAGGGAGCACCGCCAGCAATTGGTCGATGCGAAGATCGCCACGGAGGTCGACAACCCCGACCAGGACGACATTCATGATGTAGCTGTCGTTGGCAGGATCGCGATGCTCGGCGCAGATGCGATCGACACGGGCGGCGATCTCTTCGGCCTCCGCACCGCCGAGATCGAGGAACATGCTCTTGGGAGTGATCCCGTCGTCGGGGGCGGCGAGGGCCATCGGCGCGGCGCTCGATACAAGAAGAATTGCCATCGAAATTGCCGCGAAAAGTCGTCTGAGACGTGGTCGAACAGTCCCTGCTTGTTCCATTCCCTACCTGCGTCGCTACCGGAGCCGCCTACGCAGTTGGCGGCACCACCCCGTACACCTGTCGAAACATCTTCGACCCAACGATGGGACCACTCAATGGGTTCCCCGGCCCAACCGCGACGGCGATGGGACTGCCCTCAGTCGATGCCGAAGACTCCGGATACGGGTAGCCATGGGGGTGAGCCGAAGACGAACTGGCTGTCGGCGTTGCCTTGGGTGTTGGTGTGTCGGAAGTAGAAGGTGAAGTTGGAGGGTCGGAACAACCCGGGAGTGTCGGTCCCGTCGACTACTCCCCAGTCGCCGGTGACGAACCGGTCTCCGGGATCACCGAAGAAGAACTCGTTGTCGGCGACACCGGTGGTCAGGGAGTTGCGGAAGTAGACGAACCCGGTGCTTTCCCGGTGCAGGCCGACCGTGTCGATCCCGTCCCCGTCGAAGTCACCGACGAAGGGTTTGTCGCCGGGGTCTCCGAAGAGGAAGGAGAATTCGGCCGGGCCGAGCCCTCCTTCATTGGCTCCGAGGGCGTTGATGATGTAGAACCGTTGTTCTGAGGGGCGGTAGATGGAGAGGCTGTCGCATCCGTCTCCGTCGAAGTCTCCGGCCAGGGGGATGTCTGAGGGGTTGCCGAAGAAGAATCTGATGTCGGCGATCCCCTGACTGTTCGAGTTTCTGAGATAGGCGAAGGCGTCTGAGATCCGGAACAGCCCGGGTGTGTCTATCCCGTCGCAGTCCCAGTCTCCCATGAACGGAACATCACCCGGATCTCCGTAGAAGAACGCTGTGACAGTGCCGGCCGTATCGCGTAGACGCCACTCCCCAGTCGCCGGATCCACCAGACCCACCGTGTCCGTCACACGACCCCAGTCCGGCGTGGCGTCACCGTTGGGATGGTTGGACACGTTGGTCTGCCCCGAACCATCGGAGCCCATCACATAGACCTCGATGTTCCCGTCCCTCACCGTCGTGAAGGCGATCCGGTCACCGTACGGGGACCAGGAGGACCGGTTGTCATTGGTTGGATCAGTCGTGACCCTCGATTGCCCGGAGCCGTCGGCTGCCATGACATAGATCTCGTCGTTTCCGTCCCGGGTCGAGGTGAACGAGAGCTCAGATCCATCCGAGGACCAGGACGGATCACTGTCCCCGCCGGCACTGTTGGTGAGCCGTGTCTGGCCCGAGCCGTCAGCGTTCATGGCGTAGACCTCGAGGTTCCCGTCTCGATTGGTGGCAAATGAGATCTTCGACCCGTCCGGCGACCAGTCGGGCTCGATGTCGGCTGCCACATGGTTGGTGAGGTTGGCCAGACCGGTTCCGTCGGCGTTCATCACCCAGATCTCCAGATTCCCGCTCCGGTCGGAGGCGAACGCGATCTTGGACCCGTCGGGTGACCAGGTCGCCTGACCGTCCTGGGCGGGATCGTTGGTCAGGCGGGTCGGGTTGGACCCGTCGACATCCATGACGTAGATCTCGAAGTTCCCATCCCGCAAGGATCCGAAGGCGACCTTGGACCCGTCCGGCGACAACGTGGCCTGCCAGTCGAACGCCGGGTTGTTCGTGAGGCGCCTCTGGTCGGAGCCGTCGGGCCTCATCGAGTAGATCTCGGAATTTCCGTCCCGTCCGGTCTCGAAGACGATCAGACCATCGCTGGGGCCGGCGGCAGAAACCGGAAGGGCTACCGCCATGGCGATGGCGATGAACGTCAACGTCAAGGCACGCCGGGTGGGTCGGTGGGTCATTCAGGGCTCCTGACTCGAATTGTGGCCGGCAACCTAACCGATCCTCAGTCGATGCCGAAGACTCCGGATACGGGTAGCCATGGGGGTGAGCCGAAGACGAACTGGCTGTCGGCGTTGCCTTGGGTGTTGGTGTGTCGGAAGTAGAAGGTGAAGTTGGAGGGTCGGAACAACCCGGGAGTGTCGGTCCCGTCGACTACTCCCCAGTCGCCGGTGACGAACCGGTCTCCGGGATCACCGAAGAAGAACTCGTTGTCGGCGACACCGGTGGTCAGGGAGTTGCGGAAGTAGACGAACCCGGTGCGATTCCCGGTGCAGGCCGACCGTGTCGATCCCGTCCCCGTCGAAGTCACCGACGAAGGGTTTGTCGCCGGGGTCTCCGAAGAGGAAGGAGAATTCGGCCGGGCCGAGCCCTCCTTCATTGGCTCCGAGGGCGTTGATGATGTAGAACCGTTGTTCTGAGGGGCGGTAGATGGAGAGGCTGTCGCATCCGTCTCCGTCGAAGTCTCCGGCCAGGGGGATGTCTGAGGGGTTGCCGAAGAAGAATCTGATGTCGGCGATCCCCTGACTGTTCGAGTTTCTGAGATAGGCGAAGGCGTCTGAGATCCGGAACAGCCCGGGTGTGTCTATCCCGTCGCAGTCCCAGTCTCCCATGAACGGAACATCACCCGGATCTCCGTAGAAGAACGCTGTGACAGTGCCGGCCGTATCGCGTAGACGCCACTCCCCAGTCGCCGGATCCACCAGACCCACCGTGTCCACGACTCGCCCCCAATCAGGGCTCGTGGAGGCGGCGGGATTGTTGCTGATGTTGGATTGCCCATTCCCATCCGAGTCCATCACATAGACCTCGGAGTTCCCATCTCGGGTTGTCTCAAAGGCAATTCTCGATCCGTCAGGGGACCACGTGGGCTTGTAGTCAAAGCTCGGGTTGCTCGTGAGCCTGGTCTGGGAGGATCCATCGGCGTTCATCGCATAGATCTCGTTGTTGCCGTCGCGATCGGATGCGAAAGCGATCTTTGATCCATCAGGCGACCAGGAGGGCGCCAGATCCCAGCCCGCACTGTTGGTGAGTCGTGTCTGGCCGGAGCCATCTGTGTTCATCACGTAGATCTCATAGGCGCCGTCCCGGTTCGTCGAGAAGGCGATCTTGGGCCCTGGTGCCCACTCCGGCTCGACGTCCGATGTCACGCCGTTGGTCAGTCGGGTCTGTCCGGTCCCATCGGCGTTCATCACATAGATCTCGGTGTTGGCGTCCCGAGTCGTCACGAAGGCGATCCTGGACCCATCGGGCGACCACACCGGAAATCCGTCGAGGCCGGGACTGGCGGTGAGACGCTCAGGGGCGGAGCCGTCCGCCTCCATCACGTAGACCTCGAAGTTCCCGTCCCGGGCTGAGCTGAAGGCGATCTTGGAGCCGTCGGGCGACCACGCTGGTGAGGAATCGGATGATGGGTGACTGGTGAGTCGGGTCTGATCGGAGCCATCTGCCCGCATCGAATAGATCTCATCGTTGCCGTCCCGGTTCGACTCGAAGACGATCAGCCCGTCGTTGGGGCCCGATGCTGCCGCGGGCAGAGCAACTACGAAGAAGGCGAGGATGACGACTGTGGTGATGACCCGACGAGAGGACCGATGTTGCATTTCGACTCCAACGTTGCGCCTGTGGCGGGCAACCTAACTCCCAACGATCAGGTCAGTCGATGCGAAACGCGCCGGGATACCAATATCCAGCTAGGCACGCCGCAGACGATTTTGACGGTCAGGCCTGAGATCGCGGCCTCAACACCGGCCAGAGAAGCGGCAGTGTGAGGACCGCCATCAGATAGAGCGGGTAGGCGTATCTGAACTCCTGGGCCGGCGTGGTAGCGATCACGTTGAGGGTGTGGGCGACCAGGAGGGCGGAAGGGAGCAGGAATCGGCGGGCTCGGAATGCGAAGACGACGACGGCGGCCAGGGCGGGGAGGAGGACGATGGCGGGTCGCCAGGTGAGCCAGAGCCGGCTGTCGACTTCGGCCCAGCGCCAGACGGCGTCGGTGATGGCGAAGGCGCGGTCCGAGATGGAGGCCCGGGCCAATCCGACCTCGTTGGCGGGGAAGTCATACGGAGGGCGGTGGAAGAAGGCGTCGGTCGGCTGCGCCGGGGAGTAGACGAAGTTGGCGGCGCAGAGCCGGTGGCCCAGCACCGAGTCGAAATCGCGGAGCAGCACCGCCAGCACGAGGTTCCGGTAGGGGCCGGGAGTCTCTGTCACCGGGGTCTGATCCATCATGGGGTGGAAGAGGAGGGGTGTGCTGTCGTAGCAGTCGTACTCAGTGGTCCAGATGATCGGTGGGGCCACTGCCTCGAGCAGATCTTCGTCGGCCTCGCTGAACGTCTCCGGCTCACTGACGTAAGAAGCGGCCACGTCGGGGAGGAACACCTGGGCCGGCTCGATGCTGGCCCCCTGGACATCCAGGATCGAATAGAGCGGGCCTACGGTGAGGATGACCGACAGAGCAATGGTGGCGAAGGCGATGCCCACTGTCCGCAGCCGGCGCCGGTAGACCCAGGCGAGGACCAGCAGCACCAGCAATACGGTGATCGGGCCGTTCCCGCGCAATAGCCAGACCCCGGCCAGGGCCAGCCCGATCCGGACCGCCGGCCAGGGCCGGTTCGCCCGATCCGGGTCGACGCCGAGGGCGAGAAGCTCGATCCAGGCCCAGAGCATGAGGAGGGCGAACGGGACGTCCTTCCACAGGGCGAGGGTGGTGGGGGCGACGGCCGGGGAGAGACCGAGCAGCCAGGCGGCGCCCACGGCCAGCCAGGTGGGCACCCCGGCCGCCACCAACCAGCGAGCGGCGTAGGCGAGTAGGACGCCGAACACGAGCAGTTGGAACAGGGCCACCAGCCCCGGTTGAGACCCACCGAGGCTGAGGATGTCGAGGTAGAAGGTGTGGATGGCGGGGTGATGGTTGAAATAGGTCCCCGACGCGATCTGCCCGAACTGGTCGATGGTGTCGCTCGAGCCGAACCCCGGGTTCCAGCCCAGCCACCAGACGAACAACGGCAGGGCCGCGGTCCCGGCGAGCAGCCAGGAAGGCAGGGCGGGACGGGGGAGACGCACCAGCGGCAGGATAAGAGCGAACCCGACGCTTAGAGAGGTGCGCTCGAGACCTTGCGCGACAGGGCCACTGTCTCGTTGTGGGTGAAGAAGCGGCCGGCCGTCCGGGGGAGTGGGAATGAGTAGCCGGCGTCCCGCACCAGACCATGATCGGCCTCGATCCGGGCCAGATCGTCCAGGTCGAGAAAGGTGACGTGGGTCGCATCGGAACGAAAACCGGCCTCCTGGGGGACGATGACCACCACACGGCCACCATCGCGGAGATAGGGGAGATAGACGCCGAGCAGAGTCGAGGCTTCGTCGGGAGTCATGTGCTCCAGGACATGTGCGAAGAGGAGGCTGTCGTATCCGCCGGAAATGGCATCGGGCCCGGAGGCGAATTCGTCACTCGTATAGGCGGTGAGACCGTTGGCAACGGCGACTTCGATCGAATGCGGGTTGATATCGACCCCAACACCGTTCCCATCGAGATGTTGAAGGTTGCGACCGATCCCGCAGCCGACATCGAGGACGCGTCCCTCTACGACCCTGCGAATGTGGCGTCGGTATGGCGCCTGGGCACCGACCAGCCGTTTCCAACCCTTGTCGGTCTTCGCTTGAAGACGGGCGGTGTAGTCCCGGTCGGCGGTCATAGGCGGCAGGATAAGTGGACAGTCCGTGAATACCCTGCCCGCCGATGCCGCGCCCCTCGGTGACCGTGATCCTCCCCGTCCTCGACGAAGTGGAATTCATCGACGGGGTGATGGGCGATCTCTTGGCTCAGGACTACGACGGTCCGTATGAGGTGATCGTTGCCGACGGGGGATCGATCGATGGCACGAAGGAGAAGGTGATGGCGCTGGCCGACGGAGACCGGCGGGTCGAGTTCATCGACAATCCGGACAGGAGGCAGGCGTTTGGGCTCAATCGGGCTGCGGCAGCAGCCTCCGGCGACGTCCTGGTGAGGGCCGACGGGCACACCAGATTCGCCGCCGACTATGTGCGGACTTCAGTCCAGGTCCTCGAGGAGGTCGGCGGCGCGGCTGGAGGGAGGATGAGTCCGTTGGGGCGATCCCCCTTCGGCCGGGCAGTGGCGGCCGCCATGGAGAGCCCGTTGACGATGGGACCGGGACGGTTCCATCACGCCACGCAACGGGAGGAGGTGGACACCGTCTATCTCGGCGCATTCCAGCGGAATGACTTCGAAGCGTTGGGCGGATTTCGGTCGTTCCCCTCGGGTAGCTCAGAGGACGCCGACTTCTATTACCGCTGGCGCAAATCGGGTCGGAAGGTCCACGTCGACCCTTGGATCGTCTCGAGCTACACGCCACGAGACACCCCTCGTTCACTCTGGCGTCAGTACTTTCGCTACGGACAGGGCAAGGCCGAGATGCTCTGGCTCAACGACGAGCTGCCATCGCTACGACCACTGGCGCCGTTGCTCTTGGTGCTGGGCATCCTTGCCGGGATCGTTCTCGGGATGTTCTCGGGGGTCTGGTGGCCGTTGTCGGCAGGTCTCGGAGTCTGGCTGCTGATTCTCCTCGGGGTGGCGACATCAAGTGGCGAGTCGGTGCCTCGGGTTGTGACTGCTGCCGGCATCATGCACCTCGCCTACGGGTTGGGCATGGTCCGGGGTCTTCTCGCCGGCCCTGGGCCGATGAGACGACTCAAGAACTAGAGCCGCGGTGCGGCGTGTGATACCACCCCTTCACTAACCCAGACACCAGACGGACCGGGATCCAGAGGGCCGCCACGATCACCAGAAGTGGATAGCGAATCAGCTGTCTCGGCTTGACCCCGTCTCGGGCCAGGAACGGAATCGGCTCCAGCACCTGAATCGCCGTTGCAACCGCCCATGCCTCCCAAGGCAGGAACCAGCGCGACCCGGTGACTGCTGAAAGTCCGGTCATCAGGAGCGAGACCAGGGCGACGAACGATCGTCCTGGCTGGACAAGCCGAAGTGCCATGTCGAGTGATGCCGGAGAACCTTGTCTCACCAGGGCTCCGAAGTGTTTTCTCGCCGCCTCCCTCTTCCCGGCCATCCATCGTGCCCTCTGCCGCACGGCCACCCCGATCGAGGCCGGCTTCTCGTCGCGCACCCTCACATCGTGGAGCCAAGCCACTTCTCTCCCGGCCAAGACGAGTCTGGCCCCCAGTTCCTGGTCCTCGGTCAGAGATGCCCCGAATCCGCCCACATCGTCGAGAACGGTCGAGGTGAAGGCCATGCCGGTGCCCCCCAGGTCGGCAGACCACCCCAGATTGGAGCGGGCCAATTGCACCATGCGATTGCCTGCCCAGTAGGAGAGGGCCGAGGCTTCGGCGATGAGGGATTCCTCCGGGTTGGCCACATCCAGATAGCACTGGATCACCTCGTGCCCGGCGGCCATCTCGTCGGCGATCCGGCCCAGGGTCCCGGACGGCACCCTGTTGTCTGCATCGAAAACGACCAGGGCCTCGTCGGGTTGGAGCGGATGATCGCCGAGGTACCAGGCTACGGCCGCCCCCTTGCCAGGATCGCCGTCCGTCCGCTCGGCCACCTTGGCCCCGGCGGCCAGGGCGACTTCGACCGTCTCCGTCGGTGCATCGGTCGGCGAGCACCCACACCTCATACCGATCCTGGGGGTACTCCGATCGGTCCAGATCGCCCAGGACCCCGCCAATCACGGACTCCTCGTCATGAGCCGGGACGACGACCCGAAAACGGAGGTCTCGACCCGAGGGTGGAGCGATCTTGCGGTTGGGCCAACCCCACAGGGCGGTCACCGCGTTGTAGCCGGCGAGCAGCATGACACCGGCTTGGGCCAGCAATGCGATGTACCTGAGCATTCGCCATCAGGCTAGAAGGGGTCGGTGAGCCACCCTGAGTTACAAATCTCGGTCACGTGGGTATCCTCCCGATGAACCGAAGGGAATTCTCATATGCGAACTGTCTTTGCCTATCTCGATCCCGGCACCGGGAGCATGGTCCTGCAGATCATCGTCGGCGGTGTTGCTGCCATCGGTGTTGCCGGGCGTTACTACTGGCAGCGTATGACCGGGAAGGCCCCGAAGAAGTCGGGGGACGAGGAGCAGGTCCAGTCCGAGACCCCGGCTACCAACGAATAACGACGATCGTCATCGAATCCTGCCGAGCGATCTGATCCTGCCCAGCAATTTCAGGCTGTCGAACGCCAAAATCGACAATTTGGCGTCCGAACGCGGTTGACGGATTTCAATCCCTCTCCTAGTACGCTGCGGCATCGGGGTGGTGCCCAGGAATCCCTGATCCCCCTGCCCGGACATGACCTCGACATACGTCTACGACTCAGACCAACCCCGCCGCCCACTAGCCACTGAGCTGACCAATCTCTGGGCTTACCGTGGCCTTCTAAAACTCCTCGTCACCAGAGACCTGACGGTGCGTTACAAGAGGTCGACCCTTGGGGTGTGGTGGACACTGCTCAACCCGCTCCTGACGATGACCGTCCTCTGGATCGTCTTCAGCCAGTTCTTTCGCTTCGACGTGCCGGGTGACGTGCCCGTACATCGTCTATCTCCTCTCCGGGATCCTGCTTATCACCTTCTTCTCTCAGGGGGTGATCGCGACCGGCTCTTCGATCGTCAACAGCGCCTCGGTCCTGTCCAAGGTCTACGTCCCCGCCGAGGTGTTTTCGGTGGCGGCGGCGGTGGCGGCTCTGGTCAATTTCCTGATCAGCCTCGTCCCGCTTCTCGCCATCCAGATGATCGTCGGGGTCGGGATCCCCTGGACGGTGATCCTCGTCCCGATTCCTGCCTTCTTTCTCCTGCTGCTGGTGGCCGGTCTCGGTCTCCTGGTCGCCTCGGCGGCCGTCTATTTCTACGACGTGCTGGATTTGACCGCGGTGCTCACCCAGCTCGTCGGTTACCTCACACCGACCTTCTATCCGATCTCGATCGTCCCCGAGCAGTTCCTTCCTTTGATCTACGCCAACCCTTTGTATTCGTATCTGGTGGTGTTTCGTGGTTTCGTCTACGAAGGGGTCTTCGCCCCGACGTGGAATTTCGCGATGATGATCGGGAGCTCGGTGATCATCCTGTTACTAGGGGTCTGGGTCTTCACCAGGTCGTGGAAGAACCTGGTGGTCGTTCTGTGACCGCGGCGGTGGAGGCGGTTGACGTCTCTCTTGCCTACCGGCTTACTCGTGATCGGGCCGGGACGATGAAGGAGTTCACCATCAATCTCCTCAAGCGCAACGTGAAGCGGGAGGAGTTCTGGGCGGTGCGAGACGTGACCTTCTCGCTCAACCCCGGCGAGGTGCTCGGTGTCATCGGCCCCAACGGTGCCGGTAAGAGCACGTTGATGAAGATGGTTGCCAGAGTGTTGCCACCGACCGAAGGTCGGATGGTGGTCAGGGGAGTGGTGGCTCCGATGATCGAGCTCGGTGCTGGGTTCAATCAGGAGATGAGCGCGTACGACAACATCGTCCTCTATGGGACCCTGCTCGGCCGTACCCCGTCACAGATGAGGGACCGAGTGGATGCGATCTCGGAATGGGCCGAGCTGACCGACTTCATCGACGTACCGATCCGCAGCTACTCCTCTGGGATGATGGCCCGTCTCGGGTTTGCGGTCGCCACAGACATCGAGCCGGATGTCTTGGTTGTCGACGAGGTCCTGTCCGTTGGTGACACCGCGTTCCAGGAGAAGTCGAAATCCAGAATCCAACATCTCATAGGCACGGGTGCCGCGGTCCTTTTCGTGTCCCACCAGTTGGAGACTGTCAAGCAGATGTCAGATCGGGTGCTCTGGCTCGACCACGGCCGCACGATGATGGTCGGGGATCCCGATGAGGTAGTAGATGCGTATGCCAAACCCTCCTGATCGGTGCTAACGGTTCGCCTGGTCGGGAGCCGAGCCCGACATTTCACTCGGGTGGTGGTGTCCTATCACGACCGCACGACTAGGGCATCGCATATTGGGCCGCATGAGCAACCCACGTCTACTCTTGCGGTTGCCGAGGAGGGGTATGTCTGAGCCATCGTCGAGCGCCGAACAGGGGACTTCGCCATTCGGGCGGGCAGCTCGCCGAGTCCTGTGGTCGCTACCCGAACCAGTAAAAAAGAGCCTCTCAACTGGCTATGCGAGAGTCAGATCAGCCCGCCCTTCGCCGCCGCCCATGGTTGATTTTCCGGCGGACATCGCCGATCGGGAGGAGCTCCGGACATTCTTGGCTGATACCGATGTCTTCGGTTCGGCGACCGAAGAAGCATCGAACTACCTGTCTCACGCATTGGAGCGGTTTCGCATCACTCTCGCCATCACGCCAGAACTGTCCGACGCCGATCGGGTGCTTGAGCTCGGAGCCAACCCGTATTTCTTCACAAGGATGTTGGAACGCCGGAGTTTCGATGTCACCTGCGCCAACTGGTTCGGGGAAGGTGTTGAGAACGGGCCTACCGGCACGCAGGTGGTCTCGAGCCCCACTACTGGACAGAGTCGAGCGTTTCACTACAACCATTTCAACATCGAGTCAGATCTGTTCCCCTACGACGATGAGTCCTTCGGCCTCGTCTATTTCTGTGAGATTCTTGAGCATTTGCCGGTGGACCCGATCAATGCCTTGGCGGAAATCCATCGCGTTCTTGCCAAGCCGAATGGCGTTCTCGTTCTGACGACACCGAACCCATCCCGTTCCGAAAACCTCGTGAAGATGCTGAGTGGGGAGAACGTTTACGAACCCATTTCGGGTTACGGCGTACATGGCCGACACAATCGCGAATACACCGTTGCGGAGCTTCGAGATCTATTGGAAGACCTGGGTTTTCAAATCGAGAGGATCTTTACCGCCGATATCAGCCCCGCTCCTCCGCCGGTACCGACCGGGATCCCCGGTCTAGAGCGAGAGGACCGAGGCGAGTATGTGTTTGTGGTGGCCAAGGCGACCGGCCCCGATCGATGGAGGTACCCCGATTGGTTGTTCCAGAGCCGGCATGCTCTTTCACGGGCGGTGCTGCCTGATCTGGAAGTTGGTCGCAACGACGACCTGCAATGCCAGGGATTCCACGCCCGCGAAACGATCATCGATCGCGACGTCAGATGGATGGGCAAGGAACCCGTGGCCACTGTGTTGCTGTCGCCAAAGTTCCGGGGACGTGGTCAGCTCCGAATTGAAGGTGCAGCCCCTCCAGACGAAGTCGGCGGTGTGATCGAGGTCTATGCCGCTGTGGCCGAGACAAGAATCACCGGCCAAGCACATGCGGGTGAGGGCTGGTTTTCGTGGGTATTCCCCGTCGATGTCGAGAGCGGGGACCAGGAAGTGGTGTTGCAGGTCAATCGGACCTGGAGGCCCGTCGACATTGGACTCAGCGCCGACGACCGGGAGTTGAGCGTGGCAATTTCGCTTGTCGCGTTGGAGGAGAAATCCGACTGACGGAGCGCAGCCGACGAACTCACGTGATCTGGGCTGGATCCCGCACTCCGCCCAGGTGTGTTCGTGCTCAGTGCTCCTGCATGGTCCAGCTGTCGTCCCGTCCGACCTTTAGCATTGCCCGGGTTCAAGCAACCGGATCATGTCCACCCGACCACTAATCGACCTTCGGCCGCGCTCGGTGGCGGTGGTCCTCGGCACCAGACCCGAGATCGTCAAGCTGGCCCATGTCATCCGCCTCCTCGGACCTGCCGCTGTCGTGCTTCATACCGGCCAGCATTACGACCGGGGACTCTCCGGCACGTTCATCGACGCATTCGGGCTGGATGAGCCTCACGCATACCTCGGGGTGGGTGGTCGAACGCGAGGCCAGCAGATCGGTTTGGCGATGCAGGCTCTCGACGATCAGCTCGCAGAGTTGCGCCCGGATGCGGTGGTGGTCCAGGGCGACACCAACACAGCCTTGTCCGGCGCCCTAGCTGCCAACGCCCGTGAGACTCCGCTGGTCCACGTCGAATCCGGTCTGCGCAGCTACGACCGGCGAATGCCCGAGGAGCACAACCGGGTGCTGGTCGATCACCTCGGCGACCTCCTCTGTGCCCCAACCGATGTCGCCCGGAAGAATCTGCTCGAGGAGGGGATTCCCGAACCCCGCATCAACGTGACCGGCAATACCGTCGTCGAGGCGGTCGTCGAGTTGATGCCAGACCAATCGCGTCGGGCACAGCTGCTGGACGAATATGGGCTCACGGCTGGTTCCTTTGTCCTGTCCACCTTCCACCGTCCGGAGAACGTCGACGAGCCGGAGCGCTTCCGGGCGCTGCTTCGTCAGCTCGCCTCCCTCGGAATGCCAGTGCTTCTGCCCCTCCATCCACGCTCGATGCTGCGAGCCACAGAGCACGGCATGGGCGATCTGCTTGCAGAGATCAACGTGGTCGAACCTATCGGCTACCAGGAGTTCCTCGGCTTAGGTGCGGAATCCGCCTTCCTCATCTCCGACTCAGGCGGAGTGCAAGAGGAGGTGTCGGTCTACAAGCGCTCGGTGATCGTCGTGCGGAGGAGCACCGAGCGCCCTGAAGTGCTCGGGACGTTCGCCGAGCTGGTCGAGCCTGGGCCTGACATTTCCAAGGTGGCCCGATCCTGGAGCGCGGATATCGCCGGGCTCCATCAGCGTCTAGCGGCCATCCCTTCGCCCTACGGGGATGGCACGGCCTCGGCGCGCACGGTGGAGAAGATCGGAGAGCTCATTGCCACTTCGTGATCGGGCCCGCAGCCTGATCCGTGGAGCCGACGAGCCGGCACCCAGGGATCCGCAGCTTTCATTCGGCTCATGGGATGCCTTGTCATCGACCGATCGGGTCATCCAGATCTGTCACCCGGACTGGAGAGGGGTGCGCACTGTCGCCTACTCGTTCCGCACGCCGGTAGTGGAGTGCGACAACCTCACGCGATGGGCGGACCATCTCACGGATCACATGACAGCAGCCGATATCGATACGGTCGTGATCCAGGGCTGGCCCCCCGGCGCCGCCGGATTCGCCTCACGGCTTGGCGAAGTAGGGATCCAAGTGAAGTGCGTGCTTCATTCCTCGCCGGCTCAGCACGGGGCCGAAGTGGGCGAGGCGGCCGTGGTAGACGAAGTTCTCTCCCTCGGCCACCGCGGTGTCCTCACCGAAGTGGGCATGGCCAAGGTCGGAGTGCCCGAAGCATTCACCGCCGCCGGCTATCCGGTCACATATGTTCCTAACCGGGTCCCGTTATTGCCACCCTTCGATCCGGTCGATCTGGGGACGGGTTTGCATGTCGGCGTGTTTGCCGAGCCGTTCTGGAGGAAAAACGTCGTCACCCAGCTGCTCGCGGTTGGTTTGCTCGATGGCGCGATAGCCCATGTGATTAGACGACCCGACGTCTCTTATCTCGAGGGGATAGATGTGGTGGAGCACGGAGAATTGCCCTGGGAGCAGTTCGTCGCCATCCAGGGCTCGGTCGACCTGAACCTCTATGTGACCCTCTCCGAGTGCCACCCCTCAACACCCCAGGAGTCCTATCTAGCCGGGGTTCCATGTCTGATTTCCCGGGTGTCGGGAGTGTTTACCGACGATCCTCGTCTCTGGGAGATCACCAGCACCGATCGCCCGGACGACCCTTCAGCCATCGCCGACGGCGCCCGCGACCTGATGAGCGTCAGCGATGAGGCAGTGCAGCGGGCCCGAGCCTGGATGACCAATCATGATCGCTTGGCAGCCGAGATCTGGAATCGGTTTACCGCCCTGTCAGGCTGAACGGGCGGTCGCCCGATACCAGTCGACGGTCAGTCTCAGACCCTCCTCGAGGTTGACCCGAGGGGCGTAACCGACGGCCGCCAACTTGGCGATGGATGCTACGCGGTAAGGCGTCCCGGTCGGCCTCGCGGGGTCGAATACCAGGTTCAATGAAGGATTGACAAGGTCCCGCACCGCCGTGGCCACTAGGCCAATGGTGACCTCAACGCCACTGTCGATGTTGTAGGCCTCCCCGGACTCGCCATCGGCCAGGGCGATCAACACCGCCTCGGCCGCATCCTCGACGAAGACAAAGCTTCGGACAGCCGTGCCGTCTCCCCAGACCACGAGGTCTTCGCCGTCGCCCAGCTTGGCCGCGCGGTCGATCAGGGCGTGGACCACTGTCGACCGCTCGGGCTCGAATGGCGCCCCTGGCCCGTAGACGTTGCCGAACCGGCCCACCACGATTTCGAGTTCTGGATGCCACGACGCCACTACCTCGTCGGTGATCTTGGACCAGGCATATGGATCAGGCCTATCGGCAGAGCCCAGCTGGGGGTCGGATTCGGTGAGCGTCTCCGATGATGCCCGGTACGTCACCAGCGAGGACGCGAGAAAGATACGTTTGACGTTGGCGTCGGCGCAGGCAGCCAGCAAGTTGTCCGTGATCAGACGATTCGAAGAGAAGACGTCGCCTCCACCTTCCTGTTGGAACTGGATCCCTCCGGCCCGGGCGGCGAGGTGGATGACACTGTCGACACCTCGGATTACGTCGGAAACGCCGCGAACGTCCTCGAGATCGACGGTCACCGTCTCGCCGGGCAAGTCGGACAGTGTGGAACCCGAGTGTTGTGAAATCGACACCGGGTTGGCCCCAGCACGGGCCAGGGCCGTCACCACGTGGCGGCCGATGAAACCGTGTCCGCCGGTGACGAGGACGTCCCCCAGTTTCAAGCCGAGCTGCTCAGGCACTCACGCCACTGGCTTTGAGGTCGGCTTCCACCATCTCCGTGACCAATTCCTCGAAAGCGATCTCCGGTGCCCAACCGATCGTGGCAGTTGCCTTGGTGATGTCGGCTTGGAGGAAGTCGACCTCGGCGGGGCGGTAGAACTTGGGATCGATCTCGACGTACTGCTCCCAGTCGAGATCGACCACGGCGAAAGCGGCGTCGAGGAAGTCCCGTACCGAGTAGCTGTGACCGGTCCCAATCACCAGGTCGAGCGGCTCGGAGTGCTGGAGCATCATGTGCATCGCCCGCACGTAGTCCCGAGCGTGGCCCCAGTCCCTCTTGGCCTCGAGATTCCCCAAGTAGAGCTTCTTCTGCTCACCCTTCATCAGACGGGGAATCGTCGAAGTGATCTTGCGGGTGACGAACTCCTTGCCTCTACGTGGGCTTTCGTGGTTGAAGAGAATCCCGTTGTTGGCGTGGATGTCGAAGCCCTCCCGGTAGTTCACCGTGGCCCAGTAGGCGTAGATCTTGGCGACGGCATACGGGCTGCGGGGATGGAAGGGTGTTGTTTCGCTTTGAGGCGGGGGAGTCGAGCCGAACATCTCCGACGACGAGGCCTGGTAGTAGCGGATCGACGGGTCGATGTGGCGGATCGCCTCGAGAAGGCGCACCGCCCCCAGCCCGGTCACATCCCCCGTGTGCACCGGCTGGTCGAACGAGGCTCGGACATGGGACTGGGCGGCGAGGTTGTAGACCTCGTCCGGCCGCAAGACCTCGATGAGCCGGGTCAGCGAATGCGAGTCGCCGAGATCAGTGACATGGAGGGTGACCCGGGGCGGATCGGTGGCGAGGAGATGACCGACTCTGGTGTCCTCTATATCGTGGGTGGTGGTCCGGATGGTTCCGTGTACTTCGTAGTCGAGTCCGAGCAGATGCTCGGCGAGGTAAGACCCGTCTTGACCGGTTATGCCAGTAATCAGAGCGATAGGCACAGTTGAGTTTCCTAGCGGTAGGGGAGAGCGGTCATGGTAACTACTTGAAGGGTGGAGGCCCATCGTGAGGGTGGTGTTCTCGCTGCATGCCTATGCGCCTTCGATCGGCGGGGCCGAGCGCTATGCGCAAGGGCTGGCCGAGGGGCTGGCTGACCTAGGACATGAGGTCCACGTCGTAACTGCGGATGTCGACGATCCCGAGGCTTTCTATGAGCTGGGCCACGAGAGGATCGGCCCAGTCGAGGAGTTGATTGGCGGCGTCGAGGTACATCGTGTTCCGTACGGGAACTTCGCCTACCGCCGGATGGGTCGGATCCTGGGCACGGATCGGGTGATTCGTTCCTCCACCCGGGAATTCCTCTCCCACTTCGGCACTCGGATACCCGAACTCGATCCAGAGGTGGTTGTCACCCTTCCTCACCTGTTTCCCAATGTCGAAGAGACAATTCGGCTAAAAGCCGGCGCACGGTGGAACCTCATCTACGTGCCCATGCTTCACGAAGACGATCCGTATTGGTCGATCGAGCGGGTTGCGGCTGCCGTTTCCCGGTCGGACGATGTGGTCGCTCTGACTGAGCACGAACGGGACAGGCTCCTCGAGTCTTATGGGGCCAAGCCAGCCTCGACGACCGTCGTCCCTCCGGGTGTCAACTCCGGGGAGGGGATGCTCGTACGGGGATCGCGATCAGGTGGTCCTCTTTGTCGGAAGACGCACCGCGTCCAAGCGTCTCGGCCTTCTCTACGAGGCGATGCGCATCGTCTGGGAGAAGTTCCCCGACGTCGTACTTCAGTTGGCGGGGTCGAGCCCCGGAGTGGGTGCGGACCCGGCGATATGGATCGCCGCCGATTCCCGAGTGTCCATCATCGACTCTCCCACGGAGCCCGAGAAAGATCGAGCTCGTGGGTAGGGCCAGGGTTGTGGTGAGCCCGTCACTGACCGAGTCTTTCGGCATCACCACCCTCGAGGCATGGGCCCAGGGCACACCGGTCGTTGTCACCGACAGCCCTGTGAACAGATCGGTTGTGCGGCACGGCGTGGATGGCCTGGTCGCGCCGGTAGAGTCCACAGCCCCCGACCTAGCCGATCGAATAGCCGAATTGCTCAGCGATCCTGAGAGAGCCGGCAACTACGGCAGGGCAGGACGGCGACGTGTCGAAGCTGAGTTCTCTTGGGCTCGGTCGGCGGCACTATTCGAGGCCCTAATCCGGGCCTAGCAACCTGTGTCGGGATCTCGACGTGGGATCAGGGCTTGTAGCCAATAACGACGTAGTCGTAGGGCGATAAAAGGGTCTGATTCAACAGATCTACGAGTCTCTCTGCCTCCGGGTCTTCTGCGAGAGCTCGAGGCACCTCCAGCGATGGCTGTGGTCCGGGATTCAGGTAATGGACCACGACATTGCCAAGACCGCTCTCAGAGAACAGGAACTCAAGAAGTTTCGGATGCAGAGGCTTGATATGAGTCGGATCGAGGTAGAAGGAAGCGGCCCCAACCTGCAGGTTTGTCGGGTTCGGGGTTTCTACGATGAGGGCTCCGCCTTCCATCAGCGCCAAGGCTGCCCCACGTATGACACCGACGAGGTTATCGAAATCAAGATGCTCAGCGACATGAAACATCGAGATGGTGCCGACGGTGTCGCGCTCAAGGGAGCGGACGTGCTCTAGGAGGTTTTCGACCTTGATCGTCAGCCCCTGTTTCGCTGCAGCGGCTGCCATGTCGGCGTTGACGTCCACGCCGTAAGCATCGAACCCGAGGTCGCCCAGGAACTCGATCCACTCCCCTCGACCGGCGCCGAGGTCCACAGCGGGCCCGATGTCACGAAGCTTGCCCAGATCGACGAGATCCTTGTATACAGCCAGTCGACTCGTGATTTCAGATCTCGACCCTCGATACAGATTCTCAAATCGGTGATAAGTGAGATCGAAGCGGGAAGCCATCTGATCGGCGATTGTCCGCACGACTGACAACTCGTCGGTACCATCGGCTAACACCACGCTGGCCCTCTCGATCAGCGAATTGAGTCGTTCAGATTCCCACATGAGGCTCTGGGAAGTTCGCTCAGACGTCGACAGGAGATCTTGGGCGGCATTCTTCAATTCGTTGACTTGATCCTGGATGCCGCTGAGGGTGGCGAATGCATGGTTCAGGCGTCCGATCTCGCTTGCTGGTGCCCGATCGGAGATCAGCTCGTATGCATGATTCAGGCGTCCGATCTCGGATGCCGGGGCCCGATCGGAGATCAGCTCGAAGGCGTAATCGAGACGCTCGACCTCGCTGTGTGGGGCCCGGTCGTCCACCGCGGCACCGAGTTCGTCTAGACGAGCCGATAGTTCAGCGATCGCAGCTTCTACTGCCTGCAGTCTTCGTGACCTAGATGTTCCAGCCATTCCGACCAGCCGATCTGTGCGGTTCGAAGGATGATCGCAGGGTCCAATCGCCGCGACGACTGGGCTGATGTACCACTCTCCGGTCCACGTGGTCCGTCATGCTCAGAGGACCTTTCGAATCAATGCGTCCAAGCGCGCTGCGTAACGTTCCAGCGAAGCCGTCTCCAACGCGTCGTTGTGTGCGATTTGCCCTTTTTCGGCGATCCGGGCCCGGTCGTCGCCGATTGCCCTCATCGTCTCGACAAGGGCTTCCAGTGATGGCTGGGCCCACACCGTGCCCGCGGGATATGGTCCAGCGCGTTGCGGGAGACTGGTCAAGGTGTAATCGAGCAGCCAGGAGTTCGCTTCATTGGTGAAGTCCATGTTGCCGGAGAAGGCGGTCGTGATCACTGGTGTTCCCAACGCCATCGATTCCAACAGCGTGAGCCCAAACCCTTCGGCAGCGTGAGGCGAGACGTAGACGTCGGCGACCTGCATGAGACGGAGAAGCTGGTCGCGGTCCCAGTACTCGTTCACGATGGTGACGCTTGAGTTGGAGGCTTCGATTCGTCTCAGCCGCGCCTCCGAACCAGGCATCTTGTGAAGATTGTGTGTCTTGATGATGAACCGTACGCCGTCCGTACTGCGGCCGAATGCCCGCTCGAACGCGGTCAAGGCGAGATCCGGGTTCTTTCGCTCAGCGATGCTCTGGGCGTCGAAGACGAAGAGGAACACGAGGTCGTCGTCTCGCAGACCCAGCATCGATCGGCTGGCGTCTGTTGGCTCGGGAAGGTCTGCGGCCAAACCGACGACCCGGACCGGCACCCGCTCGTATTGACCGAAGACGTCTGCCAGGTAATTGCTGGCGAGCCACAGCTCATCGACCCGGTCGAAAGCAGGCAGCCACTCCTCCGGCAACTTGGCGCCCTCCCAAAACCACATGGCGGCATTGAATCTGCCACCAAGCCGATGATGGAACATGCCAAGCGGGGCCGCGAACTCGGCCGCATTGGCATGTATCAGGTTGAGCTCGCCGAAGGCGCCGAAGGGATGGCGATCGAGGCCCGGATCGGTCGTGTTCTTCGAGAGATATTGATCTGTCGTATCCAACACTGAGAAGGGTCGGTTCAGATGCTCCAGCGCTCGAAATGATGCCCGGGCCGCCTGACCGAGACCGCTGTTCGATCTGAGCAGGCCCATGAGAGTGATTGATTCGCTGTCGGCGCCGAACCGGGTCGCAGCGACCTTCGGCTGCTTTCGAGTCGGGTGCTGGAGCTTTGCCGATCCCGTCTGTCGGGGCCCTGCTTCGCGTTCCATGCCCGGAATCAGGCTGCGAGCGACCTTGTACCTCCAGACGACTGCGTTCCGCAGGCGCTCCGATCGACCCATTGCATGGGGCGGAGGCACCCATATTCCATCTGACGTAGTGGCCTCGACCGACCGATCGAAGAAGTCGATCCCGAACTCGGACCTGGCCCTGACGTCGTTCCAGCGCTTCAGCCGGGACGAGTCCCAGCGCACCTCGGGAAAAGTCTGCATTAGGTCCGGGCGCGCCAGCCAGATGAGGTGCGCAAAACGAGTGAGGCCCGCCTCGTTGGTTTCGTAGAGCCACTTGTGGAAGTCACCGTTACCACCCGGTCCCCATCGGTGCCCCAACGGATCGGTCGCTCGTCTGATCTCAGGGATGAAATCCGTTACTGGGCGATAGGGCTCGGGCGCCCTCAAGCTGGACTCCACTTCGGACTCGATGAAGGCCAGAGGCTCTCTCAATGGGGCAAGGTCGTGAACACGAAGGTCCATCAGGAGTGTGCCGATCGGCGTGCCGCCATACCCCGTGGTTTCTTCTCCCTTCTCCTGCTGGTCCAGGGCCGCCCAGAGGAGTTCGGCATCGAGGAAGACCGGTCCCGCTTCGACGTCGACCCTGTAGTCGGCAAGACCCACGATCAGGTGAGCAGGTAGAGAACCAGCCAAACCCGTGTCGAGCGCCGAGGTCGTCACCCAATCGAGTACTTGTGCAGGCTTCCGGAGAAAGGGGTCGACGACGACCTCGTCCATCGCTGCCCGCAACAACGAACGAAACCGGTCTGCACGGTGGCCGATCATGATGACTCTCGTAGGAGCTCTCGTCCCGGAGTTCTGGATCTGATCGAGGTGCGGCGTGCGCGACGTGGGTTCGGTTCGATTGGTTGCGCCGAGCATGACCCCGTCTGGAGACATCGCGTTTGAGATGTCCTTTGTCGGGGCGGTGGCAATGAGGTTCGGATTGAGCACGATTGCGCTTTGACCCTGGGACGCCAGATCCTCAATTAGGTGAGGAAGGGCATAGAACACTGCATCGTCGGGGTTGAGGACCTCACCGAAGGTGTCCGCGTTGCCAACGAGATCCCGGACCGAGCGGGTGTCGACACTCGGGTCCCACTGGGAAGATGTCGTGGCGTCGATCACGATTGGGGCGATGTCGGGCTCGTTAGCCCGTAATGAAGCGAGGAGGACAGCAGTACGCCGCGACGTGCGCGGCGTGGACCAGGTGATGTATGCGGGAGGTTCGAGCGTCAACGGACCGCCAGAGTAGTTACGAGAGTGCGGAAGATCCTCACCGAAATCATGTTGCCAATGCGGTACCCGGTGCCTCGGCGCGGAATGATCCAGTTGCTCGATTTGGGTTCAGACGCCTTCGAGGTGATGGAGTACCGGTCCTTGGTTTGTGTCTTCGATCCGGTAGAAGTCGATCTCGTTTCTCCCGGCCACGAATGAGGCTGGCGGGATAATTGCAGTGAATTCCGTGCCGTCGGGAATCTCAGCCATGAACGCGTGCCGTTGCAGCGACGGTTCCGTTGACTGCGACGGCCAGCCATGTGTCGTTGGTGATTGTGGGGGAGTCCACTGAGGCTCGTATGAGGGCTGGGACGATCCCGGTGGTGGGGTCGACTTGGTCGTAGAGAGCCTCGTCGACGATTTCGATTTCGGCCGGTTCTGTTCCTTGGGTGAGGCTGTCGGCTGACTCACCGACGAGATCCCGGTAGGGGCCGAAGTTGTAGACGGTGTCCCAGCCGGTTCCGGAGCCGAAGAGTTCCACTTTGCGGGCGATGGCGTCATCCATCGCTGGGTGCGGTGGCAGCTCAATGTCGGTACCCACGCCTTGGAACACTCTTCGGCGAGAACTGTCGGGATCGTCATCGAGCAGAGATACGCCCTCCATCGTCCATGGCGATTCGACCTCGAGAACGTCGACGATGGTGGGCATGACGTCATACAGCATTGCGGGACGGTCATCGATGCCACCCTCGCTTTGACCCGGTGTCTTCACGAACAGCGGGACATATGCGATGTCGTCGACATTCTCCTCGATCCCACCCCGGATCCTCGCTCCTGCCGTGAATGCGATGCCGTGGTCGGCCATCACCATGACCAGGGCGTCCTCGTACCAGGAGGTGTCACGTATCAGTTCTAGGAAGCGGACGAGCTGGCTGTCGACAAAGCCGGATTGCAGCATGTGGGCCTGGTGCGCCAGATCGACGAGCTGCTGGTCGTCATACCAATATCCCTTGCCGTCCGTCGCGACCCTCATTGGGAAGTAGCCGACAGTCTGCAAACCGTCGGGTAACGCGTGCCAGGGAAAATGAGGGTCGAGGGTGTGGAGGAATCGAAGTGAGTGTGGCCCGACTGTCTGGAGCGAGTCGAGGAAAGTCTCGAAGACGGCAGCCTCGTCGTCAGTGTGAGTCGGGTCGGTCGTGTCGGGAGTCGGCTCGCCCAGACCGAAGCCCGCCCATGCCCCGTCGAGTGGAGGTAACCCCGACACCGCTCCCGTCGGAAGGGCGACATGTGCGGCGACGACGCTCGTGTCGGTGAGGAGGAGCTGCCATCGTTCGAGCGCATCCGGATGGGGTTGCTCAGCACAGATGTCAGGGCCGCAGAAATCGGTCAGCTCTTCGTGGGCCCACACGTCGTGGCTGTTGGCCAACATGGTGAACAGGTTGTTTGGATAACCAAGCGAAGATGCCTCGAGGTTGGCTCCAGCCGGACTTCCCGTGAGGATCATTGGCAGAACGTTCTCGGTGAAGCTGTTCATCGTGGCGGTGTTGCGGTACCAGGTGAAGTCGTCGAGGAGGCTGGCGAAACCGGGGTATCGGCTGGAGTCGATGTCGCCTTCGGGGTTCATCAAGGTTTGGACGGGTAGTTCGTCGAGGACAACAACCACGACCGGGATCGGGTTGCCCACACCGGATGTCTCCTGGAGGACCGTGTCGGGGGCGATGATCAGACCAGCAGCGGGTGAAGCGAACACGAAGTAGACGAGGACTACCACGGGTACTGCCGCCCCCCAACGCAACAAGGTCTGCAGGGCTCGGAGACGGAGACAGGCCGCCACGGCCAGTCCTCCGAGTCCGAGAGCGAGAACGACGACAAGCCATGGTGTGTCGATGAGACGCTCCACGAATGGCAGGGAGGCGGCAGCAGCGAGCAGTCCCAGAACCATCCCGTAGACGACGACGCCGACCCGTGGGGCCAGTCTCATCAGGAATACCACCGGCAGGACCACCACCAGTGGGAGGACGATGGTCAACAGCAAGGCCAGTCCGAGGACGTCGAGGGGGATCGTCTTGTGTGCGGTGAAGAAAGCCAGATTGCGTGAGAGCAGGTCCAGGACTGGATGAGACACCGCCAGAGCCACACCAAGGACGAGCGAACCGACCACATCTCGTAGATCGATCGACGAGGCCTTGGCGGCCGCATCGAATGGAAGCCTCGCTCACGCCTTCCCGCTTAGATCCCGTCGAGATTCCCAAAATGATGTCCTGGCGTTATGGTGGAGATCATGCAAGACAGCCGATGTGATGAGTGGTCATCGGTCTGGACCCGTCAGCAGGTTCATTTCACCACACATCGTCGGTGAAGGGCACCGGTCGGCTGAAATCACCGACGAGACCACCGGCCTACTGGCAATGCAACAATGCCCTCCCGTGATGCACGCGGAGTTATGGGGAGATGAGTAAGTCGATGTGGTCCCGCGCAGACGCCTTCCATGCGTCCACGACTGACTCCGCGTCATCGCCATGGGAGACTGCCGATCCGTCGTCCTGAATGACTCCGAAGTCGCGGTAGCCCAAGCCGGCCAGGAAACGGAGATATTCCTCACCTGAAACGTCGCTTACCGAGTGCAATCCGGGCGGTGAGAATTCGGTGATGATCAGCGGCCGGGATTCGGACAGGAGTCTCGAGGCACCTTTGAGGGCCCGCAGCTCACCTCCTTCGATGTCGATCTTGATCAGGTCGACTCGGGTTTCCAGAGGGATGTCGTCGAGTCGCATCGCCGGGACGAGTTGGCGCGGTCCGCCGACACTCGGAATCTGTCCCTTCTCGATCGGGTGTACCCGTGCATTGGTGCCAACGAAACTCTCATAGATCACTGCCCCAGGAGTATCGCTGAGCGCGATAGCGTGAACCCTGACGTTGTCGAACTCATTGGTGATCGCCGAGAGTTGAATGAGCCCACAGTTGGCTTGTCCGGGCTCGAAGGCGATGACACGTCCCTCGTTCCCAATGCGTGACGCGGCCAGCATGGTGAAGTAGCCGACGTTGGCCCCGATGTCGATCACCGTCCACCCCGGCTGCAGTATCCGCTCAATTGCAGCGCTGACGTCCGGCTCCCACCCGGCGTCCCCGAGAAGAGGTGCAACCAGCAGATCAGTCGGGTCGACCCACATCTTCCGTCGGTCCAGCTCGACTAGCTCAAGTTCGACCTGGTGTTCGTGACCGACGAGAGCCTGATACGCCATCTGGGATCGGAACTCCTCGGAGCAGATGAACATCTCTACAAGAGAGGTCAACGGAGTGGTCGGAAGCGACTGTCTGTAGGCCCGCCATCCACTCTCGTCGGGATTCCGGCCCAACAACAGGCGATAACAGTGGTAGAGGTCCGTGTCGGTTGGCCACGGGTCGAACGGCGTATCAGGGGCGGGCGGCTCCGACGGCGAACCACCGCTGAGCTCAGTCACGGCCATAGGGCCCTCGTTGGCTCGTGGAACGGGGGCGACGAGTCACCGTTATCTCCCGGTGCCGTCGTAGCCTGACCGGTCCCGTCATCAGACCCTGGATGCCTGCGCCTGTGCAACATGAGTGAGGACCAACTTATCAAGACCGAGATGGGTCCTGGCCAGGATCGGAACTGGTCGTTGGCTGGGGCCCTGATCGGGTTGCTGCTGGCTGTGGTCGTCGTCGTGTTCATGCATGGCGCCACAACCGATTCCGTCACATCGACATTGCCATGGAATCAGGGGGATCCGGCCCTCAACACATGGATACTCGACTGGGAGTCGCATGCGGTGATCAACGAGCCTGCCCGGTTCTTCGAGGGCAACATCTTCCACCCGTTCGGGGAGGCCATCAAGTACTCGGAGATGATGCTTCCGCTCGTCCCGTTCTTCGGCCTGTTCGACGCGTTGAGTGGGAATCCAATCCTGGCCCACAACCTGACAATTCTGGGGCTCTCGCTGCTGTGTCTGATCTGCACCTATCGCTTGGCATTGCGCCTTGTCGGGGGGATGGCCGCGATCGTCGCCGCCGTGTCGTTCACGTTCTCTGGTTACGTGTTCATGCATCAGAGTCATCTGCAGTTGCTGACCCTCGGCTTCTTTCCGCTTGCCTTTCTTGCCCTTTTTCGGCTCTTGGAACACCAACGCGTGCGAGACGGCGTCTGGCTGGGTGTCTGCTCCGCCCTGCTCACCACCGCATCGTTCTATTACGGGGCCATCTGGTTCGTATGCCTGGGAGTCATCTTGATGGTCGACGTGTTCCGGATCCGCTGGCCCGGACGGGCATGGTGGGGATCGGTCGGCTGGGCCGCTGCGGTGTCGATAGTCCTGATCGGCCCCTTCGCCTACGTGTATGGGTCGTTTCAGTCCGGTGGCGGGTTTCTCCGCGACCCGACCGGGTTCGCGTTGCGTCCCCTGGATTTCGTGGCCCCGCCCCCGGGCTCCGTGGTCTACGGCGACCTCTACCTGTGGTCGCTGGCCCGACAGACCCCGGGTGGGGTGGAACATGGCTTCTTCGTCGGTTTCGTTGTGATGGCCCTTGCTGTGGTTGGAGTCTTGTTGTTCGTTGCAGACTTGCACACCCGCCGTCGTGTGACCAACGGGGACAGCCGAAGATCGTACGAATTGATTCTGCTCATGGCTGCGGGAGTGGCCAGTCTCTCCGTGGCGATCGGGACTCATCTGTTCGGGATACCGCTTCCCCTCCATTTCCTCAGGGAGTGGGTCCCCGGGTTCGACGCGATCCGTGCGGCCTCACGGCTGGCCGTGCCACTGTTGTTGGCTATCTCAATCACGGCGGCCTTTGGCCTGAGCCGCCTGCTCCGGGGCCGCGCCCCTCATGTGGCGTTTGTGGTCATCGCGTTCGTCACGTCCGTGGTGTTGGCCGAGTTGTACGTCGAGCCGTTGACCACCGACATCGCGGCCAAACCCGAGGTGATCGAGGCGCTGGTCCGATCTCCCGAGGGAGCCGTCGTCGAACTCCCGATGCGAGAGGTCTTCGACCCCGAGTTCGCCCTGGATGAAGGTCCCCGCCTCCTCGCCAGCCTGGGCGACTGGCGGCCTCGCTTCAACGGTTTCTCGGGCAGCCACCCCGATGGCTATATGGACTATGTCAGCGTCCTGAACGGGTTCCCGGACGCCAGCTCGATCGACGCCATCGATGACCTCGGGATTCGCTTTGTTGTCCTTCATGGGGGAGCGGAGCGCACCGACATCACCTACTCATTCAACGAGATCGAGTCGGCGCTGAGCTCACTTCCTGACGATGCGATGTTCGAACGGTATGGCGATTCGTGGCTGGTCGAACTGCGCGCCGAGGGATGATGCGGTCAGACGAGGTCGACGGTGAGACTGTGGAGCCCGAAGCCGAGGAGACGAGTGTCGCTCAGTCCATCATCGACCGGCGAGCGGGCATCAGGGAGGTGGAGCTTCACCTCGTTGTGACTGCCGTCGGACTCCACTACCAGCGTCAAAGGGCTCGCGGCGGCCTTCACGTATTTGACCGGCATGCTGCCCGGCCCGGCCCCAATACGAATCTCCGCTGAACGGCCATATCCCTCGCCGACCAGGGTGGCCCGCCACTTGCGGCCGGGAGGCGCCGGGATTCTGAGACGAGCCTCCTCGCCGTCGGTCCAGACGCCCCACGGCTCGATGTCACTCCATCCATAACCGAGGAGGGACGCGAAGCCGTCCTCGGCGATCTCAGTCGTCCATGTCCCCGCGTCATCGATGGTGGTCGCCAACTCGGATCTGTGCGCGAGCCGAGCACGCTCGTCATCGAGAGCCCTCAGCACATCCTCGTGAACCGGCCTCTGTAGGGCCTCGGGACGACTACCGACTGGTCCGAGGTCGTCGCCGTTCAATCCGGCGAATCCAACGAAGTCGCGAACCATTCGGGCAATACCTTGCCTGTGCTGTGGTGGCGCGTAGAAATGCCCTCGTCCGATGCGAACCACGGCAAGCCGGTCCGCCACTTGCGCGAGGACGGTCGGCCAGTCGGAGACCGGTGCGTGCTGACGGGCCACGTGATACATGCCGGAACCCATCGATAGCCAGCCGCGTCTTCGACGCCACTCCGGGAAGCCGAACCACTTCTTGAACACGTTGCCGGCGTGAAGCCTCTTGAAGTACATCGCCTGATCCGTGCGCACGAACGCCCCGGCCGCGGCCATCTGTGTCAGGAAGACGAACTCCTCCTGGCAGCTCTCGTCCTCGGTGACAGGGATGGCGTCGCCTCCCGGAAGCATCGAAGACCTGATAAGCCCCCGAAGCGGCTCGTACCGGATCGCCTCGATGTGCTGCATGACGCGGGAGAGGGGCTCACCTTCGATGCTCGGTGTCGAAGTACGGTCGAAACTCGCCCCGAACCACTGCACGTCGGTGTGTGCTATCGAAGCATCGGGGCGAGCCAGCAGTTCCTTTCGCAGGCTCCTCAGGTATCCGGTGGAAGCCAGATCGTCCTGTTGCCAGTAGCAGAAGAACTCACGGTCGCAGTTCTCGACCAGCCAATTGAAGTTGCCCGGCCACCCGAGGCGGTGTTGTTGAACCACCACGTCGATGCGGGGGTCGGAGGTGTACTTCCGGCAAATCTCGACCGTCGGGTCGTCTTCGCCGTCCACGCTGATCACCAGATGGAAGTCCTCGAACTCCTGGTCGAGGATCGATCGAATCGTCTCCTCGATGACATCCTCGCCCCGGTAGACGGGCATGGCGATGAACACACCGCTGCTCATCGGCTTCCGAGGACTCGATCCGCGGCGGCCACCGCGAAGAGCGGGGCAGTGGTGAACTTGCCCGTGTCTACCGAGTGGTATGAGCCCATGGAGGTGACGCCCACCTCCGATCTCCTGTGAAAGCCGCTGTCGGGATCGTCGACGTCGGTATCGCCGAGCGAGAAGATGACACCGCCACGGACCACTGGGCCGTCACCTCCCCGGGTCGCCAACCTCGCCACGCCCGGATACACCTCTTCCAGGTTCATCAAGGTCTCCCGGGCAATGTCGTTCGCATCGGCAGGCGACGGACGTGTCGGCCAACTGGGCGGCGCCAGGTCGGTCGACCATCCTCGCCGGCCGGCGGGATACCAGGACAGGTAGAACTCGGAATTGCCGTAGTCGACGATGTCGCCGAAAGGTCCGAGGACCACGGTCGTCGACGGGACAAGCGGGCCATCGGGCGGCGCGGTAGCGCTCAGGTAGTACTTCATTCGAAAAGTCCACGGACCTTCGATCGGGAGCCCTGCGCTTTCGTCGATGGCGGGGCGTCCGGCCCACGCGCAGTTGACGATGTGATCGTACGGTCCCAACCGCTGTTCATCACCCTCAGCCGTTTTGGTTTCGAGGAGGCGCCGGCCGGCGTCGGCTGCGGTCACGGTCGTGTCGGTCATCACGTTGATCCCGTCGGAATCGATGACGGTCTTGGTGATCAGGTCCGCGAGAGGCCCCGGGCTCACAGCGACCTCGCGGGTGGCGAATATGTCGGTTATCGATGGCCCGTAGGAGTGTTCTGACTCTCTCAGCCTCGTCACCGGGCCTGGATCGTCGACTCCGAAATACGACCCTCGTTGTGACCGAGCCCGGATGAGTTGAGTTATCCGTCGGTATGCGTCCTCGAGCCGAGCCGGGCCTAACAGGCTCTCCCTGTGCACCGCGTAGTTGAATGGAGTGGACACCGGGATGTCGTCGAAAGCCGATCCCAGCCATCGGTGCATCAATGGTGCGAACTGGGTTGCGCCACGGAACATCAACTCGGCCGTCCGGAAAGTCGGGTCGTTGGCGTAGACGAACCCGAGATGGATCTTGCCCTCGTTGTGACGGGAGGCCGCGTCCATCAACGCTCGCGTTTGCCTCGATCAGGTCGACCTCGGCTCCACGGGTTGCCAGCTCCATGGCGACGCATGTTCCCTGGATCCCGCCCCCGATTACCGCAACCTTCAATCCCTGACCGCCTCTACTCGCCCGGCAGCCATTGTTGCAGCGGTCCCGAGCCGAAGGCCGCTATTCGGACTGAGGACGATCCATGGCGAATGCCGAGTCAGGATCAGTCGTCTTCGAGGTGATGAAAGACGGGGCCACCATCGGTTTCTTCAATGCGGTAGAACTCGATCTCGTTCATTCCAGTGACGAACGAAGTCGGGGGCACGATCGCGCTGAATTTTGCCACCTCAGGAGTCCAGTCGTGAACGCGTGCCGTTGCCGCGACGGTTCCGTTGACTGCGACGGCCAGCCATGTGTCGTTGGTGATTGTGGGGGAGTCCACTGAGGCTCGTATGAGGGCTGGGACGATCCCGGTGGTGGGGTCGACTTGGTCGTAGAGGGCCTCGTCGACGATTTCGATTTCGGCCGGTTCTGTTCCTTGGGTGAGGCTGTCGGCTGACTCACCGACGAGATTCCGGTAGGGGCCGAAGTTGTAGACGGTGTCCCAGCCGGTTCCGGAGCCGAAGAGTTCCACTTTGCGGGCGATGGCGTCGTCAAAGACCGGGTTTGATGGCACGTCAATGTTGGCAACTACTCCTTCGAACACTCTCTGCCGGGAGTTGTCTGGATCGTCATCGAGAAGTGAGACGCCTTCCATTTGCCATGGTGATTCGACTTCGAGAACATCAGCGATGGTGGGCATAACGTCGTAGAGCATTGCGGGACGGTCGTCGATGCGACCCTCACTTTGACCCGGCGCCTTCATGAACAGTGGGACATAAGCGACGTCGTCGATATCGCCCTCGATCCCACCTCGGATCAACGCCCCTGCCCTGAATGCGATGCCGTGGTCGGCCATCACCATGACCAGTGCATCGTCGTACCAGGAGGTGTCACGTATCAGGTCGAGGAAGCGCATGAGCTGGCTGTCGACATAGCCGGTCTGCAGCATGTGGGCCTGGTGCGCCAGATCGACGACATGCTGGTCATCATCCCAACTTCCCTTGCCGTTCGTCCTGACTTCGCCCGCATAGCGCAGACCGTCGGGCAAGGCATACCAGGGAAAATGAGGGTCGAGGGTGTGGAGGAATCGAAGGGAGTGTGGCCCGACTGTTTGCAGCGAGTCGTAGAAGGTCTCGTAGACGGCAGCCTCGTCGTCAGTGTGAGTCGCGTCAGTCGTGTCGGGAGTCGGCTCGCCCAGACCGAAGCCCGCCCATGCCCCGTCGAGTGGAGGTAACCCCGACACCGCTCCCGTCGGCAGGGCGACATGTGCGACGACGACGCTCGTGTCGGTGAGGAGCAGCTGCCATCGTTCGAGCGCATCCGGTTGGGTTTGCTCACGGCATATTTCTGGTCCACAGAGATCGGTCAGCTCTTCGTGGGCCCACACGTCGTGGCTGTTGGCCAACATGGTGAACAGGTTGTTTGGATAACCCAGCGATGTGGCTTGGACATCGGCTCTAGCGGGACCTCCCGTGAGGATCATCGGCAGAACATTTGAGGTGCGACGGTGCATCGTGACGGTGTTGCGGTACCAGGTGAAGTCGTCGAGGAGGCTGGCGAAACCGGGGTATCGGCTGGAGTCGATGGCGCCTTCGGAGGTCATCAAGGTCTGCACAGGGAGTTCGTCGAGGACAACAATCACGACCGGGATCGGGTTGCCCACACCGGATGACTCGTGGAGGGCCGTGTCGGGGGCAATGATCAGACCAGCAGCCGGGTGAAGCGAACACGAAGAAGACGAGGACTACTACGGGTACTGCCGCTCCCCACCGCAACAGGGTCTGCAGGTTGCGGAAGCGGAGGCAGGCCGCCACGACCAGCCCTCCGAGTCCGAGAGCGACGAACGACGACGAGCCATGGTGTGTCGATGAGACGTTCCACGAATGGCAGGGAGGCGGCAGCAGCGAGCAGTCCCAGAACCATCCCGTAGACGACGACGCCGACCCGAGGGGCCAGTCTCATCAGGATTACCACCGGCAGGACCACCACCAGTGGGAGGACGATGGTCAACAGCAAGGCCAGTCCGAGGACGTCGAGGGGGATCGTCTTGTGTGCGGTGAAGAAAGCCAGGTTGCGTGAGAGCAGGTCCAGGACCGGATGAGACACCGCCAGAGCCACACCAAGGACGAGCGAACCGACCACATCTCGTGCATCGATCGAAGGCGCGCTCCCGGCCGCGTCGTGCTGTGCGAATACGCGTCCTCTGTTAGATCCTGTTGTGATTCCCAAATCGGAGTTCTGGCTCGTTGTGGATCAATCGTCTTCGAGGTGATGAAGGACAGCTCCATCCTCGGTGTCTTCGATGCGGTAGAAGGCGAGATCATTGTCGCCAGGTTCGAACGAGGTCGGCGGCACGATCACCGCGAATTCTGTCGGTGGCTCGGTGATCCTGAATTCGTGGTTCGCTGAAGTCCAGTGCTGGGCGTGTGCCGTTGCAGCGACGGTTCCGTTGACTGCGACGGCCAGCCATGTGTCGTTGGTGATTGTGGGGGAGTCCACTGAGGCTCGTATGAGGGATGGGACGATCCCGGTGGTGGGGTCGACTTGGTCGTAGAGGGTCTCGTCGACGATTTCGATTTCGGCCGGTTCTGTTCCTTGGGTGAGGCTGTCGGCTGACTCACCGACGAGATCCCGGTAGGGGCCGAAGTTGTACACGGTGTCCCAGCCGGTTCCGGAGCCGAAGAGTTCCACTTTGCGGGCGATGGCGTCGTCAAAGACCGGGTTGGGCGGCAGTTCAAGGATCTCATGTCCTTCGAATATTCTCTGCCGGGAGTTGTCTGGATGGTCGTCGAGAAGTGAGACGCCTTCCATTTGCCATGGTGACTCGACTTGGAGAACATCAGCAATGGTGGGCAGAACGTCATAGAGCATGGCGGGACGATCATCGATCCCGCCTTCGGTTTGTCCAGGTGTCTTGACGAAGAGCGGGACGTAGGCGATGTCGTCGATGCTTTCCTGAATCCCACCGCGGACAAGGCCGCCTGCTGTGAAGGCGATGCCGTGGTCGGCCATCACCATTACCAGTGCGTCGTCGTACCAGGAGGTGTCACGTATCAGGTCGAGGAATCGCACGAGCTGGCTGTCGACATAGCCGGTCTGCAGTATGTGGGCCTGGTGCGCCAGGTCGACCACATGCTGGTCGTCCCCCCAATTCCCCTTGTGCGAAGTCCTGACTTCGTCCTGGTAGCGGAGACCCTCGGGCAGGGCGTACCACGGGTTGTGGGGGTCGAGGGTGTGGAGGAATCGAAGGGAGTGTGGCCCGACTGTTTGCAGCGAGTCGTAGAAGGTCTCGTAGACGGCAGGCTCGCCGTCGCTGAGAGTCGGGTCGGTCGTGTCGGGAGTCGGCTCGCCCAGACCGAAGCCCGCCCACGCATTGTCCAGTGGCTGTAGCCATGTTTCCGCCGCCGTCGGGAGGGCAACATGTGCGGTGACGACGCTCGTGTCGGTGAGCAGGAGCTGCCATCGTTCGAGCGCACCCGGATGGAGCTGCTCAGCACAGATGTCCGGGCCGCAGAAATCCGTCGCCTCTTCGTGGGCCCACACGTCGTGGCTGTTGGCCAACATGGTGAACAGGTTGTTTGGATATCCCTGCGATGTGGCTTGGACATCCGCTTGAGCGGGGACACCAGTAATGATCATCGGCAGAACACTCGTGGTGTGGTGGTGCATCGTGGCGGTGTTGCGGTACCAGGTGAAGTCGTCGAGGAGGCTGGCGAAACCCGGGGTATCGGCTGGAGTCGATGTTGCCTTCGGGGTTCATCAAGGTCTGGACGGGTAGTTCGTCGAGGACAACAACTACGACCGGGATCGGGTTGCCCACACCGGATGTCTCGTGGAGGACCGTGTCGGGGGCGATGATCAGTCCCGCAGCCGGGTGAAGCGAAGACGAAGTAGGCGAGGACCACCACGGGTACTGCCGTCCCCCAACGCAACAAGGTCTGCAGGGCTCGGAAGCGGAGACAGGCCGCCACGGCCAATCCTCCGAGTCCGAGAGCGAAAACGACGACAAGCCATGGTGTGTCGATGAGACGCTCCACGAATGGCAGGGAGGCGGCAGCAGCGAGCAGTCCCAGAACCATCCCGTAGACGACCACGCCGACCCGTGGGGCCAGTCTCATCAGGAATACCACCGGCAGGACCACCAACAGCGGGAGCACGATGGTCAACAACAAGGCCAGTCCGAGGACGTCGAGGGGCACCGTCTTGTGTGCGGTGAAGAAAGCCAGATTGCGTGAGAGCAGGTCCAGGACTGGATGAGACACGGCCAGAGCCACACCAAGGACGAGCGAACCGATCACATCCGGTAGTGCGATTGGCGGCGCACCGTCGGCGGCGTCGAGCGGAGCCTGGCTTACGCCTCCGCGTTTAGATCCCGTCGAGATTCCCAAACTCATCTCCTGGCGTCGTGGTCACCGACTGGTGCAGCAACCGATGTGATGATTGGCTATCGGTCTGGACCTGTCAGCGGGTCTATTTCACCACAGATTCTGGTGAGTGCCGCCAGATGCGGTGGCAGCGCATCGATTCCAACCTGTCGCAGCCTCTCACTATCCAGGACCGAATTGGCGGGGCGGAGAGCGGGTCTCTCGAGCGAAGCACTACTGATCTGCTCGACCAGATCGGGGTTGTGTCCGGCCAACTCGGCGATCTCCCGTGCTAGCCCGAACCAAGTGGTC
>CAWENM010000010.1:0-17098 GCA_963810465.1 uncultured Acidobacteriota bacterium | reverse complement strand
CCGGGTGTCGCAGGTTCGAATCCTGCCGAGGGCGCTAGTGGCCGTTTTCCCCTTGTATCCATTGACCCTTCGGAATAGGCCGTTTCAAGGTTTTAGGGCGGAGCGATTCATCACCGGACTCGACGACGTTGACAGACAAGTCCAATAGGCGATAGAGCGGATACGTTCAAGGCAATTAGGCGGAGGCCGTGTCGGCCTCGGTGGCGATAAAGCGCAACCTCAGGTCTTTTCCCAGTCTTCCAGCGCTTTGGGGCCCTCGCGTTCCGTCTCGATCCTGGCGACATAGGCGGCGGCCTCGGTACGGCTGCTCATCCCCATCTTGGTGAGGAGACTGGACACATAGTTCTTGACGGTCTTCTCGGCGAGGAACATCTCGTCTGCGATCTGCTTGTTGGTCTTTCCCTCTGCGATGTGCTCCACGACCGTCAGCTCCTGGTTGGTGAGTTTCGACAGCAAGGGGTCGTCCTTGGGACCGTTGCGGAGTCGATCGAAGAGTCGTTCGGTCATCTCCGGGTCGAGAAGAGACTCCCCCGCCCCAACACGACGGATGTCTTCGATCAAGTCGCCGGTCTTGACCCGTTTGAGCACATATCCGGAAGCTCCGGCGAGGATCGCGGCCATCAACGCTTCCTCGTCGGCAAAGGAGGTCAACATCAGGACCTTGACCTGGGGGAAGCGAGAGCGAATCTCGCGACAGGCCTCCACCCCGCTCCCGCCGAGCAGTCTGACATCGAGCACTACGACGTCCGGGGAGTCGAAGCCGACATGGCGGACTCCTTCTTCGGCGGTCCCCGCCTCTCCGACGACCGTCATATCGGGCTGCGCGTCGATCAGTGCTCGCAGCCCGGCGCGGACCACCTCATGATCGTCGACGAGGAGCACCTTCAGATCAGCCATGGTTGAGCAAACTAGTGAGGCGTAGGGTGAAGCGCCGATGGCGCAGCTGACCTCACTCGACTCCTTCTCCGACCTGATCGAGGCTGCGGCGAGCGTTGTAGAGGAAACCGATCTGGAGCGAGTACTCCGGCGGCTGGTCTCAGAGGCGGGCACCGCCACCGGTGCCCCTTATGCCGCCCTGGGCGTGATCGGCGAGCACGGCGTGCTCTCCGAGTTCATATACGAGGGCATCACACCAGAGCAAGCCAAGGCTATCGGCCACCTTCCCACCGGGCGCGGGGTGTTGGGGACCGTGGTCCGGCTCAACAGGACGATCAGACTTGACCAGATCTCCCAACATCCCGACACGGTTGGCTTCCCAGCCAACCACCCCCCTATGAGCAGTTTTCTCGGGGTTCCGGTGGCTGTCGGGGACACCGCCTTCGGCAACCTGTATCTCACCGACAAGAGCGGCGGGTTCACCGACCAGGATGTGATCGTGATCGAGGCACTGAGCCGGATCGCCGGAGCTGCGGTCCGCACCGCCCGCCTCCAGGACCGGTTGCGGAGAATGGCGGTGATCGAGGACCGCCAGCGGATCGCCCGTGACCTGCACGACTCTGTGATCCAGGACCTCTTCGCGGTTGGCCTCGGCCTGCAGGGGGTGTCCCAACTGGTCGATGACCCCCAAGCAGAAGCCACGATCGTCGAGGCAGTGGACCGTCTCGACGGAGCCGTCGAGACACTGCGTTCCTACATCTTCGATTTGAAAACAACGGGGAGCCAGCCTGCACTGCAAACGCGCTTGGATGACCTGGTGAGTCAGATGAGCGCGGCCTACCCGACGACAGTTCATTTCCGTATGGGTCCCCAGGGGACCGGCGACGACGACTTGGACTCCGAGATCCTCCGCATCGTCACCGAGATCCTGTCCAACGCGCTCCGTCATGCCTCCGCCCAGACCGTGGACATCTCGATCATGGGCGTCGGCGACCGCTGGGTGATACGGGTCGAAGACGATGGAACGGGCTTCGATGTCAACGCTGCAAGCTCGGGAATGGGATTGGGCAACCTCCGGGCCCGGCTGAACCGCCTGGATGGCGACCTAACGGTGTCGAGCCGTCCAGGGTCGGGCACCGAGGTATTGATGACCCTGCCCGTCAGGTGAGCTCGGGGGCTACCGCGACAGTCTCAGCGATCCGATCGATCCAGTCCTTGACCGTGGCTTCGGCAAACTTGCGTAGGGCCACCCTGTCCACAGCTCTTCCCAGCGGGCCTAGAGGGGGCTCATAGGTGCCTTCGAGCGAGAGGCTGGTCATATCCGTGCCGAGGTGAGTCAGGATCAGGTTGGCCACCAGCTTGGGAAACAGCATCTCTGCCCCCGCAGCACTCCACTGCAACGGAAACACCACACCGGCATTTCGTACCTCAGCGGGTCCTATGACCAAGTCCACTTCCTTAGCGAACCTGCTCGACCCAGGCCCGACCCTCGCCCTCAACTCCTCGCCCTCGCGGTAGGCAACGCCTGCCCATTCAGCAAAGTGAGAGCGAACTGCTTCGATCCGCGCTTGGACTACGCCGAGCCCGGCGGGGACATGGGTGAAGTATCGGACGAACATCAGAGTCGCCCAGGACGGGTCCGCGGTGCGAAGCCACTGCCCGAGGTCATCCCGGAGACTTCGTCGACGACCACTTCGATCACGTGGGGCATGGAGGCCAGCGGCTGGAGACCGCCTACCTCGAGGGGGGACCCCAGCTGCTTGGCGTACTTCTCCAGCAACAGCGTCACGGCCCGCTCCCCAACTATGGGGTCGATAGTCTCCGCAGCGTTCCCGTTGACGATCACGCTCCGCCAATCGCCCGTGACCTCGTCGAAGGTGCACGCTTCGATGCACACCGCGGGGCTCTTCTCTATCGCCTGGAGCTTGCGCCCGGGTTGGGTGCGAAAGAGGATCCGATCGCCATCGAACACGAAGGACATCGGTGTGATATAGGGTTTTCCGTCCGAGACGAGGCCGAGGTGAGCCACCGGTGCCTCGCTCAAGAAGCGGATCGCATCCTCGGTCGTCATCGGGTCCATGATCCAGCGGTCTCCACGGACATCTCCGGCCCGAGCGAGTCCGGGAAAGGAGCCATCCAGTCTTCGATCAGTGCCGCCTCGGGCTCGACACCGTCGGCAAACGCCCGAGTGAGATCCCGTTCCGTGAAGATGCCTGCCTCTCCGATCAACTCCCGAACCGTCATGTCCTACTCCTTGTCTTGGTCAGTTCAATCATCGGAGATCGCGGCCGAAGCGGATACCGCCGAAAGTCCCGAGTCATCGGGACCATCTCCCCTCGTTTTCCGTCTTCATTCCACCGAGGATTAGGAGGTATGACAGTTTCAGACACAGAAAGTGAGGATCTCATGACTGCCATTAAGACGGAGCGCCCTCTGGCGCCAGAGATAAAGAAGGTCGGTGTCAGCAGACTGCTGATGTTCGCCGGGATCATGGCAATCGTGGTCGGTGTCGGCAGCGTCGGGGGAGGCATCTCCGGCGCCTGGTACACCTACGATCAGGCGGTCGCCCAGAACGTGGTGACCCCCGATGACGCGGTCATCCCGGAGACGCCGGTGCGTGGCCCCTTCACCATGTGGGCCCAGGCCGACATCATCACCCACCACCAGCTCGAGAACACCGGTGGCCTCTACTACGCGGAGATGGATCGGGAGGTCGCCCAACTCGACGACAGCGGCCAAGCGGTCCTCGATGAGAACGGCGAAGCCGTGATGGTCCCCAACGAGGCTCGAGCCTCCTGGCTCGACGCCACCGCCCTGACGACGGTGCTCGGACTCGGGATCATGTCCTACGCCCTGGCAGCGTTTGCCTTCGCAGTCGGCTTGACCCTGATCGTGATCGGGTACACGTTCCTCAGGATCCGAAAGCGGGCCGTGCTGGTCTAACACTTCCCCGTTAAAGGCCAAGGGCCCTTCGCCAAGCGAGGGGCCCTTTGCCTTGCTCCTGCACCGCCACTCGGGGTGCCGCGAGACTTGGGTCGATCACGGTGTCGCCGACCCGGCCTGAAACGAAGCACCGGAACGCGCAAACCTAGAGAGCGCGAACACCCCATGCTCATTGGCGTTTTCGGGTGTCAAGAGGCCCGAATTCAGAGCAGGTTTCCTAAACCGGGTGTCGCAGGTTCGAATCCTGCCGAGGGCGCTTATTGCTCTTTTTGTCCGATACCAGTTGGCGATTCTGCCCCTCTAGATTTTCTTGACATTGGCGGTCTTTGGCACTGAGCACCGGTGGGGCTATGGGCCTGACCTCGACCGGTTTGGTCGGGCGAGGCGACGGGAAACAAGTTCGCAGGCCCTTCTCAATCCCGGCCCAAAGCGGTCTACTGGGTTGCGCACGGGTACCGGCGCTTCGGCCAGACCGACTGTTCGGCATTGCCCACAACATCTCAACCGAGGGAGCCCCACATGACTGACAAGAAGATCTGGTTCATCACTGGCGCAGGGCGCGGCCTCGGCCTCGACATAGCCAAGGCCGCCCTTGGCGCTGGCCACGCCGTGGTCGCGACGGGTCGCGACCCCGAACGTGTCTCGGACGCGCTGGGTGATCATGACGATCTGCTCGTCGTGAGACTCGACGTGACCGACATGGCCGGGGCCGCCGCGGCGGTTCAAGCAGCAATCGACCGGTTCGGACGCGTCGATGTGGTAGTGAACAACGCTGCGAACTTCTATGCCGGGTTCTTCGAGGAGATCACCCCAGAGGACTTTCGTGCCCAGGTCGAGACGTCGCTGTTCGGTCCGATCAACATCACCCGCGCCGTCCTGCCGGTGATGCGCTCCCAGCGATCCGGCCTAGTGGTCACGATCTCGTCGACCGCGGGCATCGCTACCGGTGAGTTCGTTTCCGCGTACGCGGCGGCGAAGTTCGGGGTGGAGGGCTGGATGGAAGCAATGACCCCCGAGGTGGCCCCGTTCGGTATCCGAACGATGCTCGTCGAACCGGGCTTCTTCCGCACCGAACTGCTCACCCCCGAGTCCACGAGCTACGCCACCTCGACAATTGACGACTACGCAGCGCGCACCGAGCAGACAATCGCCAACTGGAAGACCATGAACGGCCGCCAAGGCGGCGATCCGGCCAAGCTCGCCGCGGCCCTAGTCCAGCTCGCCGCGCTCGAAGAACCGCCGCTGCGGTTCCCCGCCGGCGCCGACGCCGTCGAGATCTTCGAACAGACCGCGGACAACCTGCGCGCCGCTGCCGACGCGCATCGAGCGCTCTCCACGAGCCTCGCGATCGAAGAGGCGTCCTGAGCACCGAACTGAAGCTGAACTGCACCGTCGCCGTCGTCAGCGGAGCGAGCAGCGGCATCGGCGCCGCAGCCGCCCACACACTCCCCGAAACCGTTCACCACTTTTTAGGACACACCGGCGATTGACCCCCGCATGGAAAGCCCTGGCCCTGGGCACGTTCCCGCAACGTCACGACCCGGGAGAGTTCGCAGACCGGACGGCGAAGGTACGGCATTTAATCTACTTCTGCCTCAAGCGTTCACCGGTGGTCGATCAGGGTCGCGAAGGAAGTCTTGGATCCGTTCGTTGAACGGGGTTCCGGTCATTTGCACTTCGTGACCCGCCCCTTTAACGACCGTTCGACGCGCTCCGATCGCTTCTGCAATCCGGTCGTTCAATAGCTCGACGGCCGAATGGTGCCCACCGGAGATCACGAGGGACGGGACGCCAGCGCTCTTGATCATCTCGACTGGTAGATGAATGTCCCACGGACGCGTGACGAAACGCCGAAAGGGCGGGACATGCGGCTGGAGAAGGTTGATGAGTTCCTGCGAAGGAGGCTCTTCTCCGAAGGCGTCGAAGAACTCGAGCAGCCAATCAGCGTCTAACAGCTCTACATCGTTCCACAGATCGTCGCCGAGATCAGCCAGATGCGCGATGCCCGGATCATCAACGAACCGGTATGACGGAGGCTCGACAAGGGTGAGTGAGAGCACGCGGCGCGGCGAGGCGGCAGCCACGAGGAGGGCGACGATCGCACCAGACGAGTGGCCAACGAGATGGACGGGCTCGTCGAGTGTGGCCGCGATGAGGCGCGTGTCGAGATGGATGTCCTCGCCGGTGGAAAGGTGCGCGCTGTTGCCATACCCAGCCCGGTCGACAACGCGCAAGCGCCACCGTTCGGCTAATTGCTCCTGAGCGCCCCACGCCAACTCTCCATCGGTCATCCCGCCATGTATGAGCATCACCTCGGGGCCGTGACCACGGACGGTCGAGGCGAGACTCTCCATCGGCTTACTCCTGTCGGGCTGGCCAATGGCCATGATGCCACCACCGCTCGCCGCGGCGGAGGACGACGGTCGACGCGAAAGCGATCCCGCGTCGAACCCAGCTGCTCCAACCCGGTGACAAGGCCAGTCGAGCGGGTATCTCCCCTGCTGAGTTCGCGGAAAGGTCCAGCTTCGCGCCCAAAAACTGAGCACCGGAACGCGCCAAACCTAGAGAACGCGAAAACCCTATGTTTATTGGCGTTTTCGGGGATCTGAGACTCTAAATACAGAGCAGGTTTCCTAAACCGGGTGTCGCAGGTTCGAATCCTGCCGAGGGCGCTGATCCCCATTTTCCTTGTAATCGTTGACTGGGACGGGGATCCAGCTCATGAGGCGAGCAGTCCAAGGACTAATGCGAACAACCAGGACGGGCCCCCTTGTGTGGGTTTCAGTGGACGAGCGTTTCGGGTGGTTGTGCCTTGGTCAGATCAACCTGTGATGGCCTAGGCTCCCGCCGTAACGGAGGGGTAATCGGATGCCCTCAGACTCGTCGCGATGACCGAAGACCAGGCCAGACGTCCCTGGTCGACTTTGGCGGCCGTAGTGGTGGTGTTGTTGATGGTGGCCGGGGTATACGGTTTCGCCACCTCGTCCGATCTTGACGAGGACGTTACGACCCTGGTCCTGGTTGGGACCTCGATCATTTGTTTCGGGCTGCTCGGGGCGCTGGTGCTGTGGCGAAAGCCGGGCAACAAGATGGGCTGGGTGTTCTCGGCCATCGGGTTAGCCGGAGTGGTTGTGGGGGTTGAGATCGACAATCCGGTCGGGTTGGCCCTGAGGATCGGGACCTGGCTGCCTTTCCTCGCCTTGGCGGTGGGCGTGCTCCCGCTTCTCTTCCCCACCGGCGAGCCGCTGACTCCTCGGTGGCGCTGGGGCCTCAATGGTCTGGTGGTCTTCATCATCTCGTACCCCCTCTTGGCCCTCCTGCAGGAGCAAGTGTGTGTCGGCTGGGCCGGACCGGAGGGGGAGACCTGCGTGGAATGGGCCGACAACCCGATCGGAGTAACCGGCGTCGAGAACCCCGAGTATTCAACCCTCGGCACGATCCTTTCGACGGCGCTGATCCTGATGGTCGTGGCTTCGGTTGTATCGCTGATCATCCGGTATCGCAGATCGGATGGGGTGGAGCGCCAGCAGATCAAATGGTTGATGCTGTCCATCGGCGTCTTTGTCACTCTTCTCCTCTTCGTGGACATCCTCCTCGGAGATCTGCTCGATTGGCGTCTCCCCGACCCCATCATCGGTTTGATCGACGGGCTGGCCTGGCTTTCGCTTCCGGTGTCGTGCGGGCTGGCCATCTTCCGCTACGGGCTCTATGACATCGACCGGGTCATCAGTCGTACCGTGGCCTATGGACTGGTGGTGGCCACTCTCACCGTCGCCTATGTCGCGATGGTTACGGGTGTCGGCGCCGTCGTGAGCGAGTTCAGCCCGTCGAACGTCGACCTGCCCATGCCCGTCATCGCCACGGCGCTAGTCGCGATCGCCTTTCTTCCGGTGCGGCAGAGAGCCATCAGGTTGGCCGACCGCATGGTGTTTGGAAGACGCCGGACACCATATGAGGCCCTGGCCGGAGTGGGGGGTGCGCAATTGGACGAGCTTCTCCCGCAGATCGCACAACTCGCCACTGAGTCGACGGCAGCACGCGCCGCCATTGTCTGGCTCTCAGACGGCACGGAGTTGCAGCCTGCCGCCATCTTCCCGGAGAACGGCTCGCCACCCGAACCGATTGCGCTCGATGACGGTCGACTCCCGGCCGCGCTGGATCTGGGCGAGACTCTCCCTCTCACCCACCAGGAGAGCCTGCTGGGCGCCCTCACCATCGTCACCGGCCCTGGTGAGGACCTGCCCGCCGACGACCGTCGGCTCTTGACCGACCTGGCAGCGCATGCCGCGCTCACCCTGCACGGGGTGTTGGAATCCACCCCCCTACCCACAGGGATCGTCACATTCCTTATGACCGACATCGAAGGGTCAACGAGTCTCTGGGAGGATGATGCGGAAACCATGGCTGTGGCCCTTCGCACCCACGATGCGACGGCGCGCCGCATAGTCGGTGACGGAGGTGGGGTGCTAGTCAAGTGGCGAGGAGAGGGTGACAGCACGTTTTCGGTGTTCACCAACGCGGGGCAGGCGGTGCTGACCGCCATGACTCTGCAGGAGGCGATCCGCAGCCATGACTGGGGAACTGTCCGCCCAATCTCGATTCGCGCCGCCCTCCACACCGGGGAAGCCGAGTTGCGAGAGCGCGACTACTTCGGTCAGACGGTCAACCGTTGCGCACGTCTCCGCTCGCTGGCCAAGGGCGGCCAGACCCTGGTTTCAGCCGCCACGCGAGAGCTCGCCCGGGAAGGGCTTTCCCCGGAATTGCGTTTCGCCGATCTCGGCCAGCATCAGCTCAAGGACGTGAGTGAGCCAGAGCAGGTCTACGAAGTAATCGCAACAACCGCGACCTACCTGTCGACCGAGATGCCGCCAGAGCCCGCGGTCTAACCCCCTCCACTCCACTCCTGGTCGTCGCCATTTGTCCGGGCGTATCGCAAATTGCTCAACCCCCAGACCGTGGATGTTGGGTATGGCGCGCCGTCCGGGCACCGGACAAACGAAAACGACGAGGGCGGCACGGCTCGAGCTGCAAGTCGTTGTTCGCTCCCCGTAAAGGGTGACTCGGTCTGCCTCATTTCCCGCCTGATCCGTGGCTGGTTTCCTCCGGATTCCCCGATGCGGCAGGCAGGCGATCCACCGGTTGCTCGCCGGACCCGGACTGGGTCCGTTGCCGCTCCTGTCGACCGGGCAGCTTCGGGCTCGCCCGAGCCGCGACGCCTAGTCGCAGCAGGGAAAGGGCGAAGAGGCCCAACCCGAGGTAGAACCCGAATCCAGCGAAGAAGAACAGCTCGCCAAAGGGGAAAAGGTTCGTGGCCGCGTCCAACCCGAGACCCAGGGGCAGACTCACCGCGAACACGACCGCGGCCCACCGAGGCCCCGTTCGGGCCCGCGACACGGCCGCACCCCAAAGCGCCGCACCGGCGAGGAAGGCGTATCCCGCCACCTCTAAAGGGAGAGCTAGCCAGGCTGGCTCCAGGCCCAGGGCGGCCGATGCGGCAATGCCGATGACCATCAGCGCCAACAGGGCCCCGACGCCCGCCGCGAGGACGAAGGCGCCCACCGCGCCCAGGCGACCGTCGCGAGGGCGCCAGGCGGCATGGAGGTCTAGGACGGCCAGTATCAACAGTGCCGCAGCCGGCGCCAGGGCCAGCCACAGACCGTCCCAGGCGATCGGGCCGATCAGGGCCACGGCCACCAGCCCTCCGGCCGCGATGGCGGCGATTCCGCCCCTTTTAGCGTTCTGGTTCATCGCCATCCTTCTCACGTCCCCGGGACTGGCGCTTCCAGGGGGTCGCTCCACTGGCTTGTTGGTTCGTCGAACACCGCGCCCAGGACCCGATTCGCCAGCTGGGCCCCCGACTCCAGGGTGAGCAGCCGGGTGTTGACGAGCATCGCCACCGTCAGGTCGTCCTCCGGGAAGTCGGCCAGCACGCTGACGAATCCGTTGACCACTCCGCCATGGGACAGGGCGGGGTGTGCCCCGAACTCGCGGATCTGGAGCCCCAGCCCATACGGCAACTGGGTGCCGTCGGCCAACACCGTGGGCTCGGACATCTCGCGGTATGAGACCGGGTCCAGGAACGACCGGAGCAGCCCCGGCCACCGGGCCAGGTCCGCCGCCGTCGAACAGAGCCCTCCTGCCGACGACACCATCTCCATATTGATGGGGGCGGGGTCGACGAACGCCGGTGCCCGGCCGAGGCGGAGGGCCCGGAGCCAGTTGCCATGCTGAAGGTCGTACCCGTGAGCCCACCGATCGGCTCGTGGCTGCTCATTGGGGCAGAACGAGGTCTGGTCGAGCCTGAGCGGCCGGAGGATCTCGTTCGTCATGTAATCGCTGTAGGTGGTCCCGGTGACCTGCTCGATCACCACCCCGGCGAGCATGAATCCTACGTTGCTGTAGGAATGCCCCGTCCCCGGCTCGAAGTCGAGCGGCTGCGAAGCGACCAGGTCTATGACCTGGTCCCGGGTGTATCCCACGCCACCGACCTCCTCGAGGATGGGGAAGACCGCCACATCAGACAGACCCGAGGTGTGGGACAGGAGGTGGCGGATCGTGATCCGCCGGCCAGATGCCGGGTAGTCGGGCAGGTAGTCGCTGATCCGATCTTCGAGCGAGAGTTTCCCCTCCTCGGCAAGGTGGAGGATCGCGGCGGCCGTGAACTGCTTGGTGATTGAGGCCAGCCGGTAGATGGTGTTCGCGGAGGCCGGGACCTCGTCGGCCAGGTCCGCATACCCGTAGCCATTGGCCAGAACCGGCTGTCCGCGGCGGATGACAGCGACGGAGAATCCGGCGGCGGGGATCTCGCCCAGGGCGTCCGCGGCTGCTGCGTCCATCCGGGCCCCCAGGGCGGTGTCGGCCTCGACGGCAGTAGTTGAGGCCTCGCTGGGATGAGGCCCGGCGCAGCCGGAGAGGACCAGAACGAGGATCACCGAGAACTGCCACCCGCCGCGCCGCAAAGTGGTCAGAGCGGCTGCGGTCGTTGATCGCAACGTCGTGCTCATCGGTCTTCCTCCACGCGGCTTGTTCGAGTCCGCCGCCTCCGGGGCGGCCACTCTGATGGCGCTCGAGTGTCAACCGCTCGCCGGGCGCTCTGTCGGCGGCTCGCCGCGGTGCTGACTCTTCAGTCGTAACGAACAGTATTCCTTCAGAACTGAGCACCGGAACGCGCCAAACCTAGAGAACGCGAAAACCCCATGTTCATTGACGTTTTCGGCTGTTCGAGGCCCGAATACAGAGCAGGTTTCCTAAACCGGGTGTCGCAGGTTCGAATCCTGCCGAGGGCGCTCTGCTCCGTAATCGCCTCCCCCACCGTCACGACCCCGGAGAAGTTCGCAGACCGGATGGCGAAAGGTACAGCACTCCATCTACTGCCCCAAGCGTTCACCGGTGTCGATCAGGGTCGCGAAAGAAGTCTTGGATCAGTTCGTTGAACGGCGCTCCAGTCATTTGTACCTCGTGACCCGCTCCTTCAACGACCGTTCGACGCGCTCCAATCGCTTCTGCAATACGGTCGTTCAGTAGCTCGAAGGCCGGATGGTGCCCACCGGAGATCACGAGGGACGGGACGCCAGCGCTCTTGATCATGTCGACCGGCAGATGAATCTCCCACGGACGCGTGACGAAACGCCGAAAGGGCGGGACATGCGGCTGGAGGAGGTTGATGAGCTCCGTGCGAAGGAGGCTCTTCTCCGAAGGCGTCGAAGAACTCGAGCAGCCAGTCACCGTCTGACAGCTCTACATCGTTCCACAGATCGTCGCCGAGATCAGCCAGGTGCGCGATGCCCGGATCATCGACGAACCGGTACGACGGGGGCTCGACAACGGTGAGCGAGCGCACGCGGCGCGGCGAGGCCGCAGCGACCAGGAGGGCGACGATCGCACCAGAGGAGTGGCCGACGAGATGGACAGGCTCGTCAAGAGCGGCCACGACGAGTCGCGCGTCGAGCTGGATGTCCTCGCCGGTGGAGAGGTGTGCGCTGCTGCCATACCCAGCCCGGTCGACAACGCGTAAGCGCCACCGTTCGGCCAATGGCTCCTGAGCGCCCCACGCCAACTCACCGTCGGTCATCCCGCCATGTATGAGCACCACCTCGGGGCCGTGACCACGGACGGTCGAGGCGAGACTCTCCATCGGCTTGCTCCTGTCGGGTTTCCAGCCGATGGCCATGATGCCACCACCGCCCAACCGTGGCGGAGGACGACGGTCGACGGCGAGCGCGTTTCCGCCTCGAACCCAGACCGCTCCAGCCCGGTGACAAAGACAGTCGAGTCGGAGTCTCCCCTGCTGCGTTCGCTGGGACAATTCAGGTTCCCCCTGAAACTGAGCACCGGAACGCGCAAAACCTAGAGAACGCGAAAACCCTATGTTCATTGGCGTTTTCGGGCGTTAAGAGGCCCGAATACAGAGCAGGTTTCCTAAACCGGGTGTCGCAGGTTCGAATCCTGCCGAGGGCGCCGACCCTCAAGACCAGGCCGGGTTGCCGCCCACCGCAGGTCACGCTGGAACCAGGCGAGATCAACCGCCATCTCGGCCCGCTTCGGCGGACCGATGAAGAAGGCATAGTCCGCGGCCAGTACCAGACAGCGAACCTGTCGGTCGACCAGATGCAATCCACGACAAGGTTCGGCGCCGAATCACTAGTGGATGACGAACGAGGATGCTTTGCAACAGTACGAGAGGGCATCAGCGGAGCCATCGTCGGCTGACCCCGCACGCACTTCCGGATCCACATTGCTGGTGACCGGAGCCAGTGGCTACCTGGGGGGCCGCCTGGTGCCCCAACTCCTGGCGGCGGGCTATCAGGTGCGTTGCATGGTGCGGAGCGCCGAGGGTCTCAGCGGCCACCCCTGGCATAAGCAGGTGGAGGTGGCGGTGGCGGATGCTCTGGAGCGGGCATCGTTGGACGCCGCTCTGGAGGGGATTGACACCGCCTACTACCTGATTCACTCGATGGACGGCGGCGAGGGGTTTGCCACCCGTGACCGTCAAGCCGCCGAGAACTTCCGTCGGGCGGCGGAACGTCAGGGCGTGCAGAGGATCATCTACATGGGTGGTCTGGGAGGCTCGACCAACCTCTCCGGCCATCTGGCCAGCCGTCAAGAGGTAGGTCGGGTTCTCGCCGCCGGTCCGATCGCACTCAGTGAGGTCAGGGCGGCAGTGATCATCGGGTCGGGCTCGGTCTCGTTCGAAATGCTTCGACATCTGACCGAGGTGCTTCCAGTGATGATCACGCCTCGTTGGGTTCAGACTCGATGCCAGCCCATCGCTGCCAGGGATGTATTGGCAGTTCTTGTCGGACTGCTCGATCACGACCTGGCCGATCATCAGATGCTGGAGGTGGGCGGTCCCGACGTTCTCACCTACAGGGACATGATGCAGATCTACGCCGAAGAGGCCGGTCTTCGGCACCGCCTTATCTTGCCAGTGCCGATGTTCTCGCCCTCGCTGTCCTCTCGATGGGTGGGTCTCGTCACCGCAGTGCCCACCCGAATCGCGCGCACCCTCATAGACAGTCTCATCACCGAGGTCGTTGTCACCGAGAACGCGGCAACAAAGTTTGTCGAGCGTCCCCTCAGCCCGTATCGCGAGGCCGTTTCTGACGCCTTGGAAAGGGTGGAGGGGAACACCGATGAAACCCGATGGCACGAGGCTGTAGAGCAACCGGCGGTGAGCCTGCCAACCGATCCGGCCTGGGCCGGTGCCCGCTGGCTGCGGGACCGCAAGGTAGTGGAAACGGCAGCTCCGGCGGAGGACGTCTACTGGGCAGTGACACGGATAGGAGGCGAAGTTGGCTACTACGCCGCCGGTTGGGCCTGGTGGATTCGAGGTCTGATCGACCGTGTGGTGGGCGGTGTCGGCCTCCAGCGAAATGCTGGACCCCGCACTGCTTTGGTGCGAGGTGACACACTCGACTTCTGGCGGGTGGCCGACCTCGAAGACAACCGACGCCTCCTCCTGGTCGCCGAGATGAGATTGCCTGGCGAGGCCTGGCTCGAGTTTGAAGTCGAAAGCAAGAGTGGCCATACCAGTCTGATCCAGACTGCTCACTTCGCCCCGCGCGGACTGGCAGGACGCCTCTATTGGTATCTGCTCTGGCCGTTCCATTCGATGGTTTTCGGCCCGATGGCCCGTCGCATTGTTGAGGTGGCCGGCCGACGCCCGAAGCCGACCTAAAGGGACAGGGCAGAGCGAAGAGCTTCGGCGGCTTCGAGGGATACCGGCCGCAAACCTGCAATGACGGCCTCCGTCAGTGGGCCCGAGTCGCCGTGCCCGTGGGCCTGGAGGGTCGTTCTTTGCCACTTAAGGGCCTCAACGACCACCTCGTTGTCGCCTACCAGCAGAGACGCTTCGACTGCGCCGAGAAGCAGGGCGAGCTCGTCTCGCAGGCGGGGGCCAGGCGTTTCTCCGAGACGTCGCTCCAGATCCTCCTGTGCTCGAGCGAGAACCGAGGTGCGTCGTTCGATCAGCTTCAGCAGGTCCTCCGAAGGGTTACGAGCCCGGCTCTCGGATGCTCTTACGTCTGGCACCCACGTCTGTAGGACGCCTGGGATCTCTCTCGGGTGCGACGCCCAGGCGTCGGCTCCGAGCGTGGTCGCCCACGCCCCGGTCCCGCCGAACGCCCGCCCTCCCGCGAGTACAGGCACGTCTGCGGAGTGGCTCTGGCTGATCACTGCCCTGGCTCCGATGAGATGGTTGGTCATCGTGCAGGAGATGATCATCGCGTCGGGCTGCTCGCTGGCGAGGAACTCCCGCAGGTCGCTGGCGAGCACGTTGGCGCCGAGGAAGGTGGTGCGGAACCCGTTGAAGAGTAGATAAGCGACCACGGCCCGGCCTGCCAGAGAGTGAGAGTCGCCCTCAGCTGAGGCAACCACGACATGGAGGCCGTCCTCTGGTTGGTCCAACGACCCAGCAAGGAGCGCGACGACGGTCTCGACTGTGGCCGTCGCGGTGTGTTCCTCCGAGACCAGGTAATCGCCGCTTTGCCACCGCGATCCGACATCTCTTTCAGTGGGAAGGAGGAGGTCAAAGAGCAGCGAGTCGAGAGGAACCCCCTCATCCATGAGGCGGGCAACGATGTTGTAGAGCCCGCCGGAGTCCCCCGAAAGGGCGGCCGCGGTGACTCCGAGCCGCGCAGATCTGAGGCTGCTTTCATCCACTTTTCGCTCCGTTACGAAGGCGTGGAGGCTACCTGTGGTCGAGCGTGAGAAGGGACACCATCACCCGATCGAAGAAGCCGGGAAATCGACAGCTGGCATGGCGTAGACGACGACGTTGCTGTCGTAGCGAGCGACGCCAGGATCAAAGCCGCCGCCGCACGTAATGAGTGTCAGCACCGGAGGCCCCTCCTTGGAGAAGATAGCGTCCAGGGGCAGCTCTTCCTTCGGGTAGAGGGCGGCGAATATCTCGATCTCGTAGGTGCCGGCGGGCAGGTCCAGCGGACCGGCTACATCGCCGAACTGAAAGCCTTCGAGGGTGAGCTCACCGTTGACGTAAACGTCGGCGTCCAGATCGGGAACACCGTGAACCACGATGACCTGACCCTCGTCCGACTGGGCCATTGCGGCCGTGGACGGCAGTATCGACACCACCATCACGGCCATGAGAAGCATCAGCTTGCGCATTTAGATCTCCTTCTGACTTACGATCGTCTTGAGTGCTCGCTTGCTTCACCCGTGCTTCGGCGCGGTCGAGTGATTCAAATGAGATCCGGGTCAGGAACCTGGGCGAAGGAGCCGAAGGAGATCTATCAGCGGGCGAATACCCACTGCTCGACGTTGATCCGCCCCGTGCGGAACCCCGCCTCGCAAAGGGCGAGGTACAGCTCCCACATGCGGCGGAAACGCTCGTCGAGGCCGTGTTCAACCTGGAGCACCGGCCACGCCTCCAGGAAGCGGTCCCGCCAAGCCGCCAGGGTTCGCGCGTAGTCGAGGCCGAAGGTCTCGATTTGCTCCACGTCCAGACGGGCCTTGCCGGCCAACGCCTTGAGGACCTTGGGCGCCGGGATCTGTCCCCCGGGGAAGATGTACTGCTGTATGAAGTCGGCCCTGGATCGGTAACGCTCCCACTCGTCGTCCCTGATCGTGATGATCTGCATCGCAGCCCGCGCCCCTGGCTTGAGGCGGTCGGCGATCAACTCGAAAAGGGCCGGCCAATGGGTCTCGTCGACCGATTCGATCATCTCGATGGAGACGACCGCGTCGAATTCGCCGGTGACGTCCCTGAAGTCGGCGAGCCGAATCTCGACCTTGTCGGCCAGGCCGTGCTCGGCGATCCGCTTCTCGGCGTAGGACGCCTGCTCGCCGGAAAGTGTGATCGCGGTGACCTCACAGTCTCTTTCCGAGGCTGCGTATTCGGCGAATCCTCCCCAACCGCATCCGATCTCGAGTACCCGCATCCCGGGCGCCAAGCCAGTCTTGTCCGCGATCAGCCGGTACTTGTTCATCTGGGCTCCCGACAGCGGTTGGTCGGGGTCGAGGAAACGGGCGGAGGAGTAGGTCATCGTCTCGTCGAGCCACTTCTCGTAGAAGTCGTTTCCCAGGTTGTAATGATCGTTCATGTTTCGCACCCGCGGGTGCCGTCTCTCAGGACGGATCCGTTGCCACAGCCTCCGGAAGGGCAGCGTCAGACGGGCCAGGGGGTGCTCGAACCAGGCGGCTTGGTTGGCTACGCCCCATCGGAGTAGGGCGGGAAGGTTCGAGGTCTCGATCCACCCGTCCATATGCGCCTCCGCGAATCCGGTGAGACCGGTGCGGAGGATGTCGGCCACGGCCGAATAGTCGGTGACCTCGACGTCGGCGCCGGGCGACCCGTGGCCGATCGATACCGTCTCGCCGGCGGGCAGCGTCACCTGGATGCTCCCTGCACGTGCCAGCCAGGAGAAGACGCGGAGACCTAGCCGCTCCCGGGCCTTCATCCGACCATGCTCGGGTCCACGATCGTGATGCTATCGGCGGGGGGCCGAGGGCGTTTCCGATAGGTGGCGCCCTTGAGCCAGAGCCGCAGGGCTTGCCAGTGGATCCCTGCGATGACCTTCATCGTCACCAGGGGGTGGGTGAAGAAGACCCTGAGCAGATTGCGGTCGGTCAAGGGAATCCGGGAGAGCCTCATCCCCGCCCGGAACACCTTGCCGCTTTGGTCGGTCTGCTCGATCGCCACTTGAAGCCGCTTCCCGGGCCGGTTGACCGTGAAGTGGTAGGTCTGCTCCATCGGGTTGAAAGGGGATACGTGCATCGCCTTGGCGAAGCTGTGTCGGTACGCCTTCTCATCACTGACGGG